>JAEDJA010000006.1 GCA_016296575.1 Treponema sp.
ATTTTTTGCTGGTTCATTTTTCTGAGGTGAAAACTAGAATGTACGATTTTCTTACCAACAAAAGATATATCTGGAAAACGCATATTGCATCAGAATTAAAAATAGCTCGTGAAGAAGGCCTTGAACAGGGGCTAGCAGAGGGACATGCTCGTGGCAAGGAAGAAGGTTGGCAAGAAGGCCGGGAAGAAGGACGTAAAGAAGGAAAAGCTGAAGCCATAAAAACTTACGAAGCCAAAATAAAGGAACTTGAAAATAAACTAGCTAAATACGAATCAGGTAAATAAACAAAAAAAGGGATGTCCCTAAAGTAATGAGTGTAGCTCTCATTGAGTCCTTCGGCAGGTGGTTCCTGAGCCTGTCGAAGGGCTCAGGGACAGTAAACTCAACCACCGTAATGAAACTTATTGGATAATCCCATAAAAACAAAAAGGAGGCTCCGAAGAGTCTCCTTTTTTGTTTAATCTTTTAGCTAATCTTTAGATTAGAAGTGGATTTTACATGTAAGGTCAAGAGTACCTTTTTTTGTGTCGAGGTCTGCATTATCATATACAACAGAGAAGTCTGTGTATGGAACGAAACCTGTGAAGTCAACACCAAGAGATACCTGTTTTACATCAAATTTGTATTCAGCAAGTTTGTCTGCTTCTTCTTTGATGAATTTGTCAGCAACTTTAACACCAGCTTTTGGAGTTACTTTTCCATCACCTACAGCGATGTCATATTTAACTTCAGCTGTGAGTGTTTTTGTTGCATAGTTTTTTACACCTGCCTTGTACATTACAAAGTCACGGTCTTTCTCCATGTCTTTAGCAGTTTCTTCGAAAAGTTCATCTCCATCTTTGTCTGTAAGTTTAAGATTAGAAATAAGGTTTTCTACTTCGAAGTTAGCACCGAATGTAAGGTTTGGAATCAATGTTGCAGCATCCCATACACCAGCAATAAGTTTTCCGTTTGTTGATACACCTGTACCTTCTTCCACTTTTGCTGACTGGTTTGTTACATAAATAGCTACAGAAGCACCATTTGAACGGTTGTTAGCTGTGTATTTAGGATTTCCCCAAATACCGTTCCAACCCTGGTTTTCATTTTTGTTCCATCCGAACAAAACAGCACCCATTGCTACGAGTTTTTTAGAATCTTTTGCTCCATATGGTATACCATAAGCTGTAATTGTCATTGGTGGTGTTTCAAGAGATACACCAACCTGTGGTTTTACGTAGAATGTGTCGTTGATAGAAAGTTCGTAAGCAGCTTTAGCAAAGAGAGCATCGTCATTAAGACCAGTTTCCCAGTTTTTGTGTCCTACTGTAAGATTGTGAGCAACACCAACACTGAATGTGAGGTTTGGTACAGCCAAGAGGTCAGCCTGGATAGCTGTTGCATATTCGTCTGTGTATCCTTCATTTGAGCGGATATCAGCTTCAACTTTTACGATACCGTCAGCCTGGAAACCAATTGTAATACCATGTTCAGCGTTTACACCAACAGCGTTTACTTTGTAACCAGCATTATCTTCCCATGGATTTGAAGATTTAACTGCGAGTACAGGTGAAATATCTCCAACCTTTGTATCGCCCTTTTTAATTCCAATCCAAGCTGGACCAATGTGAAGCAGAGCTTTTTCTACAGACATTGTAGCATCCATTCCGCCATCGTAACCTGGAGCTGTTGTTCCTTCCATCTTTTTGCCCATATCGATATTGAAACCAACACCTTTAGCTTTGATTTCAATTTCGCCCCAAACTGTTGCGTCTGAAGATGTAGCTTTTGTTCCTTCATTCATAAGAACAAGGCGAAGTCCACCACCAACAGCATTTTTGAAACCAGTTTTTCCGCTATCAAGGTCTACACCCCAAGTTACAGAAGCGTCTCCGTCAAATTTTGCGATGCTTGATACGGCTTCTGGATCAGCGAACATAGCTGTTGCCATTGCCAGTGCAGCAACGATTGATACGATTTTTTTCATTTTAAAAAAATCCTCCTTTTTTTTTAGAAACCCTACAGACCAACGGTCTTTTACGTAGAAGTTTTCATTATTTTAATACTAACACTACGATTTACAATCGTCAAGTTTTATTTTTAAAATAATTTTATTTTTGAGTTATAAAAATTGGTTTGTTAAATCACTAGAGATAATGGAGTATTGGATTTTATGCATCCAGACAGGCTTCTATTTCATTACATTTAGCCATCAATCTTTGGTATTCAGCCGGATAAAGATAACGTGTTTTCTTCAATAAAGAAATCCAATAACGTGTTTCATCAAGTTTTATACGGGCTAAACGTGGGTGAATCAGCGTATAACTGGCCGCGATACTTGTTCCACTTAGCAAAAATTCCTTTGATACTTCAAATTCCTTTCTTTCAAATACAAGCTTCTTATAAATCCTAAAAACTTCCGATCCCAGCTCCCTGCACTTCTGAATTACCTCTTTCATCACTTTTCCTCTATATAATTACATTTTTCCCCTCAACCTATGTATGTAAATGAACAGCATTTTTCGGCAAAAAAAAATTAAAATTCTTGTTCTTTTTTTGATTTTAAGGGGTTTTTGTGGCTCCAAAGATTTCGATTTAAAGGGAGGATTTTTTTAATGAAAAAAATCGTATCAATCGTTGCTGCTTTGGCAATGGCAACAGCTATGTTTGCAGATCCAGTTGCAAACGTTGCAGTTGTTGAATTTACAGGTAACGCAAAAGTAACATGGGGTGTTAACCTGGATGATAACAAAACTGGTTTCAAGAATGAAACAGACACAAGCATGAAACTTCAGTTGTTTGAACACGGAACAAAAGCTACTGAATCAAATGCTAATGTATGGGGAGAAATTGTTGTAACTTCTGAAAACTATAGCAATCCTGCTGGAAGTATGATTAACGGTATTGCAAAAGACCAGGGAGTAAAAAATATCACTCCACGCGTTGACAAAGCTTTACTCCACATTGGACCAGCTTGGGTAGGAATTCTTTCAGGTGATACACAGGTTGGAGATATGACTCCAGTTGTTGCTGTTAAAGGTTCTAACCCTTGGCAGGATTTAACAGATGTAAATGGACGTAACATGAAAATTTACAATGTTGGTAAAAATGCTACACAGGGTATTACAATTGGTTTCCAGGCTGATAACATCGTAAAAGTTGAAGCTGATATCCGTTCAAACTTAGATCCAGATGGTAATAAATACACAGACGTTTACGCAACAGCTATCCAGGCAGATCTTCTTGCTGTACCAAATCTTACATTCAGCGTAGGAGTTGCTCACAACCTTACAATTGGAAAGAAAAGCACAGAAAACAGCCTTAATGATGATGCATTCTTCGCAAAAGCTGCTTATGAACTTGCCATCAACGATACATTCTATGTAAAACCACAGGCAGCTATGTCTTTGGAAACTCCAGCTTGGGGAGGTATTGCAAAAGACTCTAAAAAAATCAATGCTACAGCCGCTGTTCTCTTTGGATGGAACAAAAACGAAATCCAGTCTTGGTCTGGTGTAAAATACCTGAATCAGTGGGATGGTAGCATCGCTGATGATCGCATCAAAACATCTAACGGTGCATCTGTTGCTCTCCACGTAGTTTCACAGTCTGCTACTGACGATAACAACTATGCACACGGTGTAACATACGGTGACCTTATGATTGGTGCTTTTGATGCTGGAACTTTGGTACCAGGTCTTACATTCGGTGCAAACCTTGAAATCACTGACTTCATTTACGGTCGAAAATGGGAAGACAAAGATGGAAAAGATGTGATTGAAGAAATTGCAAAAGCATTTGATGTATCACGTGATGAATATGTTCGCAAGGGACACTATGCTAAAAAAACACTCACAGCTGAAGCTAAATACTCTATCGCTGTAGGTGAAGGAAATGTAGCTCCAAAAGCTGGTTTTGTTATGAAAGATAAATTTGTAAAAACAAATGACAAAGGTCTTGAAGAATACAAATTTGACTTCAAAAAATGCTTCTTTGGTGTAGAACTCAGCGGATTCGTTCCATACACAACATTCGAAGTAATGTATGACAACGCTGATCTTGACACTACAAAAGGTACACTTGACGTATCTTGTAAAATCTCTCTCTAATCTAAAAATTAGTTAAAAGATTTATTAAAAGGGGCTGTCCCAATAAGTAATGCATTACGGTGGTTGAGTTTATCGAAACCACCACATTTAGTGTAGCAGTCATTTCGACGGGTGGTTCCTGAGCCCGTCGAAGGGCTCAATGAGCGCTACACTCATTACTTATTGGACAGCCCCGACAATATTTTTAACGTCAGGATGACAATGCATTTTATTACATTGATTCTTCGTACAGCTTTAATTCCGGGTAGACTGCCTGCATCAGTTTGAAATGGTGGTCTTTGGTCCACAAAGGGATATCATATTTCATGGCAGTGTAGGCAATGATGGCGTCGGTAACAGGAATCTGATATCCGTTCTGGCGGAGAGTCTGGAGCATTATACCTGTAAATTCCCAGTCGTATTCATCGATTGTGTATAATTTAAATGATTGAAAAAATCCTAACAATCTGTCAGTTTCATCATCATCTTTAGAACCATGAATAAGTTCAGTTTTCACTGGTCCACATATGGCAAAATTCTCTGGAGTAATGTTTATTTTTAACAACTCTTCTGGTTGCTTCCAGAAATCAATAAGAACATTGGTGTCAAATAAAATCATAAAGTGCTAATTCTCCTTAATTCATCTACAGCTTCTCCATCAATTTCAATAGGAGCTGTTCCATAACGATTCAGTGCTTCCTGATAAGTAATCTGAGCATCCATTGGCGGTACCGCACGAGCCCTGATTTTTTCAATAAAGGCCTTGCGTTTTTCTTCAGATTCTTTTGTCTGGATTAGGCGGATATTACGGTTTGCAGCTTCGTATAGTCTGCTGTACTCATCTACAGTAATCAGTATGCATTCCGGAACGTTGTTTTTTACAATAACTCTGATTCCATCCTGCTTAACTTCATCAATAATCTTCCCTGCTTCGCCTTTATTAAAACGGGTAATTGGAACTGTTGCGTTTAAAAGCTGAACAACAGGAGCTGATGTGTTAGGAATAAAGAACATATAAACCTCCTGATATATATTACAATAAACATATCTATTAGTTAATCTATATTATAATATATTGTATGTTGATATATTAGTCTAGATAAAAATAAATTAATTTAATTATAGTGGTTTTAACAGCTCAACTTCTGCACTACATTAATCAACAAAACGTAACATATATCACATATTATATAGAAGAAACTTAATCATATTGATTTGTTCATTGAAAATAATTTCAAAATTCTGTAAAATTAGACCAAATGTTTTGTAAAATTTTGAGACCCATAGCGGAGTCTTAAAAGGAGAATATATGACACTTAATGACATTAAACACCCAAAAATCAAAGCTTGGGTAGAAGAATGTGTTGCAATGTGTGAACCTGATGATGTTTACGTTTGCGACGGATCTACAGCCGAATACGATCGCCTTATGAAAAAATGCGTTGATGCAGGGCTTGCAATTCCTCTCAAAAAGAAGGAAAACAGCTTCCTGTTCCGCTCACTTCCAAGTGATGTAGCTCGTGTTGAAGCCCGCACATTCATTTCTTCTGTAAAAGAAGAAGATGCAGGTCCAACAAACCACTGGATCGACCCAGTAGAACTCAAAGCAACAATGAAAGGTCTTTACAAAGGATGTATGCACGGACGCACAATGTACGTTATTCCTTTCTGCATGGGTCCCCTGGGTTCTCCAATCTCTAAAAACGGTATTGAAGTAACTGACTCTGAATACGTTGTACTGAACATGGACATCATGACTCGTGCCGGTTCAAAAGTTCTGGATCTCTTGGGAACAGACGGTGAATTCGTACCATGTCTCCACTCAGTTGGTAAACCATTGAACAATGGCGAAACAGACGGTGGAATCTGGCCATGTGCTGACGTTGAACACAAATACATTTCTCAGTTCCCTGATGAAGGACTCATCTGGTCTTACGGTTCAGGATACGGTGGAAACGCTCTTCTTGGTAAAAAATGTTTCGCTCTCCGCATTGCTACTGTACTTGCACGCAAAGAAGGCTGGCTTGCAGAACACATGCTCATCCTGAAGCTTACAAACCCAGAAGGAAAAGTAAAATACGTAACAGGTGCTTTCCCATCAGCTTGTGGAAAAACAAACCTTGCTATGCTTATTCCAACAATCCCTGGATGGAAGGTTGAAACAATCGGTGATGACATTGCTTGGATGAAATTTGGTGAAGATGGTCGTCTTTACGCTATCAACCCAGAAGCAGGATTCTTCGGAGTTGCTCCAGGAACATCTGCTGACTCAAACAAAAACGCTCTTGTTTCTGCAGAAAAGAACACAATCTTTACAAACTGTGCTCTTACAGAAGATGGCGATGTTTGGTGGGAAGGAATCGGATATCCTGCTAAAGGTAACCTGGTTGACTGGAAAGGAAACACACGCCCAGCATTCCCTAAAGACAAAGCTCCTAAAGGCGAAGAAATGGCTCACCCTAACGCACGTTTCACAGCACCAGCTGGACAGTGTCCATGTATCGCACCAGAATGGGAAGATCCAAAAGGTGTACCTATCAGTGCTATCCTCTTTGGTGGACGCCGCCCATCAACTGTACCTCTCGTACACCAGAGCCGCAACTGGAACCACGGTGTATTCCTCGGTTCTATTGTAGGTTCAGAAATCACAGCTGCTTCTACAATCAATGCAGACGAAGTTGGTAAAATCCGCCGCGACCCATTCGCTATCCTTCCATTCTGTGGATACAACATGGGTGACTACTTCCAGCACTGGGTAAACGTAGGTGCTTCTGCTAAAGATCAGGAAAAGCTTCCTAAGATCTTCTACGTTAACTGGTTCCGCAAGGACGAAAACAATGCTGATCTTCCAGGTGGATTCATGTGGCCAGGATACGGTGATAACTCACGTGTACTCGCATGGATCTTCGACCGCTGTGACGGAAAAGACAACTATGTTGAAACACCAATCGGATACATGCCAAAAGAAGGTGCAATCAACACTGACGGTCTTGCTGATTACTATAAGAAAACACTTCCAGAAATCCTCAAGGTTGATGTTGAAGGATGGAAAAAAGAACTTAAAGATGTACGTGAAAACCACTACACAAAATTCGGTTCACACCTTCCAAAAGAACTCAGCGCAATCCTCGACGATATCGAAGCTCGCTTGAACAAATAACGAACTCTCAACTGCGCTCCAAACCCGTTTTTGTGATTTAGAGTACAGTTCTTATTTTATAGGAGATTAAAATGACTTACACAGCAGAAGTTGAACATATGTGTCCTCTTAATAAAGGTGCATATCACGGACCTGCTCCAATCCCTGAGGAAGGTGAATGGGTACAGGTAAAAGAAAACAAAGACATTTCTGGTTTCACACACGGTATTGGTTGGTGTGCACCACAGCAGGGATGTTGTAAACTTACTTTGAACGTAAAACAGGGAATCATCGAAGAAGCTTTGGTTGAAACTCTTGGTTGTTCAGGTATGACTCACTCAGCAGCTATGGCTTCTGAAATCCTTATTGGAAAAACATTGCTTGAAGCATTGAATACAGACTTGGTTTGTGATGCTATCAATACAGCTATGCGCGAGCTTTTCCTCCAGATTGTATACGGACGTACACAGTCTGCTTACTCTAAAGACGGACTTAAAGTTGGTGCTTCTCTTGAAGACCTCGGTAAAAACCTCCGCTCACAGGTTGGAACTATGTTTGCTACACGCAAAACTGGTCCTCGCTACCTGGAAATGACAGAAGGTTACGTAGAAAACTGTGCAGTTGACGCTGACGGAAACATCATCGGTTACAACTGTGTAAACCTTGGAAAATTGATGGATGCTATTAAAGCAGGTGCAAAAACAACAGAAGAAGCTCTTGCAAAAGCACGTACACACTACGGTCGCGTTACTGAAGATCAGGGTGCTGTTAAATTCATCGACCCACGTAAAGAATAAGGAACGGAGGAAATAGAAATGGCATTATTTGAAGATTTCGCAGGCCGTATCCCACAGGTTAACAAGGCTCTTAAAGAATATGGTTTCTCTGAAGGAGAAAAAGGATTGCAGGAATGTCGTGACCTTTGTAAAGCAAAAGGTTTCGATCCATATGAAATCTGTCAGTCAACACAGCAGATTTGTTTTGAAGATGCAAAATGGGCTTACGTTGTAGGTTCTGCAATCGCTATTAAACTTGCTGAAAAAACAGGTGACAAAACTGGTTCAACTGCCGCTGCTAACATCGGTATTGGTCTCCAGGCTTTCTGTCTCCCAGGTTCAGTTGCTGATGATCGCAAAGTAGGTCTTGGACACGGAAACCTTGGTGCTCGCCTTCTTTCTGAAGAAACACAGTGTTTCGCATTCCTGGCAGGACACGAATCTTTCGCTGCTGCTGAAGGTGCTATCAAAATCGCTGCTAACGCTAATAAAGTTCGTAAAAACAAGCTTCGCGTTATCTTGAACGGTCTTGGAAAAGATGCTGCTCAGATCATTTCTCGTATCAACGGTTTCACATACGTTCAGACAAAAATGGACTACTTCAACGGAAACGGAAAAGATTCAGCTCTTACAGTTGTAAAAGAAATTCCATACGGTTCAAACCCAGACCGTCTCATCGTAAAATGCTACGGTGCAGATGACGTTCGTGAAGGGGTTGCAATCATGTGGCACGAAGGTGTTGATGTTTCTATCACAGGAAACTCTACTAACCCAACACGCTTCCAGCACCCAGTTGCAGGTACATACAAAAAAGAAAAGCTTGAACACGGAGAAAAATACTTCTCTGTAGCTTCTGGTGGTGGTACAGGTCGTACACTTCACCCAGATAACATGGCTGCAGGTCCAGCATCTTACGGTATGACTGATACTTTGGGACGTATGCACTCAGACGCTCAGTTCGCAGGTTCTTCTTCAGTTCCAGCCCACGTAGAAATGATGGGATTCATGGGAATGGGAAACAACCCAATGGTAGGATGTACAGTAGCTTGTGCAGTTGCTGTTGCTGAAAGCCTTAAATAGCAAATAAGGTGGTTTTGATTTACTCGACCACCACTAACAGAGGGATATCCGAAAGAAATCCAATTGCCATGCTGAATTTGTTTCAGCATTCAGATTCCGAATCAAATTAGGGGCGACAATGGGGTTTTGTTACAGGATATCCCTTTTTTATTGTCATCCCTTTTTTATTGTCAAATTCCTACTATTATGATAAAATGTTACTAGAGATTTTTTAAATTCGTTCACAGGAGGGGATAGATGAACGAATGGCTTAAGCAGACTCTGGCCAATCTCAAGGACAAATGGTCCAAGTGGAAGCCAGTACAAAAAGTCATAGTACTAGTAATAGCCGCTGCAATTGTTGTCGCAATTGTGCTGGCAGCAAGCACATCTTCGAAACCAACAACAGTGCGCCTTTTTGACGCCCCAGTTACAAACGAAGAGTCACGTAACAAAATTCTAGATCGTATCAATCTTGAAAATATCAGTGCTACTTTTACCGACGAAGGTTATATCGAAGTTGAAGATGAAGCCACAAAACGCCGCGTAAGAAATATTCTTATTTCTGAAAATCTGGTTCCATCAAATATTGATGTATGGGCCAATTATTACGACAGAAGCTGGTCTACCACCGATGCAGATCAGAACGTAAAACTGAAAAATACTATTCAGAAACAGCTGAAACAGCATATTGAAGCAATCGATGGTGTAACAACTGCCGATGTAAACCTGGTTATTCCGGAAACTTCTCTGTTTTCATCAACACAGAACCCGGTTACAGCTTCCATCATTCTTAAAACAAACTCAAATTCCGACATTCTTACAAACCGAACAAAGATTCTTGGTATCCAGAGACTGGTTTTGACAGCTGTTGAAGGTCTTACAGCCGACAACATCATCATTACAGACAGTTTTGGTGAACAGATTAACGATTTTGAAGGAATGGCCGAAAGTGACCGTGTAGATATCGTAGCAAAACAGGAAAAGCTTAAACAGAAACAGGCCGCTAAAATCCGTGCTGATGTGTTGAATGCCCTCCAGAAAACATACTCAGAAGACAGATGTCGCGACATTGTAGTTTCCGTAGATATGGATATGTCTAAAAAACAGACAGATTCTACTATTTACTCCCCTATCGTAATCAAAGAAGATAATCCTGACACTCCTTACGATGATTCAGAATACCGTGACACACTTCCAATCTCACAACAGACAGTAACAAAAGAATGGCAGGGAACCGGCTATAATCCAGAAGGACCTGCTGGTGTTGAAGGACAGACTCCTCCTGTTTACTCCGACATGTCAAACGTTATTGGAAAATCTGTTGAAACTGGTGTTACACAGAATAACGTAATCAATACAAAACAGGTTTCAGAAGAAACTGCTCCAAAAATTGATCGGGTAAGTGTTGCTGTCAACCTGGACGGAATCTGGACACTTAAATTAAAGAAAGATTCAAAAACAGGTCAAGTTATTCAGGGCTCTTTCGAAATTGGTGATGACGGTTACCGTGTTCGAGAATACACTCCTATTTCTGACGAAGAACTTAAAAAGACTGAAGATTTCCTTAAAGCTGCTGTTGGATACGACAGAAGTCGCGGAGATACAGTTGCAGTTACAAATATTCGTTACGATCGTACAGAAGAATTCCGCGCAGAAGACCAGGCTTTCTTTGCCATTGAACAGCGAAAAAAAACAATTCTTCTGGTTCTTATTTCTCTTGCAATCATTATGGTCGGTTTTATCCTCTTCCGTGTTATCAGCAAAGAACTGGAACGCCGCAGAAAGAAGAGAGAAGCAGAAGAACTGGAACGCAGACGACGAGAAACAGAAGAAGCCTTGTGGAATGCAAAAGAAGAAAACGAAGTTGTATCTATGTCTGTTGAAGAATCCCGCAGACTGGAGCTCCAGGAAAATGCAATTGCTATGGCAAAAGAACATCCTGAAGAAGTTGCCTTGTTGATCAGAACATGGCTCATGGAGGAATAGAATTATGGCAGATGATGAATTGTCCTCAGTAGAAAAACCAAAATCAAATCCTAAACCAATTCCAAAACCTGGTAGTCTTAAACCAGCTGGAACTAGTAAAAAAAGCAATAAAGATTACAAAAGCCTTACTGGCCGACAGAAAGCCGCCATCTTCTTGATTTCTCTTGGACCGGAAGTATCGGCAGAAATCATGAAACACCTTCGTGAAGATGAAGTTGAAACCCTTACTTTTGAAATTGCCCGTCAGGAAAAGGTTGATGCAGATTTCAAAGATGCAGTTCTTGAAGAATTCCAGGAACTGATGAATGCACAGGACTTTATTACAACCGGTGGTATCGATTACGCCCGAGAGCTCCTGGAAAAATCCTTGGGTTCACAGAAAGCCATCGATATTATCAACAGACTTACATCAAGTCTGCAGGTTCGTCCATTCGACTTTATCCGCCGTACTGACCCAGCTCATTTGCTCAACTTTATTCAGCAGGAATACCCTCAGACAATTGCCCTGGTTCTTGCTTATCTTGAACCTGGTAAAGCCGCAGTAATTTTGCAGAATCTTCCTGAAGAAATGCAGGCCGAAGTTTCACGCCGACTTGCAACAATGGACCGTACTTCTCCAGATGTTCTTCGTGAAGTTGAACGAGTTCTTGAAAAGAAGCTGTCTACTCTGTCTTCGGAAGACTACACTGCTGCCGGTGGTGTTGAATCTATCGTTGAAATTTTGAACCTTGTAGACCGTTCTTCCGAAAAAGCAATTATCGAATCTTTGGAAGAAGACGATCCAGATCTTGCAGAAGAAATCAAGAAACGAATGTTCGTTTTCGAAGATATTGTTATGCTGGACGACCGTGCAATCCAGAAGGTTCTTCGCGATGTAGATCAGCAGGAGCTTGCAAAGGCCCTCAAATCTGTGGATACAGAAGTTCAGGACAAAATCTTCCGCAATATGTCAAAACGTGCTGCATCTATGCTTAAAGAAGATATGGAATTCATGGGACCTGTTCGACTCAAGGATGTTGAAGAATCTCAGCAGAAAATTGTATCTATCATCCGACGTCTTGAAGACTCTGGTGATATCGTTATTGCACGTTCAGGTGAAGACGAACTGGTATCATAAAAAAGTAAATAATCTCGGGAGAAAAGTAAAATGGCAAAATCGGTTTTTAGACCTCAAGAAATTAAAGCTCAACAAGACACTGTGGTTTTGCCACTGTACAAAAACTATGCTCCCGAAGAGCCTGAAATTGAAGAAGTAATTGAAGAATACACTGGTCCAACTGCAGATGATCTTCGACGTGAAGCAGAAGCTTTTAAACAGCAGTGGGAATTGGAAAAAGCAAAGCTTACTCAAACCGCTCAGGCAGAGGCTGATGAAATTTTAAAAAAGGCCGAAGATGCTGCATTCCAGGAAGTAAAGCGACAGACCGACCAGGCTGCAATCATCAAAGCTGAAGCTGAAAATCAGGCTCAGGAAATCATTAAAAAAGCTGAAGCACAGGCAGAGCAGCTGCTTGAAGAAGCACAGGTTCGACGTCAGAGCATTGAAAATGAATCCCGTCAGAAAGGATTTGAAGAAGGTCACGAAGAAGGCTATCAGAAAGGTGTTGCCGAGGTAGAAAGACTTACTGAACGAATGCACAAAATGCTTGAAGCCGTTATGCAGCGCCGTGAAGAAATCTTGCGGGATACAGAAACTCAGATTGTTGAACTGGTAATTCTTATGTGCCGCAAGGTTATTAAAATTCTTTCAGAAAACCAGAAAAATGTTGTTATGGCAAACGTTCTGGCTGCCCTTAAAAAAGTTAAAACTCGTGGAAAAGTAACTCTCCGCGTAAATTTGGAAGAAGTCAAGCTTACCAGTGAACATGCTGACGAGTTCATAAAACACATTGAAAATGTTGAAGGCATTACTGTTTTGGAAGATTCTGCTGTTGAAAAAGGCGGCTGTATCGTTGAAACTGACTTTGGTGCCATTGACGCCCGTATTTCAAGCCAGCTTACCGAACTTGAAAATAAGATTATTGACGTATCTCCTGTTAAGAATATTAAACGTTCAGATCCTTTGGCAAACTAAAATCAATTTATTGCAAAGGTAAAAACGAGGTCTTGGGAGGGGCTCATGAAATCATCTTACGACAAAGAGTTTAATTTCACAAAATATCTTTCTGAAGTAATCGATGCAGAAACAATTCTTTATATTGGCCGCGTTTCTGCCGTAAGAGGACTTGAAATTGAAAGTGAAGGTCCACGTTCCGTTATTGGAGAAATGTGTACAATAAAACTAAGTAACGGTGAAAAGCTTCTTGCAGAGGTAGTTGGACTTGAAGGTACAAAAGTAAAGCTTACAGCTTTTGGAAATACAAAAGGACTTGAAATCGGTTGTGAAGTTATTGGAACAGGCAACGTTCTTCAAGTTCCAGTTGGATTAAATCTTCTGGGACGCACTCTTGATGCAACAGGACATGCCATTGATAACCTTGGTGAACTGGTTCCAGAAACTTATTATCCAGCCGTTGCTGATCCGCCAGCTCCTTTATCCCGTGTTCAGATTACCAAACGTGTAACCACCGGTGTACGAGCAATCGATTCACTGCTTACTGTTGGGAAAGGTCAGCGAATGGGGATTTTTGCTGGAACTGGTGTTGGAAAATCAACACTGCTTTCCATGATTGCTCGAAATACCGACGCCGATATAAACGTTATTGGACTTATTGGTGAACGAGGTCGCGAAGTAAATGACTTTATTGAACGTGACCTTGGAAAAGAAGGCTTGAAACGCTCTGTAATTGTAGTTGCAACAAGTGACCAGCCTTCAATCTGCCGTCTCCGTGCCGCATACGTTTGTACCGCCATAGCAGAATATTTCCGTGATCAGGGAAAAGATGTTATGCTCATGATGGACTCGGTTACCCGATTTGCCCAGGCTCAGCGTGAAATTGGTCTTGCAAATGGAGAACCTCCTGCACAGAAAGGCTATCCGCCTAGCGTATTTGATATGATTCCAAAACTGCTGGAAAGAACAGGTACCAGCGACAAGGGAACAATCACCGCCTTCTACACTGTTCTTGTAGATGGTGATGATATGAATGATCCTATTGCTGATAAAGTACGCGGTACCCTGGATGGACACATTGTCTTGAACCGAAAGCTAGCTCAGGCAAACCACTACCCTGCTATTGATGTACTTCAGTCAATCAGCCGTATTTCCAAGCGTGTAACAGGAAAATCAACTCAGAAAGCCCAGGAAATTGTCCGCACAAACATGGCAACCTATCAGTCTAAAGAAGATATGATTACAGCCGGCATTTACCAAAGCGGAAACAGTCCTGAAATTGACAAAGCAATTTCTCTTCATCCTGCAATCGAAGAATTTCTTACACAGGAAGAATTTGATCCATGTCCAATGAATGATACTTTGGATAAACTTTCGGCCCTTACAGGAATCCAACTACCACAGGAAGACTATTCAGAAAAACCGGGAATCAACAATCTTTCTACAGCACAGATTGCTGATGCAATGAAATCAGACTCTATGAAGGAAAATGGCTAAGTTCACCTTTGAATTGGAAAACATTCTGGAATTCCGCAGATTTGAACAGTCCAACGCTGAAGCTGATCTTGCAAAGGCGCTGGCTCAAGAAAATCAGATACAGCAGAAGCTTGAAAATCTTGCACAGCAGAAAATCGCAGAAAAACGGGCTTCTGCCAATGCAACAGATCTTCAGACAATCGTAAATCGTGAACGCTTTTTCTCCCATATAAAATATCAAACTGAACAGCTTCTGGAAATGCTTACTCAGGCAAAAATGGTCAGTGATGAAAAACGAGCCGTCCTTGCTGAATGCATGAAAAAAACAAAAGCACTTGAAAAGCTCCGTGAAAAAAAACTGGCTGAGTTCAACGAACAGGAAGATTATCTTGAAGCAGAATTCATGGATGAGCTTGCTGTAACACGGGCTAAACTCTAAAAAAATTCCATATAACTGATTTTTTACTTGATTTTGCCTCCTTATAATCAGTATTTTTAAAGGGAGGCATTGTTTTATGCCAAGATTTTATAAAAAGGAGTGTGTTATGGAGAATGAAACTAAAACACACAAAAAAATTGGACCGGCAATTATTGGCTGGATTCTGGTTTTGGTTCTGGTAATAGCAGCAGCGAGTACCAGTATCTTTATTGTAGATGAAACTGAACAGGCTGTGGTTACTCGTCTTGGCAAATATCAGAAAACTGTAGGTTCTGGTCTTCAGACAAAACTGCCTTTTGGATTAGATAAACACTATACTGTACCTGTAAAAGTTGTTCAGACAGAACAGTTTGGGTTTACAACAGTAAAACAGGGCCGTTCAAATGAATACAAAAACAATATCACCTCTGAATCTACTATGCTTACAGGCGATCTGAACATTGTTGATGTAGAATGGATTATTCAGTACCGAATTGTTGATCCTAAACAGTGGCTTTTTGGAGTTTACGAAAAACGATCTACTATCCGCGATATTTCACAGAGTGTAATTAATGAACTGGTTGGTGACCGTGCAATTCTTTCTGTAATGGGGTCAGAACGTTCCCGCATTGAAGACAAAGCTCTTGATATGATGAACGAAAAATACAACGCTCTTGGGCTTGGTATCAACGTTATTGCAGTAAAGCTTCAGAATATTGTTCCACCGGCAGGGGTACAGGATGCATTTGAAGATGTAAACAAAGCTATTCAGGATATGAATCGTTTCATCAACGAAGGTAAAGAAGCTTATAATGCTGAAATTCCAAAAGCCCAGGGTGAAGCAGACCGCCAGCTTCAGGTTGCAGAAGGTTACGCCAACGAACGTATAAACATGGCAAAAGGTGATGTAGCAAAATTTAACGCTGTTTACGAAGAATACAAACGCTCTCCAAAGGTAACACGTGAACGAATGTACCTGGAAACAATGGAAGAAATCTTTACAAGCGAAAACAAACCTGAACTTATTGACAGCGAACTTGAAAATGTTCTGCCTCTAAAAAATCTTAAGGACTAGGAAGGAGGATTATCATGGCTAAAAAAATGACTAAATTCTGGATTCGAATTAGTGTTCTTGCAGTACTTGTTATTCTGTTCCTTGCAATGGGACCATTTTATATTGTAAATGAAGGTAAACAGGTTGTAGTTACCCGATTTGGTAGTATCGTAAAAACTCACACTGATGCAGGACTTTATTTTAAGGTTCCTTTTATTGATCAGCTTACAACTTATCCTAAACTGGTGCTTTCTCTGGACGGTGATGCACAGCGTATTCCTACAAAAGAAAATCAGTTCATTATTGTAGATACAACAAGCCGCTGGAGAATTGAAAATCCTGAAAAATTCTATCAGAACTTCACTACTCTGGATAATGCATACAACAAACTCAGCGATATCATTGATTCTGCAACACGTACAGTTATTACACAGAACCGCCTTAGCGAAATTGTACGAAGCTCAAATATAATCAACGAAATAGCAGATGAAGGAGCAGATGATCAGGATGAAGAAACAAAGGAAATAGAAAACCTTGTTGCCGTAGCAAACACAAATGAATCTGTAAACAAAGGACGAAATGAACTTTGCAAGCAGATGACTGCCGAAGCAAACAAGAGCCTTGGTGACTACGGAATCACTCTTATCGACATTGTTCCACGCCAGATCAAATACTCTGATGAACTTACTGAATCAGTTTACAATCGTATGATTAAAGACCGAAACCAGGTTGCACAGGCCTACCGTTCTCTTGGTGAAGGTAAAAAAGCAGAATGGCTTGGTAAACTGGAAAATGAAAAGCGCACTATTGCATCTGAAGCCTACCGAAAAGCAGAAGAGAAAAAAGGTGCTGCCGATGCAGAAGCCGCAAGAATTTACGCCGAAGCATATTCCAAAGATCCAGAATTCTATGCCTTCTGGAAAAGCATGGAATCTTATAAAAACACTTTGAAAAACTACGATGCTCTGTACAGTACAAAAATGGATTATTTCGACTACCTGTACTCTGCTGACGGAAAACGATAAGGAAAAAAATGAAAATTACATCAATTTCAAATGACAGATTGCTTTTAAAATCCGGAGTTACAGAATCTAATTTCGGAAGAATGAACTACAGTGAGCTTATTACTGAAAATGGACTTATTGCGGTTTCAGATAACAGCGAGAAAGGTGATTATACTTTTGCCTTTGATAAATGGTCTTTTGATGATGTAATTTCCGTTGACTCAGAATCCGGTGGTGAAAGAATCGTTCATTATGCAGGATCAGTTCCTCTTGAAAATGCAAGTGTAACAGATCTTACTGATTTTTCATCGCCGGATACCTTTGATAATGTAACTGCAGTTATTTCCGCCATTACACAGGGAATGAACATTGGTGAAAAAGTACCTGAAAATGGAGCTGGTGGTATTCTTATTTTCAAGAATGCACAAAAAACACTTATTCTGTTCCTGCCAGAAAAGCTTTTCAGTTATTCAGTACAGGCACTTTCATTAGAAGATCAGGGGGAACAGCAGACTTTGTGGAAAAACGAAGGACTTCATGATACTGCTTCTCTGAACTTTATTAGAAGTGTAATGGTTTATAAACTTTTTACAGGTATCTTTCCATATTCAGAACTTCGCTCTATTGAAAGGAACGCTGACATTATTGATAAAAAATTCATTCCTATGGAGATGCTGGTTCCATCTGTAAATCGCACAATTACTGAAATCTGCAACAACTCCCTTGTTCTTACACCAGCAATTCTTACTAAAATCAGCGAAAAGAAAAAGAACTTCATGTATCTTGCTCCAAAAACTGATTTTCCTGTATCCGATTTACGTGCTTTAAAAAAAGACCTTTATACCATTAAAGAAGAAGCTGATAAAAACAGATCGAATGAACAGGTCCAGGGCTTTTTGAAAAAACAGGCAAATTCCGTAAACACAAAACGAAAATTCCGAAAAAACCAGTCTTTCATTGTTGCAGGATTAATCATTTTTACTGCAGTCGGACTTCTTATTACAGACAGCATTAAAAGCCGTGGAACAAATTACACATCAATTGGTTTAACTTCCGATGAAACTCTTGAAGCCTACTACACTGGATTTGGCAGAGTTGATACAAACATTATCGACATGCTTTCTATGGGAGAAGGAACTAAAGAATATACAAACCTTATCAGTCAGGTTTTTGTAATTTCAAAACAGCGGGAACAATATAACAAAGATATGGGACTTATGACTCCAGCATCCTATCTTATTTACGCCACAGACATGGAAAAAGCAAAATATGCAGGACTGTTTGGAATCACTTCTTTGAAAATTGACGGAAAACTTCAGGATATGGTTGTAAATGTACCTAAAAAAAATGATCATCCTGTTCCACTTACAACCGAAAAAAATGTTACCCTTGAAGATGGCATGACATCAGTTCACAAGGTAAATTTCTATAGATTCCACACTGAAGGTGACAATAACGACATCTACATTGAATATCATACAGATACAGTAACACTTACTTTTGTAAAAAACCGCTGGATGCTAACAAATATTGATGTAAAAGCTGATGACATATTCATCAATACTGATGACTTCCTTAAAGAATATTGGGATTCACTTAAAAAACACAATAATAACGTAAAGGAAGCCTTGGTATCACTGCGTCCAAAATATCCATGGCTGCCAACAGCTAACGACATTGAAATGGAAGAAAAGCTTAAGGCTCAGCAGCTTCAGCAGTTGATGGAATCTTTTGGACAGAGCAATTACGGATACTAATCCAGCTGATACTCCTTTCCGTATTCTACGATTTCAACTTTATATCCTCTTTCTTCAAGATGTTTCTTGAAAAATTCCTGGGAATCGTTTTCACCATGAACCAAGAAAATCTTTTTTAATCTGGATGTGTCTATTTCAGAAAGCCATTGTGTCATTTCCAAGTAATCAGCATGGGCACTAAAGGCATTGAGCATTTCTACCTTGGCATTAACCCGGTAAGTATCACCAAGAATCTTTACTTCCTTAGCACCGTCACGGATTTTCTGCCCAAGGGTTTCTGCAGCCATATAACCTACAATTGCAACTGTATTTCTTGAATCGGAAATACCATTTGCAAGATGATAAAGTATTCGTCCAGCTTCACACATGCCATCAGCAGAAATGATGATCATAGGACCTTCTTTTTTATTCAGCAGTTTACTTTCTTCGATGCTGGTAGTAAAAGTGAGGGAACCAAAACCAAATGGATTTTTATGGTGCTTCAAAAAGGCTTCATTCACTTCAGGATCGTAACATTCTGGATGAACACGGAAAACAGAAGTAACATTCGATGCCATTGGAGAATCAACATAAATTGGAACTACAGGGATTTTTTTCTGATCTGTAAGCAGGTGAAGATAGAAAACAAGCTCCTGTGCACGTTCTACAGCAAATGATGGAATAATGATTTTTCCTTTGCGCTGAACAGCTTCACGAACAATTCGCTCAAGTTCTTTCATGGCATGCTGCCTGTCGTCATGAGTACGATTTCCGTATGTTGATTCCAGCATGATGTAATCCGGAGAAGGAACATTTACTGCAGGATTGCGAATAATAGGTTTATTTTTTCTGCCAATGTCGCCGGTACAAAGAATGTTGATGTCATGATCATTCTGGCGCACAGTGAGATTTGCAAAAGCGGAACCAAGAATATGGCCTGCGTCAAAGAATTCCAGCTGTACATCCGGAGAGATAAACATTTTTCTGTTGTATGAAACACTGACAATCTGATTGGTCGTACGGACACAATCATCTTCATTGAATAAAGGTTTCCAGTGGAACTTCTGTCCTTTTTTATGAGCCTGTTTTGCAAGAAATTCGGCATCTCTTGCCTGGATTCTGGCACTATCCATCATAATAAGATTGGCAATATCACGAGTAGCAGGAGTTGCGTAAATATTCCCTGTGTACCCCTTTTTTACCATGATTGGCAAAAGTCCACAGTGGTCATAATGACCATGAGTTATAATAATACCGTCAAGATTTTCTGTATTGAATGAAAATTCACGATTCTTTTTATCAGATTCTGCACGTTTTCCCTGAAAAGCACCACAGTCAACCATAATACTACGGCCATTGATCTCAAAAACATGTTTTGAACCTGTTACTTCCTGGGCAGCTCCAAGCGAAGAAAATTTAATACTCATTAATCACCCCACAAAAATACTATCTTCTATATATTATATCTCCAAAAAATCTAATTAGAAAGGAAAAAGATGAAAATGTGTGTTAAACAAAAAAAAAGACCTGCCAGAAAGCAGATCTTTTTGAACGGTCCTAGCGGGAGTCGAACCCGCCTTTCAACCTTGAGAGGGTCGCGAACTAAACCGATATTCGATAGGACCTGATAAAAACAGCCTGTCCAATAAGTTTGCATTACGGTGGTTGAGTTTACGGTCCCTGAGCCCTTCGACAGGCTCAGGAACCACCTGTCGAAGGGTCGAAACCACCACATTTAGTGTAGCAGTCATTTCGACGAGCTCAATGAGCGCTACACTCATTACTTATTGGACAGCCTCAAATTTCTATTACTATCACAAAAAAAGCCGGACTTTTTAAGACCGGCTTTTTTTTCCCCAAGGAGGATTCGAACCCCCACAGTGAGAACCAGAATCTCAAGTGCTACCATTACACAATCGGGGAATAAGTAGGATTAAAATATATAATTTCAGAAGATTTTTGTCAATAGCTTTTTTCGTAATTTATCAAAATTTGAAAAAAACACTATTTTTCTCTATAATATAGTTATGGTTATTTCTTCTATTGATTTAAAAGACGGACACGTTGTCCAGTTGAAAAACGGAAAAGATTTGGTTCTCCAGCGCGATGATGCTGATGCTCTGATTTCAGACTTCAACACCTATGGAGAAGTTGCTGTTATCGATCTTGATGCAGCTATGGGACATGTTGATGCAAAAGGCAACACTGTTAATACTCCCCTTCTCAAATCACTTCTCCATCAGGGAAACGTTCGTACCGGTGGTGGAATCCGTTCAGTAAAAAGAGCACGTGAACTTATTTCTCTTGGAGCCGAAAAGGTAATTATTGGTTCTGCCGCATGGAAGTCAAATCCTGCAGAAGGCGAATCACCTTTAAATACAGAGTTCCTTAACGAATTATGTGCTGCAATTGGAAAAGACCGTGTAATCATCAGTGTAGATGCCATCAACGGAAAAATAGCCGTAAAAGGATGGACTGAAACTGTAAATGTATCACTGGTAGATGGAGCAAAGGCTGCAGAAAAATACTGTTCCGAGCTTTTGTTTACCTGCGTAGAAAAAGAAGGATGCATGCAGGGCACAGATATGAATGCCGTTAAAGCCCTTCGTGATGCAGTCCATTGCCGAGTTGTTGCTGCAGGCGGAGTTTCCACCATAGAAGAAATTGAAACACTTGAAAAAATGCATTGTGATGTACAGCTTGGGATGGCTCTTTATACAGGAAAAGTTGGACTCAAAGAAAGTTTCATCCGCTGTCTTGACTGGAATAAATGTGAACTGATTCCTGTAATTGCACAGAGCGCCAATGGTCAGGTTCTTATGGAAGGTTATGCAAACCGTGAAGCCTTTGAAAAAACCTTTGACACACGCAAACTTACTTTCTGGAGCCGTTCACGAAATGAGCTTTGGACAAAAGGTGAAACAAGCGGTAACTTCCTTCAGGTAATCAAGCTTCGTGCAGACTGCGACCGTGATGTAGTTCTTGCCACTGTAATTCCAAACGGTCCAACCTGTCATACAGGAAGCTGGACTTGTTTTGGTTCAGATCCACAGGAAGCTTCAAGCATGGGCAGACTTTACAGCATTATTGCAGATCGTTTTGCAAATCCAAAACCTGGCAGTTACACAGCTACCCTTGATGCAAAACGAGTACGTGAAAAAGTTGAAGAAGAAGCAGAAGAACTTTGTGAAGCCGATGGAAAAGACGAGGTTATCTGGGAAGCAGCCGATCTCATGTATTTCATCAATGTTCTTCTCTATAAAGAAGGCGTTACCTGGAAAGACGTTTATGACGAACTGGACAGACGCCACAAAAAGAAATAATTTAATAAAAGCAATCTGTGTTTTGTAACAATGTACCTACAAAACGAAAGCTTTCTAAGAAAGTTTACAGATTAAAAGGTGATTAATTATGATCAAAATACAAAAATATGCTGAAGTCGAGACAGAGTTTTTCCAGGCTCGCGCTTTTGGTGAATCAAACGAAGTCGTTCAGTCAGTTCTTGATGAAGTTCAGAAAAAAGGTGATGCAGCCCTACGTATTTACGGTGCAAAATTCGATGTAGCAGCTCCATCAACTTTTAAAATTGACGAAGAAGAATTAAAAAAAGCCGCAGATAAATTACGTACAAGCAAGCCTGAGATTTATAACGCTATCCTTTACTCAAGTGATCTGGCATTAAGATTTGCTAAACTGCAGCGAGAAAGTTTTACAGATTTTGAAACAGAACTTGAAAGCGGCGTATTTACAGGACAGAAAACAATTCCTGTTGAAAAAGCCGGAGCTTATGTTCCAGCAGGACGATTTCCACTGGTTTCAACTGTAATCATGGCTGTAACACCTGCAATTGCTGCCGGTGTAAAAGAAGTAATTGTCTGCACTCCTCCTCGCGTTCACCCAGATGATAAATCAAAGGCAGATTCCAGCGGAACCGGTGTTCCAGGAAAGGCTTTTGCCGGCGGAAAACCTTATGCCGATGAAGGAATTATGGCTGCCTGCTATATCTGCGGTGTAAAAAATGTATACGCAGTTGGTGGAAGTCAGGCTATTGGTGCTATGGCTTATGGAACAGAAAGTATTCCTAAAGTTGATGTAATTGTAGGACCAGGAAACAAATTTGTTGCTTCTGCAAAAAAAGCTGTTTACGGAATAGTTGGTATTGATATGATTGCAGGACCTACAGAAGTTCTTGTACTTGCTGATGACAGCGCAAATCCTGCCTGGGTAGCAGCCGATCTTCTTGCACAAGCTGAACATGATGTTGTAGCCCAACCAATCATGTGTACAACCAGCGAGGAAATGGCAAGAAAAGTTTCAATTGAAATTGAAAAACAGCTGGAAACACTTGTTACAAAGGCAACAGCACGCCAGAGCATTGATAATTACGGAAAAATCATTCTGGTAGACTCACTTGAACAGATGGCAGAAGTAGCAAATCGAAAAGCACCTGAACATCTGGAGCTTGCTATGGAAGAAGGAAAAAACCGCGATAAACTGGAAAATCTTGTAAATAATTACGGTTCACTTTTCATCGGACACGGATCTGCAGAAGTATTCGGTGATTATGCTGCCGGTTTGAACCACACACTGCCAACAAGCGGTAGTGCAAGATTCACAGGAGGACTTTCGGTACGTATGTTCCTTAAAACAGTTACCACTCTCCGTGTAAAAACAGGTTCAGCAGGGGCTACAAAAAGTGCCGTTGCAGCCGGTTTCCTTGGTGATGCAGAAGGACTTGCCGCCCACGCTGCAGCTGCCCGTATCAGATTAAACTAAAAAACAGAAGGACAACATTATGATTTTACCTATAACAAAGCTTGGCGAAGATATTTTAAGACAGAAGGCACAGCCTGTTGCAGAAGTAACAGACGAAATCCGCACACTTATTGAAGACATGTACGAAACAATGGATGCAGCAGATGGTGTTGGACTTGCAGGCCCTCAGGTTGGAAAAAACATGCGCCTTTTTGTACTTATGGCAGATGATAATGTTCGACGAGCCTTTATCAATCCTCAGATCATTAAAACTTCTGAAGAACTGGGTGATTATGATGAAGGCTGTCTTTCTCTTCCAAAAATCTACGAAACAATCCGCCGTCCGGTAAAAGTAACAGTTCAGGCTTTAAATGAAAAAGGCAAACCTTTTACACTTGAAGCAGATGGACTTTTAGCACGTATCATCCAGCATGAATACGACCATCTGGACGGAATTCTTTTTATTGACCGTGGTGATCCAGATTTTGCACAGAAAGCCTCAGAACAGTTTCAGCGACGACAGGAACGTGCAAAATTAAAGGAACTTGAAAAAGAAGCCAAGGCTCGTAAAATCGCCGCAAAATTAGCTGCAAAAGAAGCAAAAAAATCACAAAAATAATTAATTTTCTCTAAAGATTAAATTTGTAACTCCGATACTTTAGATATACAGGGTGGTGGAAACCCGTGAAGATAAACCACAACAAGGTGGTTTTGAAAAAAACTTAACCACCTGGACTGTAGTTTATCAAAAGAACCAAACAAAAGGAGTTACTTTATGGTTATTAATCACAATATGAGTGCTATGTTCGCTCAGCGTTCCCAGGGAATTCAGGATTTGAATGCTCAGAAAAGCATGGAAAAACTTTCATCTGGTATGAAAATTAACCGTGCTGGTGATGATGCATCAGGACTCGCAGTATCTGAAAAAATGCGTGCACAGATCCGTGGTCTGAATCAGGCTTCACAGAATGCTCAGAATGGTATTTCTTTCATTCAAACAACTGAAGGATATCTCCAGGAAACAACAGACATCGTACAGCGCATCCGTGAACTTGCTGTACAGTCATCAAACGGTATTTACTCTGCTGAAGATCGTATGCAGATTCAGGTTGAAGTTTCTTCACTTATCGCTGAAGTAGACCGCATCGCTTCTGCTGCACAGTTCAACGGTATGAATATGCTTACAGGACGTTTCGCTCGCCCAACTGGTGAAAACGTAGTTACAGCATCTATGTGGTTCCATATTGGTGCTAACATGGATCAGAGAACTCAGGTTTACATTGGAACAATGTCTGCTGCAGCTCTCGGACTCCGTGATGTTGGTGATGAATCAATTATGACTTTGGAAACTCCAGACGAAGCAAACCGCGCAATCGGTACTTTGGATGAAGCTCTTAAAAAGATTAACAAACAGCGCGCTGACCTTGGTGCTTACCAGAACCGCCTTGAAAAAACAATCACAGGTCTTGATATTGGTGCTGAAAACCTTCAGGCTTCTGAATCACGCATCCGTGATACAGACATGGCCGCTGAAATGGTTGAATTCACAAAAGACCAGGTTCTTTCTCAGGCCGGTACAGCAATGCTTGCACAGGCAAACCAGAGCTCACAGAACGTTCTTTCTTTGCTCCGCTAGTATTAAACGCAGCGTAAGCTGATATAAGAGGCTGTCCAATAAGTTTGCATTATGGTGGTTGAGTTTATCGAAACCACCATATTTTGTGTAGCAGTCATTTCCGCTACACGCATTACTTTTGGGACAGCCCCTTTTTTTGTCTGGATTTATATTAATACTATTGAAACATCATCTTACTTTAGATCAATCCAGACAATTCTGAAGCTTTTGTGTAATGAATCTTGCTGTTCTTCCTTCAAGATTGAAAAAAGAATTGGAGTTACTTTCAAAAGCTTTTTATAAAGAATTATTTTCCAATAACACCTTTTGTACTTGGAACTGCTCCGTTTCTACGAGGATCAATTTCCACAGCACTGCGGATAGCACGGGCAACAGCTTTAAAAGCACCTTCCATTTTGTGGTGATCACTTCGTCCACGAATTACATCAATATGGAGATTGCACTGTGCACTATTTACAAAACCCTGCCAAAAATCTTCAAAACAGTCTGTCTGGAAGCTTGACTGTTTACCGTCCTGTCCCAAAGAAACAAGAGGCATTCCTGTAAGATTAGCGTTACAAACGCAGAAAGCTCGTCCACCAAAATCTACAGCGGCCTGAACAAGAGTTTCATCCATTGGATAAATAAAGAAACCGCTTCTGTAAATGCCGGCACAGTTTCCCAAAGCTTTGGCAAGACAGGCACCAAGAACAATTCCTGTATCTTCAATAAGGTGATGCTGATCTACTTCCAGATCTCCTTTGATTTCGCCGGAAAGATCGAAAAGACCGTGTTTACAGAAACTTTTAAGCATGTGGTCAAAAAAGCCGATTGGATTCTTAACATCACATTTTCCGCTTCCATCAAGGTTCAGAGAAAGTTTTATCTGTGTTTCGCCGGTAATTCTTTCTACTTCAGCTGTTCTCATGCCATTACCTTCCTTAATTCATATTCAAGAATGTCTGTAGCACCCAATGATTTAAGTTTTGGAAGAAGAAGTGGAACTTCACCTTTTTTAACAGCAATTTTTACAGCAAATCCATCATCTCCGTAAAGAGGTGAAACTGTAGGGCTCTTCATTGATGGAATGCCTTTTACCAATGCGTCAAAATTATCTTTTGAAACATTCATTTCAAGCATAACTTTTTCACGGGCTTCAAGAACTGCTTCAAAAAGCATTTTCAGCTCCATGATTTTCTGTTTTTTCTCAGGATCTTTCATGGCTTCTTTTGAAGCGTACATACGTGTAGAACTTTCCATGAGAGTATCTACAATCTGAAGACGGTTTGCACGAAGACTTGATCCTGTTGACGTATTATCAATAAGCACCTGAGCCAGGGCATCATCATTATCCTGAACAAAGCCTTCTGAAGTACCCCATGTGCGGAAGATTTTTCCTTCAATCTTTTTTTCTTCTACCCATTTTCTTGAAAGATTCTGGTATTCTGTTGCAATTGTAACAGGAGCTTTAAGCAGTTTTTCATAATCTACTGTTTCAGGAATAGCGGCAACAATTCGAACACCGTCAAAACCAAGATCAATAATTTCTTCAACCTGATCTTCTACTCCATTTTCATAAACCCAGTCCTTACCAGAAAAACCAACATCAGCCTTGTTATTAGCAAGAAGAAGACTTGTAATCTGAGGTTTTACTACCTGAAAAGCAAGATCTTTCTGATTTGTTGTAGGAAAATATGTGCGGTCTGGAAGTCGAAGTGTAATACCAACATCATTCAAAAGCTCGTAAACTGAATCATAAATACGGCCTTTAGCCAGAAGGATTTTAAGCTTATCCATAAATGTATCCTTATTTTTTTTTATTAAATACTCAGCCAACTAACAGACTTGAACTGTTTACCTGCTCTTTACGAGGGAGCTGCTCTACCGGGTGAGCTAAGTTGGCGTTTCTACTATTTAATTATAACTTTGTGAGGTTAAAAAAACAAGAGCACCGGGAGATAACATCAGACGGTGCTCTTGCCGTCCAGCGTTGCTGGACATCGGAGAGAGTTTATCAGCTTATTTACAAGCTGACTATATATTAACATCTCCCATGTTATATGTCAACTAATTCTGGTGAATTTATTCAGTGAATTTATTCATACAATTCGCTATACTAATTGTATGAATGTTTACAATCTGCCTGAAAATCCTAAGGCTTTTATTTTTGACATTGACTGTACACTTTATACCAACGATTTTTGGGGTAATGAACAGGTCGACTGTCAAATCCGCCACTTTTCTGATTTAAGGGGCATTTCCCACGACGAAGGCAGAAAGATGATTGGTGACTTCCGAAAAAACTGGGAAAAGGAACATGGTCATAAAATCAGTCTTGGAAACACTCTTACTCATTTTGGCATTTCCATTGAAGAAAGTATTCGCTGGCGGACTGAACTGCATCACCCAGAAAACTTTCTTAAAAAGGACCATAAACTTGCATCAACACTGGAAATAATTGCAAGTAATAATATAAAAATGTGCTGCGTTACCAATAATCCGGTTGTTATTGCAAAACGAACACTTGAGGCAATCGGTGTAGATGAAATTCTTAAAGATATTGTAGGACTTGATACCTGCGGTAAATCAAAACCTGCCTTTGAACCTTTTGAACTGGCGGCAAAAATATTAAAAACCACTCCCAAAAGTATAGTTGCAGTTGGGGATCGTTTTGATATTGATCTGGATTTTCCGCTGCAAATGGGAATGGGCGGAATTCTCGTTTCTGGAGTTGAAGACGTATATTCTCTTGCAAAAATGTTCAATTTAGGGTAAAATTAATCAATAACTTCGTTCCTGTAGCTCATCTGGATAGAGCGGTCGCCTCCTAAGCGACAGGTAGTGCGTTCGAATCGCATCTGGAACATAGTTAGATCATTAAATCTCGTTTTAGGACTTAATTATGTCTACTTTACAAGGATTGCTTTTAGGTGCTCTTCAGGGAGTTGCAGAGTTTTTACCAATTTCTTCATCAGGCCATCTTGCATTAGCACAAGCTTTGTTTGGACTGGAAGAAGTACCTCTTCTTTATGATGTACTTCTTCATCTGGCAACTCTTCTTGCAGTTGTACTTTTTTTCCGAAAACAGATATGGAATCTTATTCTTATTTTCTGCAGATTGATTACAAGAAAACCTCTTCCTGAAGATTCAATTCTTGCAGCCCAGGAAAAAGCCGGAAGATCAAACATTCTTGCCGTAATCATTGTTACGGTTATAACAGGAATAATTGGTATAATTACTTCTAAATTAATAAAGGATATGAGTCTGAAAACCGTTGGAGCAGGCTTTCTTGTTACTTCCGTTCTTTTAATTTCAACTTCTCTGATTTCCCGCAAAAGCAATAAAACTGAAACAGAGGAAACTCCTTTCGTTTCTGTAAAGCAGGCTATTCGTATTGGAATCATGCAGGGCTTTGGAACTTTACCTGGCATCTCAAGATCTGGTTCTACCATTTCCGGAGCTCTTTGGGGAAAAGTTGACCGAAAACTTGCCGGTGAATTTTCATTCATTGCATCAATTCCAGCAATTCTTGGAGCCTTTATTCTTGAAGCTAAAGATCTTGGTGAAGTAAGTGCTTCTATTGGAGCTGCACCTGTAATAGCTGGTTGTATTGCAGCCTTTGTTACCGGTTGGTTTTCACTTGCCTTCCTCATGAAGCTCATTAAAAAAGGCCGTCTTGAATGGTTCAGTGCCTACCTAATTCCACTTGGAATTGCAGTAATAATGTTCATGTAATGAAGATTTATGAAGAAAGTTTTTCTTGATTCAAACGCGGTAGAAAAAAAAGTAAAAGCCTACTATTCAATTCCAGAATTTTTGATGATGGAAAATGCAGCTCATGGACTTGAAAATGCAGTACTAAATCATCTTGGAAATTTTTATTCTGAATCAACTGATTTTAATTCAAGAACAACTTCATTTTCTGATAAATCCGTTTTTATTGCATGCGGAAAAGGAAATAACGGTGCTGACGGTCTTGCTTTGGCCCGCTTTCTAAAAAACAAGTGCCAGGTTTATGTATATTGCCCAGAAATTCCCAAAACTGAAGAAGGGAAATTCCAGTATGAGATGGCAAAAAAGCTTGGAATTTCTTTTAACTCTATTTTTAACAATCAGGATGTATTTGTTGACTGTGTTTTTGGGACAGGCTTTCACGGAGAGATATCAGAAGATTGGAAAGTTCTTTTTAATGCTGCAAAAGCTTCAGCATCCTGGAAAATTGCCTGTGACATTCCATCTGGAATTTCAAAAACAGGAATTGTTTCAGAAGGTACATTCAAAGCCAATGAAACCGTAACAATGGGAGCAATGAAATTAGCCCTGTTAAGCGACAGTGCCAAAGATTTTACGGGTCGAATTACAGTTGCAGATCTTGGGATTTCCCAAAAGGATTTCTGTGAGCTTGGAAATGACAGTATTTTTCTTGCAGAAGACGATGATATAAAGCTTCCATGGCGACATGGAGAAAATACTCACAAAGGAAAATTTGGCCACATAAGCTGCATTTCCGGTGAAAAAGCCGGTGCTTCAATTCTTTCTGCTACAGCTGCTCTTGAAAGCGGAGCTGGTCTTTCTTCCATTATTGAAACATCATTTTCTAATATTATTCAGTTCAAGCTTGATCCATCCTTAATGATTACTAAAGATTTTCCAAAAGCTTCACTTGCCTTCACTTTGGGGAACGGACTTGGAAATGCAGACACCAGCAGCAAAATAAAATCTTTTCTGAATTACTTTGAAAATTATCTTGTTGGCCTGCTGGAACAAAACAAGAACTGTTCTCTTATTTTTGATGCAGACATTTTTTACTGGAGTGGATTTCCTTCTTTTTTCAAACGAATATCATCATTTTCAAACTGTAAAATCATTCTTACACCCCACCCTAAAGAACTGGCTTACTTATGTGAATCCCTTGAACTTTTTGGCGAAAAACTAAATCCAGCTTCCGCCCTTGAAAATCGGGTTGAGATCGGGAAAAATTTTCTTAGTCTATTTCCAAACTGTGGCCTTGTAATGAAAGGTGCAAATACATTTATTGCTGTAAATGAAAGAATAATCATTTTAAATGGCGGTGGAGCCTGTCTTTCAAAAGCTGGAAGTGGTGACGTTCTTACAGGAATTTTAGCTTCCCTTCTTGCACAAAATTATTCTTTAGAAGATGCCTGTATTTCCGGATGTGCTCTTCTTGGAATGGCAGCAGAAAACTTTGGAAAAGATCGTTTTGATCTTACCGCCCTTAAATTATGTTCAGAAATTGGAAAAACCCTTTACAAGACTAATGAAGGCGGAAAATAATGGACGAGCTTGAAGTTTTTGACGCAAGCACTTTCTTGAAATCCTCCTCAAATCTCCTTATAAAAGGCGATAACCTTGATTTTCTTACCGCTGTTGAAAAAAATGACCCTTTTGTAGACTTTATTTACATTGATCCACCTTACAATACAGGTAATGCTTTTACCTACAAAGACCGTTTTTTTGAAGGAAAAGACCGTCACACAATCTGGCTTGATTTTATGAAGTTGCGTCTTGAAAAAGCCAGACAGATTTTAAAGGAAGATGGTGTTATCTTTATTGCAATCGGACAGGACGAGCTTTACCGTTTGAAGATACTTTGCGACGATATTTTTGGTGAAGAAAATTTTATCAACAATTTTATGTGGCTTTGTGGAAAAGGAAAAAAGGATGAATTTTCCCGAACTCTTCAGCAGGACACTTTATGTTATGCAAAAAACAGGCGAAAATGCAGAGGCTTTGTTGAAATTCAAGAAAGAAATTATAAAACCCAGAATCCTGACAATGATCCAAGAGGACAATGGTTTTCGGGAAGTATTTCATTTTCAGAAAAAAGGTCATCAAAAAAACACAAAAACTTTTATACTGTGGAAAGCCCTGGCGGAATAAAATGGGAACGACAATGGTTATGTTCCAAAGAGGAAATGGATATTCTTCTTGCAGAAAACAAAATCTATTTTGGACCTGCACCTGACTACGCAAATGTTCCACGGCAGAAGATTTTTAATGGGGAAGATAATCAGATTATTCCGAAAAATATAATCAACCACTGCCCTACCACAAGAGATGCACAGAACTATCTGGACAAGCTTTTAGGGGAAAAAGGACTTTTTGACAACCCAAAACCGGTAGAACTTATTGAACATTTTTTAAAGATTTCAAATACACCCAAAAACGCAGTTGTTCTTGATTTTTTTGCGGGCAGCGGAACCACCTTTGAAGCGGTAAAGAAATTAAATGAATATGATTGTGGAAACCGAAAATGTATTCTTGTTCAAAAGGATGAAGGTAATATTTTTGATATCTGCAAAAAACGAGTTCAGATAGTTATGGAAACACAAGCTTCTGAGGAAGAAAGTGCTAAATATCCTTACTGCCGTTTCTATTACATTCCGTGCAGCCAATAACATGAACATGCTTATTTCCTTCTGTTTTGTTGAATAAACGGGCAATAAGATATCCTGATAAAGGTACTTTTTTATGACAGACAGGACATCTTCGTTCAACACCTGGTTTTACCACCGGATAACAATAAGGACAACCTAGAATATTGCACCTCTGGTCAGGAACAGTCATAGGACGGAATACTTTTGAATGAATGGTTTCACCTTTTTTACTGTCTAAAAGTGAATCACATAAAGGGCATTTTGAAAAAGAAGGAACACCCGTTTTTGCTGCGGATGTTCCTTTTTTATGAGCTTGTGATGACTGTTTTTTTGTTGCTTTAATGTAACCGCACAGAAGAGCAATAATAACTACTGATACAAGTGCGATTACAAGATAATCCATTAAAGCTTTCCGCTTTCAGCGGCTCCAGGAAGACCAATATCTTTTCGGTAGAAGGCACCTTCAAATTTTACGCCTGATACACAAAGGTAAGCATTTTCCCAGGCTTCTTTAAATGTATTTCCGTAAGCACTGCAGGCAAGTACACGTCCACCACTTGTAAGCAGTTCGTTGTCATTTTCACGGCGTCCTGTAGTTGCACCGGCAATGAATACTTTTGCACCGCTGGCTTTTTCCACAGCAGGATTGATTGTAATAGGAAGTCCTTTTTTGTAATCTCCAGGATATCCGCCTGAAACAACAACAGGAGCAACCTGATAACCGCTCTTCCATTTAAATTTGAACTCATCCAAAGTTCCGCTAACGATTGCCTGACACATTGAAGCAAAATCAAAATCCATAAGTGGAAGAACTGCCTGAGTTTCAGGATCACCAAGGCGAACATTGTATTCCAAAAGCTTTGGACCATTTTTGGTAAGCATTACACCAAAGAAAATAAATCCACGGTAATCAAATTTTTCTTTAATAAGCCCATTAAGTGTTGGCTGAAGGATTTTTTCATTAAATGCTTCCATTGTTTTTTCATCAACATCATCCAACGGACAAACAGCACCCATTCCACCAGTGTTAGGACCTTTTGCACCATCCATAAGACGTTTGTGGTCACGAGCTGGAAGGAAAGGAATGATTGTTGCATTACCTTTTACAGCATATTCTGGTGTTACAGAAACAGCGGCAAGAACCGAGATTTCAACACCTTCAAGATAATCTTCAATAACAAGCTTGCGTCCTGCATTTCCAACGCGTCCAGAACACATAAGATCTTCTACAGCGTCCAAAGCTTCCTGTTCGGTTGCAGCAACAACTACACCTTTTCCAGCAGCAAGTCCGTCTGCTTTAAGAACGATTGGAGCACCGTGTTTTTTTACGTAAGCAAGTGCTTCATCTTTATTTGTGAAAGTTTCACTGGCAGCACAGGCAACACCGTAATCTTTCATGAATTTTTTGGCAAGGTCTTTACTACCTTCAAGGGCAGCACCCTTGGCTTTTGGTCCTACAACAGGAATTTCTGCTTTCCAGAATTCATCAGCAAGACCAGCACACAGAGGATCTTCTGGACCAACTACACACATTCGGCAGTTTTCGTGTTTTGCAATCTGAACAGCAGCTGGGATTCCATTATTTTCAATATAATCACATTTATTTGGATCAATATTTACACATTTTGATTCATTATGAGTTCCACCGTTTCCAGGAACCACAATAATTTTATCAACCGAAGAACTCTGAGCCAATTTCCAGCAAATAGTGTGCTCACGACCACCATTGCCAACTACAATAATATTCATAAAAACTAGTATATCAGAAAAAATGGGAAAATTCAAACGTGGTGACAGTCAAGATTCATTATGGTATAATTAGATAAATGGCAAAAGAGAACAGAATCGATACCCGTTATGATGATATGGGTCGCGTAACTTGCAATGAACTTTGTGCAGTAAATGGAACACTTGTCAACATCAGTAAAACGGGCTGCAAGGTAAGTTTTCCTGTAAACGTCGTAGTAGACTTATCCAACGAATACGAACTGACCATTCTTCTTGCTAGAAAAAGCCTTGATACTCCTCTTAATTTAATCTGCAAACCACAGTGGGTAAAGGAAACAGGTGGAAGCACTGAAATTGGATTTCAGACACTTTACTGCCCGGATCTTACCCGTCAGTCAAAATATGTTGATTATCTGGAACAACAGAATTCTGATGATCTTCCGGAAATTGTGTAATCTGAACTATCATGAAAAAACTTAACGGAATTGCCTTTCTTGCTTTCCCCGAAATGGCAGAATTATTATTAAGCGAATTAAAGAATCGTTTTGGCATTCTTCAGTCTCCTTCCAAAAAATACGGTGATCTTATTTATTTTAAAGGCATCGATCTTTCAATTCGACCCTACTGGGCATCAACCATAATGCTTGAACCTTTTATTTTGGAATTTAATTCCATTGGAGAAGCAGCTGGTGAACTTAAAAAGATTCAGAGAAACTGGGCCCCATATCAATTTACCTGTTTCAGAAGAGCTGATCTTATTCAGGAAAAGCTTCCATACATTAATTTAAAAGACAGAAAATTTCCGGTAAAAATTCCACAAAGCGAAATTGGACTTTATACTCTTATTGATGAACACACTCTTATTGCTTCTGCAAAAACTACAAGTTTTATACCAGCAGGAAGAATGGTGTTTGTAGAAGACCATGAAAATCCTCCAAGCAGGGCTTACCTTAAAATTCAGGAAAGTCTTACTCTGTTCAATCTTTTCTTTGGTGAAGAACTTCCACACCAGGGACAGAAATGTTTTGAAGCTGGTGCTTGTCCTGGTGGATGGACCTGGGTCCTGGCAGGGCTTGGTGCTGAAGTTTACGCTGTTGACCGTGCAGAACTGGCTCCTGAACTTATGGAAAATCCTCTGGTAAAATTCCAGGCTCACGATGCATTTACTTTAAAACCGGAAGACATCGGACCTGTAGACTGGGTTTTCAGCGATGTAATCTGTTATCCGGAAAGGCTTCTAAAATGGATTCACACATGGCTTGATTCAGGCATGACAAAAAATATGATCTGTACAATCAAGATGCAGGGAGAAATTGACTGGAAGCTTATTGATGAAGAGTTTGCGGTCATTCCAAACAGCCGAATTGTCCACCTGAATTACAACAAACACGAATTAACGATTTTGATAAAGTGCTAGAAAATAATCCTTGCCATACCCTTTATCAGGATAATCACAGATTTTGATTCAATATTTTAAAAAGTCACACGGATTTGCTGCGTCCTACGGACTCCGCTATAATTTTGGTGAAAGTGATGCTCTATATAACCGTGAGCACCGTAGGTGCGAACAAATCCGTGTGATAAAATAAAATCGGTGGAACAGTTTAGTTCTACTGCAAAAACTCAAATGGTGTTGCCTGATAAACGTAATAGTTCAACCAGTTTGCATAGAAAAGATGTGCTGTACTTCGCCATGTTGAAAGCACAGGTTCATCAGGATTGTTATCACGGAAGTAATTCAAAGGCTTTTCGATTTTAATTCCTTTATTCACATCACGGAAGTATTCTTTTGCAAGAGTATCTGTATCATATTCAAGGTGACCTGTCATAAAGATGGCACGGTTATCTTTTGATTTACAAAGTGTTGCACCTGTTTCTTCGTTATCGGCCAGGAGTATCAGGTTTTTATTCTTCTTTACATCTTCTGTAGAAATGGTAGTCCAGCGGGATGTTGGAACAGGGAATTCATCATCAAAACCACGAACAAGAGGATCTTTAGGCTTCAGGTTTTTACTGTAATAAATGCCTGAGTATTTTTTATTTACAATCTGCTTGTTGATGCCGTGAAAGTGATAGAGCCCCGCCATAGCTCCCCAGCAGATGTAAAGTGAACAGAATACATTTTCCTGAGCCCAATCCATGATTTTACAAAGTTCATCCCAGTAATCAACAGACTCAAAAGGAATCTGTTCTACTGGAGCACCGGTAAAAATCATGCCGTCAAATTTCTGATTATAAAGCTCTGATGACGGAATGTAGAATTTATCAAGATATGCCTTCCCTGTGTTTTTGGAAACATGACTTTCCATACGCACAAGGCTTATATCAATCTGAAGAGGAGTATTACTCAAAAGTCGCATAAGCTGTGTTTCTGTTGTTTCTTTGGTAGGCATAAGATTCACTATTGCGATTTTAAGAGGACGAATATCCTGTGTGGCGGCACGATTTTCCGTCATAACAAAGATATTTTCCTTCTCGAGAGTTTTTACTGCTGGCAGATCAGACTGAATTTTAATTGGCATTTTTTTATCCTGATTATTTTGTTACAAACTGAATACTCTTTCTTACACAAGAGTTGATACAGGTACCACATCCTACACATTTTGCTTCATCGTGTACAGGCAGGTTGTTTTCAAAGTGAATTGCACCCTGAGGACAATCTTTTTCACATTTGTGGCACTTAATACATGAAACCTTACAGTTTTTAAGAACGGCTGGTTTATTATCGCTTGTTACAGAACAAAGAACCATTGGAGCAGTTCGTTTTGCATTTACCTTCTTGATAATTTTTTTTGGACAGGCTTTTGCACAGGCACCACAGCCAGTACATTTTTCCCTGTTGATTACAGGAATGCCATTTTCATCAAGACGGATAGCATCAAATTTACATGCGGCTACACAGTCACCGTAACCGATACATCCGCTGGCACATAGTTTTGTTCCGTTAATAGCAATATTTGCAGCAGCACAAGATTTTAAACCTGTGTACTCGCCTTTTTTTACAGCGTTTTCATTGCAGCCCTGACAGGCAAGAACGGCAATATAAGATGTATCATCGGCTGTTCCACCCATAATTTCTGCAACTTTTGCAGTCACACTAGCTCCACCAGCGGTACATCCGTTACATGGAGCTCCATCATTCACAAGAGCAGCGGCATAGGCAGCACATCCGGCATAACCACAACCACCACAGTTAGCGTTTGGAAGTATTTCAATCAACTTTCCGATTCTTTCATCTTCCTGAACTGCAAAAACCTTCTTGAAAAATCCCAGAAGACAACCTAAAACCAGAGCTAAAACAAAAGAAATGATTACAGTAGAAATAATAATATTCATAATTAATCCCTTTACCTATTGTCCCCTGCTACTTAATAAGTCCGGCAAATCCCATGAAAGCCATGGAAAGTAGACCGGCAGTAATAAAGAGAATTGCGTTTCCTTTAAGGAAGGCAGGCACTTTTGATGTCTGCATACGCATTCTGATTCCGCTCATAATCACCATTGTTATAATGAATCCAGCTGCACTTCCCAAAGCATAAACAACGGCTTCACCATAATTAAAGCTTTTAGAAATACAGTTCATACAGATTGCAAGAACAGCACAGTTTGTGGTAATAAGAGCAAGATAAACACCCATTGATGAGTAAAGTCCTGGTGCAGATTTTTTCAGATAGAATTCAACCAGCTGAACCAGAGAAGCAATAACAAGGATAAAAACCAGTGTCTGAAGGAATTCAACATGGAATTTTACCAGAACACAGTAGTACAAAGGATATGTAACCATTGTAGCAAGAATAATAACAAAAGTAGTTGCAACGCCCATACCAAAGGCTTTTTTTGTATCACTTGTCATACCAACAAAAGGACACAATGCAAGATACTGAACAAGAATTACGTTATCAATAAGGGCAGCTTTAAGGAAAATACTGAGCAAACTATTCATCTTTCTTTCCTCCTTTTTTACTTACTGCTTCAGTGATGGCAACCATTGCACCAAAAACAATAAATCCCCCTGGAGCCTGAGCAAAAAGTCCCAGTCTGTAGGCTTCAGGAATTACTTCAAGTCCAAAGAAAGTTCCAGATCCAAGAAGCTCACGGATGATGGAGATAGCACACAATACCCAGGTATAACCAATTCCCATACCAAGAGCATCAAGCACCGAAAGTCCAACTGAATTTTTTGAAGAAAAGCTTTCTACTCGTCCCATGATGATACAGTTTACAACAATAAGTGGCAGGAAAACTCCCAGCGAGTCAGACAGACTTGGCACATAGGCTGCCAGAACCAGCTGAACGATGGTGGTAAAGGCTGCAATTACGATAATAAAGATTGGAAGACGAATTGCACCAGGGATAACCTTTCGGAACAAACTGATGATAATTTCACTCATCAGAAGAACAAAGGTCATGGCAAATCCCATTCCAAGACCGTTGAAAACATTTGTAGTTACGGCCAGTGATGAACAAAGACCGATGGAAAGAACCAGAAGCGGATTTTCGCGAACGATACCGCTTGTAAAAGTCTTAAGTTTATTCATTAGAAGGCTCCTTTTACAGCAGCGGCTGCATCATTAATAAGAGCGGCAATTCCAACAGATGTAATTGTAGCACCGGAAATTGCCTCAAAATCTGTGCCTGAAACTACAGTTTTAGAAGCATCCACTCCGGCAAACTGTTCGTAGAAAGTTTTTCCGCTGGAAGTTTTGTATGATGAATCTTTGGCATTCTGACCAAATCCTGGAGAGTCAGAGATTTCAAGAATCACTACACCTGAAATTTTCATATTTTTGTCAAAACCAACAAGAATTGTTGCCTTGTCATAAGTTGGTCCAGTTACTTTTGCAATTCCACCAAGAACAGCATCACCATTTTTAGCAAGCCACACACCATCAATAGTTGTAGAATTAATTGATTTTTCTGCAGTTACGCTTTCAAAAGAATCTGCCTGTGGAAAAACCACTGTAAGTCCTGCACTGGTTTTGGCTGCATTATTCTTTTCAATAACTGGAGCTGTAAAATTGTTTACAACAGCAAGTGCAAGACAGGAAACTACAGCAAAGGCGGCCAGAGTAAGACCAAGCTTCAAAATCTGTTTCATTATTTTGCACCTCCCTTTTTTCCGTAACCATAAATACGTGAATTAAGGTTATTCAGGAATGGGTAAAAACAGTTCATAAAAAGAATACTGAACATAACACCTTCAGGGTATCCGCCAAACTGTCTGATAAGGAATGTAATAAGTCCACATCCAATACCAAAAATAACCCTTCCCCACATGGTGATTGGACTTGTTACATAGTCTGTTGCCATAAAGAAAGCACCAAGCATAAGTCCACCAGAAAGGAGAGCAACTGGAACATTTCCACCTGCAATCCAAGTGCAAAGAGCAACTGTACCGATAAAACATAGTGGAATGCGCCAGTCAATAAGCTTCATGGAAATAAGGAAAAGACCTGCAATAATGATAAGCAATGTACAAGTTTCACCAAGACATCCTGCACGGTATCCCAAAAGAAGATCCTTTATTGGAACAAGAGCTTTTGTAGAAAGAATTGTGGCACCGGAAATTGCATCAGTTCTAGGTTCTACCCAGGAAGCACCAATACTTGCAGGGAAACAAATCATCAGAAATGCGCGTCCAGCCAGAGCCGGGTTCCAGATATTGTTTCCAAGTCCACCAAAGAAGCCTTTTACTACGATTACAGCAAAAGCTGCTCCCAAGATAACCTGCCAGAATGGAACAGTTGAAGAAAGAGTACAGGCCAGAAGAAGTCCTGTAATCACTGCAGAACCGTCTTTAATTGACCATTTTTTTGCTTCGTCATTTTTATAAACCAGAAGATTGAAAAGGAATTCAAAACCAACAGCAGAAATCACAGACACTGCAAGAACGGCCAGGGCTCGAAGTCCAAACACAATTACTGCACCAACACAAACAGGCATAAGGGCAAAAACCACCATCCACATAACAAGTTTTGTGGTTACAGGGCCTTTGAAGTGTGGTGATGATGAAAGATATATTTTGTTTTCAGTATCAGCCATTTATTTCTGAGCCTCCTTTGCTTTTGCAGCTGCCATTTCAGCGCGGATAATTGATTTTCCCATGCGGCAGTACTGTGTAAGCTTAATATTTGCAGGACAAACATAAACACAACTTCCACATTCAATACAATCCATAACTCCAAATTTAGTAGCCTTTTCCATATTGTGGATTTCTACATTTCGTTTAATAAGAGCAGGAACAACTCCCATTGGACATGCCTTTACACACATACCGCAGTTGATACAATCCCCTTCGGCACCAATGTTGATTTCTTTTTTTGTAAGGAAAAGAACACCGCTTGTACCCTTTTCTACAGGGAAGGCTGCATTTGCCATAGAAAATCCCATCATAGGACCACCACTTAAAATTTTAGCAGTTTCGCCTTCTTTAAGGGTAATGGCTGTTCCTACAAGATCGCTCACCATAGTTCCCACTGGAACACGGAGATTCTTGGCTTCTTCCACGGCCCCGCCTGAAATAGTAAGAGGTCGTTCAATAAGCGGCATACCAAGACGGAATGCATCAGAAATAGCACAAACTGTACCTACATTGCTGATTACACAACCAATCTGGGCAGGAAGACCTTTTGTTGGGATTTCGCGATTAACCAGGGCTTTTGTAAGCATTTTTTCACAACCCTGAGGATATTTAGTTTTTACAATCTGAATCTTGATTTTATCCTGAAGACCAGCTTCATCAATAGCTTTCTGAAGAGGTTCTACACAGTTCATCTTGTTTTCTTCAAGACCAATAATTCCTTTACCACCAGTAATGTGCATCACTATAGAAAGTCCGTCTATTACTTTTGCGGCATTTTCCAGCATGGTGCGGCAGTCGATTGTAAGATAAGGTTCACATTCAGCGGCATTAAGAATAACTGTATCGATTGTACAGTTTGCCGGTGGATTAAGCTTTACATGTGCAGGGAAAGAAGCACCACCCATACCTACAATACCAGCATCTTTTACACGTTTAAGTGCAGCCTGTTTATCGCAGGTAAATGGATCAAGAGGTGGCATGAAGTCAGTTTCTTCACTGTCATCACCCCAAATTTCCACTGCAAGTTTTTCTACGTTAGCTGTGCAGGTAACAGGTGTAATTTTTTTTACAGTACCTGAAATAGAAGCATGTACAGGAACAGACATAAAGGCTTCACCATTTGCAATGATCTGACCTTTTTTTACAACGTCTCCTACCTGTACAAGCACATTGTTCGGTGCGCCACCCATAGTAACTGGAATTGTTACTTTTTTAGTTGGCGCTGGTGTGTTGATAATGGCGCATCCTTCCGAGAGCTCTTTCATTTCGTTAGGATGAATACCGCCTTTAAATGATAATTTGCGCATTCTTCTATTATAATGTTAAAAATGTAGATTATCAACGAAAAGAACAGCGCATATTTTATCGCATATTTTATCTATACAACTTCACCCCGCTTCTGTCGTGGGTCTTTTCAATGGCTTCCCAAAGTCCCTGAAGGTAACAGGCACCAAGAGCGCGGTCATAAAGTCCATAACCTGGCATTGCTTTTTCACCCCAGATCATGCGTCCGTGGTCAGGTCGAATAATGCCATCAAAACCTGTGTTATAAAGAGTTTCACAGATTTTGTACATATCGAATGTTCCGTCGCTTGAAAGGTGTGCACTTTCCTGAAAGTCCTGAACAGGATCATCAATTGCAGTGTTGAACTTAAGGTTTCTGATGTGCGCAAAATGAATGCGTCCGCTTGCGGCTTTAATCATTTCGCAAAGATCGTTTTTGCGGTTTGTACCATAAGAGCCTGTACAGAAAGTAAGACCGTTATGTGGATTTGGAACTTCATTCAACATGCGCATAACATTTTCCTGATTGATAACAATACGTGGAAGTCCGAATACAGGCCAGGCTGGATCATCGGGATGAATTGCCATATCAATATTGTATTTGTCACAAACAGGCATAATTGCTTCAAGGAAGTATTTAAGATTCTGGAAAAGCTTTTCGTTATCAATTCCTTCGTACATCTTGAAAAGCTCTTTTACGCGGGCCATGCGTTCAGGTTCCCATCCTGGAAGAATAAATCCGTTTGAGTTTTTATCCAGTTTTTCAAACATTTCTTCAGGCTTTACACCGTCAATGAAAGTTGAATTATAGGCAAGAACAGTTGAACCGTCTTCACGAAGGCGAGCCAGTTCTGTACGAGTCCAGTCGAATACAGGCATGAAGTTATAACAAACCATGTGGATGTCTTCCTGACCCAGTCTTTCCAGAGTTTTTATATAATTATCGATGTACTCATCTCGCCGACCATTACCGATTTTGATATCATCGTGAATATTTACACTTTCAATACCGGCAATCTTCAGTCCTGCATCATTTACTTCTTTTTTGATTTTCTGAATTGCACCCAGTTCCCATGCGTCTCCTGGAACTGAATCATACAATGTAGTTATTACGCCTTTTACTCCAGGCACCTGACGAATCTGCTGAAGTGTTACGGAGTCAAATCCTGTTCCGTACCATCTTAATGTCATTTCCATAATTATTTACCTCAATAAGTAATACTAATATACTAGCATACTAGTTGTTTTTAGGCAAGAATTAATTCACTGCTCTATGGTTTTCTGATCATACTTTTTGAAAAACCAGATAAAATATGGAATGGCGGCAATCATACTTAAAAAGTCTGCCACAGTCTGAGCAATCTCCACACCAAGGATTCCCATAATTTCTGGAAGGATCAGAATCATTGGAATAAAGAAAACACCCTGGCGGTTACATGACAGAAAAGCTGCCTTTTTTACATGACCTGTAGACTGCATGAGCATATTTGTACTGATAATGATTGAATGTGATGGCATAAGACAAAGCTGGAACCTTAATGCAATGGCACCTACAGCAACAACAGCCGGATCATTTCGAATTGCCCTTACAAGGGATGGTGCAATCAACCAGATAACAGCGGAAAAAGCAGTGAGCAAAATGAAGCTTGAAATTACTGTAAAACGGAAGGCTTCCTTTACGCGGTCGTAACGTTTTGCACCAAAATTGTAGCCGGAAACCGGTGAGAACCCCTGTCCTATACCAATCATTACTGAAGCGATAAACATTACAACTCTTGTTACAATAGCCATACCTGCAACAGCTGCATCACCATATTCAACGGCGGTACGGTTCAGCAGAATTGTTGAAATTGATGAAAGTCCCTGTCGGCAAAGTGATGGAAATCCTGTTGAAACAATCAAAAAAATCACCGGCCAATAAGAGAATTCCTTTTTAACTTTATTTCTTCCAAGGATGTATTGGATTCCTAAAGAGCAGATGGCTTTTTTTCGCAAAAACCAGGACAGCAGAATCGAAAAACTGACAATCTGGCAGATAACCGTTGCAGCTGCGGCCCCAAGAATTCCAAGATTCATTGTGAAAATAAAAATCGGATCCAGAAAAAGATTTAAAATACTTCCCGAGGTGAGTGCAATCATGGAAAATGTAGCTTTCCCTTCCGAACGGAGCACATTGTTCATTACGAAAGAGGCACACATAAAAGGTGCACCAAGAAAAATCACAAAAGCATATTTTACGGCAAATGGAAGAATAGTCTGGGAAGAACCTACCAGTACCATAAGCTCGTCTGTAAAGAAAACTCCCACAATTGTAACTAAAAGACCAATAACAAGTGCAGTAAAAAATCCGGAAGAAGCGATTACGCTGGCCTCTTCATTTTTACGTTCCCCAAGTTTTCTGGAAATAAGGCTGGAGCTTCCCATTCCCAATGTAAATCCACAGGCTTGAATAATGGACATTACAGGAAACATAATTCCTACAGCAGCACTTGCTTCTGTTCCAAGCTGGGAAACAAAATAGGTATCTGCCATATTGTAAATACTTGTAACTAGCATTGAAATAATGGTAGGAACTGCCAGTGTAGAAATCAGCTTCCACACCGGAGAATTAATCATCTTGTTATATTGAAGATTTTCTTTACTTTCATTCTCCTGAGAAATCATAACATTATTATAGAACACAACAAGAACAATGTAAGTGAGGGAAAATCACCAAATTAAGAGTTTTTCTGACGTTCAAGCCGTTTCAGTCGTTCAGGATCCGGGGTAATACAAAGATTCTTTTCGTGAGTTGGCAGAACTAAACCTTTGGGTCCATTTTTTGCACGGCGAAGATATTTTACATGAGTATAGTAAAGATCAGTTTTACCAGATCCACGGGCCTTAGAAAAATATACAGCCAGATTACCGGCATCCAGCAGAATGTCCAGCGGAACAGTTTTATCTTTTCGGTGCTTAATAAAAACGTAACCACCCGGATAATCACGGGTATGAAGCCACATATCATCGCCCCGAACGTGATGTCGCAGAAGTTCATCGTTTTCATTGGCATCCCGTCCAACAAGAATGTACCAGCCGTTTACAGTGTAATCAAGGCCTGGATGAGCCTTTTTCTGCTGTTGTTTTGGCGTTGAATCTTTTCTAAGCAGCTGTTCAATCTTTATAGGATTAGGTTCGTTTTTTATCTGTTCGTACTGCTTGTCCAAAAGTTCAATCTGTTCTTTTGCAAGTTCAATGTCATTTTTAAGTTCTTCCGATCCGCTTACTGCTTTTTTGTAACGGGAATAATAATCGTTGGCATTTTCCTGGGCAGATTTTTTTGGATCCACCATAATCTGAACTATTTTTCCGCTTTCATAATCTTCGCATTCCAAAGCTTTTGAAGCTCCATCCATAAGATGACCAAAAGACAGAATCAAATCTCCCTGGTGGCGGTACATTTCGGCGTTTTTAAAGCTGTCCAGTTTCTTTTCCAGATTTTCAAGGGCAGCAAGTCGCTTTGTGTGATTAGTGATGTACCATTTTTCAGCCTTTTCAAGAAGAGCTGCTCTGGACAAAGACCGTGCGTGTTCCGAATAAAACAGATCAACTTTTGCATTAAAAGAAAGGCTTTCCCACGACTCATATTTACTCTGAGGAAGGGCTTCGTATTCTTCGCGGATTTCATCAAAAGTGCGGACTGGCCATCTGTCAATCTGGGCAAATTTACTTTCATCTGCCACAGGAACCGGAAAGATTTCTCCCACCATCTCATCCTTGTTTGGACGGCGGAACATGGCATCAAGAATACGGTTATTTTCATCGCAAAGAAGAATGTTGGCCGCATTGTTCCAGAGCCTGATATACATAAGAAAATTTTCTCCGGTATGCGAAAGTTCCATTCTGATTACTCGCTCAAGACCAATCTGTTCAATTTTATTGATTCGAGCCCCTTTTATACGTGATTTCAGAAGCTCCATAAATCGGAGAGGCTTTTCATTTTTGGTGATTTTACGCCTTGTCTCGTTTATGCGGGTGGAATCCTGGGCAGTACAAACCATCACCGTCTTACCGCCAGTTTTATAGGTATAAAAAGCAACCTGATCAAAGGTAGGCTGAATGATATCCTGAATAAATGAACCTTCCAGATCAAGTTCTTCGAGAATTTTGTTTATTTCATTACAATTCAATGACATTTTCTAATTTTTATTCCCCTGATAATTTACTAATATTTTATATTCTTCAATCTTTCTCTCCGGTAAGAAGTTCTATAGTTTTATTGATATCCTTATCACCAAAAGTCCAGATATTAGATTCTACGCCTTCTCCCAAGCTGTACAACTGACAACAACCAATAAATATTCTGCCATCAAAAAGCGGTGTGATGAAAAACAATAAACCAGCAAATACTAAAATTGTCAGTTTTTTGATTGTTATATACATCTCCTGTTCTCCTTAAATACAGATTTATACAATATTTTAAGCGATTTTAATCAGTATTGCTACTTCTTTTGTGTTGCGTTTTCCATACTTATCCAGTATATTTTTTAACATAGGGGATTTTCCTTATATCCCATTCATATGATTTAAAGAGGTATTAAATGCAGTACGGTTATTTTGACGATGACGCTAAAGAATACGTTATCACAAGACCTGACACACCAACCAGCTGGTCCAACTACCTTGGTTCTACTGTTTATGGTGCTGTAATTACAAACAACGCCGGTGGATACGGTTTCTACAAATCTGGAGCCCAGGGACGTTTTCTTCGTCTTCGCTTCAACTCAATTCCAATGGATCAGCCTGGACGCTATTTTTACCTCCGGGACCAGGAAGACGGTGACTTCTGGAGTGCTTCATGGCAGCCAGTTGGAAAACCTCTTGATCAATACAAAAGTGAATGTCGTCACGGTACAGCTTACACAGTAATCACTTCTGAATACAAAGGTATTAAATCAGAAACAAAATATTACGTTCCTCTCGGACAGAATTTTGAATACTGGAGACTTAAGGTAACTAACAATTCAGATAAGGTTCGTAAAATCCGTGCTTTCTCTTACTGTGAATTTACAAACCAGTGGAATACAACACAGGATCAGGTAAACCTTCAGTACTCACTTTTCATTGTTAAAGGCGAAAAAGTTGCCGACAACATGCTCCGCTACTCTATCCAGGACAACCTTTACCTGCAGCACCCTGAATATGAAGTTGGTGGTGCTTATATGAGCACATGGATGTCTTTGGTTGGTGCACCAATGACTGGTTTTGATACAAGCCGCGAAGCATTTATTGGAACATACGGAAATTATGAACATCCACAGGCAGTTGTAAACGGAGGTTGTACAAACTCTGAAGCTTTTGGTGATAACTCTTGTGGTACTGTACAGGCTGATCTTGAACTTAAACCAGGCGAAACAAAAGAAATCATGGTTATGCTTGGTATTGATGATGCCCGCGCCGTTGGACAGAAAATCGTAGCAGAATACGGTTCATTCTCACGTGCTGATGAAGAATTCGACAAGCTTGTTAAAAACTGGCACGCAAAACTTGGAAGCTTCAAAGCTATTACTCCAGATGAAGACATCAACCACACAGTAAACGTTTGGGGACTTTACAACTGTCTCATTACATTTGCCTGGAGCCGTGCAGCTTCTCTTGTTTACAATGGAGAACGTGATGGTCTTGGTTATCGTGACTCAGTACAGGATATTCTTGGTGTTTCTGCCGCTATTCCAGAAGAAGCAGAAGAACGACTTGTTCGCCTTCTTTCAGGACAGTTTTCAAATGGTGGAGCACTTCCTGTAATCAACAAAGATTTCCAGCCTGGTAAACAGAAAATGATTGATGACATGGAATTCCGTTCTGATGACTGTCAGTGGTTCTTCCATTCAGTACCATGTTACGTTGCTGAAACTGGTGATTTTGATTTCTACAATAAAGTTGTTCCTTATGCAGATAAAGGTGAAGCTACAGTTTACGGTCACCTTAAACAGGCACTTCTTTTCAACCTGGAAAGAATGGGAAAAGACGGACTTCCATGTGGACTTCTTGCCGACTGGAACGACTGTCTCAAACTTGGTTACCACGGAGAATCAATCTTCGTAACATTCCAGCTGCGTCTGGGACTTACAACTTACGCTGATATTTCAAAACGCCTTGGAAAAGATGATGAAGCAAAATGGGCTTTGGAACAGCGTGATATTCTGGATAAAAACATCCAGAAGAAATGTTGGGACGGAAAATGGTTCATCTGGGCTGTTGGTGAAGACGGAACAGTTTATGGTACACAGACAATCGAAGAAGGACAGATTTACTTCAACACACAGGTTTGGGCTGTTATGTCTGGAGCTGCAACTCCTGAACAGCAGAAAGCTTGTCTTGAAGCCGTTAAAGAAAAGCTTGCAACTCCATACGGTCTTATGCTCTGTGCTCCTCCATTTACATACACAAGAAGCGACATCATGAGTTCTGTTGTATTCCTTCCTGGTATCAAGGAAAATGCAGGTATCTTCAACCACACACAGGGTTGGGGTGTAATTGCAGAAATCATGAACGGTAATGGTGACCGCGCTTACGAATATCTTAAAGCCGCTCTTCCAGCAAGCTACAATGATAAGGCTGAAATCCGCCAGAGTGAACCATACGTTATTGGACAGACAACATATTCTACATACTCAAAACGACCTGGAAATACACGTACATCATGGCTTTCAGGTGCTGCAACATGGAATTACTACTCTACAACACAGTACATGCTTGGAATTCGTCCACAGTACGACGGACTTTTGCTTGATCCATGTATCAAACACGACTGGGACGGGTTCAAAGTTGAAAGACGCTGGCGTGGCATGAATCTGAAGATTGAAGTAAAAAATCCTCAGCATATCTGTAAAGGTATTGAATACGTAGAAGTTGATGGAAAACGCCTTGATGCCTGCTACATTCCAGTAGACATGCTCAAAGACGGTTCTTCAATCGTAGCCGTTATGGGAAAAGAAGCCAAAACCTCCCCGGTTGAAAGAGTTTAATTTTTGCTTTGCAAAAATTAAAATTAACAATGAAAAGTGAATAATGAATAATAAGGTGGTTTACCCCCCCTTGAAGTTCATTATTCACTATTTTTTTATATTTATTAATTTTTAATTTTTCACTTTTAATTATTCACCATTCACTATTCACCATTCATTATTAATTTTTCACCTTTCATTTTTTTGTAACTTCTTGTAACCTTGTTCATTTTTTCGTAAGATAATGCCTATGATAAACTTAATTAAATCTGGTGGAGTTATGATGCTCCCAATTCTGGCTTGTGCTATTTATGCCACTTATGTAATTATTGAACGCTGTATTTTCTTTTACCTTACCAGAAACGGTGATAAGATTTTTATTGACCAAATTAAAACAATCCTTTCCTCAGGTAAAAGTAAAGCTGTTATTCAAAGTCAAATCCAATCTTCCGTAAATGACCGTATTACTCAATATGGAAAACACATCGATGCATTGGGAACTGTCTCTGGAATTTCTACCATGCTTGGACTTTTGGGAACTGTTTTAGGAAATATTAAAGCCTTCAATATTATGGGTGCAAGCCTTACTGTTGATGCTCTGGCACTGGCTGGAGGAATCGGTACTGCACTTATTACAACTGTTGCCGGACTTTGTGTTTGTATTCCAGGAACAATATTCCACAACTGGTTCCAGACTCTTATTGAACGCCGCATTACACGCATGGAATGTGACATCAATTCTCTCCTTGCTGAATAAGGGACTTTCTTATGCAGATAAAATATAATCGCAAGAAAAAACAGATTCACAACGATCTTACACCAATGATCGACATTATTTTCCAGTTGATTCTGTTTTTTATGGCAGCCTCTACTCTGGCAAAAACCCAAAGTATTAAGGTTAAACTTCCTGAAACTACTACCTCCATAAGCACTTCCACCGAGAACAAGATGATCCACATCACCATTGATGAAGACGGATCTATTTATCTTGATGATGATTTGATTTCTATAATTCAGTTAAAAGAAGGCAAAGTTTTTGATAATTACGTTCGTGACTCAAATGGTGAAATGATGGCTGTAAATCTTGAAGCTCACCAGAATGTTGATTATGGAACAGTCATTACAGTTATGGATGCCCTTAGAAAGAATGGATACACGAATATCAATTTAAGAACAGAACTAAACACTGCAAAATAAAATGAAAAATCCTCATTCTATTTCAAAAACATCAAATATCTCTTCTATTTTGGCAACGGTTCTTGTTTGGGTACTTGTTTTCCTGCTTTTTTGGAATAAAACCTTTACTGGAGCAGGACTTACTTTGAATGAAAACGTTCTTTCCTTAAATATGGAATTAGTTCGTGGAGAAGAAGGACAAAATACCAATACAAAAGAAATTCAGCAGGAAAAAATTGAAAACCATGAACCTACACCTGCTCCAAAAATTGAGTCCACTCCTCAAATCGAGCCACCACAAAAAACTGAGGTAAAACAGGATACTCTTCCAAAAACTGAGCCTGCACCACAAAAAGAATGGAAGCTTGCAAAAAGTGTTGATGACAGTCTTGGTGATTTATGGTCTTATGATTTTGAAACTGTAACTGAATCTACGGAAGGTATTTTTGATGAAGATTACAGTTCCAAATCCGGAAGTGAGAACGCACAGATTAACGAAAGCAATGGATCTTCCAATGCTGCCTCTGGAAATAACGGAAATGGTCTTGAAATCAGGCTTAAGGATGTAAAAGAAAGAATCTTGCTTGAACCTTCTGAACCTGTAATCACTTTATCCAGAAATTCCAGTACCCTTCTTACAGAAAGCATTAAGGTACATCTTGTTTGTAAGATTGTAAAATCTGGCACAGTTACGGAAGTAAGTTTTAATCCTGCCAATGTACTTCCAAACAGTGTTATGCGAGAAATTAAAGAAAGCCTTCTTAGCTGGAAATTCAATGAAGCAGATTCACAGACTGTTACATTCGAACTTGAAATAGAGCCATAAACCTCAATCAAAAACAAATTATTTTAAATGAAACTCTGTTTTAAAGAAAAAAAACTGCCCGTTTTTGAAATAATATTCATTAACAGGCAGTTTTATAATATGGTAATTAAAATGAAGACTACTCTTTTACACCACCAATTGCGATACCAGAAACAAAGTATTTCTGGAGGAATGGGTAAACAATCAGAATTGGAATTGTTGCAACCATTGTAATTGCAGAACGAATACTAATTGGAGTAATCTGTGCAGCCACTGATCCTGAAGCAGCAGCAAGAGCTTTAGAACCAGCATCTGCTGCAGAGTTAGAAGAGTTCATAGCAGAATTCAAGTATTCCATAAGCTTATACTGCAATGAGTGAAGATGCTGTTTTCCTGAACAATACAGATAAGTATCAAACCAGGCAGACCATGCACCAACAGCTACGAACAAAGCTACCATAGCAATTGAAGGTACGATCAAAGGCATAATGATTTTACGGTAGATTAAAAATTCATTTGCACCGTCAATACGTGCTGATTCAATGAAAGAATCAGACAAACCTGAAATGTAAGTTCTTACCAGGATAAAGTTGAATACTTCTACAAGACAAGGAATGATATATACAGAGTATTTACCAAGAAGCCCCAGTTTGCGGATAAGCATATATCCAGGAATAAGACCAGCATTTACGTACATAGAAATTACAAGAACAGTTGTAAATACTTTTCTAAGAACAAATTCTTTACGGCTCAAAGCGTAAGCAAGAACTGTTGTACAGAAAATATTCAAAACTGTCTGAATAATAGTACGTGAAACAGAAACACGGAATGCCTTTGGAATAGCATTTGTTCTGAACAATATTTCGTAGTTGTGCCATGTGAAAACACGTGGCCAGAGTTTAACGCCCCCACGAAGTGAGTCCAAACCTTCGTTTACAGAAAGAACAGCTGTGTTCCAGAAAGGATAAACTGTAACAACAACTACAAATGCCAATGTAAGATAAATGATTATGTCGAAAATCCAGTCTTCAAGAGTGCGTTTTCCGAAAGATTTTCTTACATATACACCTTCGCTTTTATTTTTCTTAATTTTCTTAGCTTTTTCTGACATTATACTAACCTCTCTTCACCAAACTTCTTAGCAAGACCATTAGCCAAAAGAAGAAGAATGATATTAACAGCATTTTTGAAAATACCTGCAGCTGTAGCAAGGGAGAAGTTGAACTGCTGGAAACCATATTTCAATACGTAAATATCGATAGTATTTGCAACGTCATAAATCATAGCATTGCGCAGGAAGAATGGCATTTCAAAGTTCGAATCCAAAATATGTCCGGCAGACATAATCATCATAATGATAATTGTTGGACGAATACCAGGTAGTGTAATGTGCCAAATTTTGCGGAGACGTCCACAACCGTCAATTTCGGCAGCTTCATAAAGACATGGGTCAACAGAAGTCATGGCACCAAGGTAAACGATTGTGTTCCAACCTACTTCCTTCCAAACATAAGTCCAACCGATAATATGCCAGAAGTACTTAGGAACAGAAAGAAACAGGATAGGTTTATCTATAAATCCCAGAGCCATAAGCACGTCGTTCAAAATACCATCTTCGGTAGAAAGAACCTGTGCTACAAGGCTGGTTACAATAATCCAAGACAAGAAATGTGGCAGATAAGAAAGAGTCTGAACAAGGCGTTTAATTGCAACGTTCTTAACTTCATTCATAAATACAGCCAGAATGATAGCAGTAATATATCCAAGAGCTGTAGAAATAAGGCTCATACAGATAGTATTACGAAGACAAAGAAAGAATTCTTTATCACTGAAAAGTTTTTTAAACCACTTCAATCCACCCCAAACAAACTGTGGTTTTGCAGGCCGATAAAAATCGTGAAAAGCCATGCTCCATCCAGAAAGAGGAACATACTTAAAAAGAATAATATAAAGTACAAAAGGAAGAGACATTAAAACAAGCATTTTCTGGGAAGAAAGAGTTTTCCAGAAGCCTTTCTTATTGCTGGCTATTGCTGTTTCAGGCAACTTCTCCTTTTTTAAAGTCTTCTTTAATTCCATATTTTTTTCCTAATTGAATTAAATTTGCTACTATTTTTAAATTCAGATTATACAAGAAGAAGCACGCCCCAACGCTTAAACACGCCAGACCGTGCTTCTCAAATTAAAGTTTCATTTTAGAAAGATCTAAAGCTTACTTCTTTTTTTTGTTAGCATTTGATCCACCGAATTGTGCAACTCTTTCATCAAGTCTTGCCTGGAACCATTCTTCATATTTTTCAATACCAAGGTTACCCATTGCTTTGATGAATGCATTCCATTTAGCATCGAATTCACCTGGTTTAGCCATGATAATGCCTGGGAGGTGTTTTGCAAAGACTTCAGTGTATGAATTGTAGATTGCAGCTTCTTCAGTTCCGTCAGATGGAACCTTAACCTGCCACAGTGGATACCAACCATCGTTTTCACGTGGGTTTGGATCTACCAAAGCAGCGTAAGAAGGTACACCATAAGCTTTGAAGAGTTCAAGATCTTCTGGTTTGTCATTCAGCGATGCAGCAAATTCAGATGGCAAGTTAGCAATTGAACATGCGTAACCAGATTTAGGGAATGAACCTTCCATTTTTGGAGCTTCTTCCTGCCAAAGCTTAGCTTTGTTAGCATCGATCCATTCTGGATCTTCCTGCTGTTTGCGCTGTTCAGGTGTGCGGTATGGAACTCCGTCAGCACCGTACTGCCAGTCTTCACCTTCAAATCCCCACTGGAGGATGATCTGGTTTTCTTCAGCAAGCTGATCGTTCATGAATTTAAGGATGCGTTTTGCTTTTTCTTCTGAACAGTTAGTTGTGATACCATAACCACGCTGAATGTTTGGAAGAGCACGGTCACGGTAGTGAGCTGTGTAGTTCTTGTCGAATGTTAAAGCCAATGGAGCGTATGTACGGTTAGCTTTTCCAGCAGCACGGAGAGCATTTTCCTGATCTGGGAATTCCCATCCCTGGATGAACATACCAAGAACACGTCCCTGAGCGATTTTTGCTTTGTACTGATCCTGTGTATCTGTGAAAGAAGCTGGATCAATAAGACCTGCATTGTATTTTTCGTTAGCGAGTTTGTACCAGCGTTTACCTGTTTCTGAAGTAGCAGCCATAGAAATAGCGTATCCAGATTTCTTTGTTTTGTCTTCTACAACGATGTAGTCACCTTCGTTAGCTGATCCAGCCAAGAATACAGGTGGGTTCCACATGTTGAAGTTTTCCCAACCAGCAGCAAGGATAGAGAATGGGATTGTATCCATACCATCGATTTTTGGATATTTTTTAGCATATTTTTCCAGGAGGTCGAAGTATTCATCGATGTATTTGATTGTTGGGTATCCGAATTCTTTAAGAACTTCTTTCTGAATCCAGAAAGCATTACCGTTGTAGAATGTTCCCTGATCTGGACCATCGTAAACACCGTAGTTTGGAAGACAGTATACGTGTCCGTCTGCTTCTGTCATTTTGATCCAGTCAGTTGGGTTCTGCTGGTAGTGTTTTTTAAGGTTAGCATAAGCTTTGTCATTGTTGATCCATTCATCAAGTGGCCAGAGGAGACCTGCATCGATGAAGCGTGCATCATCAACTTCAACGAGGTCTGGAAGGCTTGATGGGTCAGAGATCAAAAGACCTTTTTTCTGTTCCTTGTCACCTACGAGGATATCAAAAGTGAAAGTTACACCGAACTTTTCTTTGATCCATTTGTAAGTTTTGTTTGTAGCCTGGTCAGGCTGGTTGCGCTGCTGAATAGTGAAGATAGAGATGTTAAGTTCTTCGTTTTTAGCAGCCTTCTTTTTCTGCCATGGCCATGTGATGGCGAATGCAGCAGAAGCAATTGTCAGAGCAATCAAGCTCGCAGCAATCAACTTTTTCATGATTTTACTCCTTTTTATCACAAAAGTTTGTTGTTTATACGATAACCATCGTATGTTGTTTTATTTTCCTACCTAAAGTCTCAATCGTACATAGGGGTTTTTTCCTAAGTTTAAAGGTTTGTTATACTTTTATATAGATTGTTACTTTTTTGTTTTTCTCGCTTATTAAAGAATCCCATGGTAATATATATAGAGATTATTTTTACGTAAAAGGAATTTTAATGAGTAAACCTAGAAAAGCCTACGACGGTGTTGAAGTTCCATGCACTGACCCTGTTGCATATCTTATGCCTTATGTCATGCCACGTCGCTGTGACAGCATGATTTTTTTTAATTTCAATCTTGATCTGAATAATATGGAACAGTTTATTCGGGATCATCAGGAGGATATGCCGGGTCTTGCAATCTATCATGCAGTTTTTGCAATTATAGTACGGTGCAGTGCACTTCTCCCACAGGTAAACCGTTTTGTATGTAACGGACGTGTTTTCCAGCGAGATCAGGTGCGCATTGCTATGAATATAAAAAAATCACTTAGCATTGATGCTGCTGAATCTATCATCAACCCAACTTTTAATAAAACTGCAAGTCTTAAGGATGTATGGCAAGGCTGTAATGAAGAGCTTGAAAAAGCTTTGGCCGAACTGGATAACCCAGAAAATGATGTAGATAAACTTTGCGCTCTTCTTACAAAAATTCCTGCCTGGATTTTAAGAACATTTTTTAAATGGGTATTCTGGCGTGATAAAAAAGGAAAACTCCCTAAAATATTTGTAAAAGCCCAGCCATTCCACTCTGGTTTTTATGTTACAAATGTAGGATCTATTGGACTTCCTGCTATTTACCATCATCTTTATGAACTGGGAACTGTTTCTGTTTTTATTGCCTTAGGAAAAAAAGAAACACAGATATCAGCAGATCGAGACGGTAACATTATCCGAAAAAAAACAATGGAAATGAAGCTTACCATGGATGATAGAATCTGCGATGGATATACTTACTCAAAGGCATACAGAGTGATTGTAAAATTTTTTGAACATCCGGAGCTGCTTCTGGAAGGATGGAAACCTGAAGACGGAGTAATAAAAGGTTAATTCACAGGACGGTAACTTACGCTGATTCCGTCCCCACACTTATAGAAGTCGGTCATAAATTCGCTGTTGGCTTTTAGAAATGAAATGTAACGGCGGATTTTTTTTATGAGTTTTTTCGTGCTGTAATTGTGAGTAAGATCAATATTTTCTACCATGCCATGAAAGCTCAGGTTATCGCTGATAATCACTCCACCAGCTGAAAGGTTATTCTTGTATTTTTCAAAAAACTTAATGTACTGGGCTTTAGCTGCATCAATAAAGATTAAATCAAAAAAACCGTCAATTTCTGCAGTAAGGGCATCGGCATGAATGGAAGTGATTCTATTTTCAAGTCCGGCATTTTTTATGTTCAGCTGAGCCTTTATATAGCGGTCAATATCTATTTCAATGGTAGTAACCTGCACATCTGGAGAAACGGAAGCAAAGCGGATGGCACTATAACCAATGGCAGTTCCAATTTCTAAAACCCGTTTTACATTATGATCACGAATATAGTTGCAAATAAACTCAGCTCCTTCATCTTTCATGATTGGAACATCGTTTTTTAATGCGTAAGATTTCATTTCATCAATATTGACCGCCATTTTATTTTCCTGAATTGCGTTCCCAGAAGATTCCGTCACTGTAACCCTGGATTTCTTTTGAAGCTTCAGCCATAGAAAGACGCTTTTCGGCCCACAGGCAGTATTCTTCGTTTATTTCGATTCCAAGATAATGGCGGTCCAGTTTTTTTGCAGTAACGCTAGCGGTACCACTTCCCAGAAACGGATCAAAAACTACATCTCCAGGATGGGATGAAGCAAGAATCAGCTTGGCATAAAGCTTTTCCGGCTTTTGGGTAGGATGATCAGTATTTTCCGGCATAGACCAGAAGGGAATGGAAATGTCATCCCAAAAATTGGAAGGATAAGTTTCGCGGAATTTACCATCATCTTCTTCCTGCCAGTCTTTTGCTTTTCCGTTTTCCCTGTAAGGTGCCAGAACCCGTCTTTTGATTTTAACACTTTCTACATCAAAATAATAATTATCAGGATCTTTTACAGCAAACCAGATGTCTTCCATGCCATTTTTCCAGTTGGCTTTTGCACCCCGACCCTTTTCCCGCTGCCAGGTAATACGATTCATTACCGTAAGATGCTTTTCAAGTGAACGCTGAAGACTTGAAGTGCATTTCCAGTCACCACAAAGATAAAGCGAACCTGTTGGTTTAAGTTTTTTACAAAGCAGTTCCATCCAGGAATCAAGGAAAGCGTCATATTGGGAAACTGATCTTTTTTTGAAGGAATTTCCTCCAAAATTTTTAGAAAGATTGTAAGGGGGGTCACAGATAATAAGATCAGCAAAAGAATCTGGCAGTTTTGGCAGAACAGCAAGAAGTTCTCCGTGAATAGTATGATCAAGAAGAGGAGCAATCTGAGAAACAGGCTCATTTTCCATGGAAAGTGAAATCAGTTTTTTCCGAAATTCCCTTCGTTCAGATTCGCTTAGAGTAAGAGTTCTGTTGTTTTTAGCGCGGACTTTTTCCATCAATTTATTATATCACAAAAAAGAGACTGAATCCAAGGAGAATAAGTGAATAAGTGATGATATAAAAGATTTTTCTTGATTTTATCGAGATAATCATGATAATTAAAGGTAGGAGCGGAGCATGGATAATGCAACTAAAATGGAACAGCTTTCAGAAATTAAGGTAGCATTTTATAGAGGAAATACAAAAGAAACAGTTGAATCTGTACAGTCTTTTTATGGAAACTGCATTTTTCTGTATCACCAGATTTATGAGCTTCTGGAAAACTGGATTTCCGAAAATATGCTGGAAAAATTTTACAGTAAATCCTGTATATCCGAGGCACTTTCCAACATGATAATCCACAGGGACTATTCAATGAAAGGTTTTTCTTCCATCAGCATTTTGGAAGACCGACTGGAATTTCTTTCACTTGGGGGAATTGGCGGAAACCTCACCCTGCCAGATATATTAAATGGCGCTGCATTTTGCAGAAACCCGGAAATTGCCGCAGATTTTGAAAAAGAAGGTATCGCAAAAAATCTTGGACACGGACTTCAGGTAATCAGGGAAAACAGAAATCTGCATGAAGGTGATGAAGCCGATGGAAAAAATCACATAATTGCTAATCCCAATTCATTTCTGGTAATTCTGGAAAAAGAGTCACCTTATAGAAATCCTTTCAATATGAATTCAGAAGATGCAAAAACTGCTGCACTTCTTTTTTCGGAAGAACTGCCTCCAGAAGAAAAAGTCTATGAACTTATAAAAGCAAAAAAATCAGTGGGCAGAAAAGATGTGGAAATTCTCTTAGACTGTTCAAGCTTCCCTGCCCGTCAAGCCATTCAAAAATTGCTGGAACAGGGGCGTATCAAGGCAACAGGTAACGCTCGCAGTACGAAATATACTCTGGCATAGTTTTTGTATTCAACTAAACATTTTTCCTTACGATAATATAGATATGAAGAAATCCATTTTAATGACCGCTGTATTTGTTTCGGCCTTATCGCTTTTTGCACAGAAAAATTCTCAGAAAAATCACCAGAAGGAAATAACGGATGAAATTTTTACTGAAGCATCTGAAGCCTTTGAATTCAACGTTCTGAATATTGATGAACAGGCTGTTGTTTCGGCACAGGAAATGAATTCTGCCATTACGGAAAATTCCCGAATTTATGTACAGAACGGGCAGCTTTACAGCAACGGACAGAGATTTAAAATCTTTGGATTGAATATTTCTGACATTCCTACAAGACGAATGGCTGACGCTACGGCAAAAAATCTGGCTCAGCGGGGATTCAACGCAGTCCGTTTTTACAATATCGATTCTGACGCGGAAGGAACCCTTGTAAAAAAACTGACCAATGGGACACGAATAACAGATTATTCACGTCTTGATGAATTTGACTACTTTGTGGCTCAGTTGAAGCGCTACGGAATCTATCTGGATATTCCACTTATGGCAGAACGCGTTTACGAAGAGGCCGACGGTTTTCCTAAGGGAACTTCAGCACTTTCTGACTATAAATCAATTCAGACACTGGCTTTCTTCAACGACACTGCAAAATTTATTCAGAAGGATTGGATTATTCAGTTTTTGAATCACGTAAATCCATATACAAAATATGCCTACAAAGATGAACCTGCACTTGCCGTCATTGAGGTGATGACAAAAACAGGATTGATGAACAGTTACTTCAACAATGGATTGGCTGGCTGTACAGACAACATCTGGATAGGACTTGAAAACAAGTGGAATAAATGGCTTAAAGAAAGAGGCGAAACCTTTGCCTCAATGGAAGAAAAATACAATTACGCAGAACCAAGCCAGAATTCACTGGTTACGTCAAAATCTTCTTTTAAAGTAAACAGTTATCAGGGAGCAAAGGCTAAGGTATCTAAAAAAGACGGAATTCATACAATCACAATCAAAACAGCTGGAAAAGATGCCGGTGACATTTCTTACAGCACTGGAAAACTCTCTTTTACTTCTGACGAAACCTATACAATCAGTTTTTCTGCAAAAGCCGCAAATCCCTGTAACGTATCTGTAACATTGAACCAGAATCATGCACCATGGCAGGCACTTGGATTCGGCGCAAGCATTAACCTTGAAGAAGACTGGAAGACCTTTACATTTAAGGTTTTGGGTGTAAAAACTGACACAAATGCACGCCTTTCAATTGGTAATATGGGACTTTTGGAAGGAAATAAAATCACTTTTCGGGACTTCATTATTGTAAAAGGTGGTGGAGTGGACAATATCAGGGAAGGTCTTAGATCTGGCAGAATCCACTTTCCTACTTACGAAGAATTTGCAGCACTTCCAGATAATATTGTAAATCAGGATTTCAGAAAACTTGTGACAGACTTCCTCTATGAAACAGAAACAGCTTACTGGAAGGAACTGAGTGATTTCATCAAAAAAGAGAACAGAGCCCGATGTCTGCTTATGGGAACACAATGTGATTATGCACCTTACGGAACTCAGGAAATCTTTGATATTGTTGATACACAGGCCGTTTTTAATGATGCAGTAAATACAGTTATTCCAGAAGGAGTTGATTATAAAGAAGCTTTGGATATGTATTACGTAAAAAACAGTTCGCTGGCTGGGGAAGCAGACGGAAATGTACTTACACGCACTGCAGCAAAACGTGTTTACGGAAAGCCATTTTCGGTTTCGGCAATTGATCATCCTTATCCAAATCAGTATGCCGCGGAAATGTATCCAATGTGGTCTGTTTATGCCTGTCTTCAGGACTGGGACTGCATCTGGTTCTCTTCTGCTGATTCAATTCCTTTGAATACGGAAGAACGAAACCGAATTTCTTCACCTGATGACAACCTGCGAAATCCTGTAAAAGCTGCAGCGGCTCCTGTATGTGCACGAATCTTCAGAAACAGCCTGATCAAACCGGCCTTCTCCAGCGTTTACATGAATCTGTCGGATGAAGCAGAACGCGTACTTATTTCACAAAAGAAAACCATCGGACTTCCAGTTTGTGCCGAGGAAAAGAACTTTGCCTACGAAACAGGGCTTGTTTATAAAATCGGTATTGCATGGAACGGAAAAACACCATTAGGCGGAATGAATATTGATGAAATGTTTGTTGATATTGCTCAGATAAAAAAGAACATCAGTGACATTCATCTTGGGCTTTTAAGCGACAACGGACAGGTTTACTGGAATCCAGGTATTGGTGTATTCGCTGCAACTTACCTTAACACATACGTTTTCATTGGTGACAGTAAGGGCGTAAATCAGTATAGAAAATCATCTAATTCACTGGTAATAGATCAGTACAATTTTACACCATTGGACGGATGGGCCTGCGTTGCCATTGCTCGAAAAAGTGAAACAACAGATCTGGGCTTCCTTGCCAGCTGGAGTGGAAACACCATGGAGAACCTGCACGTTTACGGACATACCGAATCAGTAAGTGATGAATTGAAGGACTTTTTCCTGGAATGCCGTGAAAATGTAAATCTTACTACAAACAAAAATCTTGGTTTTTCACCTGCCATGACCATGGGTGCATATGCAGCCATTGAAACTCCATACGAATGGACCTTTACATGGCTTTTACCTAACGGAAAAGAAGATACAGACCAGGATCGGGAAGAAATCACTAATCTCTGGTACACAGATAAAGGTTCAAAATCACTTTGGTTCAAGGTAAAAAAATAGGCTGAATTAGCTAATGAAGTGCACTCCAATTATTGGACACTTTAACTAATCTGATTTTTGAAAGCTTTTATTTAAGGCTTTCCCGCATTATAAGGCTGCCACCTGCAAGATGGCGGCCTTTTTTATAATCTTCACCTCTAATCATGGCAGAAATAAGGGATGCCGCCTGGGCTGCAGTTTCCTCAGGACGAATGTAAACTGTAGTAAGTGGAACAGAATCTGAATTATTTACGGTATAGTTGTCGAAACCTGTAACACTTGTATCCTGTGGAACGCGGATACCTTTTTCTTTTAATGCTGCAATAAGTTTTACGGCAGTGGCATCGCAGTTACACACAAACACCTCTGGAAGATCCTCTGGAATCACAAGAGGAATGTCCAGTCCATTTTCATCGCGGTCGGAAATTATGTCATCTTTTGAAACCGGAAGTCCTGCATCAAAGAGTGCCTTTGCAAAACCAAGAAAACGATCCTGTATTGATGAAGTGGCGTTATATTTGCCCACAAACCGCAGCTTTTTGTGACCAAGCTGAATTGCCTTTGTAGTTATGAGCCAGGAATAGTAAAAATTATCTGCCAGCACTGATGTAAAAGATGAGTCCTGTGTGTAAAAATCCAGAAGAAGAATGTTAGGACAAGCTTCAGCTGTTTTTTTTACGTAAGCTTCACTCACCTGCCCCAGAAGCACAATTCCATCAACTTTTTTTTCCATCAAAAGATGTGGCAGGGTAAGACTATCTTCATCTTCCTGGGAAATAAGTTCCATAATGGAATAAAAATTATTTTCAAGCAACTCTGTTGAAAGATAATTAAATAAATACCAGTAATAGGAAGCACTTGGTGAAAAAAAGCGCTTAGGAATTACAATGCCTACATTGCCAGTTCCCTTTTTTGCCGAAATGCTGCTTTTTGGGAAAAGTGATTTTCCGCAATACCCCATTTCTTCGGCTACCCGCTTGATTTCTTCGCGAAGTTCATCCCCAACTCCGTCCTTACCGGAAAGTGCTTTTGAGACTGTAACAGTGCTTACATTGAATCTTGCCGCAATATCGGAAAGGCGGATTTTTTCACTCATAAAAAGCTTCCAAAACCTGAACTAACGTCCCTGACTTGTATAGTTGGCGTCTACCCATTTGGTATATTCACCAGAAAGAATGTGATCCAGCCAGTCTTTATGACCAAGATACCATTCCACAGTAGCTTCAAGTCCCTGTTCAAAAGTCATTTTTCGTTCCCAGCCAAGTTCTTTCTTTATTTTTGTGCAGTCAATTGCATAGCGTTTGTCATGGCCTGGACGATCTTTTACATAAGTAATAGTCTTTTCAACATCTTCAACTGTACGGCCGGTACGTTCTGCTGTCAGTTCAATAACCTTGTGAAGCAGGCGGATATTCTGCCATTCGTTCTCACCACCGATATTGTACTTTTCACCGGTACGGCCCTTGTTTAGAATCAGCCAGACTGCCCGGTTGTGATCTTCAACATAAATCCAGTCACGGATATTATCACCCTTTCCATATACAGGAAGATTTTTTCCATCACGAATATTGGAAATCATAAGAGGCAGCAGTTTTTCAGGGAACTGATATGGTCCATAGTTGTTTGTACAGTTTGATAAAGTGATTGGCATGCCGTAAGTATGATGATAAGCCATTACAACATGATCAGAACTTGCTTTTGATGAAGAATAAGGGCTTCTTGGGTCGTAAGGAGTATCTTCGCGGAAATATCCTGTTTCGCCTAAGGAACCATAAACTTCATCTGTTGATATATGATGGAAAAGAACTCCATCACGCCAGGTCCCGTCTTCCTTGCGCCAGTAATTTCGGGCAACATCCAGCATTGTGAAAGTCCCCATTACGTTTGTTTTCATAAAAGCTTCTGGGCCAAGAATAGAACGATCAACATGACTTTCAGCTGCAAAATGAACTACAGTATCAATATCGTACTGCTTGAAAATCCGTTCAATCTGCTGTCGGTCACAGATATCCACCTTTTCAAAAAAATATCTTTTTCCACCGAATTTTTCTTCAATATCTGAAAGGGATTCCAGGTTTCCGGCATAAGTTAGCGAATCGACATTAACAACCTTTCCTGTAAAATCTGCATCGTTAAAAAGATCACCCTTTGCCCCACTCAAACCAAATAAATAATGAATGAAGTTAGCACCGATAAAACCGGCTCCACCTGTAACAAGAATATTTTTCAAAGCACGCATAATCAGTCTCCTATAAAAAGTCAAGAAAATTGTTTCAACAATCGATTGACTTTTTACGCTGTTCCGTAATGTAATGAGGAACAGCAGTTCAATAATAAGTTTGCAACGCAAACTTTAGGAAAGATAAAGCCGCGCTATTTTAGCGGTTTTATCTTACACTTCTATTTTTCCGATCCATTTTCCGTTCATATCAAAGTAATCTTTTGAAGGATCAAAAGGATCATGTTTTTTATCTTTCTCGCTAAGAAGAGGTTGTATTTCTCCGCAGACAGACTTCCAGTTAATATTAATGACAGGATCGTTCCACATAAGACCTCCCTCACCTTTTGGATCATAAAAATCGGTGCATTTGTAAGAAAATACAGCATGATCAGAAAGTACTAAAAAACCGTGAGCAAATCCTTCCGGCACATAAAACTGATTTCTCTTTTCGCCGTCAAGAATAATGCCATGGTATTTTCCAAAAGTAGGACTGCCTTTTCTGATATCAACTGCAACATCGTAAACTTTACCTTCCAAAGCCCTCACCAGTTTTCCCTGTGGATGATACAACTGAAAATGAAGACCACGAAGAACACCTTTTGTTGATGCAGACTGATTATCCTGAACAAAAGTCATTGTAAGCCCGGCTTCCCGAAAATCCCTTTCAGAATAAGTTTCCATAAAGTACCCTCTGGCATCACCAAAAATCTTTGGCTGAATCTCGTAGAGTCCCTGGATTTCCTGTCCGTTTTCTGTAAAGCACTTATTAAAAGTAAAAGCCATATTATTTTTCTGCTATATATTTAAGATATCGGCCATATTCGGTTTTATAGGTTTCGGCCATTTTAAGAACATCTTCCTTTGTAATCCACCCATTGGAAAGAGCAATTTCTTCTATACAGCTTACATAAAGTCCCTGACGTTTCTGAATTGTGGCAATAAAGTTTGAAGCTTCAAGAAGACCGTCATAAGTTCCAGTATCAAGCCATGCCATTCCACGTCCAAGTAGTTCAACAGAAAGCTGTTTACGGGCAAGATACTCATTATTAATAGAAGTAATTTCGATTTCACCGCGGGCACTTGGTTTAACATTGGCAGCAATATCTACAACTTCTTTTGTATAGAAATAAAGGCCTGGTACAGCATAATCTGATTTTGGATGTGAAGGCTTTTCTTCGATTCCCAAAACATTTCCATTTTTGTCGAATTCAACTACACCGTAGGCGGTAGGATCTGCTACCTGATAACCAAAGATTACAGAACGATTATTTTTTTCTACAGTTTCTTTTGCTCGGCGCAAAGTCTGTGTAAAACTCTGCCCAAAGAAAATATTATCTCCAAGCACAAGGGCGGCACTATCTCCTGCAAGAAACTCCTTTCCTATAATAAATGCATCCGCAAGGCCACGAGGTTTATCCTGGATTTTGTATTCAAAGTGCATTCCGATAAAAGAACCGTCCCCGAATAATTCTTCAAAAGCCGGAAGATCTCTTGGAGTAGATATAATAAGCACTTCCCGAATTCCAGCCAGCATAAGAACACTAAGAGGATAATAAATCATAGGTTTATCATAGAGAGGAAGAATCTGTTTTGATACAGCTTTAGTAATAGGGTAAAGACGGGTTCCAGATCCGCCTGCAAGAATAATACCTTTCATAATCACATCTCCTTCAGGTAGCGAGTAAGTGCATCTTTCCAGTGTGGCAAAAGATTAAAGCCATTTTCTGAAAGTTTGCTTTTATCCAGTCTTGAATTATAAGGCCGGCGGGCTTTGCTAAGACCATATTCTTCTGTAGTTACCGGGGTAACCGTAGTTTTATTTTCTTCTATAATACCAATATTTTCGGCCTGCAGAATGATTTCTTTTGTAAACTCATACCAGCTGATAAAACCGCCTTCATTTGTAGCATGGTATACGCCGTATTTTTCGGTTTCTGCCATGTCTACAAGAAGACGAGCCAGATCATAAGTATAAGTTGGTGTTCCAACCTGATCTGAAACAACCCTAAGTGAAGCGCAGCCTTTTTCGTCAATCTGTTTTTTCGCAGCATTAACAATAGTTTTAATGAAGTTCTTTCCGTTTTTTCCAAACACCCAGGCAATTCGTACAATAAAGTATTTTTCAAGTGTTTCTGAAACAGCTAATTCTCCATCAAGTTTTGACTGGCCGTACACATTAAGGGGCGCATATTCCTTGCAATCCGGTTTCCATGGTTCTGTTCCCATTCCGCTAAAAACATAATCTGTAGAAATATAGATGAATTTACATCCTATCTCACCGGCTGCCCGTACAAGATTTTCTGTTCCTTCTACATTAATTAAATGAACCTTAGATTGGTTTTCCTCATCTTCGGCAGCATCCACACAAGTCCATGCAGCACAATGAATGATTACATCTGGCTTATGCAAAAGGACTTCTTTTTTTACAGCAGAAAAATCAGTAATATCCAAAGGCACATAAACACATTTTCCTGCAACCAAAACGTTATCAGAATTCTGAATAGATGTATGAATATCGCTTGCGACGGCAGAATATCCCCGTTTTACAAGTTCATTTACAACATCATGACCAAGCTGACCTGCAACTCCAGTTACAAAAAAACGCATTTCTTTTACCTTTAATTCTTCAAATCATTCTAATAGAAGAAGCTGAAAATAGCAACGTAAAGGAAATCACGCACTTTTCTAAATAATATCGCAATTTTTCTATATTTTCAATACATTTTTCAATATTTTCTCTTGATTTATTTTGATTTTATATTTATATTTATATACAGGATGAGAAAATTTATTAGTTTATTGTTGCTATTCTGTGGGGGTAGTCTGGCCTTCGCAGCGGAATCTGGAAGTAACACTTTCGAGTTTGTAAATCAGGAATTACAGGATATTGTTTATATCCTGGCAGACAACCTGACAATACCTGTTATCTGTGACGAAACTGTAAGCGGAAAAGGATCATTTCTGTATTCCGGTGGTTCAGAAAAATCAGCAGAAGAAACTTTCTGTGCATTTCTAAAAACCAATCGGCTATACCTTAACAAAAGTGATAATCTTTGGACCGTTTCAAGAATCCTTGTAGACTGCGTTTCTGATTCAACTGAACCAATCAAAAATCTTGTCAGCCTTGATGCATATGATGCAAATCTTGCTCAGATTTTTGGAAAACTTTCAGAAGCATCAGGAATATGTATTGTTTATGACGTTCTTCCTTCTTCCAAAACAGAAATCCACATTAAAAATCAGCCTTTAATCTCCGTTTTGAAGACCCTAATGTCTCCATATTCGGGTTATGAGGTGTTAGAAAAAGAGAATAGTATTGGTATTTCAAAAACAACAGATACTTATGGAAATACTGCTCTTCATGGAAATGATTTTTATGATTCTCAGGATATTTTTGAATTGGTAGAAAATGATGGTGCCTACAGCGGGAAAATCAGAAATAAGAGCTGCGACAAAGTAATTGAAACACTGTTCGGATTGAAAAAAAGCGATTATTCATCATTTTTGAATGGTCAGACAAAAATTCAGGATTTGAGTTTTTCAGACAAAACTTTTGAAGATGCACTTAATCTGATTATGGAACAGGCGGGAGGAGAAGCAGTTTTTTATGACGGAATGTGGTATTTGTTTCAAAACAAATCGCCTTCTGTTGTTGAAGAGAAAAAAAGTGCCTCATGGAAGTGGAATCTGTACAAGCTTAAAAATGCTGAAGTTGCAAAAATCATGCCTTATCTTTCGCAGGAATTTCAGGATGTAAAGTTTATGCAGGCCTCAAGCTATGAAATGGCCTTTTTCTGTGATGGGGAAAACTGTGAGAAGATCACCAAAATGGCCGCTACCATGGATGTAAAAGATGAGTATGAAACCATCAAACTTAAATACATCAAGACAGCTGAACTAATGGATCATCTCCCTCCGGGAATTTCAAAAGCAAACGTTTGGGATACAGGAACCGGTGACAGTATATATTTTTCCGGTACAGAAGATATCAGACATAGTTTTTTGGAACTCCTTTCGGAAATAGACAGACCAAAAAAAGTAATTCGATATGATCTATTAATATTGCAGTACACAAAAGGCTCTTCGCTTTCATGGGGAATCTCTCAGAGTGCCAGAAGCATCAAGGGAAATGACCGCACTTGTCTTGCAGGAGATCTTGGAAGTGTTCTAAACATTAACTTCGATCTGATTACTCACTTTGGTCTTCTGTTTTCGGAAAAAATTAATGCGGCTGTAGCTGAAAACAAAGCCAGCGTTTTTGCGGACACTACCCTTTATGGTCTTGAAGGTGAAAAAATATCTTTTAAAAATACAAACACTTACCGCTACAGAGATATCACGTCTACAAATGACAAGGCGTACACCAGTGTTACACGAGAAATCAATTCTGGTCTTGTTCTGGACATTGATGGCTGGGTAAGCGGTGACGGCATGATTACTATGGAAGTAAAAGCATCGGTTTCCAAGCAGGGTGTAGATCTTTCGGGAAATACAGGAAATCCTCCGCCTACTTCAGAAAAATATATTACAACAAAAGTACGTGCACGAAACGGAGAACCAGTAATTTTAAGTGGACTTTCACAACGGGATTTAAGCAAGTCCAGTCAAGGAATTCCTCTTCTTTCAAAGGTACCGTTAGCAGGAAATCTTTTTAAGAACACAGATCAGGACGATGAAAAAACTGAAATGACCATCTATCTGGTACCTCATATAGAAGAAGAAAGTACTACCGGTGAATTTACAGATTGGAAAGCAAAGGCTTTGGAACTAGTTTCAACAAAGGCAGAATAACAATGAAGAATCTTTCAAAGATTTTTTGCCTAAGAAACAGATGCCTTGTTCTATATGAAGATGAGACAACTGTAAAAATAGGCTTTGTAAAGGCAGATGAAAGTGTCCAAGAAAGGCTAAGACGGTATTTCAAAAACCGGAATGTTATCTTTGATTTGATGACTGCAGAATCCTTTGACATCCTTGTTAAACGGATTGGAACACCAGAAGCCAAAGAAAACAAAAAACAGCTCCACATTTCAGATCCTATGGAAGAAGCAAAAAAGGCCCCGGTGGTAAATCTTACAGCATCTATTCTGGGAGACGGAATTCGACGAAATGCTTCTGATATTCACATTGAAGTAACAGAAGCAAAATGCACTGTAAGGTTCAGAAAAGACGGAAATCTTTCTACCAATCTTGAAACAGACTGCAGAACTGGAAGAGCGATAATTGGAAGAATCAAGTTGCTTTCAGGATTGAATATTCTGGAGCACAGAAAATGCCAGGATGGGCGATTCGATTTTACCTATAACGGAAAGACTTTTGACATAAGGGTTTCCTGTCTTCCTTCCAATGAATGTGAATCAGTAGCACTGCGCCTTCTTGGCGGTGGAAGAAACATCCCTAGCCTTGAGGAACTTGGTTTTTCCAAAGAAGAGATTGCCTTGATAAGACAATTTGAAAAACTGGAAAAGGGACTTGTTTTGGTTACCGGAAGCACCGGCATGGGAAAATCTACTACGCTGGCATCAATTTTAAATGAAATGGAAAAACAGCAAACCAAGATAATTACAATAGAAGATCCTGTGGAATATACAATTCCTGGGACAGTTCAGATTCAGGTAGAAGAAGAAATTGGAAAGACTTTTCCTGAGGTACTGAAGCGTGTACTGCGGCATGATCCGGATATTCTTTTGATAGGCGAAATTAGAGATGAGGAAACTGCTTCTTTTGCATGCAGACTAGCACTTACAGGACATCTGGTTTTTGGAACCTTGCATACGGGTAGTACCGAAGAAACAGTAACACGATTGCTGGATCTGAATGTAGCTCCATACATCCTAAGTAACGTATTAAAAGGCGTAATCGGACAAAAGCTGGTACAAAAGCAAGGTGGTGGGCGGACTGTAAACGCAGAAATCCGAACTTTTAATTCTGAATCGATAAAAAAAATTATGGGAGAAATGAAATGAAACAAAGGGATTTTATTAGCCTGGTCCATAAATTTCTTGAATACGGAATGCCTGCGGGAATGATAGTCCAAACGCTGGTAAAAGACAAAAACACACGGAAGCTTGGTCTGTATTTACAAAAGAAAATAGATGAGACCGGTGATTTTTCTGAAAGTCTTTTGAAAACTGCAGAACAGTGTTCGGGGAAAATAGAACTTATGAAGCGCTACGGTCCGTTGCTTAAAGCGTCAGAAGAAACAGGAAATCTTGGAGGAGCTTTAGCTTGTATTCTCAGGTATCTTGATCAGAAAGATGAAGCCGAAAAATCACTTTTATGCAGTCTGGTCTATCCTATTTTCATGATTACTTTGGTGATGATACTAAGCAGTTTTTTATGTTTTGGATGCGGAAATTTTCTTAAAAATACAAACGTGGATATAAAAATAATTCAGGATGGAGTCCTTATATCATCTGCAGCAGTTATGATTTCACTCCTGGTTTTTATGCTGGCCGGCTTTTGGACATGGAAAAAAGACAGATTTCAGGCAGATTTTTTCGCCCTTCTCAAAAATTTTTCAGAAGGAAAAATTCCCTTGGAAAAAAGTCTTTTACTGATAGCCGGCATTCTAAAAAACGGAAGACTCAGAACTCTTGAAATATTGGATGGAATAAAAGAAGGTATTCCATTTTCCAAATCCTGCACCCAAACAGGAATCTTCGATACATTCTGCGATTACTGGCTTCTTTATGGAGAAGAAACCGGCATGTGTGAAGAAGCCTTTGGTGTTCTTTCTGTCCATTTTGAAAAACGGCGGATGGAAAGGCGGCGCAACTATTTACGTCTGGCAGAGCCCTGTGCCAACGGAATCACAGGAGTATATATTTTTATGCTTATGATAAAGGTAGCACTTCCAGTTCTAACAGGACTTATGCCCAAAATATAAAATTCATTTCTACAAGGAGAGAGAAAATGAAATATAAAAAAGATGATGGATTTACTTTCGTGGAGACTATTGTCTGTATGGCAATTGTGCTGATTCTGACTCTTGCAGTAGGACTTTCCTCGGTCAAGTATCTGGACAAAGCTCGGGAAACAACAGTCTGGAAGGAAATGGACACTTTTAAGAAAGCGTTGGATGCATATTATGCTGATACAGGTGTTTATCCCACAAAAAATCAAGGACTTGAAGCACTCTGGTCAAAACCGATTCTGTATCCTGTACCCAAAAACTGGAAAGGTCCTTACATTGACAGCAAAATTCCTTTGGATCCATGGGGAAATAATTTCTTATACGCTGTACCGGGAACAAACGGATTGCCATACGAAATCACAAGTTTTGGTTCTGACGGAGAAAAAGGTGGTAATGGAACTGCAAAAGACCTGATTTCCTGGGACCGGTAAAAGGAGTTTTTATGAAATATCAGTTATCCATTGAGAACAGTGAAATCTACCGGAATCTGCCCCGTTACCCTTTCCATAAACGTTATAAAAATGTACGGAATGATCTTATGCAGCTTCACCCGGGTTTTACCGATGAAAGCATCTGGGATTATCAGGCGGACAAAAAAGGTATTACAGCATGTGTAATCAGCAGGGATTTTTATGAAGAAAAACGTATTTTTCATCCTCTGTGCCGGTTCGTTGCCATGGAAGAAGGGAAAAAACGTAAAATGAGGGAAATAGAATTTTTCAGATGGCCAGATTACACCAAGGACGGAAAACGCCGTAAACAAAAAAGGATTGCATTCTTACTGACAGTAATAGGAATCTGTGCTGCGATTGGATGTTTTATTTTACTTCAAGATAATTTTTTCAATAAGGAACTGGAAATTAATACTTTTGTACCTGAGACAGAAGATTCAGAAGTTATTTTATCAAGTCTATCATCAAAACTAGAGGATTGTATTTCCGTTATTAACAGATGTGAGGGACAGCTTTTTTATATGGAAAGTTCCCGCCATGAAAATACTGTCTGCCGTTTTGGAGTATACGGTGGAAACGTATCAACATGTATAAAAGAACTTGAAATGATGGAAAACATCCAGGAAGTCAATGCCGAAAACCTGAACTGGATTGATGGAAAATGGGAATATACAATCAGCTGCATATTTAGTGAAAACTTAGATTCCCTTAATCTAAAGCCTTGGGATAATAACTGTTTGATCTGCTTTTCAAAAGGAGAAAACTGTATTATAGAACTGGACTGTCAATTGATTTCTTCTATTATTGATGAAGGAAATAATCTTGTTTTCTTTACTTTCCTTCTGGAAGATAAAAAACCTGATTCAGAATTTTTACAGAAACTAGAAAAATCATTATACAAAACCGGTTGCATTATCGAGAATCTTAAAATATCTCCTTTTACTGAAACAAACAGGAACAGTTTTATTGTTGAAATCGCAATAAAAGATGTACAAGATCTTGCCTCCATAAACCTATTCCCTTCAAAAGAGATGTCTTTTATATGGAAAGAATCAGCAGAAAAAAGATCAGATCAGAAAATTGAAAAGAAAGCTTCAGACGGATTGGAGAATATAATTTCAGAAAAAGAATCAGCATTGGAAATTGATACTTCAGGTGACCTAAAATCTTCGGAAATCGGGAGGGTAAAAAAAGGTGATAAAGAGGTTATTTATTTCAGAAACAATGACGGAAAAATCAATACAAAAATTTTAGGAGGCGTAAGATAAAACCGCTAAAATAGCGCGGCTTTATCTTACCTAAAGTTTGCGTTGCAAACTTATTATTCAGGGGTTAATACAACCCCTGAAAACGAGCGAGTCAAGGCCTTGAGCGAAGCGTGCCTTGACCGGTCGTATTGAACTGCTGTTCCTCATTACATTACGGAACAGCGTAAAAAAGTCAATCGATTGTTGAAACAATCTTCTTGACTTCATATAGGAGAGTAAAAATGAAGAAAAAAACTGGTGTTTTGTGGGGACTGATTATTTGTTCAATTCTGTTTCTTTCCTGCGCATCTAAATTGGGGAAAGACTCAATCACTGTTTACGGCATGGTTTACGATGGTGAAAACAACCCTGTCCAGGACTATGCAATTCTAATCAACGAGAGAACAGAAGCAGTTACGGATTTTGGAGGCCGCTTTATAATCTACGAAGTGCCAAAAGGGATGTGCAGAATTTCTGGCAAAAAGACAGGTTATTCTTCCACAAGTGAAAATCTATATCTGGATGGAAAAAAAATCATATATTTGCGGATTCAGAATCTGGAAGGACTTTATTCGGAATGTTTTGATTTCATGAAAAACGGTAAATACACGGAAGCAGAAAAAATTGCAGATAGTATTCTGAAGCTTGCCCCTGAAGACGAAAACGGGACGTGTTTTCTTTCAGTTATAGAAGATCTAAGAAAGATTGATTCAAAATCGGTGGAGGTCCTGGATGAAATCTAAGACAAATCTTTTCTGGGCTTCAAAAACAGGCATCATCCTTACAGCTGTAATAATCTTTATTGTTACTTTTGGAGGAACTTTGATTTTGGGAGGTTGTTCCAATGAAATTGAAAGCGTACCTTATGCCATTTCAAGACCAGAGTATAAAAGCGGCGAAAATAGAAATATTTGCAAGATGGGCGGCATTTATTTTGATTTTCTGAACAAAAAATCAGTCCAGGTAGAAAGAATTAAAGTTTGCTTTACGGCTATTAGTGAAACTTCTAATACTTTCACTTCAAAAAACACAATCGAACATGAAATTGAAGTAAAAATCGGCAGCGGGAAAATGAAAAATCTGTGCATTCCTTTGGATGACTATATTTTTGCATCACCACCTGACGACCTGGTAGTATCACCTTTTTACGTTTCGGAGATTAATTTTTCTGACGGCTCTGTTTGGAAAGACAGATTTGGAACCTATATTCAATAGATAATCATGGAGAGAGTTTTATTTATGAAAAAAAACAAACGAAAACTAATTATGGAAACTGCGTGTCTCTTTTTGACCGCCAATCTTTTTCTAAATTCCTGCAGCAGACTAGATGGACAGCAGGTATCCTCAACAGAAAAACCAAAAACCTGGACAATTATGGTTTATATGGCGGCCGACAATAATCTTGAAGGTGATGCTATTGATGACATCAACGAAATGGAAAATGCAAATATTGATGACAGCATCCGGATTGTGGCACTACTGGACAGATCGGAAAAATTTGACCAGACAAACGGAAATTGGAGTGATACCCGATATCTTGAAATCGAAAGGGACTATAATCACAGTGATTTTATCGTATCAAAAAGGCTTCCCTGCACCTCTTTGGGACTAACCATAACAGAAAATACTGAACTCAATATGGCAAGTCCAAAAATCCTGCGAAATTTTGTTGAATACACTAAGGAAAATTATATTTCTGATTATTACGCACTGATTATCTGGGGACATGGAAATGGTTGGCGTTTTGATAGCAACGAAGATTATATGGAAGACATTCCTAAGACAAGGTCCTTTGCGTATGATGAAGAAAACGGAAGCTACATGGGCGTAACAGAACTTGGTGATGCACTTACAGGTCTTAATCTGGACTGCATCGTTTTTGATACATGTTTTGGGGCAGTCTTCGAATGTTTTTATGAACTTAAAGACTGCAGTACATATCTTGCTGGAAGCCCTGATTCCATAAGTTCAAAGGGCATGGATTACACAAGACTTCTGGATACTTTTTCAGATTCTCTCTATGACCCCTTGGATTTCTGTGATTCAATTCTGAGAAGTTCACCATATGAAGCAACCTGGATAAAAAGCAGCAATCTTTCTTCACTGAAAGATTCCCTGGATCAATTCGGACTAGCACTTGGTAATGCCATTGAATCTAAAGAGCTTCAGATAAAACTATTCAATTGTTTTACCGAAGACATTAAAGGCTGGCGAGCATCTTCTGTGCCCTGCGACCTTTATCTGGATCTGTATTCCATGGGAACTTGTTTCTCTGATGAAAAGAACTGTCTTGCACTGGGACTCAGTTTGGAACAAACTTCTGTTATTACACAAAAAGCATCCGAATTAGTATACAAGGTAATATCAGCAGGAAATTCTAACCAGGGTAACAGAGCAGATATCGGGGTTCTTTTTGGTGAGATAAATCAGGAGAAGGTTCTTTCCAGTGCCCATACTGATTCCTACATAAAAGGCAAAGTTAGCAATCAATGCCATTTTGTACAGGAAAGCAGTGGATGGGTACCTGCGAAAAATCACGATTCAGGAGGAATTCTAGACAAGCTGTTTTACACTTCCTTTTCGTGACAAATGAAAAGCAATCTATTATTATGAAGACATGAAGAAAATAGCCGTTATTACAGGAGCCAGTTCCGGTATGGGAGCTGAATTTGCCCGACAGATTGCTGCGTTCAATACAGAAGATGAAATCTGGATTGTTGCCCGAAGAAAAGATAAGCTGGAGGCTTTAGCAAAAGAAATAAATGAAGGACGAAACTTTGATATTGTTCGCCCGGTTGTTCTGGATTTGGGAAACAACGAAGGAGTTTTTGCACTTGAGAACCTGCTTTTGGCCGAAAAAGAAAAACTGTCAGTCATGAACAGTTCTTGCATTATTACAAAACTTGTAAATAACGCAGGGTTTGGAACTTATGGTCCTTTTGCAGAAACCAGTCTTGAGCGACAAATGGAAATGACAGATTTAAATTGCAAATCAATGATTGGAGTATGCGGTGTTTGCATGCCTTTTATTGAAAAAGGATCTGTAATCATCAACACAGCCAGTCTTGCTGGATGCTGGCCTTTGGGAAATTTTGCTGTTTATGCCGCTTCGAAAGCTTATGTTCTAAGTTTTTCGCTTGGTCTTGCAGCTGAACTGAAAGATAAAGGCATCAAAGTAAGTGCGTTCTGTCCAGGCTCTGTTTCTACCGAATTTGCAAATGTAGCTTCTGATGGAGTACGAAAAGAAGTAAAAGGTGGAAAGGATCCTGTAAAAACAGTACGTCACTGTCTGAAAAAGGCCTTTAAAGGTAGAAAAGTAATTCTATGGGCTCCAAAATGGAAATTGAATGCTTTCTTAGGAAAAATTCTTCCTGGCTATTGGGGAGCTCGTCTTACTTTTAAGTTCAATAAACGGCCTCATATTCCTGTAATCCGTGGGAAAATGGAAGGTGAAGTTTCATTGGATGAGTTTAATTAATGCCTGAGGTACTAAAATGATTAACAGTGCACTTTTTACTGATTTTTATGAATTGACCATGGCTCAGGGATACTGGAAGGAGAATATGAATCAGGAGGTTGTCTTCGACATGTTCTTTAGAAAGCATCCTTTTAATGGTGGATTCTCTGTTCTTGCAGGAAATGAAACGCTTCTGGATGTACTTACAACTTTCTGTTTTTCTTCTGAGGATATTGATTATCTTCGTCAGCAGAAAATCTTTGAAGAAGGTTTTCTTGAATATCTAAAGAATTTCCGTTTTACTGGTGATCTTTATATGATGGACGAAGGTACTGTAGTTTTTCCACAAGAACCGCTTGTGCGAATACATTCAAGCCTTATTGAAGCACAGATTATTGAAGGAATGCTTCTGAATCATGTGAATTTTCAGAGTCTTATTGCCACAAAAACTGCACGTGTATGGCTTGCCAGTAACAAAGATCCTATTATGGAATTCGGCCTTCGTCGTGCACAGGGGCCTGATGGAGCTATGAGTGCAACCCGCGCAGCATATATTGGTGGTGCTGCGGGTACATCAAATACCCTTGGCGGAAAACTCTATGGAATTCCTGTAATGGGAACAATGGCTCATGCTTGGATTATGAGTCATAAAAGCGAACTGGATGCATTCCGCAAATATGCAAAAATTTATCCGCAGAATTCTGTATTCCTTATTGATACTTATGACACCCTTAAATCAGGAATCAAAAACGCAATAATTGCGGGAAAAGAGCTGATGGAAAAAGGCTACAATTTTGGTGTCCGACTGGACAGCGGAGACATTTCCTATTTGAGTCGAAAAGTCCGAAAAGAACTAGACGATGCAGGCTGTAAAAATGCAAAAATATCTGTTTCGAATGAACTTACAGAGGAAATTATTTCAACGCTGAAAATGTCTGATGCTCCAATTGACAGCTGGGGAGTTGGTACGCATATGGTAACAGGTGGGAATGAATCTTCCTTTACTGGTGTTTACAAACTGGCCGCCCGACATGACAAAGAAACTGGAATGACACCAGCTATGAAATTTTCAGATAATCCTGCAAAGACAACAAACCCAGGTATAAAAAATGTATACAGGCTTTACGATGAAAACGGCATGGCTACGGCAGATATTCTGGCACTGGAAGATGAAGTAATCGAAAGTGGAAAGGAATATCGATATTATCACCCTATGGTTGATTACCGACAGTTTACTTTCAATGCTGCAAAAGTAGAGTCGCTTTTGAAAAAGCGCCTTGAAAAAGGAAAGCGCACATCTCCACGACTTTTGGATTCTGAACAGCTGAAAATCAGCAGACAGAATATGCAGATACAGCTGGACACTTTGGATGAAAGTTACAAACGCCTTTTGAACCCCCACATCTACAAGGTGTCAATCAGTGAAAAACTAAAGGAACTGAAAATGGATTTCATTAATAGAAATATTCGTTAGATACCGAAAGAACCTGCCTGCCTAAGACATTTTTTTGTTTGCGGCAGGCTTTTTTTTTTATTGCATGGCAAAACTAACAAGGAGTGGCATTGTAATAATAGAAAACAATGTACTCATAGTAACCAGCGTTACGGCAGTCTGAGTATCACGGTTGTACTTTGCGGAGAACATTGTGGTATTTGCAGCACAAGGAGCGCAGGATGCAATAACCATGGCAGTAATCACTGCACTATCCAGATGGCACAGTTTCATAATGACAAATCCAATGGCAGGAGTAATAACAAGCCTGAGAAGCATTGTAAAAACAATTTGAGGATCTTTAAGAAATTTGAAGCTGGTAATCTGTGCAAGATAAAAACCGATTATGACCATTGGAAGAGGAGTGTTCAATGCTGAAAGATGATTAACAGGTTCCAAAAGAATGGCTGGCAGTTTCAAAGGTGTAAGAAAGAGCACCAGTCCCACAGCTACACCAATGACCCCAGGATTCAAAATCAATTTCTTACCCGAAAAAGCGTGAATATCTCCGCTCATAACCACAAGTCCATACGTCCAACACAACAGGTTGAAAACACAGATATAGGCCGCTCCCAAAAAGACCCCTTCACTTCCAAGAATTGCACTCTGCAGAGGAAGAGCCATATAACCACAGTTGGAAAAAACTACGGCATACTGCATGGCTATCCGTTTTCCATCATTTTTATCACGGATTAAAGTGTGTGCCAGAAGAATATTCAGTCCATGTTGAAAAACTGCAACTACAGCACAGATAATCAGTTTTTTTGCCAGAGCTGAATCAAAATCGCGGTGAAAAGATGCAATAACTACACATGGTGTTACAAAATAAAGCACAAAGTTGGTCAGATTCTTAATGCTGGCTTCCGTAAATATGGCTTTTTTTGCGCAAAGAAAGCCAAGTCCAATAAGAATGAACAGGATTAAAACCTGTGTAGAAACTGAAAGAAGATTTTCAATCATATTAACTCTCGATTACAGATATAATCACAGAAAGTACACAAATCATCTGTAACACCAGGAAGTACAGTTCCTTTCTGCTCAAGTTCTTTTCTAAATTTTTCAAGGCCGTGACAAAAACAAAGCTCGACAACCTTGCTGTTGCGGGCATTTTTCATAAGTGTTGCTGCTCCTTCTGTTACTTTGCCCAAAAACAATTTTTCACTTTCATTGGCAAAACCGCAGCAGGGAGCCACCAGACCGTTGGAATGAACGTAGAACACGTTGCCGGTGGACTGGCAGAAATCATCGGTGAACCAGCTGCTGTTCTTCCAGGCCCGCGAATCATACTCACGGTAACTTTCAGGAAATCTATATATGGTGATGTAAGTGCCGTCATCAAAGGTAATGTGCATCTGCCCTTTGCCGGTTTTTTCGTCAAGTTCATTTATAAGTTCACCACCAAAATCGTCGGCCATTTCTTCCATGGCAGAAAAAAAGTCCCCATCATTATTCTCTGAAACAGGATTTATCACACTAAGAATATCCAGCGAAGAAGGTCCAAAAATTTCGCAGACATTTCTGGCAAAGGTCATAAGTTTTACTTTATCACCACCGTGGAAACTATCCCAAGAAAGACCAAACTTGCCGTCAAATCCGTATTCGTAAATTCGACCTAACTTCTCCCCCAGTTCAGCTTCTGTTTTCCACCACTGTCCGTTTGTTGTAATCCGATCAAAGTAAAAATCAAGCTTGACAGCCTTTTCGCAGACGGTACAAATAAAGTCAATATCAAGACAAGGTTCCCCGCCAGAAAAACCTACATAAAACGGTTCCTCACCAACATTCGTTTCACCTACATTCGTTTCACCAACATTCGTTTCATCAGCCGGGTTCTCACTTGCTTTTTCAATCACATTTTCACTGTATTTACGCGACGAAGGATTCTCTTTTCTCCAGCTGTAAATGTCTTCCAGAAAAGCTACTGCCTGTTCTGCGGTTAATTCATCCTTCCATCTTGTGACGGTGCAGTGACCACAGTGGAGATTACACCTGTTTGTAGGACAAAAAATTACTTCTTCGGGATAAAACATTTACTTGCTCCGCCTTACTATAAAGAGGGAACGATTTTTCTCGGCCGTAGTTTCCGAAAGCTTTCTGTATTTTTTATAAAGAGCTTCCTGAGCATTTATGGATTTTCTGCCTTTTTTTACAGGTTTCCATTCACCGGTTTCGCAGAGTTCCATGGCGGAACAGTCATCTTCAAAATAAGTTTCAAGAATTTCCTTGACTTCCTTAAAGGTTTCACGTCCCCAGATAGGGAACATCAGTTCGATGCGGCGGTCCAGGTTTCTTGCCATCCAGTCGGCACTTGAACAGTAAATCTCTGGTGTGTCACCATTCTGAAAATAAAAGATTCGTGAATGTTCCAGAAAGCGGTCAACAATGGAAACAACCCGTATATTTTCCGAAAGACCTTTTACACCCGGCACAAGCATACAGATTCCCCGGATATTCAGAAGTACCTTTACACCAGCCTGGCTAGCTTTATAAAGAGCATCTATCATTTCGGTATGAGTAAGACTGTTCATTTTTGCCATGATCATAGCTGATTCTCCATGGCGGCAACGGTCAATTTCCCGGTCAATCATAGACAGAAGACGGCTTTTTAGTGTAACAGGAGCCATTCCCAGGTGATCCATTTTCTGCATGGTTGAATAACCTGTTACAAGATTGAAAAACTTTGTTGCATCAGAAGCAATATCCGTATTTGCTGTAAACAGTGAAATATCAGAATAAAGTTTTGCAGTTTTTGTATTGTAATTTCCAGTAGCCAAATGAACATAACGACGAATAGAATCATCTTCACGGCGCATAACCATAAGGATTTTTGCATGTACCTTAAGATTTACCAGTCCATAGACAACAGTGGCACCGGCATTTTCTAGACGATGAGCCCACTCAATATTTCTCTCTTCATCAAAACGGGCCTTCAATTCTACAAGAACAGTTACCTGTTTGCCATTTTGAGCTGCTCTCTCCAAAGCAGTAATAATCGGCGAATTTTTTCCAGTGCGGTAAAGGGTCATTTTTATGGCAAGAACATCCGGATCATCTGCCGCGTCTGAAATAAATTTTACTACAGGATTGTAACTGTGGTAAGGAACGTGGAGAAGTATATCTTCCCTTTTCAAAATGTCCCAGAAAGGTTCATCTTCCGGCAGATTATGAGGATAAAAATGTTCCCATTTCTTGAAAGACAATGTTTCATCCTCACTGAAATTTCTCAGAGGAGTAAGAATACCAGGATCAATTATGCTTTCTGTTTCGTAAATATCCTGATCACCAAGCCCAAGATTTTCTATCAGGAAATTTTTAAGTGTCTCGCTGGACTTTGTACAGAAAAGTGCCACAGGAAAAGAAAGTTTTCGCTGCACCAGAACCTTTTCCATTTCACTGATAAAGTTGTTTTTGGGATCTTCATCAACGGCAAAGTCTGCATCTCTAATCAATTTGAATTTTAAAGATTCTTCCACATCAAACCCAGGGAAAAGATCTCGTCCATAAGCACAAACTACATCACCAAGAAGGGCAAATTCCTGAATATCGGAAGGCTTATTTTTTGGAAGAAGAATTACATGACTTAAAACCGATGGAACCTGAACAAAAGCAATTCGGGGTTTTTCATCATCACCGCGGAAATCTTGATTGGCATCCTTAAAACCGGCAATAGGTTTAAGAAGGAAGGCAGCATAACCTTCAAGTCCCGTAATATGCGGAAATTCCTGATCTGTACGCAAAGGTGTAAGAAGCGGATAAATTTCGTGCTTAAAATAAGATCTTAAAAAATCATTATGCGATTCAGTGTAATTTTCAGGAGAAATATAGGCAAAACCATTGTTTTTCAATTCTGGCAGCAGGTCTTTAATAAGGCACTGGTTTTGCTGATTTACAATTTCGTGAGCCCGGTCGGAAATTCTTGTAAGTAAAGGCCCCGGAGTTATTCCATCAACATCAGCCTTATTTCCGTTGCGGAGAGCTCTTTTTGTACTTGCCACACGCACCTGAAAAAATTCGTCAAAATTTGATGAAACAATGGCCAGAAACTGAAGCCGTTCAAAAAGAGGAAGCTCGGTTTTTAATGCCTGGGCCAGAACCCTTGCGTTAAATTCAATCCACGAAAGTTCACGATTAAAATACTGCATTTCCATCTGCTTTCCTCCTGCCTAATTCAGAATTACCCGGTAACCGAATACACTTTCAAAAATAGCGGATTTTTCGGAGAGGGCAAGTTTCTCTATCATTGTATTCTTGTAATCTTTTGTATTGATAAAAAGGGTATCTCCCTGGAATTTAAAACTCAGGTTTTCCAGCTTCTGACTATGACTTCGATCCAGCGCGTCTGCAATACGGAGAATAGCTGTAAGTTTTAGAATAGTCATGCGTTCAGTTCGTGGCAGCATGGCAAAAGTATCTTCATCTTGAGGAAGTGTTTTTCCACGGTGATACTTTGCAATCTCCGCAACCAAAGCTGTATTAGATTTTGAAAGACCAAAAATCTCAGAATTCTTGATGATATAACTAGAATGAAGATTGTGATGATCAAGACGAATAAAAATTCCAATATCATGAAGAATAGCGGCAATTTCAAGAAGGAGCCGGTCACTTTCCATAAGATTGAATTCAGTCTTCATTTCCTCAAATAGCTTCAGAGCAATAAATCTTACACATTCAGCATGATTTTCATCACCGTGGAATTTCTGAAGAAGAGTTCTGGCCGATGCAACAATTTGTGAATTAAATTCCTGAAGTACCTCTTCATTTTTAAGGGAATTTTTGCTGATAATCAGTCCATCTCGAATATTGGTTTCAGGCACCACAATTTTATCAACGTGTGTCATCTGAATGAACATGTTGTAAACCAGAAGACTAGCCTGAAGTGTCTGTGCTTCGTTGTAAGGCAGTTTAAAACGAGCTGCAATTTCATCAACAGAATAGGGCTGTATTTCCTTTACAAAGGTGTCAAAAGCCACACTTTCAATTTCCCAAAGGAAAGTATCCACCGGTTTTCCACAGTTTACAGCTGCAAGAACCATATCACTTCCAACTGCAATAAAGTGCCTTACAGACTCCATTTTGATTTCGTTTTCAAGTGTTCCTTTTGTATTGGAAATTGATTCCCGAACATAGCGCTGGATATGTGAATAAGAGGTTCCCGTTGATCTAAGATTATGCTCAATACGTACAGTTCCCAGTTTAAAAGAATGAACTCCCACCATTTTACCAGCAGAAATTGTCATTAATTCCGTAGTATTTCCGCCTACTTCCAGAATCACCATATCATCCTGGGAAAGGTGATTTTTTTCCATGTAATTGCCTGCATTTTTAAGACATTCATTTACGGCAAGATACATAAGGCGATTTTCTTCAATTCCATCAAGAATATGTACACGGAAACCAGTCTGAACAAGAATACGGTCCATAACGGCATCACGGTTTTTTGCTTCACGGAAAGCACTGGATGCAAGAACAGCAGTTTCCTCTGGAAGAATATCCCAGGCTTTCAACTGTTCGGCGTATCTTTTTAGAATATCAACACAGGAGTTCTGAATTTCCCGGGAAATAGAGGCATTATTAAATACATCACGTCCCAAAGGAAGCGGAAGATGAGATCTGTCCAGGATTTTTTGTTTTCTGTCTTCGGAAATTTCGGCAACCAGCAGGCGCACACCTGTGGAGCCTATTTCAATGACTGCCTCGGTAATGGCCATCTGGTTCCTCCTTAAAAACTATTCCAGTTTATCGATCAGCATACTACACTTACCGCTTGGCATTGGCAAAGTTTTCTTTTTCTGATCGATAATATTGATAGTAAAGTAATAAAGCTTTTCACTTTCCATCTGAATCTCCCATCCACGGTTAGATTTATTGCTGAGGATGGTGATAAGGTTTCGTTTCAATGAAAGATTTTCAATCCCCATGATTTCAAGGTTTGGAATAATCCAGTCTACTGTTTTACGTGGCAGACTGATAGAAAGTCCAATTACATTTTCAATCATAAGGGCAATTGTAGAAAGACTTACAGTGGCCAGATAGCGGTTTCGTGGGAAAGAACTGTTTCCGTCCATAGTTGGTTTTCCTTCACTGCAAGGCATGTAAGCTTCGTAAAGATCACCTGGAGTTTTGTCATCAGCGGGCATAAGACCTTCAAGAATGTAGTAAAGGTGACGGATGGCACATTCACGGGCCAATTCATACTGGTTGTATTTTTCAAGTCCCTTAATAACCATGAAGTTGAAAGCAGGGTATACACTTCCGCAATAACCATTTCCATTTTCGCTGAATTCAGGAGCATCAGCAGAAAGTGATGGGAATGGATGATCAGTTCCAAAGGTCTCTGGATTATTCAGGTGAGCAACAAGGCAATCAGCTTTATCGGCATTTGGAATTTCTGCAAGAAGAGGCCAGAAACCGGCAATTGTCTTTACAGGAAGACGGTTTCCATCGGCATCAAGATCGTGGTAAAAATTAGTTTCGTTATCCCACATCATTGAATTGATTCGTGTTTTGATGGAAAAGTACATTTTGCGGTACTGGAAACTAAGTTCCTTGTCGTTCAAAATATCGCCTAATGCAGACATGTAAGATGCATTGATTGCCATACAGGCATTAAAATCAACAGGATAAGCTGAATTCTTTCGAGGTGCATTGGTCATTGTACTTGCTGTAAATGGAGCGGCATAAAGTCCGTTTTCCTTTTTAAAAGTAACGTCCAGCCAATCCATATACTTTTGGAGTACAGGCATAATATCCTTTACACGGCGTTTATTTGCAGATTTATGATAAAGATTGTATTCAGCCCATGCGAACAGAGGAAGTCCAACACCTTCTGTGTTTGTTTCATCAGTTATTGGTTCATTTGAAGAAAGATCGTACTTCCAGCGGATAGCCCCACTTTCTTCCTGATGAGCATAGAAATAGTCAATATTCTGTTCTGCAATAAAATTGCGGTTTGAATATACAAGGAAGAATGTTGAAAAAATAGAATCAAACTGATTAATTACATATTTTCCATTTTCTGGATAAACAAAGTATCCTTCAGCATCCTGTTCTCCATTTGATGGATTAAGCCAATAGTTGGATGCCCAGTTCCATGTTTTATTATAAATATCTACGAAATCCTGGTCATAGAAATGAATTTTCGGAAAATCGTGCTTGTTCACAAAAGAACTCCTGTATATTCGTCGCAAATTATTTTTTGCACTTATTTTAATATTATAGTTCTGATATTATATCACATTTTTTACCAAATAGATGAAATTTATTGAAAAAAGTTTAATTTTTTTTCAAAAATGGCAGTACGCCCCTTGATTTTTTTTCAGTAGATTTTTCTGACGTTTTTCCCTACTATGTAAACATGCAGATTTATTCAGAACTTCTTATTACAGCTCTTTTATTTTTGTGTAACATCCGAACTTTTTTCGCAAAAGAATCAAAACCTGACAGTCTGGCAATTCTGGCACCACTTTCACTTCTTCTCTCAACAATCAACCTTTTTGCCTTTGGTTTTTCAATTTTGAACATTTATCTTGTTCTTCTTGCTGTTCTTGTTCTGCTTTCAAACTTCCACGCTCTTCTCCGTTATTCTGCTCGCCTTTACGTTGACCACTACAGTCCCCTTATGACCATCTGGGCAGTACTTACTTCACTGCTTTGTATTCCAGCTTTTTACTGTGCAATTTTCTTTCATCCTGTTGAAAAGCCTTCTTCATTTTTTCAGATTGAAGAAACTCTTATGGTTTACAACGGAACCTTTGCAAATGGATTCACACAGGCTCAGAATTTCAAAAAAGGTGATGTTTTCATTACAAAATATATGCCAGCAAAGGACATTACCGGCGAAAAAGCAACACTGATTCCTTTAATAGAATCTCCAGTAATTCTCTTTGTCCCAGACAAGCGGGCCGACACCGTTCATTACAAACCATATCTGCAGCTTCTTGCTCAAAAAGGGTACCGGGTTTACTCTGCTGATTTTTACACCAATGACGGCAGATGGCTTCGAAATATTTTTGATTCTAAAATTATCCGCCGTTTTGCCATGGTTTTTGACAGTTTGTCCCGCACTCACCTTTTTAATGCCCAGCTGGAGTATTACAGCTTCTGTTCAAAAAAAGAGATTAATGCTCTTCTATCACTGATTGATGAAGATCTTGGCTCCGAAAACACAAAAATTTTCCTTATCACTGATTGGATGGGGAAAATAGCTGCCTCAGATCTTATAAATGAAAAACCTGACCGTTTCCAGGGCACACTGAACCTTGAAGATATTGATGAATACACAACAAAAGGCTACGGACTCATCTCCCTTACAGACCCTCTTCTTGCAAAATACATGAAAATTTCTGAAGATGGATGGGAAACTGCCCGCGCCATGGCTGATGCCACAAAAGGAGCAATAGAATGACATTAAATCAGTTCAATCAATGGGCAAATGATTTTCTCAAAATGGAAAATTTCCCTTCCGATCCTTCAAGAAACGGCATTCAGATTCAAAACTCCAGTCCTGACGAAAAGCAGATAAAAAAAATTGCTTTCGCGGTAGACGCCTGTCTTGAAACCGCAGAAGGTGCCGCAAAGGAAGGAGCTGATATTCTTTTTGTACACCATGGACTTTTTTGGGGTGGCTGTGACGTTCTTACAGGAAACCACTACAAAAGACTTGCTTCTTTTATAAAAAATGATCTGGCACTGATTGCCTATCACATCCCCCTTGATGCAAATAATCCTTACGGAAACAACTGGGGACTTGCAGCACGTCTCAATCCAGAAAAAGCAGAAGCTTTTGGAACCTGGAGAGGCATGGATATTGGTGTAAAAGTTGAACTAAAAAATCCGTCAACGCTTTCAGAAATTGCAGAAAAAATATTAAGACCAGGCAAATCACCTTCTATGGTTTTCCCATTTGGAAAAGATACTGTAAAAACTGCCGGCATTATTTCCGGTGGCGCTGCAGATGATGTAGATCAGGCTGTAAGCGAAAAACTAGATCTTTTTATCACAGGTGAAATGAATCACGAGCTGTATCACTACTGCAAGGAAAACTGCATCAACGTAATTGCTGGCGGACACTACGAAACAGAAACTGTAGGCGTAAATCTTGTAAAGGCAAAGGTTGAAAAAGAACTGGGACTGGAAACTGTATTCCTTGACATCCCAACAGGATTGTAATCATGCGTGAATTTAAAGTTGTTGCTCCATACGAACCAGGTGGAGATCAGGTACAGGCCATTGAAAAACTGTCCCAGGGATTTCTTCGCGGTGACAGATATCAGACTCTTAAAGGCGTTACTGGTTCTGGAAAAACCTTTACCATGGCCAAAATTATTGAAAAAGTACAACGCCCTACTCTAATCATTTCCCACAACAAGACTCTTTCGGCTCAGCTTTACCGGGAATTCAAGGACTTTTTTCCTAACAACGCAGTAGAATATTTTGTTTCCTATTATGACTACTACCAGCCGGAAGCCTACGTAGCTGCCAGAGACCTTTACATCGAAAAAGACTGTGACATCAACCGGGAAATAGATGCACTTCGTCTCCGGGCCACATACAGTCTTATGGAACGTAGGGATGTAATTGTAATAGCCACAGTTTCCTGTATTTATGGTCTTGGTATGCCTGATCTTTACAAGGACATGCGTATTCACCTTGAAATAGGCCAGCAGGTTACATTAAAAAAAATTGCGGAACAGCTGGTTTCAGTTCAGTACTCACGAAATGATGCAGTTCTTGAACGTGGAAATTTCCGTATCCGTGGTGATGTAATGGAAATTTTTCCACCCTACATGGAAACTGACGAAGGTTATCGCATCGAGCTTGACTGGGATGAAATTGTCCGTATCAGACGCTTTGATATTTTTAACGGAAACACCAAGGAAGAGCTTGATGAGACAGTAATTTACCCTGCAAAACACTTTGTTGTTTCCAACGATCTGCTCCTTGAAGCCACTGCCCGTATTGAAAAAGAAATGAATGAAAGAGTGGAACAACTTCGCAGTCAGAAAAAACTTTTGGAAGCCGAGCGCCTTAAAACCCGTACAACTTATGATATTGAAATGCTTAAAGAAATGGGAACCTGTCCCGGCATTGAAAACTACTCTGCTCCTATTGCAGGCAGAAAACCTGGTGAACCGCCGGCAACTCTTCTTCACTATTTTCCAGACGATTTTCTCTGTCTTATTGATGAAGCCCATGTTACCGTTCCTCAAATTGGTGCTATGTACGAAGGAGACCGCAGTCGAAAAACGAATCTTATTGATTTTGGATTCCGTCTGCCAAGCGCCTTGGATAACCGTCCATTAAAATTTGAAGAATTTGAAAAGAAACTCAATCAGGTTATTTACGTTACTGCAACTCCACGTCAGGAAGAAATTGAACAAAGTACTCAGGTGGTGGAGCAGCTTATACGCCCCACAGGACTTTTGGATCCAGTTCTTGATGTGCGCCCTAGTGAAGGCCAGATGGAAGATATTTACCGCGAAATCAAGGAACGCATTTCCCGTGGTGAAAAGAGTCTTGTGCTTACACTTACCAAGAAAATGGCTGAAGATCTTACAGATTATCTTCTGGAACTGGATCTTAAAGCCAAATATATTCATTCCGAAATCGATACTTTTGAACGAGTTGAAATACTTAAGGGGCTCCGGGCTGGTGAATTCGATGTTCTTATAGGTATTAACCTTCTCCGCGAAGGAATTGACCTTCCAGAAGTTTCATTTATCGCCATTCTTGATGCAGATAAGATTGGGTTTCTTCGAAGTGCCACCAGTCTTATACAGATTATTGGCCGTGCAGCCCGAAACGCAGATGGTCATGTTGTAATGTATGCTGATCACATGAGTCCTGCCATGGAAGAAGCCATTAAAGAAACTCGTCATCGTCGGGAAATTCAGGAAGCTTACAACAAAGAACATGGCATTACACCAAAAACCATTTCCAAAGCTGTCCAGGATATTCTGGAACACGACAGAAAAGATGCTCAGGAAAATGCTGCACTGGATGTGGAAGTTCTTAAAAACAAGACAAATCTGTTCAACACCAAAGACAAAAAGAAACTTATTGCGGCCCTCAAAAAAGAAATGGAACTGGCCGCAGACCGAATGGACTACGAACAGGCAGCAGTTTACCGCGATCAAATTCTGGAGCTTCAGAAATAAGGATTTTTAAACTTACTTTCTTTTTTTGATTTCACTTTGACAAAGCTGATCACACACTTCATTGTACTCAACTCCAGCGTGCCCCTTAACCCACTTCCAGTCAACTTTCATTGACGAGTTCAGTTCATCAAGCATTACCCACAAATCCTGATTTTTAACCGGTTTTTTGTCGGCGGTAACCCAGTTTTTCTTTTTCCAGCCAGCAATCCATGATGTAATTCCATTTTTTACATACTGACTGTCTATATTTACTTCAATTTCACGGCCTTTAAAAGCAGGTGTATTTTTGATTACGGAAAGAGCTGCAATGGCGGCACAAAGTTCCATGCGGTTATTTGTAGTTTTATCTTCACCACCAGAAAGCTGCTTTGCTACACCGTCTGCAATAACTACACAGGCCCACCCTCCAGGTCCTGGATTCCCTGAACATCCTCCGTCTGTATAAATGACAATTTTATCCATAACTGACTCCTAATATACGACAGGCGCTCCAAAAAATCAATTGAAAATTCAGTGCATATATAGTAGAATTATAATGTTATATATTTAAACAGGAGTCTGAAATGGCAGACAATTTTGATTTCACAATCGATAATCTTGGAGAATGCACAATAGATTCTCCAATTAAACTTTCAAATACACTTGGCGATTATAAAGCCAACTACGTAAAAGATAAAACTTACGTAAGAAACATCATCAACTGGTTTGGTGGAAAAGAAGATCCTCTTGACTGCACAAACCTTATGGAAAAAGCCGGTCCTCGCGAAAAAATTTACTTTGATCCAAAACATGTTCGTGCCGGTATCTGTACCTGTGGTGGTCTTTGTCCTGGTCTTAACGACGTTATCCGTGCTATCGTACGCTGTTTGAACAAACGCTATGGTGTTACAACAGTAAAAGGTTACCGCTATGGTTACCACGGATTCTTCCCTGAAGAAGGATATGCTCCAATCGATTTGGATCCATATAACGTAGATGAAATCCACAAAATTGGTGGTACTTTCCTTGGTACAAGCCGTGGGGGCGGACAGCGTGTTGGTGAAATCGTTGATTGTCTTGAACGTGATAACATCAATATGCTTTTTATTCTTGGTGGAGACGGAACACAGCGCGGTTCTTACGATATTGCCTGCGAAGTTGAAAAACGTCACATCAAATGTGCAGTTGTAGGTATTCCAAAAACTGTTGATAATGACCTTCTTTTCATGGACCGCTCATTCGGTTTTGAAACAGCTGTTCAGCAGGCAAAAGATGCTATTGCTTCTATCCACATGGAAGCTGCCAGCCAGATTAATGGTATTGGTCTTGTAAAACTTATGGGTCGCGAAGCTGGATTTATTGCCGCTTATGCAGCTCTTGCTTCACACGAAACAAACTTCTGTCTTATTCCTGAAGTTCCATTCGAAATGGAAGGTGAAAACGGATTTTTGGCATGTCTTGAACGACGCCTTGAAAAACGTGGACACGCTGTAATTGTAGTTTCTGAAGGTGCCGGACAGGATCTTCTTCAGTCAACAGGTGCAACTGATGCTTCAGGTAATAAAAAACTTGCTGATATCGGTATTTATATCCGTGACGAAATCAACAAATACTTCAAAGCAAAAGGTACAGAAATCAACCTTAAATATATTGATCCTGGTTACCAGATTCGTGCCGCAGTTACAACAGCTTTTGATTCTGTATACTGTGAACGCCTTGGAAATAACGCTGTACACGCAGCTATGGCCGGAAAAACAAAGATGGTAATTGGTCTTGTTCACGACAAATACGTTCATCTTCCAATCAAGGTTGTAACTGCCCACCGAAATGCAGTTGATCCTGAAGGTTCACTGTGGCGAGACGTTCTTGATGCAACAGGACAGCCAATCATGATGGTAAACAATGTAGAAAAAGCCCGTGAAAAAATGGCAAAGGCTGTTGCAGAAGCAAAGAAAAAGCCAAGCGAACAGAAAAAGTAGCGCTCACCGGCCTGGTAAAACAGGTCGATAATAAATCAGGAGGGTAGAGCAGATGCTTCAGTTACAGTTTGTAAATTTCAAAGCCGGTTCATACATGGTTGTGGAAGGTAAAGGAAATGTAGATATGTTCTACATCATCCAGAAAGGTCTTGTGGTTTGTAACAGAATCGGAGATCCTAACAGTTCACGACTTGGACCTGGAGACTTTGTTGCAGTTGTTTCCTGTTTTGCAAACCGACCTCAGATTGAAAATGCTATCTGCGCAACTGACGTAACTGCCATTGCTGTAAGAAAAGATCAGTATCCTGAACTGATTGCAGCAAACACTCCTGTAGCTCTTAAAATCATCAAAGCTTTTGCAAACCGCATGAGAAAGATGAATGAAATGCTTACTAAGGCAACACTGAACAATGTGGTTGCAGAAAATCCTATTCAGGTATTCAATGTTGCCCAGTATTACGAAAAAGCAGGCAAAATGAACATTGCTTCTTATGCCTACTACCAGTTCCTTAAAACAAGACCAGTTGGAGCCGAAGCCGAAGTGGCAAAACGTCGCTTCATCGCCCTTAGACAGACAACTAAACCGGTTTTTCTTGAACCAACTGCCGATCAGGCTCGTGAATATCCTGCCGACACAATGATCTTCTCTGAAAGTCAGGGTGGTGCCGAAATGTACATCATCCAGACAGGTAAAGTAGAAATTTCAAAAGTAGTTGACGGAAATGAAGTAGTTCTTGCAGTGCTTAAACAGGGCGATATGTTTGGTGAAATGGCCTTGCTTGAAAATAAACCTCGCTCAGCCAGTGCAATTGCCCGTGAAAACTGTCGTCTTCTTGTTGTAAACCGCGCCAACTTCAACCAGATGGTAACAACACAGCCACAGCTGATTGCCCGTCTTACAACTACACTTGCAGAAAGATTGTGGTCCATGAGCCGCCAGCTGGACAATGCATCTCTTCGTGTTCCAATGCAGAAAATGCTTGATATGCTCTGTCTCCAGCTTGAAAAACAGAAGCTCTCTATCCTTAACGGAAAAAATCCTATGCTTACAGAATTCTCTCCACAGGATATTGCAAATATGTGTGGTATTCCACATGACCAGCAGCCAAAAGCAATCTACGATTTCCAGCAGCTTACAATGCTTGCCATTCAGAACAACAAGATTTTTATCAAAGACTGCACAGAAGTTTTCAAACAGGCTGCTTTCTATAAAAAACAGGCTCAGGAAATGGGCAACAGGTAACGATAATTTAGTATGAAGATTATCAAGAAATTCTGTTTTTGTTCTCTCTCACTATTTGTTTCGGCTTTTCTTTTTGCCACAGACCTTCCTGATGGTTATGGCGGAGTAAAGCTGGGTTCTTCTGTTGAAACTACAAAAGAACAGTTAAAGAAAAACTCTGATTTTGGCTACAATGGTGACCGAGACGTTTCCTTTCTGCCAGGCCAGAATAATACTCTTATCGAAACTGATGCTACCCGATGGGGAAGCACTTTTCTTGAAAGATGCTGGTTTCAGTTTAATGAAAACAGACTTTACACAATAATCATCAATGTAAATCGTAATAAAATGGATTATTATTCCATTTTTTCAAAACTCTGTGAAAAATACGGAGATCCTGAATCACTTACTCCTCAGAAAGCCCAGTGGTCCAACGATGATGTAACAATGACTCTCGAAAAACCTCTTACGTTAAAATACGTAGACAACAATATTTTCAATGAAATTCAGGATAAAAGTCGGGTAGAAAAATCAGTTTTCGAAAAAACCCGGGAAATGTTCCTTAACGATCTTTAATCACCATGAAAAAAACCGTAATTATTTTTGTTTTATCTTTAATTTTCCTATCCTGTTCCAGTGCGAAAAAACTGCCTGTAAAAAACTATTCCATTACTAAAGCTGATGGTTCAACCGTAACCGTTGCCGCTGAAATTGCCGACACATTTGATACACGCCAGCACGGTTTTATGGAAAGAAAAAAAATCCCTGACGGAACAGGAATGCTCTTTGTCTTTGAATACGATCAGATTCTTTCATTCTGGATGAAGAACACCCCTCACCCACTCTCAATAGCATATATTGATTCAAAGGGAGTTATAAGGGATATTTTCGATATGACGCCCTACAGCCTGAATTCTGTTGTAAGCACCGTAAGCGTTCGCTACGCTCTTGAAGTACCTCAAGGCTGGTTTGAGAAAACAGGAATAAAAGCTGGTGATAAACTGGAGCTTTAGATTTCCAGCTTAGACAGTTCATGAAGGGCAATCTGATCTTTAGGATCAAATTCCAGAACTGCAGTAAAGAATTTACGGGCTTCCTCAGTTTTTCCCTGTGCCAGAGCAAGATACCCCATATTGGAAATAATCTTTGTATTCTCTGGTTCCAGTTCATAAGCTTTTAAAAGCACTTTCTGAGCCTGAGCAAAATCTTTTTCCTGAACATAACACAGTGAAAGTTCATTGTAAGTATCAGCACTCTGGTCTCCACCAGGACATTTTAAAGCTTCAAGAAAGGCCTGCTTTGCACTGTCGTAGCGTTCCAGTTTACGCATACCCCATCCAAGCATGAACCAGGCATTCCAAACCTTAGGATTGTTCTGGATAAATATACGGATTTCTTCCAATCCTTTTTCTTCTTCACCTTTTGAAATCAAATCGTAGGCTGCCTTAAAACGTACATCGTCCATATTCTGATTCTTGATATTATCAACGATTTCCTGGGCACGTTCCTTTTTGTAGATTCCAGATTCTCCCATATCTTCATCGGAAGAATCGCAGGTAAGTGCAAGGTAGGTTTCAAAACAATCTTTGGCTTCACGGAAGCTCTGGGACTTCAGGTAGAAAAATCCAGCATTGAAAAACGCATCTGGAATTGCAGGATCTGCATCCATAACCTGTTTATAATACAAAAGAGCATCACTATCGTAAGCATCAGCATCATCAAAAAGTCCTGCCCTTCTGTAACTTTCAGCACGTTCATCAAGGAAAAGAGCCATATTAAGGACTACAGCATTATCTTCAGGATCAAGACCGTGAAGTGCCATGAAAATTTCTTCTGCAATATCAAAATCTTCATTCTTGGTTTTAAGAATAGCGGCTTCACAAAGTTCCTTTTTGATTTCAGGACGAGCCTTTGTAATAATGGAACGGTAGTAATCAAGATTTTTATTTTTGTGATCGTAAGCAAGAACTGTCAGGATTCCGGCAAGAATTTGTTCTTCATTAAGTGAAGAAAAATCCATATTTTCTTCTGTTTCATCGTCCTTTTTCTGAACAGGAAGGGGAATAGTTGGGTCAATCTGCAAAGCAGCAGAAGAAATTTTAAAATCTTCAGGAAGATTAATGAAATAAACTGATTCAAGCGAATTCTTTGGATTCATAATGCCTCTATTATATAGAAAAAAATTGATTTAATGAAGATAAGTGGCTTATTTCTGAGGTTCAGCTGAAGAAAGATTCTGCTGTGTAGCCTGAGAAACACGTGCTCTATTTTGCTGAAGAAGATTCATCTTGTTATTTGTAATGTATTCATTGATCTGAACTTTATAAGCCATTGGTACTTTTTCAGGATCAAATTCAATATTTGCTATAACAATATCCTTTCTTCCTTCCAGATTTTCAGCGTAAACCACCTTTCCATTAATATTCATGGAAACCTGTGGCTCCAGGAAGGTGATTTTAAGAGAAGCTTCTTTGTTTACAAGGAAACGAGGGAGTCCCATACAAAGGATTTTTGCTCCACCAAAAGAAAGATCACGAAGAACACAACGGCGTGGAACATGAGCAATGGAAATCAGAGTTTCTTCTTTTTCCATATTCAGTTTGCGGATAGAATCGGCATTGATTATAATGCGTTCTTCTTTGCGACGTGAAAAGTTTTCGTTGGTATCAATAAAGCTGCCAAGACGGAGAATAAGATCATCTGGTGGCTGCTGGGAAAATTCAATTGTTACAATAAGAAGTTCACTGGAATTTTTAAATGATTCTACAGCAGATACACGGCCATTTACAAAAAAACTAAGAGGTGTTGTATCCTGTTCTATAAAACAATAACGTACAGAAACCGGAAGATCGCGTTTTTTCTTGATTTCTGCAGCAAAACCGCTGGTAGCTCCTACAATGATTTTAGCAAATTGAAATGAAGTTGAATTTATAATACAAGACCACTGTCCACCATTACATTTTACATAAATCTGGCGTGGATCAATTCGGAGAAAATGAAGAGTTTCTTTTGTAAACGAAATTTCTTTATCACGATAATAATCGTAATACCTTGTAATCTGCAGACTCAAAGGAACTGACATACTTTCTGTAGTATAAATTATATACCGTCAAAATTCAACACAATTTGGATATTATGGAGATAAGTTTAACTTGGCTGTTTTTTTTATAATAGTGAAGAAAGTTTTAAAGGTGAATTGTTATGCTAATCCCAATAAACTTCCAATAACAAGAAGTCCACCAATGACTAATAAAACCCAACTTAAGATTGCCACAATTTTTTTTATAGAATGTTTTATTGTTTCCATAATTTTCCGCAGTAAACTCTCCTCTTAAAGAACACCATTTTCCATCCCCTGAACAAGAGAAATCAAATTCCTTTTCTCCCCGTTCGTTATATATTATCCCATGGTATTTACCAAACAGATTTGAAACTTCTTTTTCAGTTTTTGTAATTTCCTTTAGTAGTAATGTCATTTACTTTCACCGAAAGTGGCACAGTGCGCCATCAACCTAACAATGGGTTGTACCGCAGGCGATTTGACCGTGTGTCGGCTACGAACCTCTTGTTAGGTATTGCTCTATATCAAACGATACATTTGAATTAATTCTTTACTATCTTTTAAAAGAAGTTTTGTATCAAGAAACTTAAAACTCTGCGATTCATAAAAATCTGTGAGTTTTTTTATTTTTTCGCATTCGAGAAAAACCGTTTTGCCACTGGTTAAATTTAAAATGTTTTTTACCTGCTTCAATACAATATCCATTAAATCCGAACCATGAAGTACATTATCTGTATTGAAATTACGGCTTAATTGAGCAATCAAAATCGCGGGAATTTTTAAAGAATCAGAATCTTCATCATAATAACCGTATCGACTTATTGATTTCTGTTCAGATTTTGACAAAGTTGAAAGCTTCAGTGTCAGCATTTTTGTAGCTAACGTAAAATACCCTAAAACTTCCAGCTTACTGTCTGTAGAAACGATTATGTATGTTGAAGAGGTATTGAGTTTACAGGATTGAACTGCCTTTTCTTTGAAGAAAGTTTCTACATCTTTGTTGATGGATGTAAACGACTCTGCCATTTTTTTTGAAATAACTTTCTCCACCGTCCATTGAAAGAAGCTCAAAAAGATGAATTATCTCAAAACTATTTTCTTGAAGCATTAATTAACTCTTTCAGACGTTCTTTTGAAACAGAAATAACATTAACATCCTTAAGTGGAGGATTTTTATCTTGTTCGGTAAAGAGTTTCACAAAATTCTTAGCTTCGGTTTTAGTTTTGATAACGAAAGACTTTGATAAACTTGAAGTTGCCATAACAATACCTCCTATAAACGATTCTAGTACAAATATATGATAATTGTCTTAAAAAGTCAATTTTATAACTTCGGAACAACATTTCTTAAAAACATCTGTGTCATCACTATGGAGAAAATCATATTTTTATGTTTTTTTTGAAAAATATCAATTATTTTGTCTTATCTTAAAAATTTGACATACAGAGAAAGACATTTTAAATTTATTGTTATGGAGGACTTTATGAAAGAAGTAAAAGGAAATTTCATTACTTTTGAGGGAGAACGATTCTATAAAATTGAAAATTATGACATGATGGACGATTTTTTTATGACCATCACAAGTTCTTCTGATATATGGAATTTCTGCTGGTCTTTGGGCGGTATTACTGCAGGTCGCATTGACTGTGATCATGCCATTTTCCCTTATTACACCGCAGATAAAGTTTCAGATTTAAAAAACGTTACTGGACCTTACACCAGCATCAAAATAAATAAAGATGGAAATACTGTCCTTTGGGAACCTTTTGCTGATTTAAATTCTTCAGCCGCAATACGTTTTTCTTCAGATAATAAGCTTTTCCGAAATATCTACAAAAACATTACAGGAACAAAAATCTGGTTTGAAGAAATCAATACAGATTTGAACATTTCCTTTATGCAGGGGTGGACCAGTTCCGCAAAATACGGACTTGTACGCACTGTAAAAATCAGAAATCTTGGCGAAAAAGCTATAAATCTTGAGATTCTTGATGGCTGCCGTAACATTATGCCGGCCTGCTGTACCGCTGATTTTCAAAACGTAAAGAGCAATCTTCTTGATGCCTACAAGAAAACCGATTTTGACGCCGAATCTAATCTTGCACTTTTTACTGTTTCTTCAGTAGTTTCAGACAAGGCAGAGCCAAATGAAGGTCTTTACGCAAATGTAAGCTGGTTCTCCGCAGAAGAAGAACTTATCCTGGATACTGACGCTCCGCTACGTTTTGCCCGTGGACAGAGCTTTGAAAAAATCTCATGCGTAAAAGGAAAACGCCCATCAAGTTTTATCTGCAAAAAAATAAATCTGAATTCTTCTGATTCTGAAAGCTGGTTCCAGATATTTGACACCTGGTACGATGCAAAAAAACTAATGAACCTGAAATCCCTTGTAAAAGACCGCAAAGTTTTTGAAAAAGATCTAAAAGAAGACATTTCTCTGGGTATTGAAAAAATGACTTCTTTTATTGCCCAGGCCGACGGAATCCAGAATACTGCCCATGAAATGACAGCTGCTCACCACGAAGCAAACGTTATGTTCAATATTATGCGTGGGGGAATTTTTCAGAATTCAGGTAAAATCAACATAAGTGACTTCAATGCATTTGCAGCAGAAAGAAACAAACCGGTTGCAGAAGAACTTAAAAAAATCACCTGTTCATTGGAGAAAGATGTAACTTACACAGAACTTTCTTCAGAAATTGAAAAAAGCGGTAATCCTCATTTTATGCGTCTTTTCTGTGAATATCTTCCACTTACCTTCAGTCGACGCCACGGAGATCCAAGCCGTCCATGGAACCGTTTTTCCATCATTCTTCAGGACAATTTTGGAAATCCTGTACTGAACTACGAAGGAAACTGGCGCGATATTTTCCAGAACTGGGAAGCACTTGCCTGGAGTTACCCTTCCTACATCAAAAACATCACTGCCAAATTCCTGAACGCCATGACAATAGACGGATTCAATCCTTATCATATTTCCAGAAAAGGACTTAACTGGGAAATTCCAAATCCAGATGATCCATGGGCACAGATTGGATATTGGGGTGACCATCAGGTAATCTATCTTGAAAAATTGCTGGAATTCTGGAATAAAACAAATCACCAGGAGCTTGTCAGTCTGCTTAACACAGAAATTTTCTCTTCATCAAATGTACCTTACAGAATAAAAAAATATTCAGATCTCATAAAAGATCCAAGAAACTCCATTGCCTTTGACAGGGAACTCAGCGACCGTCTTATGAAGGAAACTGAAGTTATGGGAAGTGATGCAAAACTGGTTCGTGGAAAAGACGGCCTTGTTACCCATGTTTCACTTACAGCAAAACTGATGCAGATTCTTATTGCTAAAATGGCAAACTTTATTCCAGGTGGCGGAATCTGGTTGAATACACAACGCCCTGAATGGAATGATGCAAACAACGCACTTGCAGGCTGGGGACTTTCCATGGTCACACTTTATTACATCAGAAGATTCACAGCCTTCCTTATAAAAATCTACAGTGAATCAGCGGCAGAAGCTTTCTTACTCCCGGAACAGCTTTTAAAGGCTACTGTGGAAATTGGAAAACTCTTTAAAGAATCTGACGCTGTAAAAACCGCTTCTGATCCAAAAAAACGGGCTTCTTTCAACGAAAAAGCTCAGCTGATTTTTGAAACCGAAAGAAACTCGCTTTACGAAAATGGTTATGGTAATAAAGTAGAAATTAAAAAGGAAGATCTGCTTTCCGTGCTTTCTGCTTTCCAGAAACATACAGACCACACAATTTTCGTAAACAAAAGATCAGACGGACTTTATCACGCATACAACACACTCCGTCTTTCCGGCGATGAAATGTATGTTGAAAATCTTCAGGAAATGCTTGAAGGTCAGGTTGCTGTTCTTTCAAGTGGACTTCTTTCTGACAAAGAAGCATTGGAGCTTTTAACAAAACTGAGAAATTCTGCAATGTACGAACCTCGGCAGAATTCCTACATGCTCTATCCTAATAAGGAATTGCCGCATTTTGAAGACAAAAACTGTATTTCTGAAAAAGATACAAAAGGATTAAAAAATCTGATTGAAAGAACCAGCGGACTTTACCTTCGCCAGGATATTCTTGGCGTATGGCATTTCAATCCTGATTTCCGCAATGAAGAAGCTATCGGCAATATAATCAGCGTCCAGGAAGATAAGCTTAAACCAACAGACGAAGAGCTGGAACTACTTATGGCTCTGTACGAAAAAACCTTCAATCACCAGAGTTTTACCGGCCGTTCTGGAACCTTCTATGCCTACGAAGGACTTGGAAGTATCTACTGGCACATGAACGCAAAGCTTCTTCTGGCTGTCCAGGAAAATGCACTTGCAGCCACCAACGAAAAAACAAAGTCAGAATTGATAAAAGCCTATTTTGAAGTAAGAAAGGGACTTGGATTCAATAAAGCTCCTGATATCTGGGGTGCTTTCCCTATGGATCCTTATTCCCACACTCCATGGAAACAGGGAGCTAAACAGCCTGGAATGACAGGTCAGGTTAAGGAAGAAGTGCTTACAAGATGGGGTGAACTTGGCATATGTATTGAAGACGGTATAGCTGGATTTGCTCCATCAATGCTTCTTGATGAGGAATTTGATCAGAATGGAAAATTGAACTTTACCTGGTGCGGAACTTCTGTTGAATATGTAAAGAATGGAAAAGATGAAATCACCGTCCGCATGAACGGCAATTCCGTTACAAGAAAAGGAACAGCCCTTACAAGAGAAGAAAGTGCTACCCTTTTTGCCAGAACCGGTAAAATTGAACAGATTGTGGTAAATCTGTAGAAAGAATGCTCCTGGAAATTGATTAGGAATACATTTCGGATACATTTCGGAGGTAAAATTATTTGCCAATTCAAAATTATTCTTTTATAATTTAAAAGTTATGGATAAAAGTTTTAGTGAAATTGTATCACCAGGCGATGTACTGTCTGTTGATGCAGTTTTGGAATTGATTTCCAGGAGTTTATTCCAAATCAATACAAGTCTTACTCTCCACTGCGAACAGACAGCCTTTATGACTGTAGAACTTTTACGTGGTGCCGGATACAAAGACCGAAAAATCCTTCAGGATGCTTATATTCTCGCACTTCTCCATACCATCGGTTTCTATCGTCACGATCCTGCCAATATTGGTAAACCTATGCCTAAGCCTAATGAAATTTTCCAGAACGATTCACTTGCTTCAGATTCATTTTGGTTTGGACAGTGTTACATAAAACATATGACTCCACTGGGGAACCTTTGCAACAATCTCCGATTCCACAATCTTCCTTTCAACGAAAATCTTACATCTACAGTTGAAAACTACGAAATCACCAATCTTATGTTCCTTGCAAGCCGCATCATAGCCTGGACTTTTTCTGAAGACTACACCACCGAGACTGATTTTACAAACAGGGATATTATTGAAAAAATTGCAGGAAATTACATTTCAAGTCACGCCATAGATATATTCCTTGCGGTAAACAAAGATAACTACCTTATTAACACAATAGAATGCGGTAATTTTTCTTTGAAGAATAAGTTTTTCCAGCAGGTTATTTCCTACACGGAAGCTGACAAATTTCAGCTGCTAAAGCTGCTCATTTACATAATGGACTTAAAGAGCACATTTACCCTGAACCATATCATCAAAACCTCCTGTTACGCGCTGAGCATCGGTACAAGAATGGATATTCCTGAAACAGATCTGAACATTCTGTTTATGGCAGCTCTTCTTCATGATATTGGCAAACTTAAAACACCAGCCATGATTCTGGAAAGTGCCGGCCGCCTTGAAAACAATGACTTAACTATTATGCGTGCCCATGTAAACCACACAAAGCGAATTCTTCAGGGAATCATTCCTAAAAAGATTCTGGACAACGCCTGTCATCACCATGAAAAACTAAACGGAACAGGTTATCCTTTGGGACTTATGGGAGCTAATCTTTCTGCCATCGACAGAATTCTGGTTGTTTCTGATGTAGCCAGTGCCTTAAGTGAAAAACGCAGCTATAAAAGTGAATTTTCGCGGGAACAAGTCATTGATATTCTTAACGACATGGGAAACAAAGGTGAACTTGATAATAAAGTAATACAGGTTTTCACTGAAAACTACGATACAATCCGCACTGAAGTTCTGGAAATTCAGAAAATCATGTCCACAAACTTCAGCATCGTTCTTGCAGAATACTACAGTTCTAATACCGAAGCCGAAGATGCAGGTGAAATTGAAGAACTGGAAGAGCTTGAAGAGCTTTAACCCTTTTTTACACCACTATTTTCTGATAAAGGCAGCTTACGGTTTTGGGAAGAGCTGCTTTTTTTGCTATGTAAGCCGAAAGCTCTTCGTGGCTAAATTCAGCTTCAGGATAAACAACAACAACCGCTTCATCACCAGTTTTTAAGAAATTTGATTCACCAAAGGCAGTATAGCGGGTTGCACCAATAGAAATCAGAACCTGGGAAGGAAGATTTTGTTCCATTACAAGTCCTTTTTCTTTATTTCCTGTTAAATATTCGTGAAGATTTTCGGCAGGACCTTCATCTGCCTGATTATTCAACTTGTTTTTTATCCAATCAAGAAGCTGACCGTAAAAATAACTGTAATCCATGACACGGCTGTCTTCACCATAATCAAAAATCTGTCCGTCCCGGAGAAGGAAGCTTGCAATCCGATAACCGTCCATTACTCCACCAGGAAGAAAATTATCTGTTTTCAAAAAATGAGTACTTATTCCCTTTGAAGATTCTCCCCAGTTTTTCTTTTCACTGATTTTTCGTGCACCGTCTTTTCTGATGGAACAGTCATTGGAAGCAAAAAAATACTGTGGCGTTACTTTTTCAACAAAACCATTTTCCCAAATAAGATCACACAAAATGGCACATTCGGGTTCAATTTGAATTTTTTCTTCGTTTTTTGGAAAGATGATTTTTTCACAGTCAAATGGATACATCTGGAGGAATTCTGGTGCCGGACCTTTGTTTGGAATGTAAGTTGGGAAAAGTGCTTTAGGTGCATTTGCTGATTCAGTTTTCATATTTGCAAAATCTCGTGCTTCACCAGCCTGTTCAAGATGTCCTGTAAAATTTCCTGCAACACCAAAAGAAGGAATATTCTTCAGTGCATCAAAACTCTTTTCAAAATCAATATATTTCAAACTTTCCATGGTTTCATTATACAAAAATCATTAAGTTTCTGATATAGTTTACCTATGATTTCCTTTGAAAGTGATTATATTCAGGGAGCAGTTCCAGAAATCCTGGATGCTCTTGTAAAAACAAATATGGAAGCTCTGTCTGGTTACGGAGCCGATGAATACACAGAAAGTGCAGTAACAAAAATCAAAAAAGCTTGTGGCAAAGATGAAGCTCAGGTCTGGTTTCTTACAGGTGGAACACAAACAAATGCTGTAGTTATTTCCACCATCCTTCAGCGTTATCAGGGCGTTGTTGCCGCGGAAACAGGACACATTGCAACCCATGAAGGTGGTGCTATTGAATTCACAGGACATAAAGTTCTGCCACTTCCTGCTCACCTTGGAAAAATCCAAGCTTCTGAACTGGAAAATTATCTGGCCGTTTTCTATGCAGATGGAAATCACTCACATATGGTAGAACCAGGCATGTGTTATATTTCACAGCCAACAGAATATGGAACCATTTATTCAAAAAAAGAACTGGAAGCTATTTCGAAGGTATGTCACAAATACAACATACCTCTTTATGCTGACGGAGCACGACTTGGATATGCCCTTGCCGCAACTGAAGCTGATTTTACACTTAAAGATATGGCTGAATACTGTGACGTGTTCTACATCGGTGGAACAAAGGTTGGTGCTCTTTGCGGTGAAGCACTGGTATATACAAAAAATAATATGCCAGGTCACTTTGTCACCATGGTAAAACAGGCCGGGGCACTTCTTGCAAAAGGAAGATTAAACGCCATTCAGTTTGACACATTGTTTACCAATGATCTTTATATGAATATCAGCCGTCATGCCATCAAAATGGCCCACCGTATGGAAAAAATCTTCCGTGACAAAGGCTACCGTTTCTTCATTGAAAGTCCTACAAATCAAAAATTTATTATTCTTGCGAACAGCAAAAAAGCTCAGCTTGAAAAAGAAGTTAAGTTTTCGTTTTGGGAAAAATATGATGATGAACATACTGTAGTGCGTTTTGCCACCAGCTGGGCCACCCAGGAAAGTGATCTGGATAAACTGGAAAAACTGCTTTAGTCCTGTTCAAAGCTTACTTAGTTGTAAATTCTCTGGTGATTTTCAGATTCAAACACCAGAGATTTTTACCATGAGGTCAGTTCTTTATACTCGTCGCTGTCTTTTTCGTAAGAATCAATAATATCCTGAGAATAAGTTTTTCCGTTGGTTATGTTCAGTGTTTCTACATCTGGCATTGCTGAAAGCAGGCGCACAATGGCAAGATCGCTTTCAAAATTTGTCATGCTTTTTGAGGAACCTGAAACGTGGGAATGAACTCTAAGGTTTCTGTACACAAACCGCTTGATGCCGGCCTGAAGACTGTACTTTAGACAGTTGTCACAGGTAGCAATATTGTTGTAAATGGTACAACCAGTTAAATCCTGATGTGCAAAAAGAATGGCGTTCAGTTCTGAATGAACAACAAAGCGGTATTTCATAGGACGTTCGCTAAGTGTAAGCTTTGATTCATCTGCTCCCTGAATAAGTCCATTGTAACCAACCGAAATAACCCGGTGATTTTTATCTACAATAACGCATCCGCACTGTGATGATGGGTCCTTGGATTTTTTAGCAACTTCAGCTGCAATATTCAAAAAGTATTCGTCCCAATCAGACTGTTTTCCCATTTTGTTCTCCTGATCCGCATTGGCGGCATATGTTTATTATAAAGGGAAAAAGCCATTTGGAAAATACTTTCAGTAAGCTGCCCTTGCATCAGGTGTAGAAGCCGTAGTTGCAGGTTCTGTATTTGTAAGAATTATCAGCGGAAATCAGAATGATGGAAAAATTATTGCAGAAAAAGTTGAAGCAAAAGCCCCGGAAATCACACATTTGTAGTATAATAAAAGCTGGGGTGAAAAAGCCCTTTTGGAGAAATAAATGACCGATCTTGAAGAAGCAAGACTCTTTTTTGGAAGAGACCGCTATGCCATGGAAACTACCGGCATTGATATTGTTGAAGTAAAAGAAAAATATGCAAAATGCATTCTCAAAGTGGAAGACAAGCATCTGAACGTTGCAGACACTGTTATGGGAGGAGCAATCTTTACACTGGCAGACTTTACTTTTGCTGTAGCATCAAATTTCAAACAGGGACATGCAGTTTCTGTAAACAGCACAATAAATTTCTTTCGACCTGCAAAAGGTTCTCACCTTACTGCTGAAAGTGAAATCATAAAAGACGGCCGTTCCATAATCAACTACAATATCAATGTACGTGACGACCAGGAAAAACTAGTTGCTACCGTAAATATTACAGGCATGCGCCTAGGAAACTAAAAATCAATTTTCCCGTTTTTACTCTAATATCGTAATTTCTACCCGGCGATTCATGGCTTTCCCTTCGGCAGTACTGTTGGAAGCCGCTGGTTTTGAAATCTCCTGGTTCCAATATAACACAAATCTTTGATTCATGATATACTAGCTGCATGAAATACGTTTTTCAGTTGTTTATTATTCTTACCGTAAGTTTTATTGGAGAGCTGATTCATTTTTTTGTGCCACTCCCAATTCCAGCAAGCATTTACGGCCTTGTAATCATGTTCATTTTACTTGAAACCAGAATCATCAAGCTTGAAAAGGTAAAGGAAGCTTCATCCTATATTCTGGGAATCATGCCGATCTTCTTTGTTCCGCCTTGTGTAGGTTTTATCAAGGCATTTCCGCTTATGAAACAGTACGGAATTCAGTTCCTGGTGATTGGCATTGGAACTACAATCCTTGTTATGGTTGCAACAGGCTGGGTTACTCAGATTATTATGCGTGGAAAACAGAAACGTAACGAAAAAGGAGCCTCAAATGCTGAATAATTTTTTGTCATCTTCTCTTTACTGGGGAACCTTCCTTACTCTAGCCTTTTTTATGATTGGAACCTGGCTTTACAAAAAAACAAATTTCTTTCTTTTCAGCCCACTTCTTGTATCCTGTACTTTCTGTATCCTGTTTCTGTATTTTACAAAAACACCTTTTGAAATGTACGAAACAAGTGCAGCTCCTATCAGCTGGTTTCTGACTCCTGCTACAGTCTGTCTTGCCATTCCGCTGTACGAACAGTTTGAAAAATTAAAGGAAAACGCATTTGCCATTCTGACAGGCATCTTTACCGGTGTAATTGTAAACCTTGTAAGTGTGTGGGCATTGTGCGTTGCATTTAAAATCGGACACAGAGAATATGTTTCACTGCTGCCAAAATCCATTACAACGGCCATCAGCTTTGCCATTACACAGCAGTATCAGGGACACGTAGCCATTACTGCCATGATGGTAATTCTTGCAGGGAATGTAGGAAGTCTTTTTGCAGAAGTGATTTGCCGCATCTGCCACATTACAGAACCGGTTGCCGTAGGCGTAGCCATTGGTACTTCAAGCCACGCCCTTGGCACTTCAAAAGCACTACAGATTGGTGACACAGAAGGTGCCATGAGCGGATTAAGTGTTGCGGTTACCGGCCTGATTACCGTTTTATTGATGCCGGTATTTGCACCGCTGATTTAATCACTCTTAAATCTTCAGGCGGATTTCGGGATTCAAAAGACGAGCTGTAATTTGGGCGGCTTCTTCATGGGAAATAAGGGTAGATCCTGCAAAAACAGGTTCAGCGCCATTATGGGAAGCAGCCATAATGCCTTTTACATAAACCTGGGCAATATGGGCAGCACAAGTCCGGCAGTCGTATAGATCTTTCAGAGCTTCAGCTTTTTTCCAGTGGTCACTGTCGGCTTCGGCCATTGTGTTCAAAAGGTATTCGTGCACCGTTTTTGCGGCAGTTTTTCTGTCCAAAGGCTCCGCAGTTGCAATTTTGATTACAAGGCTTTCGCAAGGTCCAAGTTTTTTGCATACAAAAGAAACACCCTTCTCGCTGTCACTTTTACTCCAGCAGATTTCATCTTTTTCACCAGTCCACAGATTTTCTATCAGGATTTTCTGGGAATTTACAAAGTCCGGCCGAAGAGGCATTTTATATCCGATTGCATCCATTATTTCTTTCATGAAAATGGGAATACCTTCGTAAGTTTCTGTCTGACTCAGGTTGAAGAAAGCAAGGGCAATTGAGCCGTCGTGAAGTGGTTTTGCAAGAACATCAAGGCGTTCGTTATTGCGGCAGTAAGTTGTATCTGGTGATGAAAGTTCCATCAGGCTGCCGTTTTCTTTCCATACAGCCTTAATTCGTTTTGCCTGCACACCAAGAACATCCTGATTTAAGGCAATCATTTTTTTATTTGCAATGATATTGTAAATCCAGTCACCTTTTTGTACCCGGCGCAAATCCATTCCCAGCATCAAAGGGGAGTTCATCATGCACCACATGGCAAAATGAGTTTTATTCTGTTCTTCGTTCAAGCCATCCATGCCTACCACAAGCATATCAGGATCATTCCATCCTTTTTCAGGACCGGCAAACTCATCCATAATAACGGCTTTGTTGTACTGGGAAGTTACGCTTGGAGTATATCCGTCCACCCAGGAAGCTTTTCCGTTGTTTCCAGGGCATCCTACACAAAAAGTAATGTCGTTCAGAATGCGCCAGGAATTTGCAGTTTTGTAAGCCCAGTCCTGAGGCTGTGTTTTTCCCCATTCGCAGGTACTGAAAACAAGATCATTGTCCGGTTTTATCAGGTTGATTTCTTCAAGAAGCTTTGCATAAGATGACAGAGTATTTTCCTGACGGCGGTGGTTCATAAGGCGGATAATATTTTTACCAGCCTTCAGTTGCAATTTTATAAGCGGATAAGTAGCACAGGTATTTTTTCCGCCGCTTACAGGAAGAAAATCATCGTAAAAAAGCTCTTCACCAACGGCCACCTGAAGCCATGCCCCCTGTCCCGGTTCTTCTGCCGTAGCATAAGTAACAGAAAAACTGTATTCGCCGTCTTCCGGTACTACAGCGTAAAATCTGAGTTCACCGCTTTCATCACCAATTGGAGTCTGATCTGGGCCGGTTCCATCAAAAGTACCGATATTGGTAACAAAATTATCTTTTACATAAGGACCGTTGCCTGTAATTTCACCATCAGCTGTGGCTTCAAAAATTTTACGGTAAGTGCCGGTAACTCCATTTTTTACAGGACCTGCAATTTCAATCTTTTTGATATTAGGTGCATAAACAAATCTTGCATTTTTTGGATTTGAAAAAGTGGCATTGTCCCAAAGGTAATAGCAGTTGTCTACTTTCAGAAAATCTACACTCCAGTTTACATAAGAGGCAGCATCTTCTTTTTCGTGACCACAGGTTCCTACAGCGGCACCAGCACAAAGATTTGTTCCAATGTCGTTATACATACCGAATTTCAATCCTTTTGAATGGATGTAATCGGAAAGCACTTTGAAATCGTCGGGAAATTTTACAGGTTCGTTGGAAAGTTTTCCTTCCACACGAACAGGCCTGTAACAACCGTCATCAAGAACAATGTATTTATAACCTAGTTTATCAAGTCCCAGGCGGATAAAATCATCTGCCATAATTCTGGTAAGTTCTTCCGTGTTTGAACTTCCAAATGCATTCCAGCTATTCCAGCCCATAGAAGGCAGACCTTTCTTTTTTCCTTCCAGGAATGGAAGAACTTTTCCATTTTTAAAATTGTCGTATCGGTAATCGTTATTCTTGATTTTCTGCATAGATTCATTATTTTGTTTTTGGCAGCATAAGTCAATAAAATCTGACTGTAGAATAGACCAAGAATCAATTGTCTACTATAATATAGGTATAATTCATTTTGGAGTTATTATGACAAAACAGTTAAAACAAGTTATTTTTTGGGTAGGTGCCCTTGTAATTGGTGCCGTTCTTGGATCACTGCACGTTGGTGTCATCGACAGTGTTTGTGACTTTGTTGCAACCGTCTTCACAAGACTCTTCAAGTTCACAGCTGTTCCTGCAATTGCAGTTTCTGTTCTTTCTACTCTTGCCATGCTGGGTGGAAACAAAGAAACAGGAAAGATTTTCAAACGTACAATCATGTACACTTTGCTTACAACTATTGCCGCTTCTACAATTGCAGCAATTCTGTTCTTCATCATTAAACCGGAAGTTCTTTCTGTAGCCGCATACGAAGGAGTTGCAGCCGACAAAATTGAAAGCATGAGTTCTTCATCTTTTCTCAGCTACTTCATCACTGCAATTCCAGATAATATCCTTTACCCATTTGTATCAGGAAACGTTCTTTCAATTCTCATCGTTTCTTTTGCTTTTGGTTTTGCTATTTCTAAAATGGAAGAGTCAGAAAAGAAAACTGCCATCATGAACATTGTTCTTGGATTCCAGGAGCTGGTTTTCAAAATCATCGGCTGGATCATCACAATTCTTCCAATCGGAATCATTGCCTTTACAGCACAGCTTGTTAAAGAAATGAGTGGCGGTATCGTAGCTGATTCAATCGGCCGCTACACAGCAGTTGTACTTTCAGGAAACCTGATTCAGTTCTTCATCGTACTTTCAATCTTCCTTTTGATACGCGGAATCAATCCTGTAAAACACTTCAAAAACATGATTCCTGCTATTCTTACAGCTTTGTTCACAAAATCTTCTGCCGCAACTCTGCCAGTAACCATGGACTGTGTTGAAAACCGCGTAGGCTGCCACAAAAAGTTCTCACGCTTCATTCTTCCAATGTGTACAACAATCAACATGAACGGATGTGCCGCTTTCATTCTGGTAACTTCACTTTTCGTTATGAAAAATGGTGGTGTTGAACTGAACCTCATCACAGTTGTAACATGGATTCTTATTTCAGTTATCAGTGCTGTTGGAAACGCCGGTGTTCCAATGGGATGTTTCTTCCTTACACTTTCTTTGATGGCTGGAAAAGGAATGCCAATTGGTGTAATGGGAGTAATTCTTCCAATCTACGCCGTAATCGACATGATTGAAACTGCAGTAAACATCTACTCAGACTCATGTGTCTGTGCCATGACAAACAAAGACCTGAAAGAACTGGAAAACTAAAAAAAAAGGACCCTGCGGGGTCCCTTAAAAGATGAATGGACCCGTTTGGGTCCATTTTTTTTACATGATGGCTTTGAGATATATTTCTAGTATTTCCCCTGAATTACGAACTAAATTTAAATCGCGTTCCATATTTGGAGTTTTACTACCATGAAATAGATTACAGCGAACTTGATACATCATTTGGAAAATTGCTATAGTTTGCTGTTTAGAAGTTCCTTTTATTAAATCTTTATAATACTTTTCTTGGTGAGATTCATTTTTATTATCTTTCCATTTTTTTACAGACTTCATATCCTCTACAGGTTTTTCTTTAAAAATGATAATGAGTGGAGATTTAAAAATTAAATCATGTACGGATAAGAGTTTATCCATATTTTTTTCACAAAACTCTTTAATTTTCGCATATTCTACATCCTTCTGCTTTTTTGTACTTCCATCACGCAATTCTTTTTCAACTACACCAGGAAACTTACTATACTCTTTATTGAAAGCAAACCACAATGTCATAAATTTTACAAAAAAAGGGTCATTGTGTTCCATTCCAAACTTTAGCCAAGTGTTAAGTTTGGAATCAATTATAGTAGCACCAGAGATATTCTCCTTTATCCAATTTTCCTTCACTAATTCTTTTATTATTTCTATCAATAACTCTTTATCATTACTTTTTATATTTTTCTCTACAACAGTTGCAATATTTAAGTAATAATCATATTTACTGAGATAATCATAATTAATATATGGCTTCAAGGTTTCTATTAACCAAATGACAGAAGTAGCTTTATCAGTTTTTATCAGACGTCTATTTGTATTTGTATTCTTCCAATTTTCTATTGCATCCTTTCTTTTCTTATAGGCGTTTTCAGATACAATAACGTATCCGTCAATTCTAGCCTCGTAAACAAATTTTTCTAAGTTGATTACAC
>JAEDJA010000043.1 GCA_016296575.1 Treponema sp.
ATTTTACGTTACTTTCGTTTTGCTTTTTAGGTGTGGGTGTTTTGACGGTTACGAATCAGTTCTATTTTCGTATAAATCATTAAAATAAATCATTAGTTTTGAAGAAATATCATCTTTTATCATATAGTTATTTTTTTCACACATACCCATAAATATCTTAAAAAGATCATCTGGAAGATAATCTTCAAAATCAATAAAAGTATTAAACCTAGATTCAAGACCTGGATTAGATTTTAAGAACTTTTTCATTAAATCAGGATAACCGGCTACAATTACGATAAAGTCATTCCTCATATCTTCCATCGCTTTTAAAATAGTATCAATGGCTTCTTGTCCATAATCATTAGAACTATCGGAGTTCGATAATGCATAAGCTTCATCAATAAACAAGATTCCACCTTTCGCACTTTCAATTGCTTCACTTGTTTTTATTGCAGTCTGTCCAACATAACCTGCTACTAAACCAGCTCTGTCTGTTTCAATAAGTTGTCCTTTTGAAAGCACACCAATTTCTTTGTATATTTTCGCAAGAATCCTTGCAACCGTAGTTTTTCCAGTTCCAGGATTCCCTGAAAAAACAAGATGTAAAGACAGAGGTACCTGTTTTAATCCCTGAGCTTCTCTTAGTTTTCTAACTTTTATAATATTTATTAAGTTGGTAACTTCCTCTTTTACCTTTTCCAGACCAATAAGAGAATTCAACTCTTCTAGAAGTATATCAACATCTTCATTTTCACTATTAACCGCTGAAACTGTAGTTGAATTATTAGGTACATCCTTATTATTTACAAAAGTTTCATTGTATAATTTTGTAAAACCATCAATTGTATTCTGAGCAATTTCTACCTCAGTATCTGAACCTGGGATTTTCCCATATGCCATAAACTCGTTTGCAAATGAAGATAAAAATACCAAATAATAATAAGAAAAGAAATTACCAGCTTTTTCTGCACCTTTTTCCTCATTAATTATATCAATTACTTTTCCAAATTGGATAAAAAAATTAAATGTGTTAGGATCAGCATCTATTCTAGTTTGATTATTTACACTAATCTTACTTTTTCCAAGTTTACTCGTAACGAACTCAGAAGCCAATCTTAAACTATTTTCAGAGAAATATGGAATAAAGAAATCATTTAATTGGAATCCCTGTTCATAATTATTTGCAATTCCCTCCATTCTTGATCCCATCAGCAAAATCTGCATATCTGCTTGAACAAGTTCTGAAAAAGGTAAACTTTTAACTGGTAGATTGTATCTATCATAACACATCTTCAATCTTTCTTCTGAATTCTGATCAAGTTCTTTCCCTTCAAACATAGATAATGCATTATCTATGGATTTTAAATAATCACAAAATTTTGACTTCAATTCTTTATCAACAAAACTATCATCAATAACAGTGTTATTGAATCCACGCATTTCTTGAATTCTTGCTAGTACATTTCTGCCCCTTGTAATTTCTTTTTCAGTTATTTTGGAGCCATAATTTTTTAACTCTTCAATTGCATCTCTACAAATTTCATAATACTCTTCTGTAATACGACATGAGGATTCATCACCCTGTTCTATTAAAAATCTCTCTAAATTAATCAACAAATTCAAAGTTTTTGGATAATAAGCGTCGAAAATATTAATATTTCCTGCAATTAGATGAATAAAATATGCAAACTCTGTAAAAGGAAAATATGCTGAAATAAAGGGGACATAATTGTCAGAAACATCTATACCCAATTTGCTTTTTATATCTTCAATACGTGTATACATGATTAAAATTATCATTTCTTGCATTATGCAATCAGGAATATTATCAGGAATGTTATTTTCCATCTTCATTGCTTGGTGCATATTGATGATTTCAGCTAATGATTCATTTGCTAAATTCTGGTCTACCTTATATTTGCTATATAATTCTTTAAGTTTTTTATAAAAATTAGAAGTTTTTTCTAATAATTTCGAATTGATAATATGAGTTTTACCACCTTTGTCTAAGAAAAATTTAATTATTTTAACTTCTTCTTCATCATAAGCTTGCTTCATATAAGCATAATCTAAACAAGAAAAACCATAAGAATCCAGTTCATTTAATAACTTCGGACTTACATTGACAATTGCTTTTATAGATTTTAATGGTGCAAATCCTTCGACAGCAAGATGTAATAAATTCTTTTGGTCTTTATATTTTTTATTTAAATTTGTAATTTTCAATAAATAGTCAAAAACTTTTCTTTTATCTTCATAACCACTTAACAACATAGGCCAATATATTGGAGGATTTTGAGCTTCATCTAATACATCAATATTTGCACCTTCTTCAATCAAAAGTTTGACAATATCAATATTCCCACACAAAGCAGCATAAATAATAGGAAATATACCATCAAAAGATTTATTAACATCAGCTCCATTTTGTAAAAGCTGTATAACTAAATTCGTATTTTCTTGTTTAATTGCAATAAATAGAGGTACTGCTACAATTTCATATTCATGACAGACATAATCTAAATTTGATAAATCACCATCCTCTATTTCGTCAATATATTCCTGTAATTCTTCAGTTTCATCATCTTCATTCTCTTCAATTTCTTCATATTTCAAACGAAGTTGGGGCAATACAAATTTAACTAATTCTGCCCCTTGTAATTTTTCGTTTATATCAAATGAGATTTCTTTTAATTTGTTTCCATCATAACAATCACAACACAATTCAAACAGCGTATAACTTCTCTTAAAAAAAAAGCCCATAATTTCTCCTCCAAAAGCGCCCCAGTGCGGGCGTCCACATAACAATGAGTTAAACCGCACAGGCCTTGTGCCTGTGTCGGCTTTGAACTTCTTGTTATGTGTTATTTCTTATAATTTCTACACGCTTCTTCTACTTTCTTAAAATTAATTACAATTCTTCCCACAGGAAACTCTTCCTCAGATGAATTACACTTCTTTTCATAAAGATTTTTCGCCGTTTTTTCAATTTTCTCTCTGTTCTCTTTGCAAAAGTTATATTCTGCAAGCATGAGGAGCTTATAACTAAAATCTCCTTCGTCATTGATTTTGTAAAGTGAAAGCTCAGATTCAGGAACCGGTATCATGCTGTTAAAGCGTAGTGTACCGTACAGCTTTTCCTTACTTCGAAGATATATTGTCGTAAGATTATTCTTTTTGATTTTACCATTCTCATAGTCTTTCTCTTTTGGTGATGACATAGGAACAAAATATTTAAATCCGTTTAATTCCGTAAGAATACCGACATACTTTCTGTGGTAAGTTCGTTCTTGAGGTTTATTCTGCATTACATGTTTTTCTATTTTCAAAAGGTACTCAATATATTCATCACTTACGATGTAAAAAACATTGTCTTCCATAAAAATTCTCCAAATAAAAAAAGGCGACTTTCAAAGTCGCCCGTTAAGTTCTCCAGTTAGGGTCGGAGCGTACCCAGTTTAAGTTTTCCGCTCAGAGTCGGAACGTACTCAGTTTAAGTTTTCCACTTAGGGCAGGAATGCTCCCAATGCTTTTAATATAACATTGCAAGTTTATGTCGTCAAGTATTATCTGAGTTTTTCAAAATTTCAACTGTAGACATTCAGTTTATTCAACTTTTCTCGAAATATTCTTATTTGCCGTGCTGAATTCCTTTTATGCTGTAAATTAAGTCGAACTGCGGTACAACTTGAACCCCTGCCGCGACAGAATTGTACTCAAATGTACCTGCGTACCTCAAGAAAACATCGTCCGCATATTTTTCTATTGCAGTCAAATCGTAAACACTGCGAATATATATCATATCTCCGTGGAAATTTTGTGCAAGGAAGGTTCCGTTGCCTGTCCATTGGTAGACAGAAATATCATTTGCAAGATATATACAGTTTCTGTCAAGACCATAAGGATTTGAAATTGCAGGCATTTCTTTTAACTGAACATTGTTGTTTTTAGCAAGCAATTTCGCAATCTCATTGTATGCTGATTCGTCAAAATATGGTTTGTCATAATTTTCTTTTATATAATTAGTAATTACATTTATGTTTTTTGAGGCAGCTGCCGATTTGAATATTTTTGCTTGTTTTTCTTTTTCCAAATGATCATTCTCTGCAGCACGCCTTTTTAATTCTTGCATGGTATTATATTCTTGTAAGATTTCATTAAGTGCCAGCCGCTTTTCTTCTTCCGTAGAAATCTTTAAAACAATTTCTTCTTTTTTTATTGAATCGGATTTATCTGCAGCAAATTTATGTGATGTAAGAATTATTTCTTCTACAACTTCTGTATTTTCTCTTGTTTTAAAACCCTTTACTATAAGCGGAATCTCAAAAATACTATCATCAACTTCTGAATTGATTTTCTTTATCATCTGTCTGAAATAATCAATGTCTCCGACTTTTTGGTTTTTCTGAAAACTATGATTTTTTATCCAGTCGTTTTGATTTTGAGCTGCTTTTTCTTCAAAAAGTTTGTTGTAAGTTTTGTTTCTGATATCAAATCTGAAATTCCAGGCAAACAAGACTTCCCAAAGAGCTTTTATGTCATTATCAAAATAAATATTCGTTCTAAGTCCAGCTGTTATTTTTTCGCCCATATAGCCAACAAAGTCTTCAAAAATTAGATTATTATTAATTGGGCTATAAAGAAGTCCTGCTTCCATTCCTATTGGAATCATCGGAAATGCACCATGAATTCCACCTCCCAAACTTATATCAAAAAATTGTCTCTTTGTTAGGGCAAGTGCTGAATATGAATTTTTTAAATAGAATCCAAATACATTATTTTTTTCAATGGTAGAACCGTATCCATAAATAAAATTTGCTAATTTAAAATTTATTAAAAGATTTCCATTTGCACCACCACCAAACTGTGATTCAATGTCTGTACCAGAATATTTTTCTTCAAAAGCAAGAAAAATCTCTGGACTTACTGTAAAATCAATAGACGGCTTATTTCCGAGATATTCCGCAAAAAGCGAAACAGTTACAAAAATTTCAATTACTGCAAGAATTAATTTCTTTTTCATAAAACGCACCTACCTTATCTTAAGACTTTTTTGTATATGGTTTGTCGATTTTTCAATTAGTTTATTAAATTCACAGATTGCAATTTGATTTTTTTCTTTAAATAAATCATAAGATTCTTGCAAAGAAATAGCTGATATTAAATCTCCATCTATGATTTCATCTTCATTTGGATCTTTATTTTTCAAATAATCATCGTGAAGTTTTTGTATTATATCTAAAAAGTTGTAATAATCTTTCCGACATTTCTTGCTTGCATAAATGCTGAATTCCGATTGCATATTTTCCAGAACCGACAACATCTTGCCACTAAATTGTTGATACGGTTCTCTTTTCAATAAAAACAGAATATTTAGAAATTTCAAATACAATTCTTTTTGACGGTCAAATACCTTTTTATTCTTATAATCCCTTAATGCAAATTTTGCAGTTACATAAGCAATTATAATGGGAAAAATAAAATCTTTGAGGAGAAAGCAATCTATTTCCATGAACAAATCCTAGCTTTGCCGCAAATCTGCGAGTTTTGCATAGCAAAGAGTAGATTTGCGGCAAAGGGCTTTTTCAAGTCCTTTGCCTAGTGTACACTAGGCAAATTTTTCGCACGAATGTGCTAACTTTATTCTATTATAAGTACTTATAGCGTATTATTCAAGTAATAGATAGTACATTCGTGCTATTTTTGTTTTATGTTAGACTTTTGGTTACGAGTAAAAGACAAGTTAGATTTTCAAGACTCAACACAAAGAGATTTAGCTCAAAATATAAATGAAAGTTACAATACATTACAATCATGGATAAATCGCGATAGACTTCCAAACGCAGAGCAAGCCGTTAAAATTGCAGAAGCCCTTAATACTTCTGTAGAATTTTTAGTGACTGGAAAATCTAATAACAGAAAAAATGACCATTCAAAAACTGTAAAACTACTTGAACAAGCTATAGAAAATTTACATAAAGAAATGCAGTAAAACTACGATAAGCGCCCCAGTGCGGGCGTCCACATAACAATGTTTTAAACCGCATTTTTGCCGAATGGCAAAAATGTCGGCTTTGAAAACTGTGTTAGGCGATTTTTCTTATATACCTTATTCTTTCCAATTTACAAGTTGGATTCCGTTTAGATTCTTAAAATGCTTTGTATTATTTGTAACGAGGACAGATTCTTTTTCAATAGCAAAAGAGCCGATGAGTATATCATCGTCATCAATCGTGATTCCATTTTTTCTCAAATATGCATATTGTTTAGCAGCTTCTTCCAAAACAGATTTATCCATATACACAATGCCACAATGATTTGCAAAAATCTCAAATCCGGTCTTTTGAATTTTAGGGTCAAAATATTCAAAGCCACGAAGAACCTCATAGTAGACCAAATCAGGAATTTTTATCGTATCAAAAGTATATGCGTTTTTAAAGGCAGCAAGAACATTCGAATTTCCGTTCAGTAAGTCGATGATTACATTCGTATCGAGAAAATATGTCATGCGTTCTCCCGAAATTTCAAACCGCAGCAAGAACGCAACTCGTCTGCTTCAGAATCATTTAGAGTGCCAAAAATATTGTCTACAAATGAAAAATCGACATTTTGTTTTGCCTGATAAATGTTTCCAATTTTATCAAGATAAACAGAAACTTCTTCCAGAGCTGCTTCTGGCAAAGTCTTTATTTTTTCCATCACCATTTCGTACGACATTTTGCACCTCCATTCAGTAGCATTATAGCATATTTCTTGATTTTCTGCATTATATCCACTTCAAAAAGAAAAATAACAGCACATACAACAGGCATGCACACAAAATAAATCCGAGAAACATAAATTTTACGATTTTTAGCCTTTTTGCAGCTATTTCAAGTTTTTGATTTTTCTTCAATATCGCAAGTTTTTGTTTTTCTGCTTCTGATTCAGAAATTTTTCCATTTCCAAGTTCATTATCAATAGAAAGAATTTGCTGATTCAATGTATCTTCCGAAAATCTTGCAGTAATGCCCGCTTTTTTGCTGAAAATGGCTATAACAAAATTCAGCAAAATCAGAGTGATGAGTGCTATAAGAAATAAATGCATAAAACGCAGCCTATTATTGTGAGATTTTCTTGAATCCGTTTTCAAGCTGGTCAAGCACATTCTTTATAGCTTGATAAAAATCTTCAATCGTTCTATCTGTGCCATAAGTGAAGTAAAAGCTTAACCAATTACCGGAATCTTCAAGATTTTGCATTCTAAACTCAGAGCATCCGGCGGACGCCAAAACCTGCTTAAGTGCTTTTTTGTTTTCAAACTTCTTTTCGGTCTTGAAACCAAGATTTGGAGAATAATTTTCATATTCGAAATATGTCTTAAGATTGTCGTCAAGTTTTTTATAAACTTGACCGCCATTATCAGAAAATCCTTCCGAAATCAGTTTCTCTGCAATAATACGAGAAATGACCAAATCTTTTTCTTCCCATATATTTGCAAACTCATCTGCAACTTTTGCAAGTTCAAGATTTTCTTTTGAATAAAGTTTTTCGATGATTTCCTTTTTCATAGTATCCTCCAGTTCGGTATTCGTAAGCTCTTCTATGACCGCAATATATTGACGTACAGAAATGTCAACAAATGGCCTTGTGTCAATCTTTTCAATGCATTCTGTGAGCCAGTTTTTTATGTCGTTTTTATACGAAATGCATTGGTATGGAATCTTTGTTTTTCCCAAAGAAAGTCTTGATGGATTATGTCCATCTACGGTCAAATACAGAATTTTGTAGTTGTCTTTATAATTTTTCTTCGCATAATTGTTGTATCTTTGTAACTGAGAAATCTGGTCGCCGGCATCTATTTTGTTTTCTATCAAGATGAGATAGTCTGGATTGTGGAATTTTATGGCAATGTCAAATCTTCCGCCTGTCTTTCCGTCCTCGCTTATCGCTCCGATAGACTCTTCCACAGACACTTCTGCATTTTTGGTATCAAGTTCAGTTTCTATTTTTGTCACTTTTTTTACAAAGGGCTTTAAGAAGTAGTCGCCAAGTCCGTGAACGGCTTTAGGGTCTAGAATCTCGCTCAAAAATGCCGAATGGAGACGCACTTCATTCTTTTGGACTCCCAGAATTTTGAATGTGTTGAAGCATTCGCCAGACTTTTCCTTTTCATCCTGCGCTTTTCTTGCTTTTTTGATTATAGGCTCTACTTTTTCAAGCAAGTCTTTTGTCTCTGAAAATTGCATATAATTTCCTCCTGAGAACAAGGTTTACACCTTGAATTTATTGCGAGTTTAAAGAGCTGGTTGATGTCTTCCTTTACAACTTCCTTTAGGATGTCTCGGACAAGAACCACCTGTCAGATTTTTTATAGATGTAGTTTTTAAGCCACAATATTTACAAAAATAACAAGTTTTTTCAGTTCCTTCATAGAGTTTATGTCTACCTTGGCAAGACCCGTCAGGATGTAAAGGACATAATCCACCAGATAAAGATGATATTGAAGGAAAATCTTGCCCACAGTATTCACAGTAGAACTTTATTTTTTTGCTACTAGATTTTACTTCAGAACTTGACATTTTTGAATTAGTATAGTTTTCACTTTCATTTTTCTTATGACCATAATTCTTAGAATCATTATATTCCGAAGCTGAAGAATTCCTAACTGAGGAACTTGTTGAACCTGAACTTCCAGAAGTCGCTCTTTTTGAAGAAGTACTTCCACTAGATAGACTTTTACTAACTGAAGTTGTAAATATTGCAATTAATGCAAATATTCCAATGCCCAAAATAAAAATTATACTGCCGCAAGTGATTTTTCCAGTTTTGCTTAAAAACCAAGTGTATGGATTTTTAGAGAGAGGAACGTCGTTTGCTATTCTGATTTTTCTTTTCTTATCGATTGTTGCAAAAATTGATATAAGTCCAATTAAGAAAATGATGCTACTAACTGCAGCCAATGCAATAAATACAATTTCGTTTGTTTCTGCAAATATCGGACAAAAGCAACTCGGCACTATTCCAAGTACTGTTATAAGCCAAGGCAGTTCAACGATTTTGAACCATGTCTTTGTATCTATATTTTCATACGATTCAATTTCTTTTTCATATTCAACTTTATGAGCATCTTTATATTCTGTAATTTTATCTTTGAATAAAATGCCGTCTGAATCGGGATAATTTCCTGTAAAAAGGCGAATCGTATCGATAATCCACCATATGTAAAAACCACCCATGGTGAAAAGTTGTAAAAAACCGCTTCCCCATTGTCGAAGCAAGAATCTATGAACACCAAGACAACCGAAAAAAAGGCAAGTGAATGAAAGAATAAGTTTTCTCTTTATAGGATTTTGTTCTTTGTTTGATGATTTTTTTAGTGAACCATTAAATAATGAATACATTGATAAAAATGTTCTAATCTGCTCATTTAACCATTTTGAGATTTTCTCTTTTTGCGAGTTTTCTTCTAAAGATGTAAATCTCGTATCAATTTTAATTTTTTCTTGAATCTTATTTCCATTTTCGTCATCATCTAAATGGTTTAGTTTTGATACTTTTTCATTACAGTCAGATTTTAATACTCCGAAGAGAAGCTGGTTTTCATATTTTTTGTCTGTTGAAAATCCTGCGAAAAATGCAAGTTCGGTTTCATTAACTTTTACAGAAAATTTTATTCCACTTGTTCCGTTTACTGCATAATAAGGGGTGTAGGAATTTATTTGATATTTATTGCTTTGGAAAGCTTGAAGAGCCAACTGAATAAGATTGAAAATTTTTCTTTTTTCTAAATCGTCCATAATTTTCCTCTTATAAAATGAAAATAGGTGGACTTTTCTTGAAATACCAAGCAGCCCAGTGGGCTGTCCGCCTAACATTGTTTTAAACCGCAGGCAGCTTGACTGCCTGTCGGCTTTGAA
>JAEDJA010000024.1 GCA_016296575.1 Treponema sp.
TCAATCTCTTTTTCTATTTTAAACTAGCTCATCCACAACTTTTGAGTATAACTCGTAAAAATTTGGGATGTACATTATTTTTTTAAGGCAGTAGATATGATAAATTTTGCTAATAAAATGCTATTGGATTTTGAAAAAGATTCAGATAGGCGGATTTCTGGAATCTGCATAGCTATAACAGGACTTATTTTGATTGTAATAATTCTGAACGTTATCCATGTTTTTAATATTTCACCTGCTATGTATCCAACTTTGATAGTAGTTTCTATTATATTGATGACACCGACGTTCTTTTTTGAAATTTTGAATATGCATTCCAAAAAAATCAGATATATTGTTTTGACACTTCTGGTAATAATGTCAGGAATTATGTATTCGGTTCTTTCGTATCATGTAATTATTATGCTAGTTTTTCCAGTTGTAGTTTCTTGTCTTTATTGTGAGCGAATACACGTTATTTATACTACTGCTTTAAGTGTCCCTGTAATGATAATAAGTCACTTAATTGCATATTCCCTAAAAATTGTACCAGATGAACCCCTTGTTACTCTGCAAGGAGTGTTTATATATGGAATCGTGCCTCGTGTGATTGAACTTGTTGCAATATCATTAATCTGTATTGGCATTACAGGAAAATTACAAAGGCTGATTACTGCCCTTGTCAAAAAAAATAATGAACTTTACGAAGAACAGCAAATAATTGTTGGTTCACTTTCTGAATTAGTTGAAACACAAAGTCATGAAACAGGTCAGCATGTAAAACGAGTCGCAGCATACACAGAGATTTTGTGTCGGGCAATGGGATTATCCGAAGAGGAAACTTGGAAAATTAGTGTGGCAAGTATGATGCATGATGTGGGTAAGATTTGTGTTCCACGAGAAATTCTGCATAAACCAGGAAAACTTACAGAAGAAGAATTTTCTGAAATAAAAAAACATGTTGATTATGGGCATAAACTTTTGGAAAATTCATCTGGAGAAGTAATGAGACTTGCAGCAAACATAGCATGGCAGCATCACGAACGATTTGATGGAAAAGGATATCAAAATGAACTTTCTGGAGAAAAAATTGATATTTATGCAAGGGCTGTAGCAGTAGCTGATGTTTTTGATGCACTAGTTAGTAAACGTTGCTATAAAAAATCATGGACACCTACTCAGGCAAGAGAAGAAATCTTAAATCAGTCAGGGCGACAGTTTGACCCTCAGATTACAAAATTGTTTGACGAGCATTTTGATGAGTTTTTAAAAGTTATGGAAGATTATCCAGATGCCTAATAGAAAAAAAACAAGGTCTGTCCCCTCTTTTCACAAAAATTGCAGTTGAACGTGGTTGTGGTTGTCTTGAATGGTGGTGCTTGAATTGGAATCAGCCTAGTATTGATTTTTATTTTTCACTGGGTGCAGAACGAATGAGTGATTGGAATACTTATAAAATTGCCGGTTATGTTTTGACTGAGCTTGGAAAGGGAAGTGAATAATATGAATAAAAAATCACGTTAGTGCGTGTAGCACCTGCGAAGCAGTCCACTGGAGCGAACGGTGATTGAGCTTGTCGAAATCACCGTGAGTGAAGCGGATGAGCGTTAGCGAAGTGCGGAAGGCACGACCCGAGCGAAGGGAGGGGAACGCCCAAAGGAGTAAGAAATCTGTCACTCAAATGTTTTAGTGCTGTAGACTTTTATAATTTCTTCTTTTGCGGACAAAAAAATATCCACTAAGTCTGGATCAAAATCTGTTCCCCGGCCTTTTTCAATGATTTGGAAACATTGGTCTATGGGCATTGCATCCCGGTAGCAGCGTTTTGCAGAAACTGCATCAAAAACATCTGCAATTGCCATGATTCGTGCACACAAAGGAATTTTTTCGCCATCAAGACCTTCTGGATAACCATTTCCGTTCCATTTTTCGTGGTGGTAACGGGCAACATAATATGCAGTTTTAAGGAATTCTGGATTATCCAGACGAGAGAAGGTTTCCATAATAATTTCTCCGCCTCTTGGAGCATGCTGCTTCATTATTTCGTATTCTTCAGGGGTGAGTTTTCCAGGTTTTTGCAGAATAACGTCTGGAGTAGAAATTTTTCCAATATCGTGCATAGGTGCGGCATTCAGCATGTTGTTTACAAAATCCCGGCTTATAATGTTCCGGTATTTTTTTTCGTTCTGAAGTTGATTTAGAATAATTTCAACATATTGTTTTGTACGGAGAATGTGTCCGCCTGTGTTATCATCTTTATTTTCAACAAGGGTAGAAAAGCCGGAAATCATTTCGTAATTGTGTTTTTCAAGGCGGCGGTATGAAGGATCTTCCATAAATAAGTAAAATCCCAGAATAAAAGCAGCGGGAACTATTGAGGTAATAAGAATTTCCGGGAATATAGACTGCAAGATCATTACTGTAAGTGAAACTACTACAGAAATAATCACTCCAGCATATCTGTTTTTTTCAATTTTTTTTCGATAAAAAGTAACGACAAAAAAGAGGAAAAGAAAATAAACCCAAGCGTTAATATAACATGCAATTACAGAAAGTCCCATGGAATAATTCGTTGTTTTGCCAATTACATAATCTAAATCTTTTATAAAGATAAAAATTGCAAGGACATTTATGACAAATGGAGAGCATAAAAGAATCCTTTTTATTGTTGATTTAGGAAATCCAAAGGTTGCATCACAAAGATAAATAAAACTGAGAAACATAGTTACATCTACGGCGAGGAAAAACAGACAGTGGAAAGTATTGTTTAACCATAGCGGAACAGTATCAAGATGATTTACAGTCCATGCGGTGAGTCCATCAAAGAAAATGAACCATGGACTTACAATCAGAAGTGCATCAAATAATTTGTTGCAACTTAAATTTCTGTTTTTACCACTTGTTTGGCGAATATAATTAAAGGTTATAAAAAGAACAACAAAAAGACTTCCAATCTGTAGTTTGAAATAATGCATTTTATCCCCAAAAAATCAAAGATTATGATTACATTATAACAAAATATCAATAATTGAAAAGAAGAGAACGTTTAAAATAGATGGCTTAAATTTCGCCATCTATTTTAAGTCTCGAGTTTTTTTGCAAAAACTCTATTTATTTACGTGTTCGCTTGCGCGAACGTTTTGTAAATCCTCAGTTGTTGAAACAACTTGCGGTTTACAAAATTAAAGAACGTTTAAATTAATAGTGCAGATGGCACTATTCATTTTAACTCGAGTTTTTTTGTTTTACAGAAATAAATATTTTCAAAAAGTCAGGGCATCTTATAAAAAATACAATTCATTTTTTAATAACGCCCTGACTTAATTTTTTTTACATTCCAGTCTTCCACAACTTGTGAATGTTGCAAAATTCATAGGCTGCTTCAACTTTTTCACCAGTCATAATGGCAAATTCCGCATTAGGAGCATTTCCTGGATTCAGCCACTTTTGCTGAATGCCTTTATTAGTTTCAAGAAGAATCCATTCAATATAGTGGTCAGCTTCAGAAGGATGAAGCTTTGATCCAACCGTTACAGAAACTGTATTTCCATGAACCTTAATGACTGGAATGTGTTTTTCATAGGCCCCGTCAGTAGTTCCAGCAACCAGTTCCACCATGTCATCACCGCAGCAGATAGTTGGTGTTCCAGAATCCTTTACCATGGCAATAATTTTGCCACAGTGTTTGCAATAGTAAAATTTTAGCTTCATAGCATACCTCACTCATAATTTTTTTTTACAAGTAAAGCATATCCAATAAAACAAGAAATTTATAATGAATACGTCCGCAAACGGTCACCAAAAAATCACCAGAGCAAAAAAGTCAATAAATCAGAAAGAAGACTTGTATTCTTTTTCCTTACGGTATTTTTCTACAAGCTCATCACGGGAAATATTTCCGTTTCGTTCTCTGGCTGCCTTAAGCTTTCGGTAAATGGTGTTTTCACTAAATCCTTCAACTTCTTTTTGATAAACTTTTCCTTCACAAAGCTGGTCCAGAATCATCTTTTCATCTTCAAAAAGCACCAGTTTTTTTCGTTCAAAATGGCTGTTCAAAATATAAGATGTAATTGAAATGAACCACACACTCCTAACAATATGAATAAAAAAATGGATAAGATTTTCATCATCAATTATAAAAGCAATGCTAACCGAAGCAAAATAGCAAAAATACGACAGAATTTCAAATTTTGGCTGAATCATCATTACAATGCAGACCATAAACAAGGCAGTGTAATTATTAAAAAGTTTGGTTTCTTCCATGGAAATCAGGAAAACCAAAGTAACAGCATAAGCCAGGTAAAAAACAGAAAAGCCGTGCCGCTTAAAAAGAAAAACCACAGGAATATAAATAAGATTCATAAAGGCAACAATAAGGATTCCGGTATTAAAACCTTCATAAAAACCACGGAAAATGTATAAAGCTGCAATAACCAACGAGAGAACTGATGTAAAAACATTAAAATAGGAATCAAGATATTTTTTTATTTCTTCTACTTTCATACCACTCTACAATCCGACAAAAGAACTTTTTATTTAAGACTTTTTTGAATTAAGAGGCTGTCCAATAAGTAATGAGTGTAGCGCTCATTACTTTTGGGACAGCCCCATAATATATTATACCACATAAAAAAGATAAATTGTATAAATCCTGTGTGATGCCTTCTTAATAAGCGCTGTCATGTACTCCAGAGATTGCTCGACCGGACGGTTCATCCATCTTTTTCCAGGCTTCATCCCATTCCAAAGCTTTTGCAGTAGAACAGGCAACACCAGCTTCATGAGGAACACAAAGAGCAGCACTATCGCTTGGGAAAAGACGACTGTAGATTTCGCGGTAATAGTATTCTTCCTTGGTTTTTGGTGTGTTTACAGGGAATCGTCTTTCTCTCTGTGCGAATTCTGCATCACTTACCTTAGCATTAGTCATTTCTTTAAGAGTGTCAATCCAGCTGTATCCAACACCATCACTGAACTGTTCTTTCTGACGCCAGCAAACCTCAGGAGGCATAATATCTTCAAAGGCTTTACGTAGGATCCATTTTTCAATTCGCTGTTTGGTTCCTGAGCCTGTCGAAGGGTCGGCTGGAAGTTTAATGCTCATCTTGTCTTTAGGGTTCAATCCCATGGCAATATCAATAAACTCTTTGTGGAGGAATGGAACCCGTCCTTCAATACCCCAAGCCATCAAAGATTTGTTTGCACGTGCACAGTCATAAAGATGAAGCTTGCTCATTTTGCGAACCAATTCTTCGTGGAATTCCTGGGCGTTTGGAGCCTTATGGAAATAAAGATATCCACCAAAAAGCTCATCACTACCCTCACCTGAAAGAACCATCTTAATTCCCATAGCTTTGATTGCGCGGGCCAGAAGATACATTGGTGTTGAAGCACGAACAGTTGTAATATCGTAAGTTTCAATATGATAGATTACATCCTCCAGTGCATCCAAAGCTTCCTGGATTGTAAAATGGATTTCGTGATGAACAGTTCCAATATAATCCGCAGCTTTTTTTGCAGCAGCAAGATCTGGAGAACCTTCAAGACCGACAGCAAAACTATGAAGCTGTGGCCACCAGGCATCTTTTAAAGAACCTGTTTCAACACGTTTTTTTGCAAATATTTGGGTGATTGCAGCAATAACAGTTGAATCAAGTCCACCAGAAAGAAGAACACCGTAAGGAACATCAGACATAAGCTGAGCTTTTACTGCTTCTTCAAGACCATTTCGAACTTTTGCAATTACAGAAGGATCAATAATTTCGCCTTTATCATTTGTTGCACAAGGAGCATTCTTTACTGCATCAAAGCTTTCCCAGTCCCGTTTGTACCATTTTACAGGTTTTTTATCATCTGAAAGACTCCAGTAATAGCATCCGTTAGGAAATTCTTCTACGGTAACACAATCAGCTTCCAAAGCTTTTAATTCACTTGCAACGTAATAACGGCCTTCCTTGTCCCATCCCTGATAAAGAGGAACAACACCAATTTCATCTCGGGCGATAAGATATGCATCTTTTTCGGAATCATAAAGAGCAAATGCAAAAATTCCCGAAAGCTCTTCAATCATTTCCTTGAAGTTTCCGCTGTCACGGTATTTTTTGTACAAAGGAAGGATTACCTCACAGTCACTCATGGTTTTGAAATTATATTTTCCGGCATATTTACGGCGTATTTCCTGATGGTTATAGATTTCACCGTTTACTGCCAGGATGATTTTTCCGTCATCACTAACAAGAGGCTGTTTTCCTGAAAATGGGTCAACAATGGCAAGTCGTTCATGAGAAATAACAGCATTATTACCAGTGTAGACTCCGCTCCAGTCTGGCCCACGATGACGAATTTTCTTCGACATAGCCAGCACCTGATTTCTCAGCTCTTCCTTAAGTCCGTCACCAATTGGTGCACTTCCGCTGTTCAAATCAAAAGCACCTACAAATCCACACATAATAACCTCCAAAAAAAAAGACGCTTGTTTCAAGGAGACTAACCGCCAAAAACGGAAATCTTCTTAAAACAAGCGTCTTTGCTTGATTTATATAATTTAAATCATAGTTCAAAAAAAATCAATAGAGAAAGTTTCCATAAGTATGGAGAATCTACTATTTCATGAAATATACTTTCCTTCTATTATTTAATCGAGGTAAACCAATGACTTTTGACAAATTTTTTGTACGACGAATCTTCATGTCTCTTTTTGGAGTTATCATCTGTGCCATCAGTGTAGGAGCTTTTAAGCTGGCTGCCCTTGGAGTTGATCCATTTCAGAGTTTTATGGCAGGTATGGATGCACTTATCCCAATCAGTTTTGGAACCCTTTACACTATAGTTAACATCATTCTGCTGGCCTTCAGCCTGATTTTCTACCGCAGGAATATCGGTCTTGCCACTTTCATCAACATGTTCCTTTTGGGTTATATCACCCAGTACAGTTACGAATTCTTTATGAAAATTTTCCCAGAACCTTCAATGGTTTTCCGATTTGCAGCTCTTATAATTGCCGTAGTTGTAATCTGTTTTGGTTCTGCTTTTTACATGACAGCAAATCTTGGTGTTTCAACTTATGACTCAGTTGCAATTACCCTGGTAGAAAAATGGCATCTTTGGAAATTTAAATACATCCGCATCTGCACAGACCTTGTTTGTGTTATTGCAGGCTGTGTAATCTTTGTAATTGCAGGACACGAAATAAAAGAAATCCCAACAATTGCAGGAATCGGTACAATCATTACCGCTTTCTTCATGGGTCCGCTTATTGATTTCTTCAACAACAAGATTGCAATTCCTTTCCTGAACAAAGGAAAACAGGAAAATTATAATCCGGAAGAACAGCTGTAAGTCCATACATTGTGCATTTGATCTTACCTCTTTCTGATATTTTCTACCAGTTGAGCTCCCATGCCCCCGCCCTATCTATCAATAACAAAAATTTTCATATAAATAGAATAAAAAAAAGCCCTCGGGAAGAATCTCGAGGGCAAGGAGAATTATTCTAAACCTTTATTCTTTATCCTGAAGGGCATCATAGCCAGATTCCCCTGTACGTACTTTGATTACATTTTCTACAGGGTATACAAAGATTTTTCCATCTCCAATGTGACCTGTATAAAGTGCCTTCTTAGCAGCTTCAATAACTTCACTAACAGGAATCTTGCTTACTACAATTTCTACCTTTACTTTTGGAAGAAGTGTTACTTCAACAGGAACACCACGGTAGAACTCGTTTGCACCTTTCTGCATACCACAACCCATTACATTTACAACAGTCATACCTGTTACACCAATAGCTGTCATGGCATCCTTCAAAGCGTTGAATCTGTTCTGCTTTGCAATGATTACTACCTTGTGAGCAGGAGCATCTGAGCTTGCGGCCATTGTAACCGGTACAGATTCTGTAATTTCAACACCAGCTTCTTTTGCTTCAGAAAGTTCATCAGGAGTGTACTGTGTAAGGAATCCAGCGTATCCAGATTCAAGACCGTGTTCAAGCTTATCAAGACCAACAATTTCTTCTTCGGCAGTAACACGAAGTCCAAACACTTTCTTGATTACAAGGAATGTAATGGTGATTGTTACAGCTGTCCAAAGTGCAACAGTTCCGAATCCCAAAAGCTGAAGTCCAAGAAGCTTAAATCCACCACCGTAGAACAAACCAACAATTACTTCACCAGAAGCATCTGCAATGGAATATCCAGGAGCAGAAGCTGTTGCAAAAAGACCAACAGCAATTGTACCCCAGATACCGTTCATCATATGTACTGCTACAGCACCAACAGGGTCATCAATATGGAGTTTATAGTCCAAAAGCCATACACCAAAAATTACCAGAAGACCAGATACAACACCAATTACCATTGCCCCAAAACAGTCTGTTACATCACAAGGAGCTGTAATTGCTACAAGACCTGCAAGACTGGCGTTCAAACACATTGAAACATCAGGCTTACCATATTTGATCCATGTAAAAATCATTGTTGTTACAGTTGCAATGGCAGGAGCTACAGTTGTTGTAAGGAAGATTGATCCAAGCTGATCAAGTGATGTAGCTGCTGCACCGTTGAATCCATACCAACCCAACCAAAGAATGAATACACCAAGTGCACCGATTGGAAGGTTGTGTCCTGGGAAGGCGTGAACCTTTGTTACTTTTCCACAAGCATCACGTTCAAACTTACCGATACGTGGACCTAAGAGTTTGGCACCAATCAAAGCTGAAATACCACCAACCATATGAATTGCACAAGAACCTGCAAAATCGTGGAAACCAAGCTGTGAAAGCCATCCGCCACCCCAGATCCAGTGTGCTTCAATTGGATAAATAAGTCCTGAAATTACTGCAGAGTAAACACAGTAAGAAAGGAACTTTGTACGTTCTGCCATAGCACCAGAAACGATTGTTGCAGTTGTGGCACAGAATACAAGGTTGAATACGAAGTTTGAAAAATCAAATCCTGCGTATGAGCTGAAAATGTCAAATCCAGGTTTTCCAATAAGACCTGCAACATCTTCGCCAAGCAAAAGACTAAAACCAATAAGAATGAACATTACTGTACCAATACAGAAGTCCATAAGGTTTTTCATAATGATGTTACCAGTGTTTTTTGCACGAGTAAAACCGGTTTCTACCATTGCAAATCCGGCCTGCATCCAGAAAACCAGTGCAGCACCAATAAGGAACCACACCCCAAATACCAAACTACTAACTTCTTCCATAAGTAACCTCCAAAGAAGACTTTTTTTACAATACTATTTTACGCTGAACAAGATGTCACCGTAGCTTGGGAAAGGCCACAAGTCTTTTGGTGTAATGGTTTCAAGTTCATCAGCATATGAGCGGAGCTCGTCCATTGCAACAAGAACTTCGTCATGATAGAAGAATGCCAGTTTTTCAGCATCTTCAAGAGCCTTAGCCTGTTCAACCTTTGCTTCAAGAACTCCAACTGCTTTGTAGATTTTTGAAGTAAGGGCTGCAACCTTTTTCAAAAGATCTTTTTCGTAAGCTGTTTCAAGTTCTGCTGCGCTTGTTCCAAGTGCATCTTTTTCAAGACTTACTGTTTTTGCCAGGCAGCTTGCAAATCTTGTTCCACATGGAAGTACCTGTTTTTTTGTCATATCAATCATAGTAAGAGCTTCAATGTTCAGAAGCTTCCAGTAGTTTTCGTTCTGGATTTCAAAACGGCTCTTTGCTTCAGCTTCAGTAAATACACCATGTTTTTCAAAAGCAGCAAGGTTTTTGGCATCACACAAGTGAGCGTTAGCTTCAGGTGCAGATTTAAGGTTCAAAAGTCCGCGGCTTTCAGCTTCTTTTACCCAGGCATCATCGTATCCATTGCCGTTGAAAATGATGCGTTTGTGTTCTTTAATGGTTTTCAGAATAAGCTTCTGAAGATCATTGTTGAAGTCTTTACTTCCCTCAAGTTCATCTGCAAACTGAGAAAGAACTTCAGCAACTGCAGTGTTGATCATAATGTTTGCACAAGCTATTGAATCCTGACTACCAAGCATACGGAATTCAAACTTATTACCAGTAAAAGCAAATGGTGAAGTTCGGTTACGGTCAGTTGTATCCTTGCTGAATTCAGGAAGAACTGTAACACCAATCTGCATTTTTTCTTTTGCATGTTCACCGTATGGTTTTCCATTTTCAAGTGCATCAAGGATTTCTGCAAGTTCATCACCTACGAACATTGAAACGATAGCTGGAGGAGCTTCATTTGCTCCAAGACGGTGATCGTTTCCAGCAGATGCAACAGAAATACGAAGCAGATCCTGATAATCATCAACAGCTTTAATAACTGCACTCAGGAACAAAAGGAACTGAGCGTTACTGATTGGTGTAGCACCTGGATCCAGAAGGTTTTTACCAGTATTTGTACTGATAGACCAGTTATTGTGTTTACCACTTCCGTTTACACCTTCAAAAGGTTTTTCGTGAAGAAGACATACCATTCCGTGGCGGCTTGCAACCTTACGCAGGATTTCCATTGTAAGCTGGTTATGGTCACAGGCCAGGTTTGTTGTTGTAAAGATTGGTGCCAGTTCGTGCTGAGCTGGAGCAACTTCGTTATGTTCAGTTTTTGCAAGAATTCCAAGTTTCCAAAGTTCATCATTCAGATCTTTCATAAAGGCCTGAACACGTGGTTTAATCATACCAAAGTAGTGATCTTCCAGTTCCTGTCCTTTTGGAGCTTTAGCACCGAAAAGTGTGCGTCCTGTATAAATAAGGTCTTCCCGTTTATCGAAAACTGATTTATCAATAAGAAAATATTCCTGTTCTGGACCAACTGTTGTTTTTACACTTGTAACATCAGCATTTCCAAAGAGGTGAAGAACACGGAGAGCCTGTTTGTTGATGGCTTCCATTGAACGAAGCAAAGGTGTCTTTTTATCAAGAGCTTCCCCTGTGTAAGAACAGAAGGCTGTTGGAATACAAAGTGTTCCATCCTTAATAAAAGCATAAGAAGTTGGATCCCATGCTGTATAACCACGAGCTTCAAATGTAGCACGGATTCCTCCGCTTGGGAAAGAAGAAGCATCAGGTTCACCCTGAACAAGTTCTTTTCCGCTGAATTCCATAATAATCTGTCCATCTGCTGTTGGCTGAATGAAGCTGTCGTGTTTTTCGGCAGTTACACCTGTCAATGGCTGGAACCAGTGTGTAAAATGAGTAGCACCCTTTTCAATAGCCCAGTCCTTCATAGCATTGGCTACAACGTTTGCTACTGTAATATCAAGTTTTTCTCCGTCTTTAATAGTGCGCATAAGGGCTTTGAAAGTGTCCTTTGGCAGTCTTTCTTTCATGGTTATTTCGTTGAATACCATGCTTCCAAATTCTTCAGTTACTGTTGACATTTATTTACCTCCGTAAACTAAAAAAGGCGGCAATGAACTCCCCTTCAGACACGTCTATCTGAATAATGGGCCTCATTGCCGCCTTCAATTAAGTACTAATGTAATATCAAACAAAAAAAATAGCCGCAGACTCCAATAAGGGAATCGGCGGCGTCTTTGTCGTTCGATATCTAAGTTATATCGCTGCAAAAAATTTTTGTCAATAATAATTCCGCAATTTTTTATTATTTTACGATAATTGCATCTCGTTCTGCACCAACTGAAACATATTTGATGTAGCAGCCAGTTTCTTTTTCGATGTAATTTACATAATCCTGTGCTGCTTTTGGCAGATCTTCGAATTTGCGGCATTTAGAAATATCTTCTTTCCAGCCTGGCATAAATTCGTAAACAGGTTTTGCATTTTTAAGCGCATCTCCACTTGGGAAACGGTCTGTTTCTTTTCCATCAACAATATATTTTGTACAAACAGGAATCTTATCCATGAAAGAAAGAACATCCAGTTTTGTAAGGGCAATTTCTGTAGCACCCTGCATGCGAATACCATATCTTGAAGCAACAATGTCGAATCCACCTACGCGGCGAGGACGTCCAGTTGCGGCACCATATTCACCACCGGCTTCACGAAGATCATCTCCCATTTTGTCAAAAAGTTCACAAGTGAAAGGACCTTCACCAACACATGAAGAGTAAGCTTTCATGATACCAACTACTGTGTCCAGTTTTTTACCAGGAATACCAGCTCCAACAGGGGCATAACCAGCAATTGTAGAAGAAGATGATGTATATGGGTAAATACCGTAGTCAATGTCACGGAGGGCACCAAGCTGTGCTTCGAACATTACTTTTTTACCGTTATCGATCATGTCATAAAGATAGTCTGTTGTATCACAGATGCAGTCTTTGAAATCAGAACCGAATTTTTCCATCCAGGCAATCATATCGTCAGCTTTGATGGCTTCGTGTTTGTATCCGTTTGCAATTGTAAGGTTTTTCCATTCAATAATAGCAGGCATTTTTTCTTTTACGCTGTCCATGTGAAGAAGGTCACCCATACGGAAGGTTTTCTTGTAGTATTTATCTGCATAAACAGGAGCAATACCGCGGCGTGTTGAACCAAATTTTGCATCACCAAGACGGTCTTCCTCAAGAATATCCAGCAGCTTGTGGTAAGGCATACAGATTGTAGCACGGTCAGAAATCTTAAGATTTTCCGGTCCGATTTTAATGCCCTGTGAACGGAGTGTATTTACTTCGTTGTAAAGATGTTCAATGTCGATAACCATACCTGGTCCAAGAACATTTACTGTGCTTTCGCGGAGAATTCCACTTGGCATGAGGTTCAGGATAAACTTGCCCCGGTTATTGATTACAGTGTGACCTGCATTATTTCCACCCTGATAGCGGATAACGATGTCGTACTGTTCACTCAAAAGGTCTACCATGCGGCCTTTTCCTTCATCACCCCAGTTAATACCAACGATAGCTGTTAACATGTGTAACTCCAATTTATATTTTCTTTATTCTTTGTGAGATTTCCCCACCGTTTACATTATGCCGTATTTTTCATTTTTCTACAATAAAAGGCACTAAAATACAGTGTTTTATATCAGATGACAATATCAAAAAAAATCACATATAATATAAACATGACACCAAACAATTCAAAATCACTTTCAAAAAATGCCAAAATCCTAATGGATTATCTTACTTCAAATTTTGGAAAAAAAGTTATTTCCGGCATGATGGACTTAACCTGGCGTGATACTGTTGATGAAGCCGACGTTGTTTACGAAAAAACCGGCAAATATCCAGCCCTTATGGGATTTGATTTCATGCACATTGATCATAAAAATGGATCTGGTACAACCCAGGCAGAACGAGCCCGAGACTGGTTTTACGGTGATTACAAATTTCGTTCCCAATACACAGGGCGTCGTGGAGGAATCGTCGCTTTCTGCTGGCACTGGTACGTTCCGTCATCCAATGGACAGCCGGCTTTCTATGCCCACTCAGACCGGCTTCCTGAAACTGATTTCCGTATTCCTTACATTGCCAAAACCGATTCTCTTGATGAAAATTCACCAGAATATAAATACATTATTTCATCCATGGACAAAGTATGCGAAAAACTGCTGTGGCTAAAGGAACAGAATGTCCCGGTTTTATGGCGTCCACTTCACGAAGCTAACGGAAAGTGGTTCTGGTGGGGTTGCGGTGACAAAAATGGCGAAAACCGTGGAAAAGCCCTTATTGCACTGTGGAAACTGATGGTAAATCACTTCAATTCAAAAGGCCTGGACAATCTTATCTGGGTTTGGAGTGGTCAGGATGAAGAAAATTATCCAGGTGACCAGTGGGTAGATATTGCAGGCGAAGACATTTATGCCACCACAGCCCACAAAACCGACACTTCCAGCCAGAAAACCCGTTTTGATTTTGAAAAAAAAATTACCTCTGAAAAAAAGATTATTGCCCTTTCTGAAAACGGAACCATCCCCGATATTGATGAAATGATTAAAGACAAAGCAATGTGGTCCTGGTTTATGACCTGGAACGATATGAAAATCAATGAAAATGAACGTCCTTATGGAGATACTTTCAGTGATTCAAACTTTTTTGCAGGTGAACATTTTAATCCCCGCCAACACGCAATAAAGGTTTTCAATCATCCGGCTGTAATCACAATGGAAAACCTGGATATTGATTTTGAACGATAATTTTTTACAGAGCCGCTCTATTTCCCGTATTCTCATACACCAGGGCTTCTGCCCTATGCGGGGAGTTCCGGCTTTCCTGAAAAATCACACTGTTCTTCTAAACGGACAGCGGGTTTTATTAAAAGAAACTCTTGTTTATCCTCAGGATGAAATCACCATTGATGGAACAATTCTTCTGCGAAAACCAGACATTACTTTTTTGATGGACAAACCTAAAGGCTATGTATGTTCCAGGGTTTCAGACAGAAGGCAGACAGTTTATTCCCTTCTTCCACAAGAGCTTCAGGAAACCAAAGACCTTCACACGGCAGGACGTCTTGATGCCGACACCACAGGACTTTTGATTTTTACAACAAACGGAAATCTTTCAAATTATCTTACGGATCCCAAAAACAAGATTGAAAAAGAATATTCTGTTACCCTGAAAAAACCACTTACCAAAAGTGAACAGGAAGTTTATATATCAAAATGCAACCAGGGACTTTATATTCCCCCTGAAAAAAAAGACGGTGATTTTACCGCTTTTCCCAAAAAGCTTTATTTTACATCTCCAAACTCATGCCGAATCACATTAACCGAAGGCCGTTTTCATGAAGTGCGGAGAATCTTTCAGTCCCTTGGAAACCTGGTAATTGAATTAAGACGTATTTCCATGGGACCTTATTCGCTGGAAGACTTAAACAATTAATCCTTCCAGTGCCAGTTTTTCTTTGCCAGATTGTTTGGGAACGGCACAGCATTGTTAAAATCAGGAAGCCAATCTGTATCGGTAGTCAGTTCCTGATAATATAGGAATTCAAAATCGTAGGCATCAATAATATCTTCAAGATCTTCATTTTCCTGAAGGTTCACAAGACGGTTTTCGATTGTAGAAAGTGCCCTTTTTCGCCTTGCAAGTTCAGCATCTCCTTCTTTAAAAGGAACCGGAGTATACTGACTCATAAGAGAAATCACACCACGGCCGTCAGCATTGTCCTTAAGCCACTGAAGAACATCAACTGTTTCTTCAAAACGTCCCGGCAAAAAAAGATGACGAACAATAACACCCTGATTCATTTTATCACCATCAATTTCCATAGGATAATTGTCCAGCATCCATTTTACAGCTTTTCTTGCAGCCTCAGGATAATCGGGAGCGGCAAAAAGGTCTTTGGAAAGTTTTGGATTAAGGGTTTTCAAATCCGGAAGCCAGATTGATACCAGCTCTTTCAAAAGCTCCAGACTTTCCACACTTTCATAGGCACTTGAGTTCCAGGCAAAAGGAATTTTTACACCTTTTTCCTTTGCAAGCCTGATACCTTCCGCAATTTTTGGAATATGATGACTTCCCGTAATCAGGTTGATGTTCTCTGCACCTTTTTCCTGAAGATCTAGGCACATGGCAGCAAATTCTTCAGTAGAGATTTCACGGCCCATTCCGTTTTGGGAAATCTGGTAGTTCTGGCAGAAAGCACAGCGAAGTGTACAGCCAGTAAAAAATATGGTTCCACTTCCCCCCTTCACGGTGATTACAGGTTCTTCGCCAAAATGAAGCCCGGCCCAGGCAACACGGAGCTTGTCTTTTTCTCCACAAAAGCCTGCTGCTTTACTTCTGTCTATTCCGCATTTTCTTGGGCACTGAGTACAATTTAAATATAGGGAGTTTAAATCAATCGAGTCAGACAATTAAATTGCCCCGTGATCTACAAGAATGCTCATAAGTTCAGTCAGTTCACCAATTTCCATATCTTCTGCTTCGTAATTTACAAGCACACCGATTTCACGCCAGTCTTCTATGGAAACAAGCTCTTCCAGCTCGTCACTTTTATTCAGAAAAGCATTAAAGGCACCAAGAAGACGGATATTATCTTCGGTAGGTTCATTTCCTTCAACAAAAGACTTGGAAGAAGTAACATGTTCTTTTTCCCAATAATCGAAAATAGCATTTGCAAGACTTTTTGATGAATCTGAAGAGCGTTCAAAAAGCTTTGCCAGCTCATCATTAACTTTATAATAATCAAGGCTGCCGTCTTGAGAGCGGGCAAACTTTACAGCCTTTTTTAAATCGGTAATAAGTTTTTCTGTTTCAGTCATAGGATTATTTTATCATAACTGAAACAGTATGTCATCTTTCTAAGGTCTACTTAAGTGTTCTGCAGATACGGAAACCAAAATCTTCTGCATAAATGATTCCGCATTTTTCAATATTAGAAACAGAGCATCCAAATGCGTAAGAATTCCAGCCGCCACCACGCTGTGTAAGTTCCTTACGTTCAGGTCCCCCTGCATATTCACAGATATTACCACTCATATCATAAAAACCAAGACTGTTTGGCTTTTTAAGACCAACCTGATGACTTCCGTATCCTTTTCTTTCAGATTTTTTTGAGAAGTCAAAGGTCTTTCCCTTTACAGTAATATTGTCCCAGAACCAGGCGTATTTTTCCAGATTTTCTTCTTCATAAGGACGTTCAGAAAAACTTGCTTCAGATTTTTGTGTGTTTACACCAGCATAACTGTAGGTCCATGAACGAGAACCGTATCCGCCTCGGGCAGCATATTCCCACTCTTCGTTGGTTGGAAGTCTGTATCCGTTTTTATCGTAATCACAGGTTACAACTCCCCATTCTCCATCATGGTAAGGGATTTCTTCGTATGTAATATTTTCCCAATCCACTTCTTTTCCAAAAAACAGGATTTTGTAACATGGTTCAAGTCCCATCATTTTGCTTAAACGGTTACAGAAAACCATAATATGATTAAAGGTAACTGAATCAACAGGCCGGTATTTAGATTCTTCGCCTTCAAACATTTTAGCAAATTTTGGATTTGTATCTTTTACGGCACTTGGATTGACCTTCATTACAGCTTCATAAAATTCCTGAGTTACTTCATACTGTCCTAAAGCATAAGCCTTAAGCTCTTTGGTATTCCAGTAAAATGATCCTTTTCCCCTGTAGTCTGGCATACCCCATTGATGTTTTACAATTTTTGTTTCACCAGCAGGAATAACAACAATATCATTTGTATATTTAATAATGTTGCCGTCAATTTCCAGACAGTCTGAAATACGATCTTCCAATGAAAGTGATTCGCTCTTATTGGAAGCACAACCTGTAAAAAACAAAACAATACTCAAAACGAATAAATAAATGATTTTTTTCATGACTACCATTATACCACAAAACTTAGTAATAATTATAGAGATATTGCACGTTTTTTTTCTTGACAATAATGCGTTACATAAATAGAATAAAAACATGGATTTGAAAACAGTATTAACAACAGACACAGTAAATTTGCACCTGAAAGGTACTACTAAAGAAGAAATCGTAGACGAAATGCTCGAAATTCTTGTTAAGGCAGGCAAAGTAAAAGATAAAAAAGCAGCATATGAATGTGTTTTGGACCGCGAACGAAAAATGTCAACTGGTATGAAACACGGTATTGCAATTCCACACGGTAAAACAGACACTGTTTCCGACCTGGTTGCTTGTATTGGTATTTCTGATAACCCTGTAGAATTCGATTCTTTGGATCAGGAACCATGTCGTATCTTCATTATGACTCTTTCACCTGTAAACAAAACAGGACCACATCTTCAGTTCCTGGCAGAAGTTAGCCTTCTGTTCAAGAGCCCTGAAAAACGTCAGGAAATTCTGAACACTCAGGACAAAGCTGAAGTAATCAAGATTTTGACTGAATAGTTCCAGCAATAAAAAAAAGCAGTTTACTGCGTTAGGAGGAAGAAACACCGGCGACAAGCTGGTGTTTTTTTTCTAACATATTGGTTGTGTTTAAATTACCCTGCAGTGGTAAAGCCAGTGGAAATCACCACTATCGTGGAAAATAAACTTTTGCAACCTTCACCATTTTTTCAGCAGCTTCTGCTACAGATGAAAATTTTCCAATTCCAGTAAAGGCGCACACTGCATCTCCAATAAGTTCTGCGTCCGGGTGATTACATACGGCAATTTCCATTTTTAGATAATCAGCACGGGCCTGCATCCACTTTTCGTTTTTGGCCTGCCCTCCGCAAACAACCACTCGTTTTGGAAAATCAAGATTATTTTCTTCTGCAAAAAATTTCAGATTATCAATTCCTTTTTTTACCTGCTGAAGAATCTGTGTAATCAGATAAAAACCTTCACTTTCTTTGTCAGAAAAGCTTTCGTCAAAAAAATTCTGGTACACTTCTCCACTTAAAACCCCATGATCTGCAATATTTTGGGAAGAAGAGTTTCGTTTCCAGGCACATTCCATAAAACGTCTGCCGCTTTCCACACTGAGAGCAGCAACGTTCCACAAACCTGTCATTACACTTGGTAATGTACGCAATCCGTTTTTAAAAATCGGTTTTTCAATACAGAAATTAATTCCTTCACTGGAACCTGCGCAATCATAAAGCACACCAGGCTTTAAAGTGTTTGTTCCAATCATAGCGGCAATAAAATCAGGACCGGCGCCAAAAACTGGAAGTTCATTAGAAAAACCAAGACGATTTGCTACATCAGGAATAAGAACCCCCATTTTCTGAGCAGGAAGCACATAAGGGGGAAGTTTTTCTACAGGAAAACCAGCTTCCTTCAGTTCTGAAACAACACTATCATTCCAGTAAGCAGTTTTATAGCGTTCTTCAGGAAGTAAAGTTACCGCACTTCCTGTAAGTTTATATACAAGCCACTCAGGACCGCTTAAAAGCCAGAGTGAACTGTCTAGATCAGATTTATATTTAGTAAAAAAGGAAAGGATTTTTGGTGCAAAAAGAGACTTTCTGCAATTTTCTCCACCAAGATCAACAGCTTCCAAAAGATTTGTTTCATTCCATGGGAAAGTACGTCCGTTTTCTGAGCAGACTGTTGGACCGTTTCCAGAAATACTGATTCCTCGGACTAAAGATTTATCAATATTCTTAAAAACAGCGACTGCAGCTTCATAAAAAGCCTTTTCCCATTGAAGGGCAATAAAGCTGTGGCCTGGAGTATCAAAATATACAGTAAAATGAGAAACGACCTCCCCGCCTAAGGTCACTAAGGCCATTTTCAGGGAAGTCGTTCCAATGTCGCAAGACAGAATTAAATCGTGCATTACTTGCTTTCTGCTTCTTTTTTATCGGCAGGAGCGTTCTTTACGATTTTTTCAATGATTGTTCTGTTATCCAAAAGCTCACCAATTGACTGATTATAATGGATACGTGTAATTACGTTTGCAAAGAGACCAGAAACATTTGTACTGATGTACCATTCTCGTTTCAAAAGCTCTTCGTGGTAAACAGCGTTTGTACCGATAATTCGGTAGAACAATCCCTGCTTGTAGGCTTCATCAAACTGTTCGATAGCATTTCCTGTAAAGAATGGAAGACTGATTGCACAGATTACTTTTGTAGCACCCTGTTCTTTCAAAAATCCCATAGCTTTAAGAAGAGTTCCACCAGTTCCAAGCATATCATCTGCAAGGAATGCAACTTTACCCTTTACGTCACCAAGAAGCTTTACGCTTTTAATATTTGTTTCAGAAGCATTCTGTGTAACAATTGAGTAATCACGTTCCTTGTAAATCATAGCCAGAGGAAGTTTCAGTCCAGAAGCGTAGAATTTATTTCGGTCGATAGCACCTGTATCCGGAGATACAACAACCAGGTCATCACGTTTGCCTGTAAGATCAACAATCTTTCCAAGTTCACGAATAATCTGATAACTTGCGTGCAGATTTTCAAGATTAAGCTTTGAGAAAGCATTTACAATTTCCCGTGAATGCAGATCAAGTGTAATAATTCGGTTTACACCCTGCATCTCGTAAATGTGTCCCAAAAGACTTGCTGTCAGCCCTTCACGTCCCTTCTTTTTGTGCTGACGGCTATAAGGATAAACAGGAAGTACCAGAGTAATACTGCGGGCTCCTGCCTGACGCACTGCATCAATAGTTACCAGCAAAGAAATTACATGGTCATTTACTGAAAGTGCTTTAGGATTTTTACCGCCGTTGAGAGGCAGAACTTCATGATTTTCAACATCCTGAAATACATAGATATCCATTCCGCGGATAGTTTCGTTCAGTTCGGCTTTGAACTCACCGTTTGCAAAATAAGTAAATTTTGTGTCGATTTTGAGTTTTGGCTGGCGATACTTATCGGTGCTTCCCTTGAAACAGAGATCGCTTGTTTGCAGGTCATTAGCCAGGTTGATTCTCTGAACAAGTTCTTCTTTGGTTAATTCATAACGCTTTGAAATAACATCGTTTTTAAGGGTAAAACGGTGTTTGTACATATGTTTCAAATGTGTTATGACCTCATCGGCGAAGGCTTCTCCGCCAGGACACGCAACAATTCCAAGGCTTGTTGGTTCACAATAAGGCATATTATTTTTCCTCTGAAATCCTCCTGAAACCCGATGCGTCCACCATCAACGGTTATGATGATTTCAGTCATACAGATTTAGCTGAAGACTCCATATGTAAGAATTTTCACCTATAGTATAGAGAAATTTTTTCCTAAATTCAATAAACCAGTAGTATAATTAACTGATAAAAGAGGTCACTATGAAAGATATCACTAAAACATTTGGAACTGTAATTCCTCTGGGGGCTCTCCGCACCGAAAAATGCCCTGCTATCGGAGAATTTTCATCACTTAAAGCTTTTGCATCATTCTGCAAACAATGTGGAATCCGCATGATTCAACTGCTTCCAGTAAATGATTCAGGAACACAATCAAGTCCATACAGCGCACTTTCGGCTTTTGCACTTCACCCAATTTACATTACACTTTCTGAGGTTGAAGGATACAAAGAACTGATTAAAAAAAATCCAGATTTTCAGAATGCCTGTAATTGGCTTTTATCACAGAAAGACAAAGCCCGATATGATTATCAGGGAATTCTCAATACAAAAAATTATATTCTGCGTACACTTTATGAAGAAACAGACATTTTCAAAAAGGGAAAACTGCCCCAGAAAATTGAAAAATGGGTCAGCAGCAATTCATGGGTAAAACCTTATTCAGTATACAAGAACCTTAAATGGAAATACATGCAGAAAAGCTGGAAAGAATGGCCTAAACAAGACCGTTTTCTTTCAAAGGAAGAAATTCTTTCCCACTTTGATGATACTGAACTTGTTAAAGAACATTTCTTTTACATCTGGCAGCAGTATATTGCCGATGCCCAGTTCAGTGATGCAGTAAAAGCCTGTAAAAAAGAAGGACTTTCTTTAAAAGGTGACCTTCCAATCCTAATGAACGAAGATTCCTGTGATGCATGGTTCAATCCTGATTTCTTTAACCAAAAACTAAGAGCCGGTTCTCCAGCCGACGGTGATAATCCTACAGGTCAGAACTGGGGTTTTCCTACCTATAACTGGACTGCCCTTGCAAAAGATGATTACAGCTGGTGGATAAGCCGACTGAAATCTGCCGAAAAATATTACGATGCTTACCGTCTTGATCATATTTTAGGATTTTTCCGCATTTGGGCAATTCCAGAAACTGATTCCAATGCTTTAAACGGCCACACAGAACCTTGCGCAACATTCAAAGCTGCAGACCTTGAAAAGCTTGGCTTTGGAAAAGACCGCATCCGATGGCTTTCAAAACCACATATTCCAACAAAATTAATTGATAACATTACCTGGAACCACGATATGTCGGTAAAAATCCTTGAAACATTCTGCAACAGAATTGGAAATGAAGATTTGTGGCTTTTCAAGGACAATTTTACTCCACGCCTCATGTACGACACAGACATTTCTGAATTCTGCACAAGCGAAGCTCAAAACTGTATAAAGGAAATACTGAACAACAAATGGAGTGACCGATGTTTTGTTGAACCTGCAAAAAACAAGCTTTGCTTCAGCTGGATTTACCAGAACTCAACTGCCTGGAAAACTCTAAACAATGAAGAAAAAGAAAAACTAAACACGCTTCATGAACAGCTTGAAGTAAAACAGAACAAGTTATGGAAAAAATCAGCTGATGAAATTCTTTCAAAGCTTACATCCTCGGTGGAAATGGTTCCTTGCGGAGAAGACCTTGGTGTAGGACTTTCCTGCTTAGCTCCAGTTATGAAAAAAAACAATATTCTTGGTCTTAAGGTTGTAAGATGGTGTCGTCAATGGGATAAAGAAGGACAGCCTTTTATTCATGTAAAAAAATATGAGCCACTTTCCGTCTGTACAACAAGTGTTCACGACAGTTCTACTTTACGGGAATGGGCAGAAACCGAAACAGAAGACAAAAAATTTACTCCTGCCATTGCAGCAAAACTTTTGAAAAATGCCTCAAAAGCAAGTTCAATTTACTTTATTCCACCGCTCCAGGATCTTCTTTACATGGATAAAAAGCTGTGGCTTAAAAAAGCAAAGGATGAACGAATCAACATTCCAGGAACTGTAACAGATTTTAACTGGACTTACAGACTCCCCTGCACCGTTGAAGAACTTTGTATAAACCATGTATTGATTGAAAAAATAAAAGGTCTTTGTTAGAAAGTCTTTTAAAAATGATTGAGGGGCTGTACAATAAGTAATGAGGGTAGCGCTCATTGAGCCCTTCGACAAGCTCAGGAACCACCCTTCGACAGGCTCAGGAACCACACTTCGACAGGCTCAAGATACCACCCTTCGACAGGCTCAAGATACCACCCTTCGACAGGCTCAGGATACCACCCTTCGACATGGCTCAGGGACCGTAAACTCAACCACCGTAATGCAAGCTTATTGGACAGCCCCTCTTTTTTTATCTGGTTGTTGTGATTTCGTTCCAGCCGCTAATAAGACGATCAATAACGCTTTGAGCAAGATTCAAAGACATTCTGGCCTTACTCATGGCAATTGTAACGTCATGAATATCAAGGCTTTCAGGATCAGTAATCACCTTTTCCTGAAGGTTAGTTACATCTATCTGCTGCTGGTTCATGGAAGACATAGCTTCAACAAGAAACTGGTCAAAAGATTTCAGGGCTTTTCCCTGTCCATTTTCTGCACTTGAAGGAATGCTTGTATAAGACTGGCCCCCAATATCAGAAAGTTTTGCTGTTCCTGTGTGAGCCACATTTGTTCGGGTCATTTGTAATGTACCGTAATCTTCAATTATCATAATTTACCACCCGAATCTATTTTCCAACACTTATTTACCTATGTCAAGGGCAGCTGTAAACATGTCCTTGGCGCCGTCAATTACTGTTGCATTTGCTTCGTATGCACGTGAGGCTGAAATCAAATCTACCATTTCATTTACAATATTTACGTTAGGATATTCAACATAGCCTGCATGTGGGCCACTTTTAATTGCATGTGGATGATCTGGATCGTAAACAAAGTTACCTTCACTGGTGTCTTTTACAATTTCAAGAACCTTTACACCTTTACCAGGACCATTATCCAAAGAAGAAGGTGTAAATGGTGAATTCCACTGTGGATTTGAATCAGAAACAGGGGTAAAAACAACCGAAGATCTCTTAAAAGCTCCACCTTCCTGTGTACGTGTTGTTGAAGAGTTTGCAATGTTATCAGAAATAACATCACTTCTAAGTCTTTCTGCAGCCATTCCTGTAGCGGCAATATTAATCGAAGTAAAAAGTCCCATAGTCTTTTCTCCTCTTCCCTAACTATTTTTTCATTGCAGTATTTACCTGACCAAACTCAAAGTTTACAAGTTGAGTCAGAATTCTATACTGCATCTGAATCTGGAGGATATTCTGGGCTTCAGTTTCAGCATCTACGTTGTTTCCATTTGCTTTTGCTGTTGTTGCATAGTCCAAAACACGGCGAGGTTCTACATCACGGTAATCGTATACTTCATTAAGAGGAATATGTCTTGCATCAGTCTGTGTAAGCTGAAAACCTGATTTTGCCTTTTCTTCAGAATCAAGGGCACGTTTCAGTTCACTTTCAAAGTTTACAGTTGAACGTTTGAAGTTTGGTACTTCTGAGTTTGCAAGATTATTTGCACCAACCTGATAACGCAGGGAGGTAACATCCATTTCTCTTTGTAATAAATCAATTGACCGTGTAAATGTATTCATACCTATTTTGTCGGAAGGATCAGTCAAATCTTGAGTCTTTTTTTATTATTTGATTGAAAAAGTGATTTTTAGCGGAGAACTTCCAGTCCTAAAGGCCAGTTATTTCCTGCCCCCATTGTTACAAAAAGATAGCCGTCAGGATATTCATTCCCCAGCGGTTTTTCAAGCTCTGAAAGCACAAAAGCTTTTGCATCCATTATCTCTTCATAATAATGAATATCATCACAGTATTTTTTTGCATGTTCAAAAAGTGTTTTTCCAGTAATCTGAAAATCAGCTGGATTTTCACGGGCAGAAGAATAAATTTTATGAAGGATTACAGTATCTGCAGCAGAAAGGCTTTCTGCAAATTCTTCAAGAAGTGCCTGTGTACGAGAATATGTGTGACTCATAAAGTCTACAATAAGTTTTCGTCCTTTATAGAATTCTTTTAATCCCAAAAGTGTTGTTTTTACAGCGGTAGGATGATGACCATAATCGTCCATTACAAGTATTTCTACACCATTTTTATTCTTTTTTCGTCCGATAACTTCACTTCGGCGTTTCGCACCAGCATAAGAAGCAAGACCCTTCTGCATAGCCTGTGTATCACAAGGAAGACCGTTATCAGCAAGAAGCTCGTTTGCCAGAGCAAGAGCCGCAACTGAATCAAGAACTTCGTGGTGTCCTGGCATAGGAATGTAAAAATCTCCAAGACCTTCTACAAAAAACTTGTTCTGTTCGTGTTCTACACCCTTAAAAACGATTCTGTATTTTCCCAAAGCAGCTTCGCCATATGGAAGAAGATTCAGATCCGGTCGTTTTTCATAGGCAATCTTTACAGTTTCACAAGCGCCCTTATCATCAGCACAATAAATAAGATCCGCGTTGTCCGGCAAAAGGCAAATGTAATCAACAAAAGCGTCCCGGATATCTTCATAAGTAGGATAATAATCCTGATGATCACTTTCTACGCTTGTAAGAATAATCTTCTGGGGACAGAAAGACATGAAATGACGCTGGTATTCACAGGTTTCAGCAACAAAAATACGGTCTTCTGGTTTCTGGGCATTTCGGGCAAGCTCACTGGTGTAAATACAGGAATCATTGAAACTTTTAATTACAGAACCCGCCAGCACCTGAGAAGGCAAAGGCAGTTCCTTTAAAACAGAACCGGTTATTCCTGTTGTAGAAGTTTTTCCGTGAACGCCACAGATACCGCAGGAATAAGCAGATTCAGAATACTCACCTAATGCTTCAGTATATAGCTTGCAAGGGATATTCTTTTTTACAGCTTCAATAAGATCTGGATTTACGTCCTTTTTATAAGCACTGGAATAAACTACCAGCTGAATATCATCAGTTATGTTGGAAGGAGAAAAAGGAAGAGCTTTTATTTTAAGTTTATCAAGTATATCGTCCGTATAAAAACGTTCTTCCACATCACTTCCGGAAATTACAGCTCCAGCATGATAAAATATTTCCACTAAAGCACACATACCAGTGCCTTTGATGCCAACAAAATGAACTCTTAATCCTTTTAAATCCATAATCTTTTCCTAATCCAGCGGCTTCTATTCGTCCAAAGTAATTCTATTACCGGTATAAAGATGATAGTAGCGGCCCTGTTTTTCCAGGAGTTCTTCGTGGGTTCCTCTTTCGATGATATTACCGTGTTCAAGTACAATGATTTCATCAGCATTGCGTACTGTAGAAAGTCTGTGGGCAATTACAAAACTGGTTCGACCTTTCATAAGACTATCCATACCTTCTTCAATGAGTTTTTCAGTACGGGTATCAATGGAGCTTGTAGCTTCATCAAGAATAAGAACCGGAGGATTTGCAATTGCAGCACGGGCGATTGCCAGAAGCTGACGCTGTCCCTGAGAGAGACTTCCTCCATCCCCTGTAATTACAGTATCGTAACCTTGTGGCAAATGTTTAATAAAACTATCAGCATTTGCAAGCTTTGCAGCTTCATATACCTGCTGGTCAGAAGCATTCAGGTTACCGTAACGAATATTTTCACGGATTGTACCTGTAAAAAGATGTGTATTCTGCTGAACCATACCTAATGATTTTCGCAGAGAGCCTTTATCAATATCATTCAGAGGAATTCCGTCAAAAAGAATGCGGCCGTTTCCTTCCTGAACATCATAAAAACGTGTAAGAAGATTGATTGTTGTTGTTTTTCCAGATCCGGTTGAACCTACCAAAGCAATTTTCATACCAGGCTTTGCATGGATATTGATATTATGCAGGACAGTTTTTTCAGGAACATAACCAAAGGTTACATTTTCAAAAACCACATCTCCTTTATGCTGTGAAAGCTGTCCATCTGCAGGATTTTTCCAAGCCCATTCACCAGTAAAGGCAAAAGACTGAACCAGTTTTGAATTCCCATCTGATTCTTTGGCATCGTAAGCATTTACCAAAGTGAACTTTCCTTCATCAACTTCAGGCTGCTCATCAATTACTCCAAATACACGTTCAGCACCGGCAAGAGCGTTCAACACTGAAGTTGCCTGCTGGCTTACCATACCAATTGGCTGGGAAAAACTTCTGGCACACTGAAGGAAAGCTACTACAGTACCAAGATCAGTTGCAAGAATTGCTGGCATATCTGCACCTTTCATTTTAGTAAGGATAGCAAGGGCTGCACCGGCAATAGCAATAATGGCATACTGAATATGAGAAAGATTGTTGTTAATTGGACCTAGAATAGCACCAAAAGTATTAGCTTCAGTTCCAGCAACACGAAGGGCTTCACTTAATGCAGAAAATTCTTCTTTTGCTTTTGTTTCATGATTGAAAACCTTGATTACTTTCTGTCCTTCAACCATTTCTTCAACATATCCGTTTACTTTACCAATATTTTCCTGCTGAGCACGGAAGTGTTTTGCACTGTTTTTGGCAATGAAAGCTGTAAGCCATAAAACAAGAAATAAAGTTACAATTACAAGGAAAGTAAGAGACAAGTTCATTACCAGCATCATTACAAAAAGTGAAATGATTGTAAGAAGAGATGAAACCAGCTGTGGCATGGTCTGTCCCATCATCTCACGCAGAGTATCTGTATCGTTGGTAAAACGACTCATAAGTTCACCGTGAGTATGCTGGTCGTAATATTTTACAGGCAGCTCCTCAAGCTTTCTGAACAGTTCTACACGAATATCATAAAGAACGCCTGTTGAAATTTTCATCATCAGCCGGGAGTTCAGCCACTGGGCAAAGGCTCCCACAAGATAGATAGCCATGACAACGGCAAGAAATGAAATGAAACCTGAAAAATCAGGATTATCACTTCCAATAAGTGGCATGATATAATTGTTAATTGCCGGTTTAATCATGTAGTTTCCAAGTACACCGGCACCTGCACTAAAAAGAACACAAAGAAGTACAATAATCCAAAGGCCTTTATAATGACCCCAATATTTTATAAGACGACCAATTGTCTTTTTTACATTCTTTGGTTTTCCAAATCCTTTTGCTGGTGGCATTTTATCTTCTCCCTGACCTAATCAATATCAGCGTCACCGCTTCCCTGTGACTGGGATTCATTTACTTCACGGTAGATTGCGTTATTTGCAAGAAGTTCATCGTGAGTTCCAACCCCGTTGATCTTTCCATCGTCAAGAACAACAATCATATCTGCTTCTTTTACAGAAGAAATACGTTGTGCAATAATAATTTTTGTAGTTTCGGGAGCAAGATTCTTAAGTTCGCCACGGATTCTAGCTTCAGTTGCAGTATCTACAGCAGAAGTGGAATCATCCAGAATAAGAATCTTAGGCTTTTTCAAAAGTGCACGTGCAATACAAAGACGCTGTTTCTGACCACCCGAAACATTTGATCCACCCTGCTCAATATGAGTTTCGTATTTATCAGGGAAGCTCTGGATAAAGGAATCTGCATCAGCAGCTTTACAAGCTTCAATAATTTCTTCATCAGTGGCATTTTCATTCCCCCAGCGAAGGTTTTCTTTGATGGATCCAGAAAATAATACATTTTTTTGAAGTACCATAGAAACAGAATCTCGAAGAACTGTAAGATCGTAGTTTCGTACATCCACTCCACCAACTTTTACAACTCCTTTTGTAACATCGTAAAGACGTGGCAAAAGCGAAACCAGGGAGCTTTTTGATGAACCTGTTCCACCAATAATTCCAACAACGGCCCCGGACTTTATTTCAAGATTAATTCCGCTTAAAGCAAGGTTATCTTCTTTTTTCAAGTAACTGAAATCAACATTTTCAAAAGAAATACTTCCGTCTTTTACATTCATTACTGGATTTTCAGGATTTACAACATCCAGTTCTTCATCAAGAACTTCAACAACTCGTTTAATAGAAGCAGTTGAAAGAACAAGTCCTGTAAAAATAAATCCTACCATCATCAAAGAAGAAAGAACCTGTGTTACATAAGTAATAAAACTAGTAAGTTCCCCTACTTTCATTCCACCAATTACAACCTGTTTTCCGCCAAGCCACAATACTGTTATAACGGTAGAATAAATTACAATCTGCATAATTGGGAAAAGAAGAATAATCCGTTTTTCAGCCCGAACCTGTCCTTTTCGAACTTCATCTGCTGCTTTTTCAAATTTATCGTTTTCAAAATCCTGACGAACATAAGCTTTTACAACTCGAATACCAATAAGGTTTTCCTGAACACGTGCATTGAGAGCGTCGTATTTTTTAAGCATTTTTTCAAAGAGAGGATGTGCTGCCATACCAAGAAGCACAATTGCTACAGCAAGAATTGGAATTGCAATGGCAAAAACCAGACTAAGGCGGGAATTTAGTTTAAATGCCATAATAGTTCCTGCAATAAGCATAAAAGGAGCACGGAAACACATCTGGATTACCATTCGATAAACATTCTGAATATTTGTAACGTCAGTTGTAAGTCGAGTTACAAGACTTGCTGTGCTGAACTTATCGATATTGGCAAATGAAAAATTCTGTACTTTATTGAACAGACGTTTTCTAAGATTATGGGAAAATCCCTGGGAAGCGCGAGCTGAAAAAATTGATCCGCCACAGCCACAGATAAGGGAAATGATAGAAAGACCTGCCATCAAAAGTCCCTGTGATAAAACTACAGAAAAATTTCCTGCCTGAATACCGTCATCAATAATCTTGGCCATAATAAGGGGAATTACCGATTCCATCAAAACTTCACCAATCATTGAAACAGGTGAAAGGCATGTGTAAGCTATATACTTCTTCTCCATGCCCTTTGTAATTTTAGAAATACTAGACATATATCAAATTTATGGAAAATATACAAAATATGCAAGTATATATGAAATAAGATTTTGTTATACGAAGATTAAAAATTATTGCTTCTAAAAAAAAGCCCCAGCCACATAAAAAAAACGTACTCCGAAACCTGAAAAAAAGGTCTTAGGTACGTTTTATTTTTCTGCGTTCAACTTTTGAAGCAAATTTCTTGGGTTTAGTAGATCATAGTACCAATACCACGATCACTGAACATTTCTATAAGAAGTGAATGAGGAACACGTCCGTCAATGATATGGGTTCGTGGAACACCACCGTTCAAAGCTTCAAGACAACAGTCAATTTTTGGAAGCATTCCGCCTGTAAGAACACCAGTTGCCTTCATACTAGGAATAGCCTGTCGGTCAATTCTTTTTACCAAAGATTCAGGATCATCCATTTTAAGAAGAACACCAGGAACATTTGTAAGCTGAACAAATTTTTCTGCTTTTAATGCAACGGCAATTTTTGCAGCGGCAGTATCAGCATTGATATTATATCGGCTGTTATCTCCCTCAACACCCTGTGCAACTGTTGAAATTACTGGAATGAAATCATCATCAAGAAGGGATGTTACAATGGAAGGATTAACTTCTGTTACCTCACCAACAAAGCCAAGATCTTTTTCAGTTTTAACTGCTCGGAGAAGTCCCGAATCAACACCAGAAAGTCCTACTGCTTTTCCACCTTTTTCCAGAAGAATACCTACAATTTCCTTGTTCAGTTTTCCAGTGAGTACCATCTGAACAATTTCCATAGTTTCTTCATCTGTATAGCGAAGACCGTCAACAAATTTGCTTTCCTTACCAACCCGTTCCAGCATTTTATTGATTTCTGGTCCACCACCGTGAACAAGAACAACTTTAATTCCGATTGTATTCAAAAGAACAATGTCTTCCATAACGGCACTTTTAAGTTCTTCATTGAGCATGGCATTTCCACCATATTTAACTACAACTACTTTGCCAACCCACTGCTTAAAATATGGAAGAGCCTGGGAAAGAACTTCCGACCACTGTTCATTATTCAAAAGCGATTTTTCATCATTCATATCAACAACCCGATTAATTTGCAAATTATTCACTATTCATTATTCATTACTAAGTTCTGTAATCCCCGTTGATCTTTACATAATCGTAAGTAAGATCACAACCCCATGCTTTTCCAGTTGCGTTTCCGTCTTCCAGTTCACAGCGGATTGTAACTTCTTTTTCTGTAAGCACTTTTTTTGCAAGTTCTTCATCAAAATCAACTGTAGTTCCGTGATCACTTACCTGAATTGTTGTAAGCTTTCCGCCAACTACACTTTCATAAAAGATTGAGGTACCTTCCGGATTAAATTCATAACCTGAATAACCCATAGCACAGAAGATTCTTCCGTAGTTTGCATCCTGACCAAACATTGCTGCCTTTACAAGATTTGATCTGATAACTTCCTTGGCAAGTCCACGGGCAATTTCTACAGATTTTGCTCCATTAACAACACATTCTACCATTCTGGAAGCGCCTTCACCGTCGGCAGCAATTTTTTTTGCCATTTCAGTATTAAGTTTATTCAAAGCTTCAAGGAAAGTGTTGTAATCTTCATTTTCAGAAACAATTTCTGTATTACCAGCCATTCCGTTAGCCATAATAACCAGTGTATCATTGGTGCTTGTATCACCATCTACAGAAACGCAGTTATATGTTCCTGCTACACTTTCACGTAAAGCTTTATTCAACATTTCAGCAGAAATTGCACAGTCTGTGGTAATAAAGGAAAGCATTGTTCCCATATTGATGTGAATCATACCGGAACCTTTACACATTGTTCCCATATGAACGGTTTTCCCACCCACAACAAACTCTACTGCACATTCCTTATATTTTGTATCTGTTGTCATAATGGCAATACGAGCAAGTTCATGATTTTCTTTAGAAAGACCTGCAATAAGTTCACCAGCTTTTCCTTCAATTTTTTCAACTGGAAGCTGGGCCCCGATAACACCTGTACTTCCTACAATAAAATCATCTGGTGAAACACCAAGAGGTTCTGCAACACATTTTGCCATGCGGTAAGCAACGGCAGCTCCCTGTTTTCCAGTACAGCAGTTGGCATTTCCACTGTTTACAATTACACCCTGAATTTTACCATTGGCAATGTTTTTCTTGGAAAGCTTTACACTTTCTGCCTGAACTCGGTTCTGAGTAAAAACACCTGCAGCGTTGCACATTTTTTCAGAAAAAATCAGCGCAGTATCAGGAGTTTTTCTGCTGGCCTTAATCTGGGAAAGGACACCGTTTGCCTTAAATCCTTCGGCAGCTGTAACACCGCCATCAATAAATTTGATTTCTGCCATATTTAAACCTCTTTATTTTTTCTTTGAAAAAATTCTGTAATTCATCCAGGGGAAAATCGGATGCAAGGCTTCCACTTCGGTAAGCCATTCTGTACTAACCACATTGGATCCCAAAGAATCAAAAACTGTAGTAAATGAAGAAATGCAGTCAGAAAAAACTTTCCGTGCATATTCCGCGTAAACACCTTCATCAATCATACGCCCCCAAGCAGTACTTTGGGCAAGCATAAGCTCCTTTACTCCCAGATTCAAAAGTCGGGCCTTAAGTCCTGTATCTGTAGGGAAACGGTCTGCAAGATCAACAATTCGTTCACATGCTTTTTGAAGATATCGCATCATCCAGGCATTTTTTCCTGTAAGCAGCACTTCTCCATATCCAGTTCCCAATGAAGAACTCTGATAAGGATTAATTTCCTGAAGATTATCTGCTTTTTTTGAAAGTACACCACAGCAGGTAAATTCAAAATCAGCTTCAGCTCCAAAGCGGAAAACATTCTCAAGAAAATCAATACTTTCATGCCATTTACGCAATGTTTTGCTGGAAACATGGATTATCTGGGAAACAAATGAACAATCTGAACAGGCTTCTGCTTTTTTCAGGATTTCAGCATGCTTTTCTACAAAGGCTTTTGCATCAGCTATTACCTGAGCCCGGGCTTTTTCCATATTGTAAACAGAATCATTTTCCTTTGAAAAATATTTAAATCCTGTAGCAAATCGGCTCTGATTTTCGCTGATAAAAGGAAGTAAAGCATTCTGATCAAGTTCAAAACCAATATCACGATTTTCATTTCTGTAAACCGGAGAAGATGGATAGCCCTTTTCCAGATTAAAATCGATAACAGAACTCTGATCTTTTGCAAAGGCAATTAATGGTGATTGGGTTTTTACAGGATAGAAAGTTCCGTTATCAACAAAGTCCTTACTAAAAAGGAAGGCCCGTGGATCAAGAACTGTATAATTGTAACCATAAGATCTGATTACTTTTTCAAGTCCCGGAACATATGCACTTTCAGGAAGCCAGAATCCGTCTGGAAGCTCTGCAAAGAATTCCTTAAATGAATGAAGTCCAGTTTCAATCTGAGCAGAAATAATTTCAGGCGTATTAATATAATGAGGCAGATAAGCATCTGTAGCACAGGTACCAAGAAATTCAACATGACCTGAACGCTGAAGCTGTGCAAACTGTGACAAAAGATCCTTTGAATATTTATTTTCAAAATCATCACGGGCTTTTGTAATTTTTTCTGCCTGATTTTCAGCGATTTTCAAAAGCTCTGCATTCTGGCAGACTCTTTCAATTTCCTTTTTTGCAAGTTCACTCTTATTTTCAAGCCACTGGATATACTGATCCTGCACCTTATCATCTTTCAAAAGAGTACAAAGTACAGGCGTAATAACCATCATAAATTTAAAAGGAATATTGTCTTTTTCCAGGCGTTCGCACATTGAAAGAAGTGGAAGATAAACATTGGAGATAGAGTCAAAAAGGCAAGATACAAGGGCCCCGTTTTTTTTCATTCCCTCTTCATCAATATGTCTGAAATAAGGACTGTTAGCTTCAATAAGCAAGACTAGATTTTTTTTATTCATACTTTCACCGTTTTTTTTATCTTGAGAAAGACTGTCTGTAATTTTTATACTGGGCTTTGATCATTTCTTCCATTCCAGAAAGACGTGTTATCTCAGGAAGATCAAATCCAAATCCCGGAAATGCATTTTCCAGAAGAGCAGATCCTTCAGGAATCTTTAAAACTGGAGCTGAGGCAAGCACAACTCCGGAATTTGCAGACATACTAACCAGTTCTATACGAACATATTTTACACGGGCAGGAAGAAGAACATACTGTTCCTGTTTTTCAGAAATTGTCTGGATTTCAAAAGCTTTGGCAGGTTTCTGATCATCAGGATTATCCAGTGAGCAGACACGGAGCATCAAATTTCCGCCAGCCTTTTTTATTTTGCCATAATCAACTTCATTCAAATTCCAGAAAACAAAAGCGAAAGCTGGATTTTGAAGAACCGCAAAAATCTGGGTTTCATTGTAATTTTTTGGAAGCTCTGCAGTTGAAACACTGGTTCCTTCCATCTCATCCGACAAAGCACCGTCCTCTTCTGCAACTTCAAGAAGTTCACCAATCAAAAGAAGACGGTCAAAATTATCAGGCACATCAAGACCGTACTCATCAGCAAGTTCAACCAGCTGATTAAATGAAAGAGTCTCCAAATGAGCACGGGTTAATACATTTTCGTCCATAATAGTGTTATATTACTGATTTTCTGCTATAATCTCAATATGATTAAATTCTTTGCCCGATATCTGATTAAAGATTATAAAAATTTTTCTGATGCAGAAGTACGTGGAAAATATGGAATTCTATGTAGTTCTTTTGGAATTTTCCTCAACATTCTCCTTTTTGCTGCAAAACTAATTGGAGGCATTCTTGCTTCCTCAGTTGCAATGATGGCAGACGCTTTCAACAATCTTTCTGACGCAGCTTCTTCATTCATATCTGTACTTGGTTTTAAGATGGCAGGAAAAAAGCCGGACAAAGATCATCCTTTTGGACATGGAAGACTTGAATATATTTCAGGATTAATCGTTTCTTTCCTTATTCTTCTTATGGGCTTTGAACTTTTTACCTCCTCAATTCAGTCAATCAGAAACCCCAAAACTGTTGATGGAGGACTTTTTTCTCTTTCCATTATGTTTGCCGGTATATTGGTTAAACTTTACATGTACCTGTACAATCACTCCATCGGAAAAAAAATCTCTTCACCTACAATGGAAGCAGTTGCAAAGGACAGTCTTTCCGACATGATTTCAACTTCTGTGGTAATTCTTTCAATTATTCTTTCAAATTTTACTAGTCTTCCTGTTGATGGAATCGGCGGACTTATTGTTGCACTGTTTATCTTTATAGGAGGAATTGAATCATGTAAAGACACAATAGATCCTCTTTTGGGACTACCGCCGGAAAAAGATTTTGTTGAAGCCGTTGAAAAAGAAACAATGAAATTTCACCTGATTATTGGAATTCACGATCTGGTTGTTCATGATTATGGTCCTGGCCGCGTAATGATCAGTCTTCACGCCGAAGTTCCAGGCAATCAGGATATTTTTGTACTTCACGAAATAATTGATCAGGCGGAAAATGCAATTTCCGAAAAATTTAACTGCATGGCAACATTCCACATGGATCCTATCGATACAGAAAACAATAGACTCGCCCACCTTAAACAGATAGCTAAAGAAGAAGCCGAAAAACTGGATGAAAAATGTTCTGTACATGATGTGCGAATAGTTCCAGGTGATAAACAGACAAATCTGATTTTTGATATTGTACGTCCTCACATTTGTCAATTTACAGAAGAAGAAATCAAGGAAAAACTAGCTTGCAGCATAAAAGAAAGGGAGCCTGACGTGAACTGTGTCATCACTGTAGACTCCCCTTATATAGAATAGAAAAAACTAAATTTCCATTACGCCATCGGAACTTCCGCAGCCAAAGAAAGCCGCTTCATATCCTACAACTGAAGTATATTCTTTTTGTACAGCTTCAATAAAGCTGTCAACGCAGTCTTCTTTTACCAATGCAATGGCACATCCTCCAAAACCGGCACCAGTCATGCGAGCACCAATGCATCCTTTTTGTTTCATGGCACTTGATTGAAGTGTATCCAGTTCAAGACCTGTACTTTCATAATCATCTTTTAGCGACATATGTGAAGCACAAAGATATTTTCCAACGGAAACAAGATCGTCATTTTTCAATGCTTCAACGCAGTTTTTTACTCTTTCATTTTCACTTACACAATGACGAACTCTTTTCAGGATTACAGGATCCTTTATGGCAGCTTTACACTGTTCAAACTGTTCCATTGTAAGTGAACAAAGATTTGGAAGATTCCTGCAAAAATCAAAACTAGAATTTCTAAGGATTTCAAGTCCCTTTTCACATTCATTACGGCGTTCATTGTATTTACTGTCAGCAAGACGTCGCTGTTTACAAGTATTCATTACAACGAATTTATAGTCATGCAGTTCAAGCGGTACATAAGTATGTTCAATTTTAGCACAGTCCAGCATTTCGGCAGTATTCTTCTTACCTGTTGCTATAATATATTGATCCATAATTCCGCAGTTTACGTTCATAAACTCATGTTCACTCTGCTGCCCCATAAGAGCAATATCCTTTCTGCTTATTTCTAATCCGAAAGTTTCGCTTACAGCCCAGGCAAATCCACACTCCAAGGCAGATGAAGAGGATATTCCTCCTGCAGGTGGAACGTTACTTGCAATAAGACAGTCAAATCCACAAGGAAAAGAAATACCCCGGCGTTTCATTGTACAAAGAATACCGTTAAGGTAGTTTGCATAATCATTGGCTTTGTCAAAAACAAAATCAGTGTCGATTGAAAAAATAAATGAGCCAGGGAAAAACAGGTCATTATATGTGATTTTTTTATCACTTCGTTTGCGGATTGCCACATAAAGATATTTATCAATACAGGCAGGAAATACAAAACCGCCGTTGTAATCAATATGCTCACCAATTACATTAATTCTGGCAGGAGATGCAAAAACTCTAAGTCCTTCCCCTTCTCCATATATTTTTACAAATTCTGATATCAGCAAATCTTTTGTTACTATTGTCTTTTTCATAAGCAGAAGTATACCTTCCTTAGCCCAAAATTGCAATTTTCCGTTTTTTCTTCTATAATATTAAATTATGTTAGAAAAGATTACAGGTACATTTTCAAGTATCATTAAAACAATGAGTGGCAAGTCCACCATTACAGAAAAAAATATTGAAGAAACAGTAGATCAGATTAAAATGGCTCTTCTTGAGGCTGATGTAAACCTCCGAGTTGTACGCCGCTTTGTTAATCAGACAATAGAAGAAGCCAAAGGTGAAAAAGTTCTAAAATCCGTAAATCCTGGACAACAGTTCGTAAAAATCATCAATGACAAAATGGTTGCCATGCTTGGTGACACAAAAGTTGACCTTCACCTTAAAGGACCAGATACTCAGTCTGTTATCCTTATGCTGGGTCTTCAGGGTTCTGGTAAAACTACCGCTTCCCACAAGCTTGCAGCTCGTCTTCTTAAAGAAGGAAGAAAGCCTCTTCTTGTTGCCGCTGATCTTGTTCGTCCAGCCGCCGTAGAACAGCTTTGCCAGCTTGGTGAAAAAATTGGTGTACCTGTTTACAAGGAAGATACAAAAGATGCTGTCCGTGTAACAAAAAATGCATTGGACTATGCTAAGAAAAACCAGTTTGACACAATCATTCTGGATACTGCCGGTCGACTTCAGATTGATGAAGAAATGATGGCAGAGCTTGTAAAAATCAAAAAAGCTACAGATCCTGTTGAAGTACTCCTTGTTGCTGATGCAATGACTGGTCAGAATGCTGTTGATATTGCAAAAACTTTTGATGAACAGCTTGGCCTTACCGGTGTAATCCTTACAAAATTCGATTCAGATGCCCGTGGTGGTGCTGCCCTTTCTCTTAAAACTATTACAGGAAAACCAATTCTTTTTATTGGTACTGGTGAAAAAACAGAAGATTTTGAACCATTCCATCCTGAACGAATCGCCTCCCGTATTTTGGGCATGGGTGATATTGTTTCCCTGGTAGAAAAAGCACAGGAAACAGTAGATGCTGAAGCTGCCATGAAGATGCAGAAAAAACTTGCCAGAAATGAGTTTACTCTGCAGGATATGCTGGAGCAGTTTCAGCAGGTAAAAAAAATGGGTAACATGGAAAGCATTATGGGTATGCTTCCTGGCATGAGTGGCGTAGATATGAGCAATATGGATTTAAGTGGCATGAAAAAACAGGAAGCCATTATCCAGTCCATGACTTACAAAGAACGACTGAACCACCTTATTATTGGACCTAGCCGCCGAAAACGCATTGCAAAAGGTTCTGGTACAACAGTTGCAGATGTAAACAAACTCATTAAGCAGTTTGAAAAAACAAAACTCACCATGAAAAAGCTTTCAAGAAACGGAAGCAAAATGAGTCAGATGATGAACCGCATGGGTATGGATCCAAGCCAGCTGGGTGGTATGGGTGGCCTTGGTAACATGGATATGAGTCAACTTGGAAAATTCTTAAAATAAAAAGAATATATTCCTTTTATAAACATAAAATAAATGCACCTCCTAAGATTGAACTTTATTTGTCCAACTTTAGGGGGGGGACATCAAAAGCAGGATAGCCTTTTTAATTCCAGCGTCCACTAATAAGTTCTGCACCTCGTCCAGATCTATTTTTATAACAAGTTATTAATTTCCTGTCAGCCCCGGATAAGAGATTTCATCACCCCAGCCGACAATTGTCTCGTAAAAATCC
>JAEDJA010000025.1 GCA_016296575.1 Treponema sp.
ACCTGGATTACCTGGATTACCTGGATTACCTGGATTACCTGGATTACCTGGATTAGTCGGGTTAGTTGTATCGTTAGTGTCTGAACTTTCTGAAGTTGGCTGACTACAACTAAAGAATAAAGCTGCTGCGGCGAGCAGGGCCACGATTTTTAGTTTTTTCATAAAGATTCTCCTTTGTATTTTATGGTATATTTGTATAATATACTATACAAAAAAAAAGTAAACTTTATTTATCCAACTTTAGGGGTGTACTTAATAAGTGCTTTTCTTGCCCGTCTGCCGGTAAATCTTTTTGATAAGGCAATTGCAGTTTTTGCAGGGTTTAGAATTTATCTTCTTTCAAAACTATGTGTAAAAGCATCTTCCTCTATTGCAAAAAATTCTTAATTTTGATTTATTCTTTGAAACGTATTTAGATATTGAAAGGAGTTCAAGCATGATAGCAGACTCAACCCTTTTGCAAATGAAATATGCACGCATAATTTCTCTTCTTTCCAAAAAAGCTGATGTTGATGAAGAAAAAGCAATGGAGATAAAGAGTTGATGTATTCCTTTGGAATGAGTACTCGTGTTATTCAGAGACATCTGCAGCAGGTCTACGGTGTGACAGTATCTCCTGAAACAATTTCAAGGGGCTGTCCCAAAAGTAATGAGTGTAGCGTTCATTGAGTCCTTCGACAAGCTCAGGAACCACCCTTCGACAGGCTCAGGGACCACCCTTCGACAGGCTCAGGAACCACTCGTCGAAATGACTGCTACACTAAAAGTGGTGGTTTCGACCCTTCGACATGGCTCAGGGACCGTAAACTCAACCATCGTAATGCAAACTTATTGGACAGCCCAGTATATTTTAGACATAAAAAAGTGCACCTCCTAAAGTTGAACTTTATTTGTCCAACTTTAGGGGTGCACTTCTATACCAGGTGCCTTTTTGTAGTTTATAGTTTATTTCTACAGTTTGAAATCTAAAATTTCATTGTTCAGTGAATCAATGCTCTTAGTATTTTCTGCAGAACTTGACTGAACGTCTCCAAGATCTTCAATGATACGATCAATGCTCTGTGTAACTTCAGTCATGCGGTCATTGATGTTTCTTGTTGTATCAGAAAGTACTTTCATTTCTTCAACAATCTGTGCACCACCAAGTTTCATTTCGCTGGCACTTTCTTTTACTGTTGATGTTGAATCACTGATTGAACGGATACCTTCGAGAACCTGCTTGTTACCTGAAGTCTGTTCTGCCATTGCATTGGAAATTGCATCCTCCTGATTTTTTACTGTGTTAGAAAGATCGTAAATAATTTCAAACTGCTGCTGAACCTGACGTGTATGGTCTGCAACCTGCTGAATGGCATTTGAAAGAGTTTTAAGGTTGTCTTCAATAGATTTAGACTGATTGTTTGACTGTTCTGCCAGTTTACGAATTTCATCGGCAACAACAGCAAATCCTTTACCAGCTTCACCAGCGTGAGCAGACTCAATAGCGGCGTTCATGGCAAGAAGGTTAGTCTGACTTGCAATTGACTGGATAGTTTTTGATGCTTCCAGAAGACCACTTGACTGTGAAATAATCTGTTCAGACATTTGAACTGCTGACTGTACACGCTTGCGTCCTTCGTTTGAAGCAGTTGCAAGATCGTTTACCGACTGATTATTTTTTTCAAGGATTGTTGAAACAGAGTTTACGTTTGCAACCATCTGTTCAATTGCGGCAGATGACTGAACAACACCTGAAGCCTGAATTTCAATTGCTTCATTAAGGTGTTCAATTCTTTCCATAATCTGTTCTGTTGTAGAAAGAGCTTCTTCAACACCAGCTGCCTGGTTATCCATGTCATTTTTTACTTCACCAACTGTGGCAGTAATGTCATCAAGAGTTGCTGAAGATTTAAGAAGGTTAGTGTTTAATCCTGAAGCTACTGTAATTGTTCCTTCACAACTAGTTTTAAAATCATTAAGCAGATCCTTTGTAGTAGCACGGAAATTGTTCATGTTAAGAGCAACAACACCAAGTTCACTTCGGTTGAAGATGTTAATGTCTTCAGGTGTGTAATCTTTCCTTGAAAGGCTTTCTGCAAATACTATAAGGTTTTTGATTGTTCCTTTAATATCAGAAAGAAGCATAAGTTCAATGAATGCAAAGAGAATTACACCAAAGATAACTACGGTAAAAATCTTTGAAACAATATAAGTACCGCCTTTTTCATAAGTCTGTGGAATAAAAAGAATACTGAAAATAAGAAGGAAAAGACCAAGCAGTGCGAATACCAGAGTAAGAAGGTTTCTTTTGGTAATATCCATTGTAATGTATTCTTTTTTGAATGGAAGCCACGAAAGATTTTTTTCATTAATCTGAATCTGAATAACGTAAATTACCAGAGAGAAAAGGCTTACTGTAGAGAAAGCAAGACAAAGGAAAGCAGGGAAAGGATTTGTATCTCCGAAATGTGTAAGTTGAATACCTGCTATTTTTACAGAAATGTTCAATACAAGAGCAACAACCAAAGCATTAAACAGAGGAATAACAATAGATATAGTTTCAAAAAATTTAAGAAATTTATTTGTTTTAACTATTGATTCTTCTGAACCATCATATCGCTTGAAAACCCGGTTAGCTAAAATAAGAATAACTGCAGCTACAATCATGGCAAGTACTTCAACTGCAATATACAGTCCGCTCTGGAATAACAGGAAATATTCGCCGTTATCAATCATGTCCGCAAAAATTCCCATAGGCCCTGAAAGCCAAAATGGAATTACGTAAATCAAAAATGTAAGCACAACAACTGTTTTTGATAGTCCTTTTTTATTGGAAGAATCTTTAGACATATAAACTCCTATATTCTATTATTATAACACAATTAGAAATATTCTGTAAACAAAATCTCTATTATCTCAATATATTTAAGAAATTACATTGCATTGATGGCCATAAATGCTATTGTAAGTGCATCTTTCCCGATGTTTTCTATTTTGCAGTATTCGTCTGGCTGGTGACATGTTTCATCCATGGTAGACCAGACTACACAATCATAGCCTTTGTTCCGAAGCTCTGCACCTACAGTTCCGCCACCAATTCCTATGCATTTTGCATCAATATTGTGAACTGATTTGATAGCATCTTTAAGTTTTTTTACTACTGGAGCATTTTCACTTGTAGCAAGACTCTGTGCAGCCTGAAGCTCCTCTATTTCTATTTTTACACCGTATTTATCTTCTACCTGATTAACACGTTTTTTTAATTCTTCACGTACCTGATCAAGGGTGTAGCAAGGAAGTATTCGGCAGTCAGCGCAGAAAACATCATCACCTGGAATCATGTTTACACCATCAACATTGTGATATTTCATGGTAGGTTCAAAGGTAGAACAATCTGGTTCAAAAAGAGGATCTTTTTTATTAAAGACATTTTTCATGTCGTGAACAAGAAGTGCCAGTTCACTTGCTGCAAGGAATGCATTTTTTCCCTGGTCAGGACGGCTTCCGTGACACTGTTTACCAATTGTATGAAATTTAAACCAGGCTATATTTTTCTCGGCAATTTCAATTGTTTCACCCTTAGGGTCACCACCATCAGGAATCAGGATGAGATCATTTTTTGAAAAAAGTTCACTGTGGTTTTCAATAAGCCAGATCATTCCGTAACGAGAACCAACTTCTTCATCTGCCATGAACAGCAGTTTGATTGTGTATTCAGGAAGAATATGCTGTTTTACAAAAGAAAGAGCGGCCAGTACTCCGCTTACAAGTCCCTGCTGATTATCTTCAACTCCACGTCCGTAAAGCTTTCCGTCTTTTTCGGTTACAGTCCAAGGATCAGAATGCCATGCCAAAAGATCACCTGTTGGAACTACATCAAGGTGAGCACATACCCAGATTGTGTGATCCTCTCTATTACCCGGAATTGTTGCAATTAGATTCGGACGTTTTTTTGCTGAAACCCTTTCATCAGGAGCATCATAGTGTTCAAGATTTTTAATGCCGTTTTCAAGCAGCCATTTTTCAAGTGCTGCACATTTTTCCCATTCACCATCACCACCGTTTTCTGGAGCAAGGGCAGGGTGAGCTGTAAGAATTTTTTGCAGCTCAATCATGTCTGTTGTGTGATTTTTAATGTAAGATTTTAGTGATTCAAATTCGTTGTTAAATAAAGATTCCATTCAATCATTATAGACTGAATGGAGGTGATAATCAAATAGGAGTAAAAAAAATTTATGATTTTCTAATTTATGCAGTTACGGCAATTGTTTCTTTGATTTCTGTAAGGTAACCTGTTCTTACACAACTTTCAAAAAGTTCACGACTGATGTAATCAGTTTTTACTTCTTCATAACCGTCCATATCGCGGATGATTCTAACTACGAAACCATCTTCCATTTCACGAACGATGGTCATATAATCTGAGTTTTTTCCAAGACTTTTGAGTTTGTAATTTTTCATGAGTATTACCTCCGATTTCTGTGTTATACTACTTTATCGGACGTATAAAAAAAAATGTTAGAAAAATTTTTTGATGCACATCTCCATTTAAATGCTGAAAATTTAAATAGTGAAAATAAATCAGCTTCCAATTTTTATTCCGGCTGTATTTCTCTTCATGAAGATGACAATCCTGTTTTAAAACAAGGTTATGTTTTTAGTTATGGTGTACATCCTTTAAATCCTGATAAAAAATTTCTATATAAATTGGAAAAACTTCTTAGTAATCAAAATAAAAATCCTTATAAAATTCTTGCTGTAGGTGAGTGCGGTCTGGATTTTTACAATCGTGAAAATTGTACTGAGGAAAAACGCAGTCTCCAGATGGAAGTTTTTGATGCACAGATTGAATTAGCTGTAAAATACGGAAAAACTCTTGTAATCCATGGAAGAAAGGCAAATGAAGAAATGTTTCGCCGTTGTAATGAGCTTTCAAAATGTCCACAGGTGCTGTTTCATTCTTTTATGGGAAGTATAAACGAAGCTGAAAGCTTTATTAAAAAAGGTGTCAACGCATATTTTTCATTTGGTAAACAGGTTTTGAACGGAAATAAAAATGTAATTAAATGCGTAGAAGAATTGCCTTTAGAAAAACTTTTGTGTGAAACAGATGCACCTTATCAGTTTTTAAAAGGAGAAAAGAAGACTTTTATAGAAGAAATAGAAAGAGTCTATGAAGCCTTTTCTAAGCTTCGAAAAATTGAAAGAGGCAATCTATGCTGTAAGCTTGAAGAGAATTTTAAAAAGTGTTTCGGAATTCTTTAACGTATGTAAGGGTTTTCTGGAAAACGTATTCTGCATTTTTTGCCAGGGATTTTACATCACCTATTGTTTTCCCTTTAAGTGTATCTTCAAGGTACTGAAGTGCAAAGGTAAGCTGTTCTGCACCAATCTGAGATGCTGAACCTTTTATTTTATGGGAGTAAGCACGTGCTTCTTCAAATTTATCTTCATTTATAAAAGCGTCAATCTGATCAAGTCCGTCTGGACAGGATTCAATAAAGGCGTCCAGTAGCATTATGTAAAGCTCTTTTTCTCCACTAAGCATTTCTAGGGCTGCAGCAGTATTAAGCATATTCATTTCCATGGCTTTTATTGTAGTCTATGATGAAATTTTTTGCTATATTTAAAGAATGAAAAATAATCGTTTTGAAGTTGAATACAAAATTTTTTTACTTATTGAACTTATTTCATCAGCACTTCTTACTGTTTTTAGTCTTTACTTTCACATTGACTTAGCCCTTACAGCTTTTCCATTGGCGGCTGTTTTTACATTGTTTTTTGCTTATTTTGCAATTGTAAAAGTGCTTAAAGAGAAAAATGAAAAATATGCCTGTCATGTTCTTAAATTTATTCAGTACGCTCCCACAGTTCTCTTTCTTTCCTTTATTTTAAGACGATCTGGAGATTACGGTGTTTCTTCACTTTATGACTGGATAACTGTTCTTTTATGGACAATAAATTTTATTTTCTCCTGTGTTTTCCAGATTGTTTTTGAATCAAAAAAAATGAGTCGCATTGATGATATGTGGCTTATAAAAGCACCTCAAAAAGAAAAACGTCATGGCATTAGATGGGTGCTTTTTGAAATCTGGGACTGGATCGACAATATTCTCCAAATTATTGTTATCATGCTGATTGTACAGATGTTTACCTTCCAGCTTTATATAATTCCTTCTGAATCCATGGTTCCAGAATTCCTTATTGGTGACAGAGTATTTGTTGAAAAAATCTGTAATGGTCCTAACTTTCCTCTGACTGATGTAGGTCTTCCAACTATTACAAAATATAAGCGTGGTGACATTGTTGTTCTAAGAAATCCACATTATTCCATGGACAGAAAATCTGAATTTAAAAGTACCTGTAGAATCCTGGCTTCAATGTTCACTTTCAATCTTAAAAACTTCAATACAGATGAAAACGGAGAAATGAAGGCTGATCCTCTTGTAAAACGAATTGCTGGTCTTGAAGGTGAACAAATTGTAATGCAGGACGGAATCCTTTATACAAGAACAAAAAATTCTGATTTATTTAAGCCTATTGATTCATCTGAAGATTTTGCTGCCTGGAACCTGAACGATATGGGTAAAAAATTCCTTAAAAATGTTGAATATATTCCTCTTGGTGAAAATGAATATCAGAAGATGATTGATTTTGAAGAAGAACGCAGAAATTATGATCTTGCAGTTGCAGAAGTAAGAGCCAAGCTTCTTGTAGAAAAATTCAATAAGCTCTGTCCTGATGGAAATGAACGTTTTGTAGAACCTTCCTATTCCATAGCAGATATTTTTAGTGAAAAGGCTGATTTTGCTGTAAATGCTCCTGTTCAAAAAGGATCAAAACAGTGGTTTGAAAAATTCATGACCAGCTGGATTCCTCAAAGAAAAGCAGAACGTGATTATTATTCTGAATCCAATTTCCGTCTTAATGTAATGGCTAAAATGGCTTTTGGTGAACTGGTTGTAAGAAATCTTGAAATGTCTCAGACTGGTGATTATACATTGGCTGAATATTATTATGATCCGATTATCTTAAAATATTCTGAACAGTGTGATTTAATCTACTGGTATGTTCAGAATCTTCTTGATATGAGAAATATGCCTGTTTTCCCGGCAAATAATTCAGATGGAACACCACAGTATATTCCTGAAGACTGTTATTTCATGATGGGTGATAATCGTTTTAATTCCCTTGATCTTCGCCACAGTTATGAAACCAGCTTGAAAAAACTGACTGATCAGGATCCTCTTTCAATTCAGTATTATTCATTCATGGAACCTCAGTATTTGAATAAAAAATACATTGTGGGAAAACCTAAATACCGCTTCTGGCCTGTTACCAGACGTGGATTCCTTTCAAAAGACAATAAATAGAATTAAAGAAGGTGTATTATGACAAGCATGACAGGATATGGATATAAGGAGCTTTCCAATGATAAGGCTGTAATTTCAGTTGAAATTAAGTCTGTAAATTCTAGATTTCTGGATCTGTCAGTAAATTTACCTGCATTCTTAAATCCTGTTGAATCATATTTTAGAAATCTTGTTTCGGAAAAAGTAAGCCGGGGTAAGGTGGATGTAAATATTCGTGTACGTGAATTAAAATCCTCTTCTACTGTAAATGTTGATTCGGAGCTTGCTTTTTCCTATGCAAAGGCTTTTGAAAAAATCAAAAAGGAATGTGGTCTTACAGAAAATATTTCACTTGATCTTCTTGCAAAACAGGACGGTGTTCTTACTTTAATCAATAATTATGATGTTGAATCTTATAAAGAAATGATTGAGCCTGTTTTTAAAGACAGCCTTGAAATGTTTTTGAATGACAGAAAGCGGGAAGGGGAAAATCTTCTTAAGGACTTTGAAGAAAAATTTGCAGTTCTTGTTTCTTGTGCCCACTTTTTTACCGAATACCAGCCAAAAATGGAAGCTCAGTTTAAGGAACTTATAACTTCCAAATTTAAGGAAATTGTTGGAGAAAATGTTGATGAAAACAAGATCCTGTCAGAAACTGCAGCAATGATGGTAAAATACACTATTAATGAAGAAATTGTACGTTTTAAAAGTCATCTTGAAGCTGTTCGTAAAGAGCTTTCACAGAATCCAGCCCCTGGAAAACGCCTTGATTTTATATGTCAGGAAATGAATAGGGAAATAAATACAATTGGCAGCAAAAACCAGAATGCCGATGTCGGTAAAATGGTAATTACTGCCAAAGACGCCCTTGAAAATATCAGGGAACAGGCTAAAAATATAGAATAAAATTATTTATTCATCATTTCCATATATTTTTCAGCGTTTGCACGGAAGGCAATGATGTTTGAGTCTTCATCTTCCACCGCGTGCAGCATGGCCTGTTCAGCTTCTTTCAAAAGTCGTTCTGCAGAAACCATGCGGATTGTTCTTGAAGAAATTCCAATAAAGATATTTTCGCCTTCATCAAGCATTCCTTCAATGTGGTTGTAAAGCTTTTCACTGTAGTTGATTGCGTCATCAATAGAATAATTAGTTTTTACACCTACAACACAGTCGTTTTTATATTCAAATACAAGATCCTTGAACTGGAACTCATCAGCAAGGAATGTGCAGATTTCTTTTCCTTTTTCGCTGCTGCGTTCAACATTTTCAAGACGGAAAACAAAACATACAAGGTCGTATTCACTGGCGCTGGCACGAATCAGTTCATTTTCAAGTCTTGAATTCAGGTAAGATTCCCAACAGATTCCAGTTTTTTCATCGTATAAGCCCTTAGGCTGAGTTCCATCAAAGTTTGTAGTTTCATCAGAAACAGGTTTTGGAATGGATGGTGTCAGAAGCTCAGGCATTTCATCAGAATCGCAAACATCCATTATGTCATCCATGATGTCTTCAAGAAGTTCTTCATCTTCTGGTTCAACGTTTTCAGAAACAAGCTGGTCTTCTTTAGAAATATCATCTGTTTCCAGTGAGTTTTCCTCTGAAATATCAGGTTCATTTTCTTCTACAACGTCATTGAGGTGGATTTCATCATCTGTAACCTGATCTTTTGGTTCAGGAATATCCTCAGTGTCATCAACAATACCGTTTTTTGCAACCAGACAGATCATAACCAGGGTAAGTGCTGTGAAGAACAAAATAATGCAGAATGATATTTTGGCATAAAAGTTGATTGTTGCTGAATTCAGATTATTCTGAAAATGTTCGTAGGTAAGTCCGCCTCCAAAATAGATAAGTGTTCCGGCAAAAATGATTCCTACGACAAGGGTGTAAATTTTCAAAAGACTGTTTTTCATTTGATTAACCTCAAAATTTCTGTTGAAGCTGCCTTATATAATTTTTCCGTAGAAGCTTCTCCCGTTTTGAGTCTGAGACGGGCCATAAAAGGCAGTTCTATAACTATATTCTCGGCATTTTTATCCTGTTGATTAAAGGATTTGTTTGCAAGGTGGAAAACTTTGGTAAAAAATGACTGATAATCAAAAGCTTTTATTTCTGTAGGAAGTGTATTTTTGTTTTCTGCTGCTTTTATGAAATAAGAAAAATCATTTCGCGTAAAAGTGCCCGTTTCTTTTATAAAATTTTCAATTGAATTCTGATAATTTATAAGCACCTGGCTTTGAAAAATCTCCTTGTCAGACACGCAGGATTTTGTCAGGGGAGTACGAAATAAAAGTGAATCAAAAATCTGTTCTACTGGTTTTCGTTTTGAACTTATAACTGAATACAGAACATCAAGATAAGTTCCCTTAGCATAGGATTTTCCTTTATGATAAGCACTGTCTGCTCCATATAGCTCAATTTCGTTAAATCCAGTCTGTCTTGCAAAATCCAAAGCCGCCATGGTAACTGTACCACTTCCTGCATTCAGCTGTAAAAATGAAGAGGGGGAAATATTTTTTGCCAAAGCTGATAGTGGGTGACCTGAGACAGAAAAAATAATTTTATTCGTATATTTAAAAAGATGTTTGGCAATGGAAGAATTTGTGCATAAATCAAGAATAAAAAGGGTTTTTGACGAAATCCTGTGCATAAAATGTGTGTGGGAAAGATTTTGTGCATCAAGTGTTATTACTACATCTGGAACAATGTTTCTTTTGGCAAGAATAGAAAAGCTTGTGTCTGTAGCAATAATATAGCTGTCTTCTGGTGTTATTCTTTTCCAGATTCTCTCATCATCCAAAGACGGACCTGCTCCAAGAATAACAGCCTTTTTTCTGTCAGGAATAGAAATATTGCAGGGTTTGCAGAAATTCTTCAGGTTATTGATTATATTTTCCATCCAGATTTTTCCAAAATGGGCCTGAACAGAATAATCTGCTTTTATAGATTGTAAAGCAGTGTTGAAAATCTGTTGAAACTCTTCAAAAAGTCCGGCTTTTTCTGAAAACCAGGTTTTATTTTCAAGAATAAATAAATTTCCGTGAAAAGATGGCAAATAATTTTCTGATAATACGGAGGAAAAGCTTTGAATGGTAGAAAAATGGAGTCTGCTAGATTCTTTTTCTAAGAAGCCTTCTCTATTTAGAAATTCAAAATCCTTTTGAGATGGTTCTACAACCACAAGTTCAGCAGCTGTTTCTTTTAGGAATTTTTTTATAAGAATTCCAGAGCCGTGTCCTGTAATTATTACAAAACCTTCTCCTTTATAAGAAGCCATCTGCCTTTCTGCATCTTTTTCGGGATCATACCGTGATTCAAGGGTTTTTCCACTGCTGAGTACTGGTATTTTAATGCCTGTTTTTGAAATAAGAGTTTCTTTATACATAAAAGCGTCTTTCCACTTTCTGTTTAAGGTTTTCAATTTTTGTGATTAGCTTTTGTTTATGCAAAACTAAAAGTTCCTCTGATACTGCTTGAGTAAATTGAAGGTATTCCAAAGGAAAGATGCTTTTGAAATTATCGGTACTTTGAAAAATAGAATCTAGTTTTATACGAATTTTACTAATTTTTCGTGTAAACTGTTTTTCTTTAAATATAGAACCTTCTGAAATTATGGGCAATTCCTTGGATTTTAATAAAAAATTTTCCCAGGATATATCTTTAATTTTTCCAAGACTGTTTTTTGGTTCGTCAATGATTCTGAAAATATTTCTTTGACAATTAAAAGATGAAAACCAGTCTTCATACATTTTAAGGCTTGTTTTCTGATTTGAAAATTCTGAAGATGCAATTCTTGTTTCTTTTGTTCTATTTTTACAATCTTTAATTGCATTTCCTGTTTCAAGAGCATTGTTCTGAGTATGTTGAAAACCTGTCTGAAGTGCAAGATCCAGGCCTGCCATGTAGATAGGGGAGTCACTTAAGGAAAGAGCTAGTTCCAATGCAGTTCCACTTACAGTACCGTTTCTGTTGATTTTTATTGTATTAATTCCAGAAAATTCTGTGATTTCAGTTTCAATACCATCAATGTAACCTAATGGAAGAATAGGGGAATTTTGAAGAATTTTTGATGGAGCATTTCCTTCGCAGGCAAGTGCAATTGGAATTTTCTGATTTTTTAAAAGAATTTCCACATGTTTTTTTGCCCAAAATCCACCGTCAGTTGAAACACATAAATCTGGAATTATTTGATTTTCAAGAAGGGGAAGCACTGCTGATGAAACTGCTATGATAAAAAACTTTTTAGCTAAAGCTGTGTTTTGTAAAAAAGGTTTTAAGCTTGGGCCAGAACAGCAAATCAGAATAGGTTTTTTTGTTTTTTTTAAAGGATAAACTGTATGTTCAAGAAAAAAAGCAGTATTTAATGAGTTTAATATCCATCTTGTTTCAAAGTAAGATCTTGTGGCTAAAATAGAATGACTTTTTTGAAGAAGATTTTTAAAAATACCAACAGTTCTTCCATAATTCTTCTGGAAAATTTTAGCACTTACAGGCCAAGCTGTAAAAAGGCAGAAGGACAGGTTTTCTTCTCCAAGTACATTAAAAATCTGATTTTCGGCATCATTAATTTCGTTCAGGTAGAAAACATGATCCCATAATTTGTCCGTTTTTGAAAATAAATCAGAAGCTCTTATAGCGCATAATTTAGCTTTGGGAAAACGGATTTTTAAGAATTCCTGACAATAGGAAAGGGCAGGTTCAAAAATTAAAACGGTTTTTGGGGTAAAAACAGTTTCAAGTGAATCTACAAAACGCTTGGCTTCCTGTTTAGGATTGTAAATTGAGTGGAAAAGAACACCCTGATACCGGCATGTTTCTTCCCCGGTTTTTGAAGAAAGAAATTCCACTTCCACAATAAAAAACCTATAAGACTAATTTAATATCTTCCCAGGCTTTGCCAAAGAAAGAAATGGAAGCTTTTTTTAAGTGAGCTATAAAAAGATCTGCAGAAAGTGGATTTAAAGTGTAAAGCTTTATGTGGCAGATGTCTTCATTGAAATAAATTTCAGAGTTTTCCAAAAATGCGGAAGAAATCCAGCGGATTATTTCATTTTTCATATTCTGACGAACATAAACAAAGGTATTTTCAGAAAGAATAAGCGTAATTGAAGTAAGTTTAAAGAAATTTGAAAAATCCAGTTTGAAAATATTTTCTATTGGATTTGAAATTTCTTTATATTCTGGAGCATACACTTCAGGATCAAAAAACAGTGTCTTGAAATTTTCAAAAATACTGTCCATTTCAAGTCTTTCATCTTTTTCCTTAATCACAAGAAGGATTTTTTCATTATGCATGCATACGTTGATTTCAGAAGTAAGATCTTTAATGTTGTCAGAAAATAACTGCAAAAGTACATTTACTGAATGATCCAATGAGTAAAAATCATACCATCGGTCTTCATCTTCAGTTATGCCTTTCCAAAAGTCTTTTGTTGATTTTGATGAAATCAGACTATTCAAATCCAGTCCGAAACTGTGAGTAATTACGTAATAATTATCGGCTGGTGAGAAGACAGCACATCTTAATATACCGTTTTCTTTTATAAAGGCAGAGAATGAAATTTTCCCTGCCCCCATAAGCTTTTCGGTTTTAGCCAGAAGACCTGCCGATATTTCATGTACAGAAGGGGAATTGTTTAATCCCCCTTCAATATGACTTAAAAGACCCATTATTATGCCAGTCCAAGTTCACTGAATAATTTTTTGTATGTTACAAATTCTTCAGATTTAGCAAATTCTACAATTTTTTCTTCAGGAAGATTTTCAAGAAGCTGATCCATATAAAGGAGTACAGATTTGATATCATTCTGGAGAGTTGTATTGTTCTGTTCTGGAGCTGGAGTTGGCTCAGGTGCTGGTTCAACAGCAGGTGCTGGTACTGGTTCAACAGGTGCTGGTACTGGTTCAGCAGGTGCTGATACTGGTTCAACAGGTGCTGATACTGGTTCAACAACTGGTGTTTCTACTGTTTCTTCTACTACAGGCTCTTCAGCTACAGGAGTTTCTACTGTTTCTTCAAATTCTGGAGTTTCAACAGGTTCTTCAACAGGAACTTCTGAATCAAAGATAGAATCTACGTTACCAAAATCATCTTCTTCAAGAACTGGTTCTTCTACTGCTGTTTCTTCAAGAACTGGTTCTTCGTTTTCTTCAATCTGAATAACAGGTTCTTCTTCAAAAACAGGTGTTTCTTCTTCAACAATCTCTTCAGCTACAGGAGTTTCCTCAGTAACTTCTTCAAATTCTGGTTCTTCTACTGCAGATACTTCCATTTCGTCAGTATCTTCCATAATATCTTCTGGAATTTCTTCTGAAAGGAAGTCAATTGTATCATCAGTAATTTCTGAAGGTTTTTCTTCAGTCATAAAGTCGTCAAAGTCATTTACATTATCTTCAGTACTGTCTTTTACACTGTCCATAAAGTCTGTATTTGACGATTCAACAAGAATATCATCTGTTTTTGGAATAGAAATCTCTTCTGGAAGCTCATCCTCTTCTTCTATGATTGAAATGCTGTCCAAATCTGGTTCTTCAAGAGTATCATTGATTTCAAAATTTTCTTCTTCATCAGCAGGTGAGAAGTCAATTCCTGCATCGTTGATTTCTTCTTCAGCATTTTCTTCAGTAAAGTCTGCTGTATTCAGGATGTTGTCCAGTTCATTTCCAGAAAGGGCAATTGTATCATCACCATCATCATCACCGAAGAATCCAGAGCTTTCTTCTGCTGTATTTTCAATAATATCAAGACCTTCGTCTTCAACGGCAGTTTCTTCAACTTCAGCAGATTCTTCTACAGTTACATCTTCTGGGAATTCAATTTCATCATCTGAAAGCTTTGAAACAAAAGCATCTGAAATATCCTCTGAAACTACAGGAATTTCTGTGTTATCTTCTTGGATAGAAGGAGCTTCTTCAATTTCTGTTGTTTCTTCGATAATTGGAGTTTCTTCTTCGATAACAGGAGCTTCTTCTTCCACTACAAATTCTTCTGGAGCAGCTTCTGTAACTTCATCTGAAATATTTTCAGCTTCTGCTTCTGTAAATTCAACAGAAGACATGATATTGTCCAGTTCATTTCCAGAAAGGGCAATTGTATCGTCACCATCATCATCACCAAAGAATCCAGCTGCTTCTTCGGAAGAAGATTCGATTTCAAAGTTCAAATCGTCTTCACTTACAGCAGTTTCTTCGATTACTGGTTCCTCTTCTTCGATAACAGGAGTTTCTTCAATTACTGGTTCCTCTTCTTCGATTACTGGAGTTTCTTCTGCAACTGTATCTTCAAAAACAGGAGTTTCTTCGATTACCGGTTCATCTGCCTGTGGAGCTGGAGCAGATTTCATGGTTTCAAGGTTTGTTTTAAGAGTGTTAATTTCGTTTTTAAGACCAGAAAGATCTGCAATAATCTGACGGAGAAGATCACTTGAAACAACCTCACTTCCTTCAGGTATTGCAGCGGCCTGTGGGGCAGGGGCAGGTTCTTCTGAAGCTGTTTCTTTAATTTCGTTTACAACAGGTGCGGTAGTTGTATTTTCGTCTCCAACTTGAAGATCGTAATCTACTACTACTTCTTTTGCTTTTGAAGCATCAACATCCTGGTTGATAGGAGTTTCGTCTGCATCTGAATCAATACCGAAGTCAGAAAGATCAATTTCTTCTGTTTCGCCGGAAATATCTGTGGATCTTGATTCTTCTCCTTCTTCTGAAGCACTTTCTTCTTCACTAAGAGAATTAAGATCAAGTTCAACATTATCTTCAGTTTCTACTGTATCTGCTTCTGCATCAAAACTGATATCCATTTCAAGAGGTTTTTCTTCTATAATTTCTTCTTTTTTAGGTTCAACTTCTTCTGGAGCCATAGTGAATTCGCCACCATCAAGGAAGTCGTCCAGGGACAATTCACCGTCTTCAAAAGAAGCTTCTTCAGTTGAAGATTTATTGTTCTGTAATGCAAGTTCTTCTTCTGAAAAACCGTTATTTCCAGCAGCAACAGATTCATCAGAAAAATCACCGTCCATAAACTCGTCAAGTGATATCTCACCATCTTCTTCTGGAAGCTGGAAATCATCATGGGAAGATTCCTCAGTTACTTCAAAAGCTTCTTCAAAAGCTTCAACTGGAGCTTCTTCCTGTGTAAAGTCGTCAATATCAAAAGATTCTGTAACATCAGATTCAGGCTGAACTTCTGGTGCAGGCTCTTCTACTTCGAAGTCACTCATGATATCTTCAAATTCAGATATTTCAGCGGGAGCTTCTTCAAATGTATCCTCCGAAGCTGGTATGTCTTCATTTTTCAAAAAATCATCTAGATCATCTGTGTCCAAAGAGGTTTCCGGGAAATCAGGAAGATCGAAAACATCTGTAGAATCAAGCTCTTCAACATTGTTCTCTTTGCCAGGCTGCTTCACCCAAACACCGTAACTGTCAAGTTCGTTTGTGTTATCAATATCACTCATAAAAAGTTCCCCTCTAAACAGGTTAAAATTATTCAATATATTATCGGCACAATAATCTAAATTCTCTACACAATATAATAGAATAATCATTTTATTATATCATATTTTTTTTGATTTAGGAAACAGAAAATTTTGCCGATAATCTAGATACGTATGATTCGCCTAAAGTTATTGTTTGCTGCCCTTGTAGGTACCCTTGTTTATGTGGGCCTATCTGCAACTCTTGGACAGACAGGATTTAAAAGTTACAATCTTCTTGAAGAACAGAAGAGAGAAATCAGTTTGCAGACCTCAGAAATTCAGACTATTCACGATGAGCTGGAGCTTGAAGCTACTGCTTTACAAAATGACAGGGATCTTATTGCTTCGTATGCACGCAAACTTGATTATGTATCTGACGGCGAAAAGCTTGTAAAAATTAACGGACTAAGAAAATCCGACAAACCTCTTTACGATACAGGAACTATTCTTTATTCTCACGAAATAACTTATCTTTCTGATGACAGCATTAAGCTTTTGTCACTTTTTGCTTTTTTTCTTACATTTATTCTTTTGTTTATGCTGGGCCTTAGCCGGGGAGAATATTCGTTTAAGCGAAAAAAGAAAGAATATGTAGCAGGAATTCCAGTTTATGATTTGCCGCAAATCTGATATTTCCTGCGACCAGGTAGCCCAGATTCTGAAAAAGGGTGGAGTAGTTATTATTCCTACCGATACAGTCTACGGATTTTCGGGTATAACTGAAAAAAAATATGAGACAGACAGAAAAATCCGCCAGATTAAGGGACGAAGTGAATCAAAACCGCTTATTTGTCTTATTTCAAAACCTTCCGACATATCAAAATATACTGATGATGTAATTCCAGATAATCTTCTTGAAAAATGGCCTGGTGCACTTACGGTTATTGTAAAAAACAAAGGTGATGATTCAACTACGGCATACCGCTGCCCTGGAGATGTTTGGCTTCGTGAAGTAATTGAAAAATGCGGAAATACAATCTTTTCTACAAGCGTTAATTTAAGCGGAGAACCTGTTCTTGAAACGGAAGATGAAATAGTTTCAGTTTTTAAAGATAAAACAGATCTTATTGTTCTTGACGGCGACAGAAAAAATGCAAAGCCTTCAACGCTGGTAAAAATTGAAAATGGGAAGGTGATTGTTCTGCGTCAGGGAGATATCCAGGTTTAATAAAGACCTAGTTTATTTTATGCCAGGAAACATCTACAAAACCTGGTGAGGCTCCGTCTGCAGTTGGGACGAGAGTCTTTTTTTTGCCCGAAAGAGTGTCATCAGCATTTAAAGTAAGCTGCCAGGTAATAGGATCAGCAGTAAGGGCTAAATTCATGGCTATGTTTCTAGGAATTTCTGGGAAAAAAGAAGCATTTGCCTTGCCGTTTTGTGAAACTGTAACAGTTGATCCATTGATTTCTACATTTATGTTCATAGAAGCACCGTTTTTGAAGATTACAAATCCACGGCCCCCTCGCATTATTATAATTTTGTTTACATTTTCTTCACCGCCCCATGTGCCTGCAAGTTCTTCTGTTGAAACAGGAGTTTTTGATGCAGAAGGTAGAAGTGGATCTGGCTGGGAAGATCCATTTGCATCAAGAAGGGACAAAAGTGTTTCCTGAAGGGAAGTTTTTGTGTCCATAAGGATTTTGTAATATGAATCGTAGTCTTTTGTTGCAGAAAATTTAGTGTTTAATGCGTTGGAAACAAGATTGAAGGTGGCTTCCCATTTTGAAGAATTTTCTTTTTTGCGTACAACAGAGTAAAAAGAATAGTTGTATGCGGATAAAGAAGAAGCATCATTAATATCGAAAGAAGATTCCCGCTGGTCTTCTACAGAAAAGTCTTGGATTCCCGTAAGCTGAGACCAGTAAAGGTCGCTGGTCATTACAATCATGTTTTCATCAAGATCTTCTGAGAAAACTCCGTAGTAATCAATATTGTACAGGTCGGCGGCAAAAAGGGTTGTGAGACTAATAAAAATGGCTGTAATTAAAATGCCTTTTTTCATTTATCCCCTTAATTTTGATGCAATTTCCCTCTGTGTGTCACGGTCAATATCCCGGTTTTTGATTGTTTCCCGTTTGTCGAACATTTTCTTTCCTTTACAAACGCCAAGAGTTGTTTTTACACGACCGTTTTTTAAATAAAAATCCAGAGGAATCAATGTGTAGCCTTTCTCTTCAACTTTTCGAATAAGTCTTTTGATTTCTTCCTTGTGGAGGAGAAGCTTTTTAGGACGATCCGGGTTATGGTTGAAAATTGATGAAAAAGAGTACTCGGAAATGTGAAAGTTTTTTAGATAAACTTCACCATTAATAATTTCGGCAAATGCATCTGGGAAAGAAATGTTACCTCCCTTTACGGATTTTACTTCAGTACCAACAAGAGCAATGCCGCACTCATAAGTATCTTCCACAAAGTAGTTGAAACGAGCCTTTCTGTTTTCTGCAATCAGTTTTTTGCCTTCTGCCATAACACTTAATTATAATTTATAAGAAAACATTTTACAACTGTAGAAGGTAACACATCATTTAGACTTCTGATCATTAAGAATTATTAATCGCTAGATTGTCAGGTTTTCTTCGCTGTAAACACCAAGGAGACGAATCTGTTCGGCTTTTTCTTTAAGCTGATCAAGAACATCTGCCATGTAAGTTTCCCGGTCTTTAATTATTTCTGTTAGTTCTGCATCAACATAGAACCAGTATTTCCATGGTTCACCAAAAACAGGGCGGGATTCAAGGCGTGTAAGGTTTAAAGCATTTTTCTGGAAAATTCCAAGACAGTCGCAAAGGGCACCGGCTTCATTTTTTACACAGAACATGAAGCTTGCCTTGTTAGGGCTCATGGTAGCTGAAGGAAGTGCATCTTTTTTATTTGAAATGATTACAAATCTTGTGTAGTCACGAGGATCATCTTCAATGCTTTCACGGATAACTTCCATGTTGTAGTATCCTGCATTTACAACACTTGCAATGGCTGCATTTTCCTTATCACCATTTTCAGATACAAATTGTGCAGCTGTTGCGGTAGATGCGGCATCAATTTTAGTCCAGGAGCTGTGTTCTGCCAGGAGTTTTGAACACTGAAGGAATCCTTGTGGATGTGAATAAACTTTTTTAATGTCATCAATGGTTGCACCTTTTACACCAAGGAGAGAGTGCTGGATGCGCATATGGATGGCTCCACTGATTGTAACATCAGGGAAACGGGTAAGATTATCGTAGTTGTCATAAACAGAACCAGCCAGGGAATTTTCGATTGGAATCATCGCAAAATCAACTTTTCCATCTATTACAGACTGGAAGGCTTCGCGGAAAGAATTCATGGAAACGGCAACTGCTGACCCATCAAAATAACGACCTATGGCCTGTTCTGCGTAAGCTCCACGTTTTCCGCAGTAGGCACACTGTATTTTTTCTGAAACAGTATTGTTTTTTGTTGATGAGTTTTTTGAATCAGAAGCCAGATTTTTTACACTCTGGATATGAGGAATACTTTTTCCCATAACAGGTGAAATAGCTTCAATATCACGCATTACTTTTTCAAACTGTTCCGGAAGAAGAGATTGTGGACCGTCGGAAAGTGCACGGCTTGGGTTATTGTGGACTTCAACAATCACACCATCTGCACCAGCTGCAATTGAAGCAAGAGCCATTGGAGGAATCTTGTCTCGGATTCCCAGTGCATGACTTGGATCAACGATTACAGGAAGGTGAGTCATGCTGCGGAGAACTGGAACTGCAGAAAGATCCAGGGTGTTTCTTGTAGCTTTTTCGTAGGTTCTTATTCCACGTTCACAAAGAATAATGTTTTCTGTCCCTGAAGAAAGCAGATACTCGGCACTCATAAGCCATTCTTCCAAAGTGGCAGAAATTCCCCGTTTAAGAATTACTGGTTTTCCAAGTTTTCCAAGTTTTTTTAGGAGTTCAAAATTCTGCATGTTTCGGGCGCCAACCTGGTAAACATCAACGCCATATTTTTCCATTACGGGAATATTTTCTGTTGCAACTACTTCCGTTACAACAGGAAGTCCGTATTTATCTCCGGCTTCTTTAAGGTATTTAAGACCTTCTTCTCCAAGTCCCTGAAAAGAGTATGGACTTGTGCGGGGTTTGTAGGCACCTCCCTGAAGCATAACGGCACCGCTAGACTGAACGCTCTGGGCAATTGCCATCATCTGTTCCCGGCTTTCTACGGCACATGGTCCTGCAATGGCAATAATGCGTTTTCCCCCAACTTTGATTATCTGGTTACGGTTATTTGGCACTTCAACAATGGTATCTTCCGTTTTGAATTCACGACTTGCCATTTTGTAAGGTTTTGAAATAGGAATGACACTTTCAACTCCATCCTGAAGCTCCAGGTCTTTAAGATCAACAGAAAGTCGACCAACAGCAGCGATGATTGTTTTTTCGGCACCGCAGATTTCGTTGAGTTTGAACTGCTTTTCTTCAAGAAGACCTGTAAGTTTGTTTTTCTGTTCGGAAGTAATGTCCTTCTTTAATACAATAACCATAATGGAAGAATTTTAGTGAATAGTAGAAAAAAAAGCAATTATGAACTAAAATTGAGCCATGTTTAACTCACTTTACGGCGTAATAACTGGCAAATTTCCAAAACAGGTTTTTATTGAAACCAATGGTATTGAATGGGATTTGTGCGTTCCTGATTCAAATCTGGATATGCTTCCCAATGTGGGGCAGGAAGGAAGAATCTATACCTGGCTTCAGCATACAGAAAATGCCATGGCTTTGTACGGATTTGCAACTAACGAAGAGAGAATGCTTTTTCTGGATCTTCTGAAGGTTGATGGAATTGGAGCTAAGGGCGCTGTAAAAATTATGAGTGCAGTTTCATCAGAAAGACTTTCTACTGTTCTTGAAAACGGTGACCTTGAAATGCTGGAAAAAATTCCTGGAGTTGGTAAAAAAACTGCGGGAAAAATGCTTCTAGCCCTTAAAGGGAAATTGACTGTTCCTACTGGAAATACAAAAACTGTCAGTGTAAATCCAAAAAGTGATACTTACGCTGTTGTTGTGCAGGGCCTTGTTGAAATGGGCTATGATAAGATACAGACTCAGAAGCTGGTGGCAGATATTGTTGCTTCCATGGAAAATGATGAAAATTTTGCAAAAATGAATCAGACTCAAAAAGAAGATGTAATCTTTAAAAAGGCATTGACGGGGGCACTTGGTGAATAGTATCGAAGATTCAGAAAATCTGCATATTGTCCGCGCCGATACTCCATTTTTCGGTGATAATGATACTGATAATGGCGTTAGTCTTCGTCCTAAAACTCTGAACGAATTTCTTGGACAGGAAAACGTTAAGAAAAATCTGAAGGTTTTTGTAGATGCAGCAAAAAGCCGTGGTGAACCTTTGGATCATCTTTTTCTTATGGGGCCTCCAGGACTTGGAAAAACAACACTGGCACAGATTGCTGCCAATGAACTTGGAGTGGAATTTAAGGTTACTTCTGCTCCGGCACTTGAAAAACCAAAGGATCTTGTAGGAATCCTTTCAACCATTACAGAGGGAACTGTTTTCTTTATTGATGAAATCCATCGGTTAAAGCATACAATCGAAGAAATGCTTTATATTGCCATGGAAGATTATGAGCTTGACTGGATAATTGGTCAGGGAGCCGCAGCTCGTACGGTACGTGTGCCTATTCCTCGTTTTACTTTGGTGGGTGCTACAACAAAAGCTGGAACTGTTGCAAGTCCTCTTCGAAGCCGTTTTGGTATTATCCAGCGTTTTGAATATTACACACCCGAAGAACTGGCTCTGATCATAAAAAGGTCGGCAAAGCTTCTGGAAGTGGCAGTAAATGATGATGCGGCTTTATTGATGGCAACATGCAGCAGGGGAACTCCACGTGTAGCAAACAGGGTTCTTCGTCGTATGAGGGATTTTGCTCAGATTGAAGGACAGGGCATCATTACAAAAGAAATTGTTATGAATGGATTGGATCGTCTTGAAATTGATCAGTATGGTCTTGAACGTTACGACCGGGAAATCCTTAAATCTATTATTGAAAAATTTGGTGGCGGCCCGGTAGGTGCTGAAACCCTTGCAATAAGTGTGGGAGAATCCCTGGATACTTTGGAAGACTATTACGAGCCTTACCTGATTCAGTGTGGTTTTTTGCAGCGAACACCAAAAGGACGCGTTGCCACACCAAAAGCATATGAACTTTTAGGATTAAAAGCAGGAAATACAGATGAGAACCCAGGATTTTTATTTTGATTTACCAGAAGATCTGATTGCACAGCATCCAAGCGGAGTACGTGGGCAGGATAAGCTTATGAAGCTGGGGCGTAATGACGGCTCGGTGGAAGATCATATGATGGATGACCTTCCAGATCTTATTGAACCAAATACCCTTATGGTTTTTAACAATTCCCGTGTTCGCCGCGCCCGTGTTTATGGTGTTAAAGAGTCTACTGGCCGAGAAATTGAATTCATGTTCCTTAATCAGATTGATAAAGAATGCCGGGTATGGAACGTTATGGTGAAAAATGCAAAAAAACAAAAAGCCGGCATGACCTACCGTTTTCCTGACGGTTCTATCGGTGAAATCATCGAAATTGAAGGAAACAAAGGAACTGAATTCCGTGCACTTCAGTTTGATTTTGTAATTGATGAAGCCTGGTTTGAAAAAAATGGTCATATTCCGCTTCCACCATATATCCGCCGTGAAGATACTGAAGAAGACAGTGAACGCTATCAGAACGTTTATTCCCGGGAAGTAGGAAGTGCCGCCTGTCCTACAGCTGGTCTTCACTTTACTCCAGAAATGCTTGAACGTCTTAAGGAAAAGGGCATTGAAATGGAATTTGTAACACTGCATGTAGGTCTTGGTACCTTCCTTCCAGTGCGTGAGGACAACATCGAAGATCACAAAATGCACACTGAATATTACACGGTAACTAAGGAAGTTGCCGACAAAATCAATAAGGCTAAAAAAGAAGGCCGTCCAATCCTTGCTGTTGGAACTACAAGTGTTCGTACCGTAGAAAGTGCCAGTGAAGACGACGGAACAGTAATTCCGGGCACTAGAGGAACACACATTTTTATGTATCCAGGCTATAAATTTAAGGTAGTAGACCAGATGTTCACCAATTTTCATACACCTGAAAGCACCCTCATTATGCTGGTAAGTGCTTTTGCCGGAAAAGAAAACATCATGAACGCCTATAAACACGCTGTTGATAAACGTTACCGTTTCTTCAGTTATGGTGACTGCATGCTTATAAAATAATTTTTCTGTAACCTTGAAAAACATTTTTTGTTCACTTAGTAAATCTCTTTTTTAGTGAGGTATTACTATGACGCTTGAAAAAAAGAAACTCGGATTTTATGCAGGACTTGGATTTGCAGTACAGGTTATTATTGTATTCCTGTTTTGTATCAACGGATGTTCAGTTTCCAAAGGGAAAATTTTATATGCAGACCAGGCTTCTATGTCCGTGGACAGGGAATCAAAGAATTTTAAATCAACAGCATCAAAAACACTGGCTTTTAATTCCGTTGCTATGGAAGAAGCTTCTGTAGAGATGGATTATGAATCTGTAAATGGAGCTTTCGAAACTGAGGATGGTACTGACTGGATAAAAAAAATCATCAGGAACGGAAATATCGGTCTTGAAGTTGAAAGTCTTTCAGATGCACTTTCGCAGATTGAAAACTGGGTTTCGTCTTTTGGAGGATATATTTCATCTTCAGATGAAGGAAGCTCCTATCTTAATGTACGGGCTCACATTCCGGAAAACCGCTTTGATGAAGCCATGGAGATAACCGGTAATTTTGGAAAACTGATTTATAAAAATGTTTCCAGCAGGGATGTTACAGACCAGTATTATGATATTGATACAAGATTAAAAAATAAAAGACTTCTTCTTGAAAAGCTGCAGGGATATCTTAAGGACGCAAAAAATATAACTGAAATCATGCAGGTTGAAAGTAAGATTGAAAACTGTACAAGTGAAATTGAAAGTCTTCAAGGCCAGCTGAACCGTCTTTCAAAAGAAATCTCTTATTCGGAAATTTATATAAATGCAAATCTTCCTAATAACTACACGGAGTCGGGATTTATTCTGCCTGATACAAAAAGCCAGTTCCGTGAATTTATTTCAAATATAATTGATTTTAGTATGGGCTATATCTGGTCAATTCTTTACATTCTTACTGGCGGAACACTTTGTGTACTTCTTGCGGCTTTTCTGTTCTGGCTTTGTTTTGGAAAACTGGGGCTTGTAAAGAAATTGTTCAGGAAGCTTAAATAAACTTTTGTATAATTATAAGGATTTTTTTTATATTACAAATGAAAAATCGGTGATTTCCTATTATAATGAAAGTATGAAATCACCGATTAGTCTGCTTTGTCCGGAAGGAATTGATCCGGAATATATTGAAATGTCACAGGATACTGTACACGATCTTTCTCTTGATGATCTTTGTCGACTTGTCACCGGGGAAAAATGTGAACAGGATATGGCTCTTTACATTCTTTCCCATCTGACTAAAAATGAAAATGTAATCAGATACCGTACAGAAGTTTTTGAAGATATTCTTTTAAACCCCGGTCTTCGTAAAAGAATGCTGGAACTATTAAAAAAAGTGGATTATATCCGTCAATTCTCCAGCTTTAGCAGGGAAAGTGATGCGGCTGGTATTTGGCAGCTTTTACATCGCCTTGGAGACCTTGGTGATTACATTGTTTGTGTTGAGGAGCTGGCAGACTGTCTTTCCGCCACTGAAATTAAATCTTTGGGACTTATAAGCATCCGTGATTATGTAAAGAAAATCCATCAGGACGGTAATTTTGCCGCCATGAAAAAAGATATTGCAGAACTTAAATTCGACGCTGCAGAAATCAAAAGTCTTACCATTGGAATAAACCTGAATAACAAAATGGAACCGGTTGAAATCGGTATAAACAGCATAAACAGACGTCCTTTTAAAAATTCAAAAATTTTCCACAATATGATAGATGCCTGTAAGTATAAAAATGAAGAAGATGGTGCTGACTGGGACGGATCCTACAAATTTTCAAGTGATACAGACTGGGCTGATTCCTTTTTAAATCAGGAAACATTCTTCAAATTCAACGGACTTATTGGGCCTGTAAATGGAACTACCGACGTTGTTCGTTCACTGGACAGAATTGCTTCAGGCGTTCTACGTGATACATGCCGCCGTCTAAAAAACAAGCTTTCAGAATATGCGGCTGTAAGTATCAATGTAATCATAAATAATCTTCTTCCAGAACTTTTATTTTACGTAAAATTTGCAGAATATATTGAAGGTCTTAAGTCAAAAGGTTTTGTAATGAATAAACCTTCCGTTTTATCCTCTGAACTGAGGAGCCTTAAGTCAGAAGGACTATATAATCTTAAGCTTACAGAAAAAATCACACCTGAAGAAATAGTGGGAAATACACTGGATTTTGATCCGGAGCACCGTAGTTATATTCTTACAGGTGCCAATCGTGGCGGAAAAACTACAATCACCGTTGCTACAGGAATTGCCTTTGTTATGGCTCAGGCAGGTCTTTACGTTCCGGCAGATAGCTTTGAATTCAGCCCTGTTGATCAGATTCACACACATTTTCCAGCAGATGAAAACAAGACTATGGAACTGGGCCGCCTTGGTGAAGAATCACGACGTTTCAAGGAAAGTTACAGGGCCGCTACAAAATACAGTCTTCTTCTTTTGAATGAAAGTTTTTCGACTACAAGCTTTGAAGAAGGGTATTATATTGCCCGTGGTGCTGTAAAAGCAATTCTTTCAAAAGGCTGCCGTACAATCTACAATACCCATATGCACAAGCTTGCCTTTGATATTGATGAAATCAACGGAGAAGTGAAAGGTGATTCAAAGGCTTCAAGTATGATTGTAGTTTCAGAAGGCGGAGTAAGATCCTTCAAAGTGCAGGTGGCAAAACCTGAAGGCCAGTCTTACGCCATGGATATAGCCATAAAATACGGCGTAACCTACGAACAGCTCATGGAAGATCAGAAAGATTAAAGCAGGCTCACCGGATCTACGTCATATTCGATGTAGACGTTCTGGTTGTGTGTGTAGTCCTTCTGCAGTTTTCGGGCCATGGTTTGAAGTGGAAGAACTGAAGTACCTTTTAAAAGAATCTGGTAACGGTAATTCTGGCTGATTTTTAAAAGGGGACATTCTGCGGGGCCTATGATTTCTGCATCTTTTGGAGCAAGGGTTTCAAGGATTTTTGCTGCATCTTCGGCACATTTCCAGGCCAGCCCCTGGTTTGCACTTCTGAATACCATGCGTACAAGTCGTGAGAAAGGCGGAAATCCTATTACAGCTCTTTGGGATAATTCAAGTTCATAAAAATCTCTGACACGGCCGGAAACGGCGTAAGCAATGCTTTCGTGACCGGGATTGTATGTTTGTACAAGAACCTTTCCGTCTGGGAAATAACGTCCGGCTCTTCCAGCAACCTGGGTAATCAAAGAAAAAGTTCGTTCTGCTGCACGGAAGTCGGGCATGTGAAGTCCTGTGTCGGCAAGAATTACTCCCACAAGGGAAAGCTTTGGAAAATTAAGACCTTTTGCAACCATCTGTGTTCCCAGAAGAATGTCATAATCTCCGTTACGGAAACTGTCCAGCTTTTCAACCAGCTCTTCTTTTGATGTAATACTGTCTGTATCAAGGCGAAGAATTCTTGCCTGGGGAAATTTAGCGCGGGTTTCATTTTCTATAAATTCAGTTCCAAAACCGCTGGAACCAATTTCAACGGAACCGCATTTTGGACAGGAAGATGCAGGGTAGGTGGACCAGCCGCAGTAATGACATTTGAGACGGTTATCAGTTTTATGGTAGGTCATGGGAATTGAACAGTTTTTACATACAATCTCGTAGCCGCAGGAGGTACAGCTGAAAAAATGAGAAAATCCCCGGCGGTTCAAGAATAGAATTGTCTGTTTTCCATCTTTTATAGTCTTATCAATTTCTTTTTCCAGAGGTTCTGAGATACAGCCTGGAGAACGGAACTGTCTTAGATTTATACAGCCGATTTTTGGCATGGTTCCGCCTGCAAGTCGTTTTGTTAATGTGTGGCAGAAAATTGTTCCGGTTTTCATGCCGTACCAGGCTTCTACAGAAGGTGTGGCACTTCCCATCAATAAAGGAATCTTAAGGCTCTGGCAGCGGTGCATGGCCACCTGTCTTCCGTGATACCGCGGAGTTGAATCACTTTTGTAGCTTCCGTCATGTTCTTCATCAATAATAATCAGGCCAAGATCTGGAACCGGTGCAAATACAGCACTTCTAGCACCTACAACAACCCTAGCTTCTTTTTTCATGATGCGGTGCCACTGGGAAAGTCGGCGGCTTGGTGTAAGGCCAGAATGAAGAATTGCTGCTGTATTTCCAAATCGCTTAACGATACTTTCTGTAACCTGAGCTGTTAGCCCAATTTCCGGCACAAGATAGATTACGCCTTTACCTTCAGCTAAAACCCGTTCTGCAACTGAAAGAAAAACTTCCGTTTTACCAGTTCCAGTAGGTCCGTAAAGATAATGAAAACTTGCTTTTGGCGAATTATTTGCCGCGTTAAAAACCTCTTCTACGGCTTTAGACTGTTCATCAGAAAGATTTACCCTGGTGTCAGAATCTGCAAGCTCATCTTCAAAAGAAAAACCACCTGCACTGGATTCCTTTCTTCCCGATGGAATCATGGAAAAAACTGCTTCACCGAAAGAACAAAGATAATAAAGACTAATCCATTTTGCAGTTTCAAGAAGCTCCGTAGTAAAAAGGGGCGTTTCATCAAGAATCTTTTTTACGTTCTTAATTTTATCATCGCCAACTTCACAGGAAGGAGGAATGGTTTCTGAAAGTTCAATTATAAGACCAGTAGTACGCTTATTCCCGAACATTATTTCTGCCCGGCAACCAACCTGAGGCAAAAATTCTTTAGCAGCTTTTTTTTCGTCGGGATTTTTATTCCATCTGTAGGTAAAAGGCTTATCCAGTGGAAGATTAAGGACAATCTGCAGATACAAAGCTTACTCTCCAAAAAGGGAAGCGTATTCAGGACAGATTTTTTTTAATTCACTACCAAAGAGCTTAAGGTCCTCCCAGACAGGCCCTTTAAGACCTTCGTTCCTAAGAACTGCACTTGGGTGATAGGTGACCAGAACCGGTATATCCTGATACTTAAAAAACTGGTTTCGAAGTTTTCCGATTGTCTGTTCTGAATTCAAGAGCTTCTGAGCTGCAACTTTTCCAACACAAAGAATCATTCTTGGTTTTAAGAGTCTGATCTGTGCTTCCATAAATCCCTGACATGCATCCATTTCTTCTGGAGCTGGATTTCGGTTCTCTGGTGGACGGCATTTTACTGTGTTCATTATGTAGGTATTTGTATTGCGTGAAAGCTTGATTGCTATAAGCATTCGGTCCAAAAGTTGACCTGCTGGTCCTACAAAAGGAATACCTGTTTTGTCTTCATCGGCACCAGGTGCTTCTCCCAAAACCAGCACTAAAGGATTAGTGGAACCAATACCTGGAACAACGTTTGTTCTGGTGCGGGCAAGAGGACAACGGGTACATCTGGCTATTTTCTGGTAAATGTCATCAAGATTCATTCCACTGTTTACACTAGCTTCAGATGGAGGTGGTGTAATAGGCATTTTTTGATTTTTTGGAGTATCAGAAGCTGCGGTCTGGGAAGGTGAAATTTCAGATGATGGCACAGTGGATTCAATAACTGAAGAAGGAATTTCAACGACGGGTGAAACAGAAAAATCAGGTTCTTCCTGAAACTGAGGCTTTGTGTATCCTTCAAAGTATCGGGAAGCGGTTTTGAGCAGATTAAAAATGACTGATTTTTCGTTTGAATCCATGTAATCAGTTTACCATATATTAGATGGAAAAAAAAGGATTTCTATGGTAGAATAATTAAGGTTTTATTTAACCGCGGGTGGAAAAATGACAATCAATATCAAATGCGAAGATGGTGTAGTTCTTCCTTCATACGAAACTCCAGGCAGTGCAGGTGCTGATATCCGGGCCTTTATAAAAGATGACATGGTAATTCCATGCGGAGGACGGGCTCTTGTTCCAACAGGACTTTTTATGGAAATTCCTGAAGGTTATGAAGTGCAGATTCGTCCAAGATCTGGGCTTGCCTTGAAAAAGGGGATTCTTGTACTTAACACTCCAGGTACAATAGACAGCGATTACCGCGGCGAAGTAAAAATTATTCTTGCAAATCTTGGTGAAGAGCCTTTTGTAATCAAAAATGGTGACCGCATTGCACAGATGATTGCAAGTCCTGTAATTCAGGCTGGTTTTACCAGAGTTGATTCAATCTCCGAAACAGAAAGGGGAGAAGGCGGCTTTGGACATACAGGAGTAAAAAACTGAAAAATCGTGTCCTTCTGCGTTACATCCTAAAGGAGCTTTTTCTCTATTTTTTTGTTGCTTTTCTGTTCTTTTTTATGGTTTTTTTTGTAAACCAGATTCTCCTGCTTGCAGAAAGCATCTTGAAAAAGCGTGTACCTTTAAAATATGTAATTCAGCTTATCACTTACTGTCTTCCGGCTATTATCGCACAGTCATCACCTTTTGCTACTTTGGTAGGTTTTTTGATGTGCCTTGGACGCATGATGAGCGATAACGAGATTCTTATTTTCCGCGCCTCGGGACAAAGCTATCATATGGTGGTAAAGCCAGTGCTGGTTCTGGGACTTGCTATTTCAATCGGATCTTTTTTTGTAAACGATTATCTGCTTCCATTATCAACAATAAAATACAATGATCTTTACAGGAAGATTTTAACTTCAAATCCGGCAGTTGAACTTCAGAGTAATTCCATTAAGCGAATGAACAATACAATTCTTGTAATTGGCGATGTAAAGGGTACCGAAGTTTCCGATCTTGTTATTTTTGACAGGGGAGATGATGGAAAAGACAGAATCATTGTTTCAGGACCTGCTGATGTTACCACTTCCAAAGAAGAAGGCGTTCTTATGAGTCTTTCCATGGACGATTCCGTAGTTTCTTTTTTTGACCGGGACAATAAAAATACCTATGATTTTTTGGAAAGTGCACATTCAAAACTGAATCTTTTTGATTCTGAAGTTTTCGGAAATTCAACAGTTACTTCTCCTCGTGAAATGACTTCCTTTGACCTTGGAAAAGAAATCAAGCTGATGAAAAGTGAAGAAAACATACGTGAAAGAACACTTAATGTATATCGTATGGAGTTTCACAAGAAATTTTCCATTCCATTTGGTTCCATTTTTTTTGCATTTCTTGCAGTCGGACTAGCGTTTCTTTTTGGAAAACACAACGGTACAACCATAGGGCTTATTCTTGGTATTGTAATTTGCGTTCTTTACTGGGCTATGATGATTATGGGACAGATTTTTTCATCACGTAATGGTGTGGACGGTTTCTGGATGATGTGGCTTCCAAACCTGGTGATTGGCCTTGGAGGAACAGTATTCTATCTGATACTGGTACGAAAAAAATGACACTTATTAAATATATTTTCAAAAAATTTCTTCCGGTTTTTTTCGGTGCTCTTATTTTCTTCTCCATGGTTTTAGTTCTTGTGGATCTTTTGATGAACCTGTGGCAGTTTATTCAAAATGAAGTTGCCGTAAAGGATGTAGGCCGCATTATGCTTTATTACATTCCTAAAACGCTCTGGTATTCGGTGCCTCTGGCTATCCTTTTTGCCAGTTCCTTTACTCTCAGCAATCTTTATGCCGGAAACGAACTGGAAGCACTTTTTTCCTGCGGTGTTTCACTCTTTAGATTTACACTTCCAATGCTTATCTTTTCTTTTGCCATGAGCTTTGCTCTGTTTTTCTTTGAGAACAGGATAGTTGTTCCTACATATTCTAAAAAGGTGACATTGCAGAATACTGTTCTTGGTGTTGAAAAGAGCTTGAATAATGACAGAATAGTTATTCTTTCTGATCAGGGACGGATTATTTACAAGGCTAACGAATATCTTGATAAACAAAAACGACTATATGACCTTACATTGGTTTTCAGAAATGATGATAAAAGCCTTAAAGCGGTTATTTTTGCCCAAAATGCATCCTGGAGTGAGGAAGAAGCAAGATGGATTTTAACACGGGCAGAACAGTTTACGCATGATGGAAAAACTCTTACAAAAACACAATGCGATGAAGAACTCCTTTCCCGCATCGATGAACCCTACGAAACCTTCCGCAATAATACAGTTTCTATTGAGGAGGTTAATACAACTGAAGCCAGGACCTATATTAATCATCTTCAAAGGGCAGGACTTCCACATGATGAGGAGCTTTCTGTTTATTACAAGAAATTTTCCTTTCCGTTCATAGTATTTATTGTTGTGTTTCTTTCAATTGGACTTACGGGAAAAACCAAAAAAAATGTCCTTCTTGTAAGTCTTGCTTCTTCAATTTCTGCAGCTGTTCTTTTTTATGTTACCCAGATGGTTACAATGCTCCTGGCAAAATTCGGGTACATCACTGCTTTCAGTGGTGCCTGGATTCCCGTGATATTATTTACAATACTCAGTATAATATTATTAAGATTTTCTCGAACCTAAGCTGTTATTTAAGGATTTTATTATGGCAAAAAACATATTTTATATAAAACACAAAAATGCTTTAAGTAAGGCTCGCACTGGTGTTCTTCATCTGGCTCATGGAGATGTTCAGACTCCTGTTTTTATGCCTGTAGGAACCAATGCTACAGTTAAAGCTATGCCTAAAGATTTTCTTGAAGAAATTGATTTTGAAATCATCCTGGCAAATACCTATCATCTTTACCTTCGTCCTGGTGCAGATATTGTTCAGGAAATGGGTGGATTGCATGGTTTTTCCCAGTGGAAAAAAAACTTTCTTACTGATTCAGGAGGATTCCAGGTATTCAGTCTTTCAAAGCTTCGTAAGATTACAGACGAGGGTGTGAAATTTCAAAGTCATATTGATGGAAGCCGTCACCTTTTTACACCTGAAAATGTGGTTGAAACTCAGGTAAAGTTAAATTCCGATATTCAGATGCAGCTGGATGTTTGTTCAGGTTATGGTGTTGAAAGAAAAGAAGCTGAACGGGCACTCCGCATTACAAAGAACTGGCTGTTGCGTGCAAAAAATGAGTGGGAAAAGGCTGTGGATCAGGGATATCAGGGAGTACTTTTTCCTATTGTTCAGGGGAATTTTTTTGAAGACCTTCGAAAAGAATCTGCCGAGTTTGTAAATGAAATCGATCTTCCTGGTATTGCTATTGGTGGACTTTCTGTTGGGGAGCCACATGAAACTTTTACCGAAGTTATGAATTATACTAATGAAGTACTTCGTGAAGATAAACCTAAATATGTAATGGGAATCGGTACTCCAGAATATATTCTGGATGCAGTTCAGGCTGGAATTGATATGTTTGACTGTGTTCTTCCTACCCGTAATGCTAGAAACGGATCTTATTTTACAAAAAAAGGTCCACTTTCCATTAAGCAGGAGCGTTTTATTCACGATGCAGGTCCTTTGGATCCAACTTGTAACTGTAAGGTGTGCCGTACATATTCCAGAAGTTACCTGCGCCATATATTTAAAGAGCAGGAAATCTTAAGTTCAATTCTTGCTTCTTATCATAACCTGTATTTTCTCCATAATATGATGAAAGAAATCAGGACTGCTATTGAGGAAGACCGTTTTGAATTATACAGATTGGAATTCCTTGAAAATTATCACCAGGGCGTATAAACCCGGAGATGCCAATGAAAAAGATTTTGTTTGTTTTAGCTTTATTTTTTGTTTCATCAACCTTTGCTTATTCCCAGGAAACAGAATTTTCTGATGAAACTGATGAAACTGAAGAAATTGAAGAAGCTTCTATAGTTGCAGCAAGAGGTGGAATTGCCCAAATACCTGATCCATGCCGTCCAAAACCAATGGATAAAGAAAAAGCTGAGAAAGCCGCAGAAAAAGATGAAAATGATGAAACTGTTGGAAAATACCAGAGTACCATCAAGTACGGTATGGCAACAGAAATTGCTGAGCTCATAAATAAACTTATAGAAAATGATGATCCTCGTTTTGCTGAGGATATTTACGATCTTTTTCAGATTACAAAGAGTACCGATGTTAAAGAAAAAATCATCAATTATTTTAAGAAGCTTGAAGATCCTTGCGTGGCCGATTATGCCTGCGAAGTTTTAAATGATCCTTTTGATGTCAAAAACTCCCTTGTAACAGCATGTCTTCAGTATGTATCGGAAATCAAGTGTAAAAATGCAGTTCCACCTGTAATTACCTTAATTGAAAATGAAGATGAAAAGTTTTTCAATGAAGCCCTTCTTGCTCTTGGTGGAATTGGCGGATCTGAAGAAGCACTTTTTCTTATTGAATACCTTGACCGTGATGACCTTTCTGATGCACAACGACAAAGCCTTATGCGCACTTTGGGTAAAATGCAGGCTCTTGAAACCTGGGAACGGCTTTGTGAAATTGCACAGAATGAAGATGAGAATCTTTTTGTTCGAATGTACGCCAGTGAAGCTATAGGAAATATGAAGAAACTTGAAAGTGTTCCGGTTCTTGTGGATCTTTTTGAAGAAGCCGATCCAAATCTCCGGGTTTATGTACTTAAAGGTCTTTCAAATTATCCTGATACTGTGGATGCACTTAATGTAATTATTGAAGCCATTCGTGATGATCATGTAAAAGTACGAACTGAAGCTGTTGAAACCGTTAAAAAACTGGAAATTACCGACAGTGTACCTTATCTGATTTATCGCGCAAAAAATGATTCTGAAGACAGTGTTAAGAAAAAGTGCATCGAAACGCTTGCAGCTTTGAATACAAAAGAAGGTAATGAATATCTGATTTCCATAATTCAGGATAAAAAAGCTGGTGACTCAAGTAAGGCTAAGGTTGTGGAAGAACTTTTAAAAGCCGGTCATACTGGAAAAAAAGAAATTCTTGAGCTAGCTGAAACCAGTCTTAATGATGATAAAAAGAAAAATCTCCGCTATGCAGTTGGAAAATCCCTAGCAAAATACTGTGATGATTCTTTTGATGAAATTTGTCTTAAATTCCTTGAAAGTAAAGATTCATCTACTGTAAGTCTTGGTCTGGATATGTATCAGAACAAAAAATGGAATGTCGTTCGCCCTAAAGTTGAAGAGCTTGCAAAAGAAAAAAAAGAAAGTGCTAATAAACGACGTGCTATCCGTCTTGTAGGTGAGCAGGAAGAAGAGGAAAAAGAATCTTCTAAATAATATGAAAATAATTCATACAGCGGATCTTCACCTGGACAGTGCTATGGAAACTCATCTTACAGCGGAAAAAGCCGGCGTAAGAAAAGCTGAACTTTTGCAGACTTTTGTATCCATGACTGAGTATGCCTGTAAAAACGGTGTATCTGCCATTATTATTGCAGGCGACCTTTTTGATACTGAAGGAACAGAGCAGAAACGAATCAAGCAGCAGGTGTTTTCTGTAATCCGTGAAAATAGCAAAATCCTGTTTATTTATACAAAGGGAAACCACGACAAAGACAGTAGTTTTGAAAATATGGCAAAGGAACTGAAGAATCTTGCAATAGTTGGAAATGATTCTTCAAAAGCCCTTTATCTGGATAACAAGAGAATCTGTATTTCTGGAAATCCATCTACAGTCTTTGCTGAAGAAACCTTGAATATTCTTTCACTTCACGGAGATATTAATTCCAGCATAAATTTAAAAGAGCTTTCTCCCAATATTGATTATCTTGCCTTAGGGCACCTTCATTCCTATAAGTGGGGAAAACTTTTTGGCCGGGGAATCTGGTGTTATTCTGGCTGTCTTGAGGGCCGTGGTTTTGACGAAACTGGTGAAAAGGGATTTGTTCTCCTTGATATTGAGGGTAAAAAAATTAGTCACCAGTTTGTTCCTTTTTCAAAAAGAAGTATTCATAAAATTGATGCAGTTTTTTCTGGTTACGTCAATTTTAAAATCATGAGCGAAAAACTAGCTTTACTTTTAGAAAATATTCCATCAAAAGATCTTGTTGAAATTGAATTAAAAGGTGGTGTTAGTGAAGACAGCATAATCGATGTAGAAGGCCTTAAAGAACTTTTTGATCATAAATACTTTTTTTTACGAATAAAGAACTGTCTTGAAATTCAAATCGATTACACAAAATACAAAAATGATATTTCATTAAAAGGTGAATTTGTTCGTGTTGTTGAAAAAATGAATATTCCTGATGTAGAAAAACAGCAGGTGATTTATACAGGACTTTCACTTCTTGCTGGTCGGGAGGATTTTTAATGAAGATTATTTCTGTTTACATAGAACAGTTTGGGATTTTTTCAAAACAGAGTTTTACTTTTAACGAAGGTCTTAATGAATTCACCCGAAAAAATGGCTGGGGAAAATCTACTCTATGCGCCTTTATAAAAGCCATGTTTTTTGGCATGAAATACACTACAGGAAATGAGTTTACCGACAGGAAGAAATATCTTTCGTTTTCAAAAGGGCCTGTTGGTGGAAACCTGGTTTTTGAAGCAAAGGGTAAAACTTACCGAATTGAACGTTTTTTTGGTGAAAAACCGAAAGGTGATTTATTCCGCATTTTGGATGGAAACACTTTGGTTGAAACTGAAGATTTTTCTGAAAATCTGGGAGAAGAATTATTTGGCCTGGATATGGATAGCTTTGAAAGAAGTGTTTTTATTTCTGGAAATCCCGCAGACAAAAAAAATCCTGAGCTTACCTCAAGTATTACAAGTCATTTAAATGGTCTTCTGGAAGATTCTGGAGATATGACTAGTTTTGACAGAGTAATTAAGGGAATTGAAAAGGAAATTTCATCGCTTAAAAGCCAGAGGGGAAGCTCTGCAAATAAGACCATTGATCGGCTGGAAGGGGAGATAAAAAAACTTGAAAAGGAACTTACGGAAGTTTTGGAAAATGAAAATATTCGTAAGGAAAAAGAACATAAGCTTTTTCAGCTGGAAAATGAAATTACTGATTTTGGTAAAGAAATTCTTACACTTCAGGATTCGCTTCTTGAAAATCAAAAAAGAAAGAAGAATGGAAAAAGCAATTTGGGATTTTTTATTCTTTCAGTTGCATTCCTTCTGGTATTTGCCTTTGGTTGTTACGCAAGCTTAGTCTGGATTAAAAATGCAAAAATCATTGCGGTTCTTGCCATGCTTCCAGTTCTTTCCATTGCAAATTTTTTCCTTCTTGCAGTTCAAAAAAAACATTCCAAAAAGCAGATTGAAAAACTTCCTTCAACCAGTGAACTTATGGGAAAAATCAGGGAGCTTCAGAATAAAAAGGATGCTCTTATTATAGAAAAGACTGGACTTGTTAAAGAAATAGAATTTCTGGAAAGAAGCATCGATAAGGCCGATGTAATTTCTCATGAACTTTCAGTAAAAAAAGAAGAATTGGAAACTGCCCTTAATCGCCTTAAAATTCTGAATCTTACAAAGGAAAGTCTTGGCAGAGCAAAAGAAAATCTTGAATCAAATTATACACAGGATTTGAAGAATTGTTTTCTGCGTTATATGTCTCTATTTGAAAAAGAACAGTTTTTCTCCATGGATGCAAAAATGAATCTCCTTGTTGAAAGGGAAGGACAGTTTTGGGATCAAAGATATTTTTCTGAAGGATATAAGGATCTTACTGGATTTTGTGCACGACTTGCACTTGCACAATGCCTTTTTAAAATGGAAAAGCCTTTTCTCATTTTGGATGATACTTTCGTAAATCTGGACAAAGAAAAACTTGAAAAGGCAGAAAGAGTGGTTGCCGCAATAGCCAAAAATACCCAGGTAATATATTTTAAAGCACGCTAAATAATTCTGCCAGCCCCTGTCTTCCTTCCCGTATTTCCAAGGTAAAAGTAATTAAATGAACTTCCGCATTGGAAATACTACCAGTCAGTCAGTGACTGGCAAAACCGCTAGCTAGCGTCGCTCAACATCATCAACTTAAGCCCACTATTTAAAAAATTCAAAATAAAGTAAAATTCCTTAGGTGGAAAAAATGGGGGAAATATTTAAGAATAGATGGGAAGAAAATCAGAAAAAATTATATTCAAAGGAAGCAGAAGGAAAAGCAAGGGGGAAAAATAAAAAAGCATTCACGCGTAAAAGAAAAATGCCTGTTTGTGATATTATAATAAGTATCATGACAAGCAAAAAACAGACGTGTGCAATGGAATTAAGAAATTTTTTTAAGCTTAAAGACAGAGAAGAAATCTCTAAACAGGCATATTTTAAGGCACGACAGAATTTAGATCCGGAAGTCTTTACATATCTGAATGATAATTATCTGAATGGTTTTTACAAACATCCAGATGAAGTAAAAACATGG
>JAEDJA010000026.1 GCA_016296575.1 Treponema sp.
TAACACAACTATAGTATTAATTAAATGCTTTAATTATACTTTAATTATTAGCGAAAAAAAAGGACTATTAAAATGAATCTGAAGGATTGTTACATCGAAGAAGATCTCTTTCCAAAAATTTTTACGAAGTTTGAGGAGAGGGATTATGGGATTCTGTTTTATAATACGGAAAATAAAGATTCTTTTGACTCTAATCATGCGGTGATTTACAGGGAGCGGATTCAAAATCTGCAGGCGGTGCTTTTGGATATTGCTGACTTTTACAAAGCAAAGGGAAGCAGGCCGATAATTTATCAGTCGATGCTGGATGACAACTGGTTTGATGAAATAAAAGATGAGCTTGCGGCGAGCGGTTACAAAAGCTGGACTGAAAATCAGGAGTTTATGTTTCTAAAAGAAAAGAACACGATTGTTCCCAACCCTCAGATAGAAATCCGTAAGGTTGAAAAGTGGACTGAAGAAATTGAAAATGTTTTAGTCGAAGCGGAAGAGCCCTGGGAAATCAGAGTTGCAAAAAAGACTTTGGAATATCCGGGGGCCTGGATGTTTGCGGCGCTTTTGAAGGGGAAGCCTATTGGGCTCTTGTATGGGCATATTTCTGAGAGGGCCTGTCGGGTTGATTATCTGATTGTTTCTAAAAGGTACAGAAAGCTTGGAGCCGGGCGAGCACTTTTTTACAGGTATGTGGAATGGTGCAAAGAGACGGGAATAGAAAACTGTTACATCTGGCCGGACGGAGAAACTCCAAAAAGGATTTATGAAGAAGGCGGCTACAGGCTTGTAGAAATCTGCAGGGCCGGACGCGCGGTGATGGAGTGATGGGCGGCTTATGGAAGAAGTTGAAAAATATGCGATTGCTAATAAATTTGCTTTTATAAGAGCAAATTCGGGTTCAAAAAGAATTGAAGCACACGAAGTATATAGAAGACTTGGATTTGATTCAGAAAAAGAACAGAAGAGATTTTTAAAGAAAAATGATAAGGATGTAGAAATCTAAGAATTATGGCCACAAGTAAGGAATATAATGAAAAAAGGCAAGCGACTTTTTTTTGCTTATTTTAATCAAAAAAAAATTAGTGGGATACTTCAAGGAGAGTTTTATGAAAAAAGTAATCTTATTATCAGTTGTATTTCTCCTTTTAATAACTGGTTGTAAAACAACTTACAATCTACAGGATTCAAAAAATGCTCATGATCAGATTCTGGAAGCCATTCATTCTAAAAAGATTGTTTTTATTGGTGAAACTCATACCACGGTTTTTCCAATTATTTATATGACTCAGAATATTGAAAAGTTTTACGAAGCTGGAGTCCGTTATTTGTTTTTGGAAGAAGAAGGTGACGGATTTTCTTTTACAGACGGCAATTACGATAATTATAAAATTTGTATAGTTCCTCAGTGGTGTACTTATGGATGGAAATATGAATACCATTTAATGGAAAAAGAAATTACCAGAATAAATCAGCTGCATCCGGAAGACCCGATTAATGTAATTTTTCCGGAAAATGGAGTTGTATTGCCAGAAGATATGAATGATGGAGTTGCTGTTCTAAATGCAAGAGATGAACAGGCTCATAAAACAATAATTAAAATTATGGATGCTGCAAAACCGGAAGATAAGGCAATTATTTTTTATGGTGATGGCCACGGAAGTAAGGTTCCAGATAATTATTGGGATTATGAAGGTCTTTGGTATCCATCAGGTTATTATTTGAACAAATACTATGGTGATCAATATGCAGCATTTGATATCTGGTATCTTAGAAATGATGATTATACAAAAGTAAAATATGGCAAGGATTCAAATTTCAAAGTTCTTGATGAAAAATACCTTTCAGAAAAACAATCATCTGCTTTTGATTATTTTTGTGTAACTGACCAGCGGATTTATGGAATTACATATCCTTATATTACAACTGATGAAAATATAAAAGCTGTTTACGATATTGTCTGCAACTTCTCCAGTGATAAAACTGATCCTTTTTATGATTCTAATGTAGTTGAATTTGGATTTGCTATTTCTTTTTTGAAGTACTATTTTGGTGATTTATTTCCCTTTAGTTTTGAAAAAAATAATTTAGAAGAAGCGTTGATTATTCTTGATGAAAAGGTTTTTCGTGGGGGAAAGTCTCCTAGTTCATTTTGTGTAGATTTACCCTCATTTACAATGACAGAATGGGAAAAGTATTCTGAATATATGTTTTCCTACATGTGGCTTGAAAATTATCTTTTGAATAATATTGATACTGAAAAAATGCAGAAAAAAGCGGCTGGATATGTAATTTACAATATGAATCATGCGGTCAAAATGAATCCTCACGACATCTGGCCAAAATACTGGCTTGCTTATTTTAAAACTGAAAAAGCAAAACTCAGCAACAGAAAGTCGGCTTTTAAGGCAGCTATTTCTGAATGGGAAAACTTTTTTAATGAAGATGCTGCCTATACATGTCCCGCTTTACTTCAAGCCTACAGAAGAATTGCATATTGTTATTCAGAACTAGGCGATAAAGCCCAAGAGCAGTTGTATTTTGAAAAAGCAGAACGATTGGCTGGCATTTTTCCTTTTGACTCTATGAATGAATATTATTTCGGATATTGAGTTTATCCCCATCAATAAAAATAGATTAAAATAAGGGATTAAATATAACTTGCTGATCAAATTCATCTGTTGAATTTCATTGCAAATAGTATAAACAAACGGTCTTCTATTCTAAATAATCAATACTCAGAAGAAGAAGCTTTACGATTTAGAAGAAGAAAAAAAAATAACTAAAAACTATTCGTCATTTTGCTCCAGCTGGCAGATCAAACAGCAGCTCAATGGTGGGATTGCTAAATTAAGGCAAAATCTTGATTACATCATCTAGGACATAACAAAAAGCCGGTGATGAAGATTTTTCATTTTCGAAAAAAGGTGTTCTTAAGTCAATTTTATTGGAGCTGTCAAAGGGATCAGTTCCTGTAAAATTTCCAGAAAAAATTAAAATATCATTTTTTTCAATTTTGCTGCTAACAGATTTTACGATTGAATCAATGTTTTCCGGCAAAATTGCATAGTTAATGTCCAAAATGCGGACCCATCCCTTTTCGATTCCTGCCATTGCGTCCTGACCGTAAACTTTTCCGTCAATGCTATCTTCAATTTTTTTACCATGCAAAAGAGCATTTATGGACTGCTCAAAATAATAAGAATAATCAACAGAACAGCTGACCAGCGAACGTGTAGGAGCAATATCTGTCATACTCTGGTTGTATCCCACATGATAGACAGGAAGTGCTCTCTTTGAATTTTCACAGGCAACGGCAGGGCCTTTTGTGTCAGAATGTTGAGAAATTAAAACACAGCCTTCATCAATCAATTCTTCGGCAACCTGCTTTTCCAGAGAATAATTTGACCGGGTGTCCGTATATTTTACGAGCATTGTGGCTTCTGGAACAACCGACTGAACTCCAAGGTAAAAAGCCGTATAACCGGAAATAATCTCTGCAAATGGAAAAGCCGCAACATAACCAACTTTTGCCTCTTCTGCGCTTATAACTTTCGATTCAATCATTTTCTTCAGTTTTTCTCCGGCAATCACGCCGCAAATATAGCGTCCCTGATAAATCGTTCCATAACAGTTATGGTAATTTGGAAGAACTGGCTCATTATTTGCATTGTCGCCAGTGGGCACGCAAAATTCAATTTCTGGATGAAGGGCTGCCATATCTTTTACAACCGGACCGTAACCGTAACTGGCGGAAATTATGTAATCACACTTTTCGTTTACGAGCTCTTCAAGGGGAAGTTCAATCTGGTCTTCCGTAACATTGTACTTAGTAACGCATTCAATTTTGTCGCCAAAAACCGAAACAACGTGATTTTGTGCCTTTATAAAATTTTCTGTATAAGGAGTTATTTCATCGCCTACAAAAATAAAACCAACTTTCAGGCTTCTTTCTTCGGAACGTGTCAAAATATGAATTCCAAAAGAAAGCAGGCACATTGCAACAGAAGTAATTGCGCACAAAATATATTTTTTCATTTTTACATTCATAGTTTTCCTCATTTAATGTTTTCTGACAGATCGTTTTTTGTTTCTTCGTAAAGTTTTTCTACATCTAGTGTTCCGTCAGCAATCAGAGAAAGCAAGATGTCCACAAGCTTCGGATCAAACTGAGTTCCGCTGTTCCGCTTAAGCTCTTTTATTACAAAATCAAGATCCAGCTGTTTGCGATAAATACGATTTGCCGTCATTGCGTCAAATGCGTCTGCAATGCCGATAATTCTTGCGTCAAGAGGAATTTCTTCACCTTTCAGACCCTGGCAATAGCCGCTTCCGTCGTATTTTTCGTGATGATAAAGGGCGCCAACGCTTACATTGTCAACAGTGGTAAGATATTTTAAGATTTCCGCACCACGAGTAACATGAGATTTCATGATTTTGTATTCTTCGTCCGTAAGTTTTTCCGGCTTATTTAAGATAGCATCTGGAATTGCGATTTTTCCAATGTCGTGCAAAAGCGCCATCTGCCGCAGAGTCTCGCATTTTTCCCTTGAGTATCCAAGTTTTTTTGCAATATAAACCGAATACTCAGATACTCTGCAAGAATGTTGATTCGTGTTTGAATCCCTGGCATCTACGGTTTGAGCAATAGAAAGAATGGTTTCGTTTACCATTTTAATCTGCTTCTTTGCATATTCCAGTTCGTATTTTTGTTTAAGCAAAGTCTTCTGGGAACGAACTCTAGTAACAAACCATGTAAGCCAGACAAGAACAAGACAGCCTGTTAAGATAACATAGAGCTTAAACCAGTTTTTCTGATACATTTCTGTTTCTTTTTCAATCCTGTAATTTGCACTTTCAATTACGTTTCCGTTCAATCCGTCGAGAATCGAAATTTTAAACACGTAAGTTTTTGGCTTTAAGTTTGAATAAGAAATTTTTCCAAGTTCGCTGAGCAAACACTCTGTAGGTTTTAAATCATTTCCGTCAAGAGAATATCTTACATAAGGATCGTTCAGGGAATAATTCAATATTTCCGGCTCAAGCACAAGTTTTTGAGTTTGAGGCGGAAGCTTAAAAACGTCCGAACGGTTAATTCTATGCTTTATTCCGTCAACTTCCGCAAAATCCAAAACCATGCGGTAAGATTTTGAAGCCATGTCGTATTTTGACATATTAACCTTTACGACTCCGCTGTCGCAGCAAAGATAAAGATTGTCGTTTTCGAGACAAGGCCATGAATTTGCAATCAGCTGCGAACGAAAACCATGCTTTGCATTTATGAGCAGATACTCGGTTTTTAAGTTTTCAATCAAATCTTTTGACTGTGCCACAAAAATTCCTGCGCTTCCCAAAATCCAGCATGTTCCGTCAGGATCGCAAATCATGTCGTAATTGTTTGAATAGGGAAAATTATCCAGTTTTTTGACTTCTCCTTCTGGGGACGAATAGCAAATTCCGTTGCTTGTAACAATAAATACACCGTCAGAAAAAGGATCGTAAACCATTCGCAAAATTACGTTTGAAGAAAGTCCATCCTTTTTTCCAATATTACTAACAATCTTGTCATTTTCGATTTTTGAAATTCCACCGCCGTCTGAGCCTACATAACAGGCATTTTTGTATTCAAGAAGGCAGAGAGATTTTTCGTTGACAAAACCGTCCTTTGCGGTAAAAACTTTTTCAACAGAATCTCCTCTCAAAAAGGCAACTCCATAATCTCCGGCAACAGCAATTCTTCCGTCCTTAAGTTCACAGATATTTCTAAAACGGTTTCCAGGAAGTCCGTTGTTTTGTGAAAAATTCTTTATCTCATATTCGCCAGAAGAATCCAAACTCACCTTATAAATGCCGCTTCCAGTCGTTGCAATCCACAGATTATCCATAGAATCCACCTTCAAACAGCGAATTCTTACTTTATTAAGCAATGAACTTATTTTATTTTCGAGTTTTTTTCCGTTTTCTTCGTCAAGAATTATTAGTCCCTCGTCAGTGCCGCAAAAAAGCAGTTCCTGCCATTTTTCTGTAGAATTAACAACAGCCGTTTCTTCGATTTCTGAAAAAAGCTCGATAAAAGTGGATTTGCACATTTCGAGAAGTCCAAGCCTTGAAGAACTGAACCAGAGATTTCCCTGATAATCGATAAGCATTGCGTCGATTGAATTCGAAAAATTGTTGGTGTAAAGTTTTTTGGCTCTAAAGCTTTCATCAAAAAAGGCTATTCCCGTGTCAGAACAAACAAAAACGCCATTATTTTCTGCAAAATAGAATGAATTTATGCTTTCGATTCCTGGGATTTTAAATTTGTGGACTAATTTTGAGCCAGAAGGTGTCAGGCTGTAAATAAAAATCCAATCGTCTGGGCTTGCAAGAAAAAGCCTTCCGTCTTCCGAAAAATCCACACTCTGAAAAGAAATTTTTTCCTCGCCTTTTAAAAATGAACGGCAAATTTCTCCGTTATTAAAGCAAAAAAGCTCTCCCCGTTCGGTAACAGCAACGACATTTCCAAATTTGTCGGCGGACATTTTTGACACGTTTTTAATCTGTTCATAGTTTTTTGTAATTTTTACTCCGCCGCTCAAAGACACGAGAGAAATTCCTTCCGTTGTTCCGATGTAATAATTTCCTTCGGTATCGCAGACAATGTCCTTTACAGAATTTGAAAGAAGACCGCTTTCTTCTTCAATCACATTCATCACGTGTTCATTTATAAAAATTGTAATTCCGCCGTCATTTGTTCCAGTCCAAAGCCTTCCTTCTTCGTCTACAAAAAGACAATTTACGCTTTTTACAGAATGAATATCGCTCATAAGCTTAAATTTTGAACCGTCATACTTAAACAGGCCGGCATAAGTTCCAATCCAGAGTTTTCCGTCACTTGTCTGTTCTATGTCGTTTGCTTCGCCAGACAAAAGTCCCTCAGAATTTGAAAAAACAGTCTGAACATAAGAGTCGTATTCATCGATAAAATTTTGACTAAAAACCGGCTTAGGCTGAAAAACAAAGAAAAGCGCAAAAATAAAAGTCAAAAACGGAGTTCTATTTTTGAAGGATTTTTTTTCCTCTAAATTCTCATCACGTTTTTTTCTGTAAAATCTCACCAGTTTTATTAAAAGATAAATCATTTCCACACAAAACAATTTGTCCAAAAATTCAATATAAAACTGCCCAATCACAAAGGAAACATATTTTGGAAAACCTGCGTCCATAAAGAAACGCATTACTTGAGCTGCCCAAATATTGGTGATATTACCGCCATACATTGTTATGCTGACGATTACGGAAATAACCGTCGAAATTAGGGCAAGCCCCATTCCAATCGTCATGGTAAAAAACTGGTTTTCAAAAAACTTCTTTTTTGCAAAATGTCCGGCTAAAAAACCGATAAAGGCGCCAGTAACGCAGTAAATCGACTGATGGTCAACAAAAATGCCGTAAATTATATTGTTCGTAAACCCGACTATAGCACCACAGACAGGACCTGCAAAATACGCAATAAAAAAAGTTCCGACAGAGTCGCACCAAAGCGGAAGCATAAATTTTTCGGCAAAAACTCTTCCAAGAAGGTCAACAAAAAGCGCAATCACCGTAAACGGAACAATCAAATACTCTCTTCTTTTATCTCTAAAAAACATGACTATTTTCCTGTTTCTACCATTATACCGTTTTATTTATGAATTACAATTTTTTTTATAGACATTAAAAAATGCACCTCCTAAAATTAAACTTTATTTATCCAACTTTAGAGGTGCACATCCCTTTCAAAAATTCTTCCACATTCTTATACTCAACACCATTTTCCAACACTTTTGATTCACCACGATAAAGAACGCATTTTCTTATAACTTTTCCAAATTGAGCTTCGGTAAGTACAATTTTCTCTTCATTATTAATATGTCGATATTGTGTTGAAATCATCTGTTTACTGTGTTTAATTTCAAAAACTTCATCTTGCATTAGAGAATATACAAGTACCTGGACCTGACAAAAACGCATTCCGCTCTGGGTGAAAATAATTCGTTCTTCCTTTTTGTTGCTGATTGGAATATTTTCTGTGTAAACAATTTGAAGTAAATCCAAAGCCTGTAAGTATTCCGTAATTTCTTGGATATGAACTTCTTTAATTTCAATGGACTGCCTTTCTATGTTGCGGTTTTTTAGAATATCCATAAGTTTTTTTGTCACTTCTGAGGCATCAAAAGTATCAAGAAAATCTGTTCGCTTAGTTTCAGCTTTTTCACGACGGAGCAGGTCTTTTGCTGAACCTAAATCGCTAGAATTAAAATCTCTTGTAATAACATCAACAGTAAAAGCCTGGTTCATATCTTCTATAATTCTGTTGATGGCATTTGTAAGCTCATCTTTTTTGTACAAATCAATCAGATTTCTAAAATGATTTCCTCTGTCGTAGCATTTAAGAGAATGCTGAATATTCTGTGCAATTGCAGTGTCTATGTATCGGCGGGTAGATTCATCTGTCCTAAATGAAGCGTCAAAAGCATTTGCATCAGTGTCTTCAAAATTTGTTTCTCCAGCCTTTAAGGTTCCACCATAACGAATATACTCATCGATATCATCAATTTTCAAAAGTCTTGAATATTCGCGGAAAGGAACAAAAGTTGTGTGAACGGTAACAGCACGGTCATAAAGTTCTTCATTCTGAGCAAACCAGAACCCCAGAGAATCTGTTCCAGACAAAACAATCTTCATTCCCTGTACTGCGTATACATCCGAAAGAAGGGCAGCGTTATCGATAAACTTTTCAATCAGTGTGATTTCATCAATGAGGACATATTTGTACTTGAGTTTGTTGGCAATCTTTAAGTCGGCATTCAGCTCTTCAATTGTGTTTTCTGTAGAGGCTTTTATATAGATGGCAGATTTTTGTTCTTCTTCATTCATAGCAAGAACAAGCTGTTTCAGGAGTGTTGTCTTTCCAGTTCTGCGGAGACCAAAAACAAGACAAACTTTATCGGCAGCCGGGTCTTTAAGAAATCTTGAATCTTAGAAAAACAATCCCTTCGTTCATACTGGCTTGCTGTCTGAGCCATATTCAAAAGAGCTTCACCATAAAGGGCTGACATTTTAAATTCAGGTTCTGGAGTTTCTTCTATTTTTTTAGAAACAGGAGCAGGCAAAGTCTTTTTTAATGCTTTCAATTCTTTTTGAAGTTTTTTTCTTTCTTCAACCTGAGGTTTGAGAGTATTTGCTTATTCTTCGGAAATATAGCGGCTTTTTGACTTTCCGTTTTCTTTCCACTGCTGACAGTAATATTTTTTTTCGTTTATAACTTTTTCTGTAATGTATCCAATAGGAAGTTTTGCAATCTGTTCTTCTAATTTGTTAATATCTGTCATAATAAAGCTCTTAAAGATATTTAACACCAATTAACACCAAAAGTAAAGGTGATAATTGGTGTTAAAGTATAGTTATCCGAGGCAGAAAAATCCTCTTTTATTAATCTTATTTGTCTATTTAGGTTCAGATACAATCGACTTTAAAATTTGCTCAATATTGTTGCTCAATATCTTGACCTCCTGGCAACTATCCCGGAGGTCAATCCGATTATTCCTTATACAAATCTTTCAATTCATAAAGAATCAGCTGTTTTTTGTAAGCCTCATCAATTTCTTTATAACCTGATTTCGAGAAAAATCCATATTTGCTGCAAACTAAACCGGTGCTGTTTACCTGTTGAATTTCGTTCCAGATAAGGTTTTTATCTATTTCACTATCACGGAATTTTGCTTCGTAGAAAATATAACTGTTATCATTTTCGGTGACCACATCAAACTCACCGTTTTTGTGATTTGCTGGATCGTCATACCAATATTTTCCAATTTTCTCAAATGAGTCCTCTAATTCTCCAGAACGATTCTTACGAATCAAAAATTGTTTGCAAACCTGTTCGAAAGTCAGAGGTACATAATGCTCTTCAAAATCAGTTTCAATAAATTTATCATAAAAAACTTCTGAATCCATAACTGCAAGACGGGAAAGATTTCTGTAAATATATTTGAAATAAAATAAAGTCAGCTGGTCCGAAATATAATAGCCGGCCTTTTTCTTGTTATTTTCATCGTTAATCGGAGATTCTTTTACAACGATATCCATACTTATTAACTTATCAAGAACATCGACCAGAGTTGGAGAACTTGAAACCTGAGACTGGGAGAGAATATCTTTAAATCGAACAAATCCTTTTGCAAGAGCTTCAAAGACTTCATAAGCATTTTGCATTTTTGAAATTTCAGATTTCAGGTGCATCTGAACTTCATTTTCAAAACGACTGCCTGGACTTGCAATCAAATCAATTATATTCTGCTTAACAGTCTTGGATGAATCTATTCGCCTGTTGTAATAAGGAATTCCGCCAAAAACAGAATATAAACGAACCTTATCCTCGTCACTAAAATCCTGATAGAAGAGTGAAGAATCATAATAATCCATAGCCTTAAGATTCATGAATAAATCAAAACGACCAAAAAGAGGATTTTCTTCAGAAAGCAAAGACTTCATAGTTTCTACATAAGAACCGCACAGAATAAGCTTTAATTTTGAAGTGGATTTATTATTGTCGATAAAAGACTGAATTATGCTGTCCAGGCCTTCTACAACTTTCCGGATATAAGGATATTCGTCAATTACAACAATTAATTCTTTTTCTTTGGCTTGTTTATAGAGAAATGCAAGAGTTGATTCAAAGGTATCAAAGGCCAATGGTGGTAGACCAAAAGTTTCTGAAATAATTTCGCAAAGAGATTTAACATTATTTATTTCAGAAGTTTCTTTGCACTCGTAATAAATAGAAGTTGTTTTAGTTCCCTTTAGACAATGCTTAATCAGTTCTGTTTTACCAACTCGGCGACGACCATAAATGAGAGCAGCATTATCTTTATCTGAATTAAAAAATTTTGAGATTGCTTTAATGTTTTCTTTTCTTCCAAAAAAAGGTTCATCTAGTGTCATTTAGAAACTCCTTTTACTCGATTGTATTCGACTCGGCTGTAACCGAGTAAAATTATAATACTAAAAGGAAATGCAGTCAAGGATGGGATTCTCATATTTCTGTTGCTAATTTTTGAGATGATTTATTGTAAATTAACAATTATTGCTGTTATGGTCATTTGTACTCTTCTTTCCAGCTGATTATTTCTTGTTCGAGTTTTTGATTATGTTGTAGCATATATTCCATGATTTCTTTATGGCATCCATTACCAATCAAGGCTTTAGCTTTTGAGATGTCGTTTTCTTCGAGTGCCTTTGCAAAAGCAGAATAAGTTTTGAGTTCCGTAATTCCCATTTTGTAAGGCTCAAAATTTATAAGAGTTTTTGAGCGAAGATTTTCCAAAATATAAAAACCATCCGGGTCAATGTCTCCAAAATGAAAATATTCTTTTTTCGCGTTTTGACTGTAGATTTTTTTCAGGAAGTTTTGCTTTGCGCTGTTATGATAGCCTGAGAGAAAAATATAAAAAGTATCCGAGTTATTTATTCTATTAAATGAGGTCAAGTTTTCTACGGTCATTATTTTAGAATCAGTTATTTCAAATGAAGTAATTTTTTCGATTGAGGCGGATGAAATTGCAAATGGTATTTCAGAGCAAGTTTTGGTAATGTTACCATTTTCAAAAAATATTGTTCCGTTTCCCTTAAAATACACATAAGAAGGATTTGCAAAAATATTACATTCTTCAAGAATGACTTTATTTACTTCTTTTTCATCAGCGCAATTTTCAATTAAAGAATCAAAATATCCACTTTTTTTAAGAATGCGTAAAATTCTGGTTTTGTATTTTGATTCCCATGTCTTGGAATTTGCAAGAACTGAAATAGAAAGTTCTCGTTCAAGGATTTCATTTTTGTTCTGCAAAATAAAAGACAAAAGTGCAATTATATTGTTAGCGTCTTCTAAAGAGTACTCGGCAAGCTTTCCACCCTGGAGTCGCTCAATTTGAGTTTTGCAAAAATCCTTTATTATTTTATGAGAAGAAGTTTTTTCACTAACAGATGAATAAAAAGCGATTTCCTCTTTTAGCCTTGTATTTTTATCTTTTACACCAAGAATTATTCGAATCTTATTCCAATTTTCTTCTGTTGCAATTGAAATTATTTTTGATATTCTTTCATATTTCCAGGCAAGCTGAATAAGCCCTTCAGATTCAAGCAGCTTACATTGTTTTTCAAAATCTTCAATTACATTAATGTCTGTTGAATCCTTTTCATATTCTTTGAAAATATCAATAGGCTTTATTGAGAAATTTTGTACAACTGAGTTTGTTCCTTTATAAGTTTTACTGGATTCATATTTTGTGAGAAGCTTCTGTAATATTTGTTTTTGAATATTTGAATAAATCATTCTTTGATTGCGCTCCCAGAATACCACGAACCTTCAACCGGTTTTGTATACTTTCCCTGTGTATAAAGAGATACAGTATTATCAATATGCTGCCCAATACTGTTGATTTTTTCTGGTGGGGCTGCATAGAAAACCTGGAAATTATTATCTTCTAGGAATTTTACCATCTGCTCGATACGTTCTTTTGACAATGCAGAAAAGGCTTCGTCAATAAATGCTATTCTGGCACAACAAACATCTTTAGGATAGAATTGCATAAGACTTGCAGCAAGAACTATAAAATACGGCGTTTGTTTTTCTCCCCCACTTGCGGATCCCTGTTTTTTTGACAAATCCATTTCAGATTCTTCATCACCTATATGACTTCTGATTGTCATATCATAAGTAAAATAATTACTGTAATCTGAATAATCTTCTTCTTGTTCTGTATCAAGGATTTTGTTTAAGAAAGATTGAACATCATCCGCAAGTTTTTCATCGCTTACTGTCCGTTCTGTAAATAAATCCGGGCTTTCTGAATACAGTTGCAGGTTTTTACAGATAGTAAAGAAAACTTCCCGGTCTGATTTTTCTTCCATTTTGAACTGATATATATCACGTCCAAATGGAATACGCTTTAATTCAGAATTAATAACAGCAATCTCTTCCTTTGCCGTAATTATCTTTTCATTAAGCTCTGCCACAAAATCATGCAAGAAAACATTACGAAGATTTTCTGATTGTTTTTCAACTTTGTTTTTTGCTTCATCAATTTTGACGTTTGCAACATCCCGATAACGGTCGCGGTAGAATGGAATAAATTCGACACCATAGTTTGATGCTTCTATTTCAGAAAGAATATTATATTCACGCTGCTTATCTTCCATTCTGCGCTTTGCATTTTCAACATCATTTGTAAGATTTTGCAAATGCTTATTACTAATAACAATAAAGGTATTTCGCTGTTTGCTGGCACGTTCATATTCATCTTTCATTTCATTAATGAGTTCGTTGTATTTAGATGAAAGCTCATTGTACTCTGATTCATATTTCTGAGATTGTTCAATTCGCTCCGATATTTTATTGTTTGTATTTTCAATATCATTTCTAACAGAGCCATGTCTAGTAGCCAAATCATTATCCTGCTTGTAGGCTTCATCGTAATTTGATTTAGCAAGGTCGTATTCCTTTGCGGCGGCAAGCATTTCTGGACTGTTTTTTAATTCTTCAATTTGTGCAGAAAGTTTTCCTAAATTTCTATTTTCTTCAGAAAGCTCGGTTGAACTATTAAAATTATAGCGTTCAGCTTTCCATTCTACATTATCAATCAATGTAACTAATTGATTTCGATTTTTTATTTCTTTTTCATATCCAGATTTCTCAAGAATAAGTCTCTCAAGCTCTTTTTTAGCCTGTTCCAACTGAAATTTTACTACATTATTTCCTAAACAAACCTGAGTCTTCTGAATCTGCATAAAACTTGCCGCATAACTTTTACAAAGCATTCCATCTTTTGTAATGCCACCTTTAGGATGTTCATGAAGTTCGTCAATATTTCCACAAAGGTGAATACCATTTAAGAGATAATTTGCATATCGTCTTGCACCTTTATTTGTAATATTCAATACAGAGGCCGCTGAGTTTTCTTCAATTTCAGTTTCTGGGATTTTATCTGTAAGTATTACACTTGTCTTATAAATATTTTTTTCATTTAAGATTTTTAGAGCTTCATGGCAATATTCATCATCAACAATTATGTTAAATCTCTTATTCCACAAAAATGTTTCTATTGCTTTGCGCCAGGATTCATCACTAAGAGATTCTACAAGTTCTGCAAAAAGACGAACCTGGCATTTTATACCACGTTTGTTAAATTCGTTTTGAATAATTCGTTTTGCTTCCTCTGCTTCCGGCGGAAACTGACGAATATTTGCTTCAAGGTCTTTTATTGTCTTCTGATAACCTGTTATCTCATTTGATACGTCAAAGAGCTTGTCTTTTATTCTACCGTTTTCTTCTATAAATAAATCTCGTTGTTTTTTTATTTTATTTGAAAAATCGATGAATGTAGAATTCTTTTTATCCGATGAAAAATCAGTTTCACTCAAATTTAGAAGAATTGTTTTATTTTCATCTGCAACATCAAAATAATTCTCAATTTGTGGGAGAATAACTTTTAAGGAAATTTGGAGATTCTTTAATTGGGTAAGTTCATTTTCCAATTCAGAAATCTTTTTAGAAATTTCAGTTTTATCATTCTCCATCTTATTTAAGCTTTCTGTAAGTGAATGATTCTTATTTTTAATTTCAGAAAGTCTTTCCATCATTTCTGAAAGTTTTATTTCTGATTCTTTTTTCTTTTCTTCCAGGTCTTTTAGTTGAATCTGATTATTCTGTTGCTTTATTTCCAGCTTTGAAATTTCATCCTTATATTGATTTATATACTGATAGCGGAACATCAATTCACGTATATTATAGTTGCGAAGAATCTTTTCATATTCTGAAGTTTTCTGCTCTATTTCTTCAAGAAGGTTCTTTCTTTCCTGAATCTGCTCGAACATTTGTTTTGCCTGTTCATATAGTTTTCTCTGTTCACGCAGACGATCCAAGGATTTTACTTCTGCTTCAGCAAAAACTGAAGTCTGCAAAAATTTATCTACATTTCGTTCAGGATCAAAAGCCATCATCTTAAGCAGCTTTTCTTTATACTTTCTGTAATCTGTAGTTCGTATTCCTAACTGACGGGTTAGCTGTGGAATAGCCTTTTCGCGACCAAAAAAATCAGCCCCTTTCAGTGGAATATTTTTGAATGTAAGGTTATTTTTTGATGTTACGATAAGTTTTCCATTTTCAACAGAACTGAAATTAAAATCTTCTAATCTGCATTTTTCACGAATTATCCACTGGCTGATAGCTCTGTCACTTTCTGAACGAGATTCCATACAAACAGCAATTACGTGATAATCAGAAATAAGAGGATCATAAAATTCCATGGCAATATAACTTGTAACATTCCCCGGACGAAGATATCTGTCTGCACCGTTTGTCTTTCTGTCACCATGAATATAAGCAGTTACATTTCTTCCGTTATCGTCAGCCGCTTTATTAAACTGTGTGTTGGCAGTAATAAGATAACTCATTGCATCTAGGATTGTTGTTTTCCCTGTTCCGTTAACACCAGTAAATAAAGTCGAACTTCCGAGAGAAATTATTTCATTTTGGAAACATGACCAGTTTACAAGGAGAAGTCGTTTTGCTGTTTTGCGATTTTCTTTCATTATTCTTCATCCTCCATATCAATTCCTAAATCAAAAGGATCTATTTCAGAATCTGTAGAGTCAAAATCTTCTGGCTCATCAATCGCTGTTATATCTTCTTCATTACCTTTCATCCTTTTTTCTGCATCTTTCACAAAAGAAACAAATTCACTTTCATTTAACGCAAATTGTAACGAAGGATAAAGAATAATGGTAAAATCTTCATCACCTATTTCACCACTGGTTCCAATTAAGTTGAATTTACAAAACAGCTTCAATATGTCATTCAATGGTCCTTTATCAAAAGGTTTCTTATAGTCATATTTTTCAAGTTCTATATTTAAATCTGACAATGTAATCTTAATAACTTTATCCAGTGAACCACGATGCAATCTGTCAGAAAGTAAAGTCCATAAACAGCAAAGAATAATACTTTCAATCTTCTTAAATCGGAATCTATTAACTGCAACAGATGCCGATATGTTTTCATTTACGATATTTGAAAGCATTACTACACCGGAATCTTTTTGAACTAAAATTTCAAAACCCATGAAAGAAAAATAGTTAGAAAAGAAATCAGAATTCTTTGATACGAAATAAAACATCTTGCGGTTTTCTTCGTCTTTGTCACGAACAATAAAAGTTTTCTTTAACAGGGTGCGGGCACATTTCTGGAAGAATTGTTTATCACTGGAGGTAAATTCTGAATTCCAGTATTCATTAATAGATTCATTATTTGTCATTTTTTTTTGCCCTCCAGTGTTTTGTTATGAAGTTGTCGCTTTCAATATAAGTTCCATCCGTTTCAATAAGATATCCGTTTTCCTTTGCATAACTTACTGCTGCCAGAGATTTTAATATGTCTTCTTTATTTGAATAATTAAACTGACTGTTATCAATAATTTCATTTTGCATGAATAAAGCATCCATATATTTTTTCATCTGGTCTTTTGAATATGGATTGTGAGATTCCTGTTCTAGAATATATTTTTGCCGTTCAATTTCTTCTTTGGATAATTCAAAATATTCAGATTCAGTATTATGCAAAATCTGCTGGCTCTTATGTGGATACATTACAGATGACTGATCAACATACTCATACTTTTGAATATTAAACAAATTTCCGAGCTCTTCTTTTTCTGAACTGTTTTCAGAAGAAATGAGAATTCGTAATGTTTGCTCAACTACACCACGGATATCAAGCCCCTTGTTACGAAGCATTCGTTCCCGTGCAATTGCTATGTGAATATAAGTATTAATCTTCAGTTTGATATCATCCATTATTTTGTTGTAGTCGTCATGAAGGAATTTTTTTGTGGAATCAATCATTTCATAAACTCTTTCTTCTGCTTCCATATTTGAAATCAGAACTTTATGAGCTTTTTCTTCTGCTGATAATTCTGTACAAAGAAGATTAAAATATTCAGGTTGCTTCATTTCATCAAGCTTACGAGTAATAAAGTTCCTATAAATATGAATATTCTGTTGATGAACAAGTCTTGAATATTCTTTTATAAAATCTCCGTCACAATAACTGATAATGTTTTCTGTAAGACTTTCCAGACTTCCTTCATGATTCATTTTCTCGATAATCTTTTTTATAGAAGTTGAAAGTTTTTTAAGATCTGAAGAAAGAGCTTTTGCATCGGAAAAAGTAGGTTTTAGAATAAAATTATATAGTTCCTGCTTATTTGCATATTCCTTTGAATTAAAACGGTTATAAATATTAAGAATGTAACTGGAAAACTCTGGAGTTGCCGGCCGTTTTAATTTATGTAAAAATTCTGCCAGAGCAATTCCATTATCAGTCATTACAATATATTTTTCAAAAGTAGAATCATCCTGATCTTCTTCAAGCCAGCCCACAGAAATAAACTTTCTTAAAACAAAGTTAGCTTCATCATTTCCTGCCGTTGTAGTGTTTTCTTCATCTGTCAAATCAAGATGATTTTCCAATAAAAAAGCAGCAAGTACATCTCGCAAATATGAGCGTTCAAGTCGATAAGAAATTTCTTTATCATATTGATTATGTATTAATTCCAGACAGTCAGCATATACACGATTATTGCTATTTCCAGCGAGACAATTGAAAAAATCTGATGGAATTATATCAAATACGTTCATATTATTTTAAATTGCTTCCTTAGATTGTCTATTATATCATACTTGGGACCAAAGAACGACACTGAGATAAAAAAGCCCAGAACTTAGCTTCTAAATCAATCATCTTTTCCTTATAAGATCTTTGTATACTTTAGCGACAACTCTCTTTTTTGGGTACTTATCGCCGAAGTATAAGTATACATTTTTTATTATAACTGAAACAAATCATCCATTGTTACTTCAGATTGAATCATTCCGCTATATTTGTTTTGTTTTAGTCCATAAGTTGTTATGAAAGTATGATGCAGAGCTTTTTTTGTTTTTGTAACTTTCTTAAAAAGACTTGCCCGGTTTCTAAGAATTTCTTCATAGGCATCGGTTATAGCATATTCGTCAAAAGAGTATTTTATTTCACAAATATTTATTACTTGGTCATTACGGTCTATGAGCATGTCTATTTGTCCGCCAGACCATTTTGCTCCATCTTTATCGACAAAACCTTTGCAACTCCAGGAATAGATACTGCTTAGTACACCCAAAATACTTAATTTTGATTTTATCTGCTTTATATGATGGAAGCACACCTGTTCAAAAGAATACCCAGCCCATGAGTTCTTATCGCCAGTAAAGGCAAAGTTTGACCAGAAATTTTCATCCTGACTGTTTTCCTTCTGAACGAAGTTCAAGTAAAAGAGTGTAAATAAATCCGTAAGCTGAAACAGACTGTCCCGCTTTTCTTTTCCAATAGCATTATATTCGCGGATAAAGTCACATTGAGCTAAATTGGAAAGAATTTCTGTAAGAGTTCCACCTTCTTTTATATGTGTTGCTTCTTTAATTTCTTCTCTGGATAATCCTTTCTTTTTTTCTGAAAGTGCTTCTATAACTTTTCTATAATTTTTTGAATCCTTAAATAAGGAACGAAAGAGGAATTCATATTCTGTTTTAAGATTTGCATTTTCCTTAAAAAATAGATTATCAATATTCTTTGTAAGAGGAAGGTCTTTTCTAAGCATATCAAGATAGTAAGGAATGCCACCAAGAATCATATAAAGTTCAAGAATCTGATGACGGTTCATTTCAATCTGTTTAACCTTTTTCAAAAATTCTTCGGTTTCGCCAAGATTAAATGGAGCAAGATAGATGGAACAGCTTATTCTGCAAAATATTGAAAAAAGCAAGGATTCCTCGGCGATAAGTCATTTTTTTTTGACAGTTATCGCTGAGGGATAACAAGATTATATTTTTCAAATTCCTATGGTTTTGAACGTACAACTATTATCCTTCAAGCATTTAGATTCAGATTTTAATTCAGACTGCCTAACATAAGATTTTCAAAATAATTATTTTATCTAGAAGTCATATAAAGAGTCTCATTTGTTGTTCTATCATTAATAAATGCCTTTAATTCTGAATTATCCACTTGATAACCTTTTTCTTTCCACATTTCTACTAATCTTAGAATCTTAGCTTTTCTCTTTTCTTCATTCCTTTTTGGATAAACTCATCCTTCGGAAGCAAATCTTTGATTTACCATTGTCCACTTTTTCATATCATAAACACCTTGAACTTTATCATATTCGTAAAACAAAGCTTTTCCATCAGGGGCATGTAAATTTAAACCATATTTATAAAAATGGGTTTCACCTGCTAAAAAAATCAAGGATCTTGAACCCAGACTTCTCTATGCTTTCTCCTTCAGCATCGTTTATATAGATTCTTTACATACTTTTTCCTTAAAAATTATTTATTCCAAAAGATTCATTTTCAAAGATTTTATATTAAAATCATCCATAAGGAAATTTTAATCTTTATAGGCATTTATATTCACATCTACAGTAGATGGAATCAATTCTTTTCCGCATTTAGGACAAAATCTAGAATTTTTATCAATTTGTTTTCCACAATACACACAGGCTTTTTTTGTATCTTCAATAGTCTTTTTTCCACATGAAGGACAATAATCTGCAAAAAAACTAACTTTACCACCACAATGTTTACATTTCATAATTAACAATCTCCTTGAATTAATTTATCAAAATTGTTCAAAACAAATTCTGTTTTTACTTGCGTAATAAATTTTTTATCATTGAGTAAATGGCCAACTGTTACTAGAAAACCGCCTACATCAAGTTTTTTTAATGATTTTCTAATCATTTCTGGATTATCTGTTGCAGCACCGACAGCACTTCCCATTGCTACAAGAATAATATTACTTGTTGATGCAATAACATTAGAATAAGTGATAATTTTTCTCGTGCGTACCTCATAAAGTTTTGTATCAACCTCAGAATCTAATCCAAATGTAAGCCGGTGAATCATTGCAATAATGATATTTATTGACTCTGCTAAAGCCGCCTGCTTTCCGACATTCAGGACATTTGACATATCTAATCCATATTTTGCCAAAGTACTTCCAAGTTTTGGATTAAAAGTTGTAACGATAGGGAGCGGCAGACTATTTTTTGAATTAATGTCGGATAACAAATGAACTGCCTCTTTTGCAAGTGAAGTTCCTACAATAATTTTGCCATCCATTCCCTGATTAGTAAGCTTGTCAAAAGTTTTTTCAAGAACAAGTGCGGTATTTGCATTTGATTTAAAATAATCTCGCAAGTTATCTGAACCTACGTGATAAGAATTAAATTTTGCATCCGTAACCGTACTAGTTACAATATTTGCAGTTCCAAAAATCCAGCCAAGAACAGAATCATGACCAAGAGTTGCTGCTCGATGGCCTAATTTACCATATCCAGAAAGAGGATTTCCAAATTTTTCCCCACCTATGTTCAAATCAAATGGAACTGGATGAGAAATAATTTCTTCAAGAGAAGGATTATATAAACGATGGCTTCTGTCACTGCTTGCATTATGAGGATCGAATCTATTTTCTCCTAATGTATTTTTTGCAGATTCCTGATCTCCTAACCTTTCTTTAAAATCAGTAAGAAGATACTGACGTGCACACTGCAATGCCGTTGCAAAAAATAAAAAAGCAATATCTTGACCATGAAGTTTTGTTCTTTTCTCAAATTCAGTTTCAAGGTCTGTAATTATCTTTTCAGAATCTCCAGCAAGATTTGCAACACGCTGACTTTCTCCAATCACTTTATCTGTCGCTGAAAACAATCTGTCTGTGTCTTCTTTCAATGAAGCACGCTTTGAACGCAATTCTTCTAAATTTGTCATTTTTTTTCTCCATAGATTAGTATGCCAGTTCTTCCAAGCGTTCTTTATATTCTTGTGCTGAATTCATCATTTCCTGGTATTCTGGAGAAGAACTTTGTTCCATACAACTTTGAAGTTCAATAATTGTCTGTTCGTATTCATCAAGCAAGGCTTCGTATTCAGATTGCTTTTTTCTCCAAAGATTACAATTTGCAAGAAAAGCATCAGCCTGTTTCTGAAGCTTAATCTGATATTCACGGGAAGCTCTTTTGTAGCCAGATATTTGACCTTTAAAATAAGCTTCGCGGTTTGCTTTCTGATTTATTCCTTTTACAATGCCGGTTTTTGATTCTGTTGTATAGGATGTGTCAGTTTCTCTATCAATCTTAATAATTTCATCAAGAATATTTTTTAAAGGTTCTGCATAATAATCTACAGATATATTAAGCCAATCCTGTTTCCATAAATCATTTGTATTAACATTCAAAGAAAGATGAAGGTCTTTTTTCCCTTTCACTTCAATACTTTTGATTGCTGAATATTTAATAAACGTATACCCCTTAAGTTGGCCAGAAGTACGAATATAAAATCCAGAAAGCATAAATAAAATGCCATCCTTACACTTTTCAGCATCTGGATTTATTACCCCACTATCAATGGAATACATTGCAGCCATATCAGCTTCAAATAAATTTTTATCAAATTTTAATAGATTAGATTTTTTATTAGCTGGAAATGTTTTGTAGGAATAGAAAACCCAATATCGTTTATTATTGTAAGCTAATTCATAATCAGCTAATTCTCCACAATATTTTTCTACAATTGCTGCAATTTCATCATGTTTGGACATAGTTCAATTTTCCTTTCCAATATTACTTATTGTTGCTGTAAAAGATTCTGTTCCATTTTTATAATCAGGTGCATAAATATTTATTGAATTTGTATTATTATCATATGTGATTTCACAGGTATCATCTTTAAATTCAAACTCATCAAAATGAATTATAAAAAGGTCTTTTTCTCCGATTGTTTCTATTATCCAAGAAAATTCTATATTTTTTTCAACTTGATTTGTTATTTTAGTTGTTTTATTTGTTGTAGAATACTTCATTTTAGCAGAAATTGAAGTACAAGAGATATTTTCAGATTTACATACAAATGTTTTTAATGATTCGTTCATAATACATACCTTTGAGAAGAGAAAAGAAAACTTTTCTCTTCTCATGAATTTTTATTTTCTGTAAACAGCACCACAACGAATTGTTGCACTTTTAAGCTTACCTTCATTATAAATAATAGGACCACAGAATTCATCTGTTAATAAGGCTTCCACTTCTAATAAGTTTTTAGCTTCTCCATCAGATAATGCAATTAACTCGTTCGGTAGAGAAGAACAAAGTCTATAACCTTTTGAATGAAGAAAATTAATTCCTAATTCATTACATTTTGTAATAGATCCGTTATCAGAAACTTCAAATTCTTCATCAAAAGATCTGTCTTGAGAGACGGCTTGAAATCTATCTCCGTGAACATAAGCAAAAGCAAAACTTGCCATTTTTTTCTCCTTCCCATTGGTAGGGTACATTTTATTAATTTTATAGACCTAAAAGACTATGTCACTTCATTATATAGCCGATAAGACCATATATCAAGAGAAATAAAGTCTATACTAAAATAATGGAGACAAATTTTGAAGATTTTTTTAGAGATAGACTTCGTTTTCTTAGAAATGAAAGATCTATCTCTGCAAGAGAAATGAGTTTAGCTTTGGGACAAAACGAAAGTTACATCAATAAAATTGAAACAGGACAGCGTTCAGTTTCAATGGATGCCTTTTTTAGAATCTGTGATTTTCTAAACGTTTCTCCAGAAGTCTTTTTTTCTCCTCAGATTCAAAATACAAAAATCCAAGATGCTGAAATTCTTTCTTCCTTTCGTAAGCTTTCCCCAACTCAGCTTGACCACATTTTAGCTATTGTTACCGATATGGCAAAATAGCTTTATTAGCTGTAGCATAAAATAGTTGATATAACAAGAATTGTCATAAGTGTAGAATTACCAATCTATCCTATCTCTTGCTAATGTAATTGTGTTTTCATCAGGTGTTTCACCAGTAAAAACTCGTCTTGTAGCATCCAGAACTTCTTTACAGTTTGCAGAAAAATCTTTTCCTGTTTTCTTAAGCTTATCTTTTACATTTTTCAAAGCAGGTTTTGTTTCTGCATAATCTGAAACTACTTTTCCAGTAACTGCAAGTACTGTGGCAGCAATACAGGTTCCAATTAATTTCTTTATCATAAAATTCTCCTTTAAAAAGTCAAGAAGATTGTTTCAACAATCGATTGACTTTTTACGCTGTTCCGTAATGTAATGAGGAACAGCAGTTCAATAGTAAGTTTGCAACGCAAACTTCAGGTAAGATAAAGCCGCACTATTTTAGCGGTTTTATCTTACACCTCCTTTAAAAAGTCAAGAAGATTGTTTCAACAATCGATTGACTTTTTACATGTTCTTACTTGTATTATAGACAGATGATAATGACAACTAATGTCATGGGTGTTTTTTTTGTTTCACTTTTATGCATCCTTAGAAGAAATAATAGTAAAACCAGTAGCTCGATCGTGTTTTACAGTTTGTATTGAACCATCTTGCCTTGTCTGAGTTTCTGTAACAAATCTTGTGTTTTTGTCTGAAGCCTTTGGATTCTTGTATGTGTAAAAATTACAATTATCCATGAAATCTGACATTTCATTGTATCTGTCTACTAATGCATTGTAGTCATTTACATTTTTGTCATACTGCTTACGGACTTCATTTATGACATAACCGGCAAGAGCAATGCCACCTGTAATTAAAAGTTTTTTGAACATAAAAAATCCTCCTGTGATTAATATGTAAATAAAGATTAACACAGGAGATATGACAAGAATTGTCGTACTTTAAATTATATGCTCGTGAGCCCGTGCTTCCACTACACTATCCTTAATTTCTGGCGGCATTATTACCAGCAATAGTTGAAATTCAAATTACCGTTCGGGCCTGATTTTTTATCTGTTTAATTTCATTTGCTGATAATCGTCTACTCCATAGTCTTGTAAGCTTTATCAATCGCTTTTATTTCTTTCTTAAGAGATTTGTTTACGGCGCTTTTATTAAAATAAGTAATATCCAGATTTTTTATTCCCAGCCATTCAGAATAACTTTCATAATCATCACCTAACTTCTTTTCAAAAGCCTTAACACAGTCTGACATTGCTCCAACACCACCAACATCCTCAATTATTCCAAGTCCTGCGCCATCAAGAACCAGAGGAGAGGCTTGTTCGTATACTTCATCATCAATGATTTCTTCAAGGCGGATAGGGAAAGTCCAGCCGTCGCCAAAGTCATAAGTAAAAGTAATCGTATCACCAATTTTCTTTAAGCAGTCTTTTACTTTATAATTGCGGACATCAACATATTTTTTTGGCTGAATATGTTTATGTTCAATCGCAAACTCATCATCGAACGCATTCATTTCTTCATCAATGTATACCTGCAGATTGAGGTTTTCTGAAGGCACATCAAAATCATAAATGTGACTGGCATTACCATCAAACATAGAAATCATGCAGGATGCAAGACTCAGCATGGGCATATTCTTTTTAATCAAAAAAGTTCTGTGAATCTTTGGTTCAAAGCCTTTCAGTTCAGTATAGAGCTTATAAACACAGCCCTTATTGTTCTGAGTCTTTTCCTTTTCCCCAATAACATTAATCTGACAGAGCTTCATTGCAGAAAGTGCAGTTTTATGACTTTCCGGAGTTACACAGGCACAGCAGCTAGCATCAACTGTAATCTTAACTTCTGGCAGTTTTGCTTTAAGAATAAATGCATTGCTGATAACGCAGATTCCCGTGCAAAGGCCAACAAGTTCTATTTCTTTAAGATTGCTTAAAGTTGCAACATAGTCAGAAAGTTCCATTGAACCAAAGGATGGCTTATCAAAAATACGGCTGTCCCCTACTTCCAGTTTGCTCGAAATCTGCCAGCCGTCGCTTCCTTCTACACAGTGAAGAACCGGAAGATTCTTTCCTTCCTGAGTTTTAAGATAATTGCTCTGGTGAGTATCGCGTGTAAACACAACGGTTTCGCCTGCTGCTCGAGCCTTTGCGATTTTCTTTGCAACATTAGGTACGATTGCCACAGCTTCTTTTGTTCCAAGGGAACCGTCTATAAAATCATTCTGCATGTCGATTACGATTAAAAGTTTCATTTTTATGTGTCTCCATTTTTATATTTATTTTTTAATGATTACTACTCTATCAGTTCTGTTAATTCGTCAGACGCGTCTGATGAATTTGAAGACTGTAAAATTGCTGTCTTTATTGTTTCTACGGCGGTGATTAGTTCCAGGTTCATTTTATTCTCCATTCTCTACAATCTCCCAGTGTCCAGACTTGTCCGAACCGACACGCTGAATCGCGCCGATTTCCACTAATTTTGCCAAAGCTCGTGTTACCGTAGCCCGTGACATTCCGATTTTTTCAGCAATCTTTTCTTTTGATAAATTAGGATTATCAGCAATAACGGCAAGAACCAATTTTACAGGCTCATTTACAGGCTCATTTACAGGCTCATTTGCCTTGAACATCATCATAATGTCATTTGGATGAACTGTATATTCGGGCTCAGCAATTCCATATTCTTTACAAAGATTGCAAATCTTTTCTATGCCGCGTCCCCAGCTTTCTATAAAGCCCGCTCTAAAGAATGTATTTGCAATATCTGGGTTATGGGGAAGTGAGCGATGTTTTTGCATTAAAGTGTCGGCAGTCCAGCTGACAGGGAAAACACAATCATTGCTGATATAAAGCTTATCCTTGTAAACACTGATTTGCACAGGCACGCCAACAGAAAAATCCTGATGAATGAGTGCATTGAACACCGCTTCTCGCACGGCATCTTTAGGGAAAGGATAATGTTCAATTCGAGTTATGTTGTCATAAGAAATTTCTGCGGTAAGTTCTTCCTGATTGATAAAATCCTGCATACTTATTTCTCCCCAAGTTAACAATTTAAATTCAACTTATAAACTGTTCCTTTGAAATCTCCCTCAGTAACCAATAATTCCAGTTCAACAGCTTTAGAAAGAAGTCTTTGCGCTGTCTTGTCTTCTACTTTCAAAAGTTTTGCTGCTTCTGTTTTTGTAATTAAGTCGTTTTTTTCCAAATACCTAATAATCAGTTTAAAGCGTTCTTGTTCTTTATTGGACATTTTATTGGACATTTTGTCCAATAAGGACTTATCCTCTGGGCAATTCCCCGTTATTTTCTGGATAGTTCCAGAATCCTCATTATTCTCAATTATTACATAAGTAGGTTCTCCGTTTATTTCTGGACTAACTTCTCCAGAAGCCACAATATATGAACCATTTTTCAAAAGTTCCAGTTCTGTTTCAGAAATGTGTTTCCCCTTTGCAACCTTATCAACTGCAAACAATTCATCAAAACTAATGTCAGGATTCTTTGCAACTTTTCTTGCCAAATCCATATTGATGATTTTTCCTGTAAAAGTAACTTTCACTTTATCAGCAGAAAGTTCATATTCTGGAAGAGGGAAAAACTTTTTCTTTTGAATTTCAAACAGTTTTCTAATTCCTCCGCCAGCTGTTTCTACAAGATTTAAATTCATCATTGCAGTTGCCAAAAACGGATTTCTATAATGAGATTCCGGCGAATTATCTTTTACAACCTATTCCACGCTATTTGGAATAAATAAACCAGCATTTTCAAAAGTAAGCTGATCTTCCCCTTCAATTACATTTATTCTGCATCCCTTTGTGTAATCCTGATGAGCAATGCAGTTATTAAGAGATTCACGAATAGTAAAAGAATCGTACTGATCAACTTCTTCAGGAAATAAGGTTCCTTCTTTTACAATATATTGATAGCGAATAATTCTGATTTTGGAATAGATTTCATCAATTGCATTCAAAAAAGGAATTCCTGAAATATAAAATGCTTTTTGTCGTCCTGTACTATCAAGTAAAATCCATCTGATTTTTGGATCTGCCGGTTGAAGCATAAATTCACTTTCATCTTTCCCTAAAAGCAAAAGTGCAGTTCGTGTTATCTTCCCTTTTTGAGTAATTTTTGCCTTATTTAAAAATGTAATGTCATCCCAGGAGTCAACTTCATCTGCCTTTAAAGAATGGCGAACCTTATATAGTTCACGAGCTTTTTTTATAGCACTTTCATCCAAATCTTCAATTGTTGCATCTGGTACAATGCCAGCCGACCAGTCAGTCTGAACATTCTGGGAACGGATCCTTTCAAATTCTTCTGTGCTTAATCCAACTAAAGCTTCACCATCACGACCATAGTTGATTCTTTTGAATGCGGTTGGAATTCCTTTTGGAGCAGCAGGAATCTGAAAAACAAGAATACGTTTATCATTACCATCTTGGTCTTTTCTTGAACATTTGTAAATTTCAATAAATGAAATATTGCCTGTAGTATGTTTTGCGATTTCTTCCTTTAGATTGTTCAGAGATTTATCATCCAAACGATAATTTGTTCCAACAACTTTATGCTTTTTATCTTCAACATCAAAAACAAGCCAGGCACACTCCACATTATGTAGATTAGCCTCATTGCTCAATGCAGAAAAATATTTTCCAAGTTCTTCAAAAGAAAAATCATTTTTTGCTTCCTTGAATTCGATAACTTCGGTTTCGAATTTTGTAGCGAGAAGTTCGTCAAGTTTTTGGTTTATGTTGAATTGTGGCATATTGTATTTTCCTTTACTTTTGGTAATTAATGCACAGTACGCTTGCTAGTATCTATGAGTTGAGAAATATCAGAGTAAAACTGCTGTTCTGTTTTAGATTCTATCTCTTTGCTCATCTTTTACATCTCCCGTACCTTGCTTTCAATAAACTCAACTTCTTCTGGTGAAAGCCCATATTTCTTGTACAACTGTTTATCTATTTCTGAAACAGACTTACTCCAATCAATATCACTGTTTGAGGTAAAATCTTGTAAAGGTACAAGTCTCCAGGTTTCAATTGGATTATCTTGAGTAATCTTTAGTATTCCAAGCATTGTTCTTGCAAACTTTGTTTTTACATATTTCAATGCATTTTCAGCTTCTTCTTTTGAATCAAAAGCACCAATTCCTAAAAATGTTCTTGTATAGCCGAGTATCGGCTCGCCGAGTATCGGGGTCGATAGTACTTCGCCTATCGCCCCCGATCCATTGCTACGAGGAACTAGTACCTTATACTTCATAAGATTTTCATGACTAATATCTAAATATTTGCGAGGAATAAATCTATAACATCGTTTATTTTTTATAACCCCCAAAATTTTAATATCATCTTCATTTGATTTTTCTTCTGTAAAAAGAGGTATTTTATCAAATATATTTTTTTCTAAACGCCTATCTTTTCCTTCGCTTCCAATACCTTTTATATAGTCAGGATGTTCTTTTAATAACACATCCAAATCAAAATTAGTTTGATTGTACATTATCGACATCAAACTGTTTATTTCTTCTGTTGGAGCTGCTTTTTTCTTTATTCCATTTAATTCAGGATAAGAGGTAAAAGTTCCAATCTTTTCAAAAGTCTTATTCTTATCCCAATAGGTAACTGCGACACCGCCTTTTATATCTACTGTTGGAAAAACATCTCCACTGTTTGCCCAATATTGAACAACTTTGTAATGCTCATCATTAAGCATCTTCTCATTCCAGTCTTTCGGGGTTTTACCGGCATTGAACAAAAATCTTGCAGGATGAATAAAGCTTACCTTTTCACCAAGCTTGCAGGCGGCATCAATAAAAAGATGATAAATTGGATCTGAACCGTTTGCGTCTCCTGTTGCCATAATCTGATATGGTGGATTACCTACTATTGCATCAAATTTCATATCTTCATTTCCATCCTTTTTCCAGTAATTTGTTTTGCTCACTTTGCTTATAAAGTTCTCGGGTTTATTTTTCAGCTGATTCACAAGGTCTTCAAAATAATGAGCATTTACTTTTGTTCCTGTGAATCCGGCCAAAGTTCTTTGCACAATCTTTTTTGCCATAGGAGTTTTACAAATTAAGAAAATGTTTTCTGCAAGAACTTTCTTCCACAAATCAATTTCCATTTCTCGTGTAGGCTTAGGGCCTAGCTCAAGTTTTGACCGAGTACGATATACGCTGTAAGCACAATATAAGGCATACAAACCGCTTTTAGAGTTTATTTCCAAAATATGGGTATTCTTTTTAAAAACTTCATCAGTAATTTCATTTTGTTTTATTAATTCTGGTTCAAGGATTGGCTCATTATAATCTTTATCATAGAAACACCAGCCTCCAAGACTTTTTCCAAGGTGCATATTTACAACACGCCAAGGAGTAAGAACAGTTTCTTTATCTGGGTTTCGGAATGTAGCAAAAATTGAACTTATACGCTCAATTCTTTCTTCAATACTAAGTTTATCTGCAGCGCGCGCCATTTCCCGGATTTTTACACCAGACTCACGGAACACATCTGAATCATAATATTTTTTAAACTGCCCAAAGATTTCTTTAGTTACACCTTTTGGCATGAACTCTTCCCATGAAAGGTCGTCAACTAAATCACAAAAATTATCAAGAGTAATTGCTTCTTCTGTTCCATCAAGATTTTTCTGCAAGTCAGCTCCGTACATCAAAAGCGGCATTCTGATAGAAATTCCTCGTAAAATGGAAATAGCAGTATCGCGATTTTTCTTGATTTCTTTTTCTTGCGCTAATGCTTCCTGCTGCTTTGGAGTAAGTTCTTTAACAGGTTTTTCTCTAATTTCAGGCATCTGTAATAATTCATATTGTTCATCAGTTAAACCTTGAGCGTTGATGTTTATATCACCTGTACTTCCTTGAGCTTTTGTTGAACCAATTATTTCTTTTAATTTTGAAAACTCTTCCAGAGCAAGTTTATCCATGTGAAGAAGCTCATCATTATAAAGATAACTGTCTTCAAAACCATTTTTTACAACCCGCTCAATATAAGCCTTTTTAAGCTGACCTAGCATTTTTTCGGTATTATAGGCCTTCATCTGACTGCCTTCAAAACCAATGATTGGACAGAAGTTTAAGAACTCACCCAATATCTCACGGTCATTGTTTGTTGTTTTACCGGCTTTGCTGCTGATTTTTGCAGTTTCAGCAATTACTTTAAGAGTTCGGTCTGGAGCAAAGTCGAATACAAAACATTCTTCTTTTTGCTTTCCCCCAATTACGGCAGGAGTTTGTACTCTAAAGATTGTCTGCATATAAGTGCTTGCGGCTGTATTGAAGCTACCAGACAGCATAAAACAAGCAGTCCAAGGTTTTACGCTTACGCCGGTAGTGAGTCGTCCGCAAGAAAGAGTGATTGAATATGAATCTTCTGGATGTGGACCAATTGCTTTTTCTACTTTCTTTAAAGCTTCTTTTTCTTCCTCTTCTTCGTCTCCGTCACCTGCAACATTTGCAATTGCAAATTGGCTAAAAACAGGATGCTCTTGCAAAAGTTTACTTAAAGCTTTTGCTTCTTTTACCCCTGGAATCATCCAAAGTGAATGACGAAAATTCTGTCTGTATTCTTCTGTTGAATATGGATAATTTGAATCAGTATCTTCTTTCGTTAATAAATCAAGAAACTGTTTTACGTTTGTTTCGTGTATAAAGTCTCCTTCTTTATCAACTCTAAAGAACTCACGGAAATTAAAAGCAATATCAGCATCTGCATATTCAGGATAGAGTTTTCCCAAGTTATATGTATAAATACTGAGTTTAGGCAGTACAGAATATGGGTTCGGGTCGCCCTGATGGATTTTATCCCATTCAGCTTTTGCCCGTTGTTCCATCACATAATCCCAGGTGTAAATTTCATCTTCTTTAAAATCATCCATAAGATTAAATGGAGTACCAGAGAGATGAAGGATTCTTGTGTTATCTTTGCGACATTTTGAAAGAACAGCTTTTCCAAGTTCTGTTTGCGTTCCTTCGTGAGCTTCATCAATGATGATTAAATCCCAATCTATATTGAAGATTTCTTCATTCTTTGCAAACTTACCGCCAACAAGTTCAGAACCACGCATATCTTGTATTGAAGCAAAGTAAATGAAGCGGAAATCCTTCATTCCGTTATCGTCAGCCTTATGAATCATTTCATGGAAGTTTTCTTCTTCAGTCGGATCACCACCATTCTTTTTTGAAAAGTAGTAAAAATCATTTCGGTCATAAAAGATTTTCCCATAATCTTCAAACCAACCAGAATCAACTACAGGTCGATGTGTCAAAATGAGAGTGCGATTATAATTCATGCGCTTAACAACTTCCAAAGTAGAAAGTGTTTTTCCAAATCTCATTTTAGCATTCCATAACATCTGATGACTTCCACCAGATTTTTTGAATTGCTTAATTGTCTTTTCGATAGCTTCCGTCTGTTCTGGTCTGAAAATTACAGGACTTCTATCTGTAGTTATTTCACTTGCATTGAGAGATGTTCTTCCTTCTTTCGCAGCTGCAATTGCTTTTTTTACAGTTTCAAGGTCAGTATAAAACCATTCATTTGCTTTATGTTCTGTATCAAATATTTTTCTTTTAATACCAGAGCGTACAAGGATGTCATGAATATCATGATCTTGGAAAACTATAAGATTTTTTCCTTTCATATAAGCAGTTGCTTCGGTATATAGAAGTTCAAAAGTAACTCCGGCTGTTTGTGTCTGATGGCGGATTCTATCTTTAGCAGCAGCATTTAATTCTTTGCAATTTGGCTCAAAAGCAAAATAAGCCATTCCTGCATTACAAGAGGCTTCACCAATTTTAAGAATACCTTCATGGGCTGTATCATTGATGCGATAAACATAAATCAATTTTTGCTCAAATGCTTGATTAAAAATCTGTGCCATTTACAAAGCCCCCTCATCTTCAATAAATCTATCAAAGTCGCTCTTGTATAATCTGTCCTGCACAATTCGGTATTTTTCAAATTCTGTTTCTGCATGAAGCTTTGCAATTTCTGCCGTTACTTTTCCTGCATCCTGCAAAAGTCCGTATTCAAACATCTCTATAAATTTATTCAATCGTTTTTCCCAATCTGCCATTGTAAGCGGAATATGACGGTTTGCCATGTTCTCGGCAAAATCAAGGTATGCGGAAACCATGCGGTTCAATTGTCCTAATTCTTTTTCTGTAAGATAGTTTTTTGCAACTGTTACATCGCTTTTCTTTATCTTTCCATTTGGGGCATCCTGCCAAGTTGTTAGCCCCATGTGATTTTTTGTTGCATCAGCTCGTTCTACAATCAATTCCGCAGCTGTGTGTCCGTGAACCGCATAATGCATTTTATTTTGGACAGTGGCATAGAATCTTTTTGTAGCCGCGGCATCTCTATCATAATCAATTGCTGTTGCATATATATCCGTAATTTTTTGATAAAATTTACGCTCACTGGAACGAATCTCACGGATACGTTCCAGCTGTTCCTCAAAATACTTTTTTGTAAGAATTGAGCCATCATTTTTAAGACGCTCATCATCCATTGCAAAGCCTTTGATGGTATATTCTTTTGCAATATTGTTGACCCATTTGCGAAACTGCACGGCTCTTTCAGAATTTACTTTAAAACCGACGGCGATTATCATCTGAAGATTATAATGCTTTGTGTCATACGACTTTCCGTCCGAGGCAGTTATTCGAAAATTTCGAATAACTGAATCTTCTTCCAATTCAGAATCCTCAAAAATCTTTTTTATATGATAATTAATTGTATTTATTTCAACCTCATACAAAACGGCAAGCATTTTTTGAGTAATCCAAATATTTTCATCTTCGTATCGGACTTCTACGCTTTCTTTGCTGTCACCAGTCGCCGCAACAAAAGTCAAATATTCTGCGGCTGAACTACGGATTGTTATTTCTTTTTTTGTTTTTCTTGCCATTATTTCTCGTCTCCCATTACCATATCCACAAAGCGAATATTTCTATGAGTTTCCCAGTCCTTAATAATGCAGTAAATACCATTGTGTTTTTGATTGTCACATTTTGTACATCCAACACAAGGCTTTGCGATGATTCTTCGTTCAAACAAATCTTCATCAATTATTTCTTTTGTACAGCAAGAATTTGGAATTACATATTTGAGGCCGTCCATCTGCCAGATATTCCATGCAATCACTTTGGCAAAACCGATTAAATCCTGAGTTTTAAGCTTTTCATTAAATCTTGCCTCATAGTGTTCAGCTATAGTAAATAAAAGATTTTCCCTTGCAATAAGAACATTATCACCTTGCCAGTCAAAACCATAAACATTTTGAACGGAACTATAAGCCCATTTCAGCCAATCCTCATGCGTATCTGTGTTTTCACTAACAATTCTAAGTTTTCTGTCTAATATTCCAATTCTATTTGAAACTTCTATATATTCCCCAGTTACTGCATCATAGCGGCTTGTTATATATGGAGCCTCACCGCAAGTCATTTCAAGTCTTTTAGAAAGAACATAATCTTGCCAACTTTTTTTTTCAGAATCAGAGAATATAATTTTTTCTTTCGTTACTTCCCAAGAGTTTTCTTTTTCTAAATTAAAAACATCTTTTCGCCCAAACCATTCTTCATCAACCTTATTGTTTTGCATATTACAAATCCAACTTGGTGTAAAAACTTCTGCTTTCTGGCGCACTCTCTGCTGCTGCTCTGTTTTTGATTTTTCAATTCGAGGCTTTATAATTCCACCATGACGTGAGGTAATTAATTCTATTTTGATTTCCTTATCAAAAAAGTAAGCTTAGCCATATTTTGCATAATTATCCGTTGCCCAAATTATATTATTGCCTGTTGTTTTATCTTTTAAGAGAATTTCCAATAATTCCGGATCAATTTTGAGAAGGTCATTTTCTTTTATATCAATAGTTATCTCGGACAACAAATTTTTCCACTTCTAATTCTTTATTCTATCACATCACAGTGTCATTAAACGACACTTTATTTATTTTCCCTAAAAGAAACTATATCCCCAATATCACAGTCCAGTGCGATACATATTTTTTTTAGGCTTTCCATAGAGATAAACTCTCCTTTGCTGAGTTTTGCAAGAATATTGGTGGAAATACCTGCAAGAGGGATTAGCTCTGTTTTATTCTTAATTCCTCTATCAATAAGGCGAATCCAAAGTTTTTTATAGTCTACGTCCATGCTGATAATTATAGCATAGAAATTGTATTTTATGTTAAAAAAAATCACGATTTCACAAAATCTTCTTAAATTCTAAGTTTAATGACATCAAGCTGCACCTGACTTAAACTGACTATGAATAAAACCAAATAACTATGGGAGGCATTAGATGTTTACAAGGTTTAATTTAAAGAACTCGAAGAGTGACTCAAATGTACTGATTGATCAGTACTCTATTTTGCTGTTGTAAATCTATCGAACAAAGTCTGTTCCGGATTCTCCGTAACAATTGATAATTTTGGTTCCTTCATAAAGGACCTCCTTGACTCTGTATGCGCGCCTGCAGAGTTTAGAAATATTACTCACCACAAGGTGATATAGTTAACTGTAGGCAATGTTAATTGATGTAAGGTGTAGTCAAAAAGTGTTAAAAAGTGTTGATTAGTGTAGATTTGGTGTTTTTAAAAAAAAAGACGAAAGAGTTTTAATCAATCGCCTTTCATTTCATTTTTTATTCATTGCACAGGGAATATTCAATATCTGCTGCTTTGATAATAGGTAAGAATAATTGCTCCTGCACTTTTTCAAGTTTATCCAAAGCATTTTCTACTGCCACATGTTCAGCATAATGATTTAGCATAGTTTCGGTTCTATGACCAGAACCTGTCATAATTACACGATTATCCTGAATCAAATCCTTTACGCGGCTGCACCATAAATGTCGCCATGCATGAAAGCAGATTTTTTCCGGAGCTGGATGCCCCGATTCTTTTAATGCTCGTCTAAAATACTTTAACCAGTTTTTAGGGTCTGTCGGCTGTTTAGGAAGAAGACCAAAGAATACAAAACCTGCCTGACCTTCATTATAAGGATTGAAACTTGCCTGCATAAGAAGTGCATCTCGAACCTTTGGAGGAATTTTTATTTCCCTGGATTCATTTGTTTTTGTTTCTTTAAGACCATCATACTTGCTCCATGAATGACGAATATAAATTCTATCAATACCAATATCCTGCAGCTGAAGACCTGCAATTTCACCCTGACGCATTCCAGTATAGAAAGCCAGTTCATTTGCAAGCTTCGCAGAATCATTTTCCCATGGAGTTCTAAAAACAGCAGCGGCCTGTTCAAGAGTAAGGATATCACGTTTCTTAGATTTTTGACCGCATTTTAAGATTCCATCAAAACAATTGTTTTCAGTCAGTTCATTAAAAAATGCCCATTTTAATGGAACCGTAATTGAACTTACAATCGAGTTTATTGTCTTTGGAGCAAGCTTTAAGACATCTTCGTTATTAAATATTTCCTGAACATCTTTTCTGGTAATACTTCCAACAGATCTTCCCGCCAACATTGGAAGCCAATAAATCATTACACGGCTTCTCATGGTTGCACAGTATGATTGATGAATACTTTGATTTTTAAGTTTCTTTTCTTTTACATAAGGAGAGTTTTCAAAATCCCAGAAGTTAAGAAGAAAATCTTCAATTGGTCTGTCCTCAGGGCTTTTATGAATTACAGCAGAAGTAATGTAATTACGTTCTTTTAGAATTTTGATAATGCTTTTTACTTCTTCAGTTGAAAAATCAGTAGTTCGCAAATCATTTAAGATTTTGATTTTATCAACAGAGCTATAAGCATCAGAATCTTGTTTACTGTTAATTCTTGCGGGAATCTGTCCATTAACAACCCATTCCATTGCCTTTCTTTCAGCTTCAACTCTAGTACGGCAGCCTGTACTTTTGCTTGTAGAACGGGAACCATCATTCATACGGAATTGCACATAATAAATTCCAGTATGGCGTTTAAAAATAGAATAAGGTTTGGTCATAAAAACCTTCCTTTTCTGAAACTGGCAAGTATGAGTCTTAAAAAAGTTGCTCAACATCCTTGCTCAATATCAAGGTGATTTTCACGCCAAACCTTACTTAATAGGGTTTAGTAGTGTTGTAACTCCTTGTAACACAAGGATTTAGCAGTATAGCGGGGGCAGGACTCGAACCTGCGGCCTCCGGGTTATGAGAAGGTCAAAAAAGTCCCCGTTCAAATCAACATCATTCAATTAGTTGCAATAACTTGATAATAGCACAGGAAATTCCACTTTACAATACAGTTTAGACTACCCTAATTCAGTTAAAACAAGGGTTAGTTTAAAGATTTAGTTTAAATTAGCGACCATCGGGTTTTTGGCTCGGGGGTCAAAAAAGGCTCTAGTTTAAAATATTGGTTTAAATTACTGGTATACGGGTTTTTAACTCGATGGCAGAATTTTAGGTTGTTAGTTTAAAATAACTAGTTTAAATTCGAGGCCTTCGGGAAAGAAGCCCGGATTTTGATGTTTTCTGGGGAAATAATAAATGGGAATGTATACTAGAGCCATTGTCTTTTTTGGATTATTATATTATTGATATATTCTAAAGAACAAATGGTGGAATATGCAAAATCTAGAATTATTGATAAAAGAACTTATAAAATTACCAAACGAAACTGAAACAGTTGGGTTTAAACACAATAATTTTGATCCAGAAATGATTGGTTCTGATATTAGTGCGCTTGCGAATTCTGCAGCTAATCGTGGGAAAAATCAATCCTATATGGTTTGGGGAGTTAATAATGAAACACATGATATTATTGGAACCAATTATAATCGCTTTTCAAAATTAGCAAAAAATCAGGAAATTGATAGTTGGTTAAAGAATACTATATCAAAGAATGCAGATTTTGATTTTTTCGATGCTGAAATAGATGGTAAAAAGCTTGTTGTTTTAATAATTCAAAAAGCCGTTGGACAACCTGTAACTTTTAAAAAAAATTCTTTTATTAGAATAGGTTCATATACAAAACCTTTACGTGACTATCCTGCAGTAGAGGCTCAACTTTGGGATAAACTTAGACTAAATAACTTTGAAAAGATTGCTGCAAAATCGGAGCTTCATAAGGATGAAATATTTCAATATTTAGACTTTACGTGTTATTTTGATCTACAGAATATTCCTATTCCAACTAATCAAGATGGAATTTTGCATTATATGTTAGAGGATAGTATAGTTCTAAAGTAACCGTCAAAACACCCACACCTAAAAAGCAAAACGAAAGTAACGTAAAATA
>JAEDJA010000044.1 GCA_016296575.1 Treponema sp.
TGGTAACTTGTGTTGCCACAATAATTACTACAGTTATAGCAGTACTCTCTTATCTAAAAGATAAAAAAGAGTAAAAATATAGCCGCCCAAGTTTGACTCACTGGTGGCGGCTATTTACCAAATCTAGTGGAGATAACCCGACGTTCGGGCACTCCCTTTCTTTTATTATACCACCAACCAGCTTTTTCGTCAAATTATAAAAAATCAATATAGCACAAAATAAAAAAGCCGGGCTTGATTTTTTGTGAGTTTTTAGCGAAGCGTTAAACAAACTCACGGCTCGTGAAGACAAAACATTCCAGTTTCCAGCACGAGCCAGGGCAGAGCTTACGCACCTGTAAAGTTTGTTGTAACCTGGAATATTCTTAAAGTCATCTGGTATACATCTTTAAAAACAGGCAGGTCATAATACCAAGCCATAATTTTTTACGATATAGGGGCTGACCAAAAAGTTTGTATTACGGTGGTTGAGTTTATCGAAACCACCACATTTAGTGTAGCGCTCATTACTTTTGGGTCATCCCCTATAAAATTGTTAAATAGCTAAATCCGTGCCGCTACGCAGCACTAGTTAAAGGTTCTAACACTACAAACATAATAGAAATCGTTGCCCTTGTAGTCGCCGCCCATATAGCCATAGTCGAAATCCAGTCCCCGGGCGTAATTACTGACGGAAGGGAACTGACAACAAGACCAGTACCAGCTTGTGCCAAATGTGCTTCCGTCTGCTTTTAGGCTTTCATCTACTACAGTTTTGTTCTGATAGATTGTGTACAGTTCTGCAAATGTTGGTAAATACCAGCCTTCTGCAAAGTACAGCACTTTTTTTTCTGTTTTCAGAAACTTTCGAATGATGCTATTAACAATTACATCATCTTTATTTCCGGCATAACCTATGACGCATAAAATTCTGCAGTCATCCTTATTGATTTCTTGCGAAAACTGTACAAAAGGTTCCATCATATCAACGCAAAACAGAGGCTTTAATGTTGTTTGGGTAAAAATATACGGAATATGTTTTTTCCTCTTATCTATATCATCAAAATTTTTAAAATTTTGGGGAAACTACACTTCCTGAACCTGATTTACAATCTTAGATGTACAGCAATTCCATGGAATACGATTGATGAAGAATTCCTGGCCGTTCCCCCCAAGTGTCTACGCCACTTGGGGTCGCTACGTTCCGGGTTCCGCTAACGCTCATTGTTTGTTCTGGTGGTTTCGACAAGCTCAACCACCGCCACAAACAACGGCTCCGTCGCCCTGCACATCGCTAACGGGTAAGCTTATTCCATTTTTATATTATATCGATTTATATTAATTCCCCATAACAACAGAAAACTGACGGCGTGTATAGTTTTCGACATTAGGAATAAATTTATTCACATCACTTCCAATATTTTCTAAAAAATATTCCTTTAGAAGTTCTTTATCAATTATTCTGTCAGATCTTTCATTTTCCTGAAGACCTTCTCTAGTCTTTAACCATGGTGTTTCAAGATGAGTGAATTTTTCGAGAATACGACCGCTGTAACAACCAAAATATTTTATAACTAAATCAGCAATTGTCTTTTCATCAGTAGTTACATTAGGTTTTGTTATTGTTTTTTCTTCAAGACTGTCAAAATGATAATCTTTGTACTTGTCATAAATTACACGATATACTGGTCCATGAACCCAAGCTTCACAATCCTCGGCAAATAAAAATTTCTTATAATAAAGCCAATATAAAGCCTGAATGTAGTACAGCATTTTTTGGAGCATAAGCTGAGTTATATCTTCAGATTGAGAAATTATGTATGCGGCAATAATTTTTATTTTTGACTCTGAAATATCTTTATGCTCCTTTAATGCAATAAACTTATCTACAGCTTCCAGAGATTTTTCAAAAGCAGATTTATTAATCAAATCCTTATTTTTCATCAACAAATCTTTATAGAAAACTGGATTTAAATATACATTATTCAGTAAATCAGAATTCGATCTGGAAGGAAGTGCATTTTCAAGATATTTGGTAAAAGTTATTTCTCCTAAGCCAATTACACTTGAAAAGGGTCTCTTACCGATATTATATCTTTCAAGCAATTCATTCATTTGATTAAGAGTCAGAATATTGTTGTTTTTTCTATATGAATCTTTTAATGCTTCTAAATTTTCATCTTCATATTCTGCAACGTAAAGTTCAGAGTTGCAGTTTGGGCACAAAGCTACAGTTCCATAATATTCACAATCCAAACCGTGAATTCTTCCGATGAGTGTTTTTTTTCGGGAGTCAAACTGAACGATTTTGTTACATTCTTCACAAAAAGAGTGTCCATTTTCCATAAGATTTTCTCCTAATTTTTAAAGCAATCTTCTTCGGTATTCCATAAATTTTCTGTCAAACCAAAAACATAAAGCACTTCAGCTAAGTTATGGTCATCCAACATGGAATAACAGAAATCCATAGCCGTTAATTTCAAAAGGATGTTTTTAATTTGCTCATGTTTCAAATCGTATTTGATTCTAAAAGTATCATTTTTATTTGTCTCATTTTTTCGTTTGGTCACAACAAAATTGCCTGCTTTTACACTGGAAAGAATTTTTGCTAAATAAAATTCAATTTCTTTTTGGGTGTAACAAGTGTAATGAGATCCAACAATCATTTGTGAGGGTGAAATCATACTGATTAAAATATAGTAGAATAATACAAATATGTCAATTTTATTGTATATTTTTATACATTTATAATATAAAATTTTGCATTTTTCCTTCTAGGACAAGTTATACTTAAACTGCTTTTTTCGCACATTTACATTTAGTAAAATTAAGCGAAAGTTCATTTTACTGCGCACCTGCCTGCGGCAGCCCTACATGTTGCTAACGGGATTAATTTATTTTGAATGACTTATTTTATTTCACCCAACTCACTTTCAATTTCTTCAATTGTTGGCAGTGAACTTTTAAAATCTACTGGATAAAGTTTGGCAAGTTCATATTCAGAAACAGCAAGAGGTTCAGCTGAACTTTCCAATGAATATTTGGCAAGAATATTATCCTTATCTTGTCAATTATAAATCTGTGATGTCCCCAAGGAATTCTGCACAAATCGTCCACAACTTGTGGACGATTTTGAAATTCTGCTTTGTAAAGATCATAAAAATAAAAAGCATATTTTAAATTTGTAGGAGAAAATCCTTTTGCTTCTGGAAACTCGACAATTAAATCTGAACTCAATGTTTTATAAAATGCCGAACCATAAGTGTTGGCAAACTGTTTTTTTGTCTGTAGAATCTATCTGTGCACTTGATTTTTGCATATAATAATTTTATAGTAGAAATATGAGTCCTTGGAAGGTGAAAGCAGGCTTCATGCCTTGCGTTCTGTAGAGAACCTAGCCTCCGCAGGTCTCATTTTTTTTTGTCCTCAAGATCTTTTGCAAATATATCATTTACAATTTTGATTTTATCTTTCATGAAATCCATGTATCTGGTTTCACCTTTTTCATAGAATCTGAAAATTGTCCAAAGAATATAATCAACTACCTGTAACAACGGAGTATGAGATGGTTGCTGCACATAGATATTTATTTTTGCCTGAGCTTCATTTTCTTTGTAAATTGCTTTTAATGCACTATCAATTGCTTCCTGCATTGTCCCTGGACTAACAATTCCTGTCATACTTGCAAAATACATTTCAATTTGATTTTGATTTTTAATGTGGTCTTTTACAAGTTCTGTTACAAGGTACTTATAAATACGTTTTTTGTTCATGTTGAATTTTTGACGAAACAAATCTTCATCTTTTTTTGCTACAATAATATAAGTTTCAAAATCAAGAGTCTTTAATAATTTGAATACTTCGCGGCGGACTTCGGCACAATCTTTATTTGCATGAAATCCGTTTCTAAGGTTCGAGATTGACGGAACAGCTTTTAAAGTTTCATCTTCAAGCAATTCTCTTCTAAGATTTTCAAGTTTTAATAGAATATCATGAGGATTCCTTGTAGAAATAAAACCTACAGAAAAAGTTTTTGAAACTTTCCCTTCTTTTAAAAGATTTATGCCATGATGACCTAAAATATTCGGATCACCTGATTCATCAAAGTAAAAGTAGATTCTGCTTTGTGACTCATTTTCCATATTATCTTCCTTCTGCAATCTTCATTTCTTCATCTGTCAAGATGTAAAATTCTTCAATAGTTTTTATGTTTTATATTTTTAGATTTTTTATATCATTTTTGAGTTTCTCACAAAGTTTATTGCATACTATCAATTTTTCAACGCCTTTTTCTTTGTATAAAGACCAATAAGTAATGGGATTGTATATTCCACTATTTTTAGCATTATTTTTTCCCCCATTAATTAATTTTTTTCAATCTCCGATTCTACCATTCGTTTTGCGTCTTCCAGAAGCTGTTTGCTTTGTGCCTTGCATTCAAAGGACTGCTGAATAAGTGAGGCAATTTTTTTCTGGATTTGTTCGGGGAGGATTGGGATTGGCAAATTTGATAATTCATCAAGATTTAAATTTGTCTGTAATCCCTGTCTTGCATATTTTTGGATAATAAGTTGTCCAATTCTTGAATTAAAAAACTGAACAACATATAAATGCTTTAGTTTTGTCTCATCAAATCTTAAAATTGCAATAGCCTGATTTATATTAGCTTCAAAATCATAATCAAAAATTCCACAACGACCAACTGTTCCTGCAATTGAAAATAGTACATCGCCTTTCTTCAATTGGGTTCTTTTCAACAATTCGTTATGAACATCTTTTTTTATGTAAATTAAATCATTTGTATCAATTCGACTTTCGACAATATCAACAGCTCTTAAAAATGGAATTCCATCATTGCAATCTGCATAATATTGAGAATCGCCTGCTTTTGGAGTTGAACCACTTGAAACTGGATAATTTATAAAATCCTTAATTTTTATTTGTTCAAATCTTGAAAGTTCTTTCTCAATTTCATCATATTTTGGCTGATAATATTCCGCGTCCAGTCTTCCGCTTTGTGCAAAGTCGCTGAATTTTTTTGTTGTGTGCAAAGTGTTCTTTGGCTGCCAGTCTTTTAATCCAAGTTCACCAAGCAAAAGGTCTTCTGCCTGTGAGTAGAGAGATTTTGATTCTTCTAGTTTTGCATGAGCAGATTTTACAAGAGATTCTATTTTTGATTGGAAAGTATCAGAAAAAATTGGAATTGGAATTCGTCTGACTTTATCAAGACTAATTCCTTGCTGAACCATTCCCGTTTGATTTTTTATCATCCAATCCTGACCATATTTACAATTCAAATAAATAATCAAAAATTCTGGAATAATATCATTTGTTAATAATTGTATTCTTGCTACATCTTGATTTATATTTGCTGGAAGAACATCTTCTAAAACTATCGCACAAAAACCAACAGTTCCACGAGTTGATAAAACAATATCTTTTTCTTGCAAAGATGACCTTTTATTTTTATCATCTACCCATTTTGCAAGAGGTTCAGCATCCATCAAATCTGCAAAAAAATTCTTACAATTTCGTGCAGCTAACATATGAATTTTAGATTTTTCGTCTCTCTCATAATATCCGTGTTGTCCATCTGTAACAAAAGCAATATTTCCTAATTTTGTTATTTTTTTGTTCAATAAATTATTTTTTTCAGACAAATATCGTTTTAAGAAAAAGTTTGAATCAATTCTCAATTCTCCATTTTCATTTTTCATTTCGGAAAATTTTACAACACTAATCTCCAGCCCTTCCAACAAAGCCTTATACTTTGCTTCATTGAAAGGGCTACTTAGAAAAAACTTAATCCTTCTTTTTTAGCAAATTCGGCAAAGGCTTCGGCAATTCCGTCTGCACAGTATCTGCCTTTTGGTTCAAGTTCCGGGTCGTGATTGAATAAATCGTGTTTTACAAAAATATGACCGTGGCTGTCTTTTACTCGTTCTGTGTAATCGCTTATTCCGATTGAAGGTACATAGAATTTTTTTTCTTCACTGGACAATGAATTGTATGTTTCAAAGTCTATTGAATCATTTGCATTCTTTCCAAGAATTAATTCTTCTTTGTACTTTGCCTTTTTCTCATCATCCAGCTTCAAATATTCTTCAATAGAAATTTCTGCCTTTAGTGTTGCATCAATTTCTTCACCTTTTTTAGGTGTTTTCAAGGCAAATTTTACAGCTTTTTGAATCCATTTTTTATGAGAATTAGAATCAGTTGAACCAAAAGCATTTTCAAATTCATCTTCACGATATTTTTTTGAATCAGAATAGCAAACTGTTTCTATTTTTGACTTGCAGTTTTTCTTATTTGCTTTGTCTTTAACAAGCTCGTCATATTCTTCTTTTGTAACTTCTTTCTTTTCAAAATAGAATTTTTCCAGAGTTTGGTAAGAATAAGTTGTTACATCGAAAAATCGTTCTGTAACATAAATTTTGTCGCCGGAATTATCTTTTGAAGGTTCCTGCATTGTGGCAAAGAAAATATCGTAATCATCTTTTTTAGGACAAAGTTTTTCATCCCATTTTTGAACAAATAAAACGCTTGTTTTTGTTCCTGTGTGAGGTTTAAAAGCGTTTCCATGAAGCCCAACAACTGCAAGAATTCTGCAACGTTCTGCAATATAATCACGAATATATTTATCGCTTGAGTTGTTAAATCGTCCCTGAGGAAGAACTATCGCCATTCTTCCGCCTGGTTTTAAGAAATTAAGGTTTCTTTCTATAAACAAAACATCACGACCGACTTTATTTTGAATTTCACCTTTTGCATTTTTTGAAAGGTCATAGCGGCTTAAAATTTTCTTGTCATCCAAATCACCGGCAAAAGGAGGATTAGCCATCAGAATATCAAAATTGAATTTTTCATAAGAGTTTTGATTTTCTCTTAAACCTTCAAGACGAGTAAAACCTTCGTTATATTTTGCCCACCAGTCAGGATTTTTTTTAAACTGAGTTTCCCATCGGTCATAATCAAGAGTATTCAGATACAGAACATTTGTATGTCCGTCTCCAGTAATGATATTAAGTATTTTTCCAACACGAACGGCTTTTTCGCTAAAATCAATGGCAAAAACTTTGTCGCGAACATAATCTTTTTCCCACTGTTCACGCTTTGCAGTTGTAAGATTATCACGCTTGTTCCAAACATGAAGAATTGTGTGCATTGGGAAACCACAACTTCCAGAAGCAGTATCAATCATTGTTTCTTCTTTTTTTGGATTAAGCATTCTAACGCACATATCAATTACATAGCGAGGTGTAAAATACTGACCCATTTCGCCTTTTTGATTTTTGTTTACAAGATATTCAAAGGCTTCATCAACAACTTCAAGGTTTGAGTTAAAAAGTTTTACATTCTGAAATTCAAGAACGCAGCTTTTTACAGTTGATGGCTGCATATCAAGTTTTGTATTTGGAGCAAATGCACCTTTCCAGTTTTTCTGGGCATCGTCAAAAAGTTTTTCTATTCGTTTAAAAACTTCTGTTTCGTCTTCATCATTTTTTGCCCTGAATTCCAAAAGTGTAAAATCATCATCATCAATATTTTCAAGAGCTTCGTAATAGCCAATTTCAGAATTGATTTTTTGCTGTCGTTTAATATCGCGGGAAATATAGTCGGCATCATCATTATGACTGGATTCATCATACAGTTTGCAGTAAACAAGCTTTAAAATTTCATCAAAACTTTTGTCGCTGGAATCGTTGGCAGAAAATCTCTGTTCCAGGTCGGAAATAATTTTTTTAAGTGTTTCGGTTCTAAGTCTGTCATGTTTAATAAGATATTTTAAGGTCTGGCGTTCTCCTTTTAAAACATCAGAAAGATTTTCACCAAACTTTGGTAAAACTGAAATTTCCTGCAATCCACGAGTTTTAGAATTTTCATCAAGATTATTTATATAATATTTTTCTATATCATCACCGTTTATTAAAGCACCAAGACTTGCACCTTCTACACGACAATAACTTTCAAGCTGTTTTTTCTGCTGGTCAACATCTTTTTCATCAGGTCTTTTAATTTCAAAAATGATATAGGCTTGAGTTTTGGTAGAGTCGGTAAACACAACGATATCTGCAAAATCTACATTTTCTTTATCACGGCCAACAGATTTTACAGGAAGCTCAAAAGTAATATTTTCTTTAGGGTAACCAAATTCATTCATCAATTTTTCTGCAAAAAGCTGACGAATAATTTCTTCAGGTTTTATGAGTATTTCTTTATCACGAATGATACATTTTGCATAAGGCTTTACACCTTCGCCTAAATCTTTTTCTTCAATACGTTTTTCAAGATTTTTTATTTGTTCTTGTGTAAATTGTTTTAAGCTTAATTCTGTATCTTTTAATATTTTTGAAATTGAAACTGCCATTTGATTAACTCCTAAATCTTGTTACCATATTTTATTATATTCTATTTTCTATCATCATGCTATTTACTATATTATACACAAACCAATTCTCAAAATATGAGAATTATTCCTCCCCGGACAAGGGATTGTAAGGGCGGCGAAGCCGTTGTTTGCGACGGCGGTTGAGCCTGCCGAAACCTCCAGAGCAAACAATGGAGCCGAAAGGCGCAACCCTGAAAAGCCCGGTTTTTGCAGCCGTCAGGATGCAAAAATGACCCCAGCCACTAAAAATTAGAATTCACCAACCATTCCGCCTTCCATTGCAAATCGGTCAAAAGCCTGCTGTAAATCCTGACATTCATAGTACGAAACAAACTCTTTAAAACTGAATGGGAAAACTTCTACAGAAAAAGTTCTGCCTGTAAACAATGTTGCAAGCTCTTTGGAAAGCAGAAAGGCATTGGAGCCGGTTATGTAGATGTGAAATTTTTCTGATGCATGAAATGAATTTATTGCCTTCAATTTTGCGGAATAGAAAATAAAATCTATTCCGCAAAATGAAAAATAATTTAAAATTGCGAAACGACCGTTTTTGTAGGAAAATTCCCTTTGAGCCTATGCCCTTGCCGCTCCGTCAACATGAAGAACGTCACCTGTTATGTAAGACGCTAAATCGCTTGCAAGAAACAAAAATCCATTTGCAA
>JAEDJA010000045.1 GCA_016296575.1 Treponema sp.
ATTAATATTTTTTATCGCAGCCTACTGAATTTACAGAAAGGACTTCACAGTCTCAAAAATGCGCCATTTGGCGGTTATTTTGTTTATCATCCGCTAATAGCGGATGATAAATTATTTCATAATTCCCATCATTTTTCCGATTCCCGCAATATTTATCGCTCGCCGCATATTATATGCTAGAAAAATTAGGGACATTTCTGCTGTTACTTTCTGTTTTCCCTTTAATAATAAATAATACGCATTCAATGCTCTTTTTACGGTTCCAAATGGATGTTCAGAGAGAGACTGACGTTGAGACAATGCTTTTTTATCTACTGAAAAAGTGATTTCCACAATCTTCTTTCTTTCGATGCCTTTATTTGAATTAGTAACAGTTTTTATCCCACGGCAAGATGTGCTAGCATTTTTAATCGTCTCATCTTTTGTGAAACAAACATACTTATAAACACCGTTTGTACATTTTGATGTACAGTTTTTACAGGCTGATCTATTTCGATAACTAATAGAACCACTTTTTTTTATTGTTTCTTGTCTCAAAGTTTTTCCCGCTGGGCAATAAACTATATTTGCTTCTGGATTTCTTACAAAATAACCGGTTTTCGCTTTTTTAATCATTTCCTCAGTATTCATACTGATAACTTCAGAATCTTTTGTCTCTTTCTTTGTATATGTTTTTCGTTCTAGTACTTTAATTTCACTAATATTAGGCTTATATATAGAAGGAATTGTTCCTGCTTTTAAACATTTCTGTATATCTCTGATATCCGTACTATTTACTAAATCTTCAGTTATTTCAGTTTCTTCGTAATCAGTTTCAAGAATAATTTCTTCTTTTCTTCGATTCAGAATCACATTTGGTATGATGCCATTTTCAAGAGCATTCATCATATCAACAGGATCTTGATAGCCTTTATCAGCAAGAGTTGTGACAATACTATTTGTTTCTCCGAAATCCTTAAAATCATCTTTTACAGAATTAGCTAAATCCGTAATAAGACCAAAATCACATGTTTTATCAGTAACTTCAAATCCAGCTATCAGATGACTTTTTGAATCCACTGCTGTCTGGTTATTATAACAAACAATAAAACCATCACGACTTTTCATCAATTTAGCATCTGGATCCGTTAGTGAAATTTGATTTTTACCTTCTTGCAGCATGATATTTTGATAATTTTTATAAGAAGATAGTTTTTCCTGACAAATTTTAATGCCCTTATTTATTTCTTCTAGTTTTTCCTCATTGCAATCACCTTTGTCTAAATCATCTAAATAGTGATTAATGCATTTATTGAGATTTTCAATTTTTTCATCAAGTTTTGCTTGTGTGAAATTCCTGTCTCTGGAATTAACTGCTCTAAATTTACTTCCATCAATCGAAATACAAGACTGACTTAGGATTCCCAGCTGCCAGCAATATCTATTAAATTCCCTAAAAACTTTTGGAAAAGCTTCTTTATTGTCTTTTCGAAAATCAGAAATAGTTCTGAAATCTGGATGTAATTGATTTATAAGCCACATCACTTCGATATTTACATAACATTCTCTAGCAAGTTTTCTTGAAGATCGAATCCCATAAAAATAACCGTAAAGATATAATTTTAGTAAATCTGCCGGATTATAAGCAGGTCTACCTTCTGATGAAGGAACAGATTTTTCAAATCCTAGTTCTGCAAGATTTAAGCTTTCTACAAATGCATCAAATAATCTAACAGGACTGTCTGCCAGCACCATTTCATCAATTGTTAAAGGAAATAAATCTTGTTGTTCTCTATTGTTTCCCTGAATGTATCCCATATAAAAGTTTTAGCACACGAATTTTTAAAGGTAAATTCACCATCCGCTATTAGCGGATGATATTTAAATGAATCCGCCATTTGGCGCAAAAATAAGGTAGTTTTCGGACAGTCTCATTTGGCGGATTTGTGTGCGTCTACGTATTATTACTAATAAATTTTCATTGCAATAATAGATTAACGATATCTAAAGTTTATAATTTATGTGATATAATAGATTCATTAAAAATCAGGATTGATGTTTATGAATGATTCATTAGACGACGACTTTAACGAAACAGAAACTAGAGAATTTATTACAGACGCACTCAAGGCAAAAGGATGGAAACTTAAGCTTAATATGCGTTATGAATATAAAATCACTGATGGTCGTGTCCAAATTGATGAAGATGGTGAGTCATATCGTAGTGAAGCCCTTTTTGCTGATTACCTTTTATATGCACCAAATAATCAACCTCTTTGTGTTGTAGAAGCAAAACGTGCTAATCAGATCGAAGGAACTGGAATCCAGCAGGCAATAAACTATTGCAATCTTCTTAATGCTCCTTTTGCTGCATCCAGTAACGGAAAATCATTTGTATTTACTAGTCTCTTGAGTGGCCATGAAGAAGAATTCTCCATGGAAGAATTTCCGACTCAGGCGGAACTTTGGCAGAAATTTGTTCAGCTCAAAAAATATACTCCTGAGCAGATTGAAATTATCAGTAAAGATTATTATCACGATGTAAATGGTAAGGAGCCTCGTTATTATCAGCGTGCAGTTATCGACTTAGTCGTAGAAGCTTATGCCCGTGGCGTAAAGCGTATGATGTTTGTTATGGCTACAGGTACTGGTAAAACTTATACTGCATTCCAGATTTTGCATCGTCTTATGCAAAGCGTTGTTGGTAACAATATGCGTATTCTTTATCTTGCAGACCGAAACGTTTTGATCGATCAAACTATGGATCAGGACTTCAAACCTTTCGGTAACAAGATGATTAAAATTGAAAACCGAACTGCAAGTACAAGTTATGAAATCTTCATGAGTCTTTATCAGCAGCTGGTTGAATATAACCTTACTCCAGGTGCTCCACAGCCATACGAACAGTTCAATCCGAATTATTTTGACATTATTATGATTGATGAATGTCACCGTGGATCAGCAAAGAAAAACTCTGAATGGCGTAAGATTCTTGATTATTTTAGTGGTGCTGTTCAGATTGGTATGACCGCAACTCCACGTGATGATGCTGACAGTGACAATTCAAACATCAGCTATTTTGGAAAACCACTTTATACATATTCACTTAAACAGGGAATTGAAGACGGATTCCTTGCTCCATATCGTGTAACAAAAGTTCATATCAATGTTGATGGTGGTATGGATATTAGTGAAGCAGATGCAGCTCAATCAGGAGGAAAACTTACAGCCGGTCAGACAATTGAAAAGAAAGATCTTGCATTGAAGCTCGGTATTAAAAAGCATTATCTTGTTGCTGCAGAACGCATTACAAAGTTTTTGGAAAATATTGGTCCAATGACAAAGACAATTGTTTTCTGTGATGAAGAAATTGATGCGGCCCAAATGCGAACTGCTCTTATTTCTTATAATGAACAGCGTCAGGCAGAAAACCGTAACGAATATATTATGCGTATTACTGCCAGTGACAGTGAAGGTAAAAAACATATCAGTGATTTTATTTCTAAGAATGTTCCAACTCCAACTGTCGTTACAACAAGTCAGCTTCTTTCTACTGGGGTTGATACAAAAGCGGTTGGACTTATTGTTCTGTATCGTAACATTACAAGTATGACTGAGTTCAAGCAGATTATTGGTCGTGGAACTCGTATCGTTGAAGAAAAGAAATACTTTTTTGATATCCTTGATTTCCGTAATGCCAGTGAACTTTTCTTTGATCCTGCATTTGACGGTGATCCTCTTCCTCCATTAGATCCTGGTGGTAAAGACAGACCAAAACGAAAAAAGCCTCCAAAGCCAGAACCAAAACCAATTATTACTGGTGATGGCCATGAAATCTATATCGACAGTGAAACAAAAATGGTTCTCGATGAACACGGTAAACCAATGACTGTTTCATATATCGAATATTCAAAAGAACAACTCAGTACTTTATATTCAAGTCTTGATGATTTTTTGACCCAATGGAATCAGGCAGAACGAAAACAGATTATCGTAGATCAGATGGCAAAAGCTGGAGTCAGTCTGGATGAACTTAGAAATAATTATCCTGAAAAATTCCAGAGTCGAGATATTTTTGATATTATCGTAAACATTGCTTTCAATGAACCTATGTTATATAGAAGTGAAAGAGCTAAACGTATTAAGGAAAAGAATTTTCTTGAAAAGTTTCAGGGTGATGCAAAACGAGTTCTGGAAGTTTTGATGCAGACTTATGCAGATCAGGGAATTCTGGCCTTTGAAGAAAATGAAGCTCTCAAAGCTCATGAACTTCAGGACTTAGGAACACCAGTTTTTATCAAGAGTCTTTTTGGTGGAAAAGATCAGTTTAAGAAAGTTATCCGCGACATAGAAGAAATTCTTTACGCCGCATAAAATTTAATAAAAGGAAACATAAATGTCATTTTCATGGAAAACAGCCCGCAATATTATGAGAAAGGATCAGGGAATTTCCAGCGATGTTCAGCGTCTGGAAGAACTTATTTCCCTTGTATTCCTTCGTATATATGATGCCCTTGAAGAAGAATGGGAAGATGAAGCCGATAATGATGGCCGTGAATTCAATTCCGTTTTTACAGAAGAAAAATTTAAGTGGCATAACTGGGCTATGCCTGATGAAAATGGAAAAACTCTTACAGGTGACGAACTTCTTTCTCTTGTAGATGAACTTTTCAAATATTGTAAAAAAGTAAATGTAGAAGGCCTTGAACCACGTCAGAGAATTATCCGTAAAGTTTTTTCAGATTTGAATCAGTACATGAAAGACGGAACAAATCTTCGTGAACTTATTGATGTTGTAAATGAACTGAATTATCACGATGCAAAACAGAGAAATCTTTTTGGGCAGATTTACGAAGAAATGCTCAAGCTTTTGCAGAGTGCTGGTAGTGCCGGTGAATTCTATACTCCACGTGCAGTAACCAAATTTATTGTTGAAATGCTTAATCCAAAAGTTGGCGAAACCTTTGGCGATTTTGCATGTGGTACTGGTGGCTTCCTTACTGCTGCAATCGATTTCTTCCACGAACAGAAAAATGTTTCTAACGAAGACGTAAAGAAAATCAACAGTTCGATTTATGGTTTTGAGTATAAGCCATTCCCATATCTTTTGTGTAATACAAATCTTCTGGTTCACGGAATTGATACTCCTCAGATTGAATACGGAAGTGCTTTCTGCAAACCTATAAATGATTTTGATGAAAAAGAGAAAGTTGATGTTATTGCTATGAATCCACCTTATGGAGGAGTAACAACTGCAGCAGAACTTACAAACTTCCCATCTCAGTTTAAGACAAGTGAAACAGCAGTTCTTTTTATTGCTTACATCACAAAACGCCTTAAACAGAATGGTCGTGCTGGCGTAATTATTCCAGATGGATTCCTTTTTGGAAACGACAATGCCAGCGTGGAAGTAAAAAAGGTTCTTCTGGAACAAATGAACCTTCATACAATCATCCGTTTGCCATCCAGCGTATTTGCTCCATACACAAGCATAACTACAAACATTCTTTTCTTTGACAACAAAAAGCCAACAGAAGATCTTTGGGTTTACCGAATGGATATGCCGGAAGACTTGAAGCACTTTTCAAAAACAAAGCCAATTACAGATGAGCACATGGATGTTGTAAAACTGTGGTGGAACAACCGCATGGAAATTGCAGAAGAAGGTGATGAAAAATCCCGTTGTTTCAAAAAATCAGAAATTGCAGCAAACGGATATAATCTGGATCTTTGTAAATATCCAAAAGAGGAAGAAGAAATCCTTAACGTAAAAGATACAATTCTCAACTACAAAAAGCACAGTGAAGCTGCAGATGAAAAAATCAACGCAACACTTTCAAAAATCTCTGAAATTCTTGGAATTGAATTGTAAGGAGGAAAATAAATTGGCAAAGACTTATACTATTCCTAAGCTTCCACTTAAAATCGATCTTGAAACAAAGGAAATCCTCAAACAAGTAAATCATGCAAATAAAGCTCTAGCTGAATTAAAAGGTGTTGCACATACAATTCCAAATGAAAGTGTTTTAATTAATTCTCTTGTAATACAGGAAGCAAAGGAAAGTTCTGAAGTAGAAAATATCGTGACAACTCATGATGAGATTTTCCAAGCAGATCTTTCTGTAAACGACTATGTAATCAGTAGTGCAGCAAAAGAAGTTATGAATTACCGAGAAGCTATGATTGAAGGCTTTGCAAAAGTAAAAGAGCATATGCTTCTAACAAATAATACAATCAAGTGCATTCAGGAAAAGCTTGAAAAGAATAAAGCCGGATTCAGAAAAAGTGCAGTAACATTACAGAATTCAAAAAAAGAAATTGTTTATGCCCCACCTGAAACTGGAGACGAAGTTGAACATTATATGGTAAATCTGGAACAGTTCATTAATAATTCTGAATTATCAGATTTGGATCCATTAATTAAACTTGCAGTAATACATCATCAGTTTGAAAGTATACATCCATTTTATGATGGAAATGGAAGAACAGGTCGTATTATTTCTGTTTTGTATCTAGTACAAAATGGTCTTCTTGATTTACCTATTTTATATTTAAGCCGTTACATAACACGAAATAAAGCTGATTATTACAAATTGATTCAAGCGGTACGAGACAGCAACGGAGACTCTAAAGATTGGCAGAATTGGGTTATGTTTATGCTCAAGGGAATAGAAGTTACCTCAAAAGAAACTATTGTTTTGATAAATGGAATTTCTCAATTAATGGCAAAGTATAAAAACATCTTAAAACCTGCTTTTGGGAAAACTTATAAACATGAACTTTTGAACAATCTGTTTTTTCATCCATATACAAAGATTGAATATATTGAACGAGATATGAATGTACAGCGAAAAACTGCTGCAAAATATCTTGATATGATTGTAGATTTGAAACTTTTGACAAAAATGAAAAAAGGACCATCTAATTATTATATTAATAATGCATTGTTTGAATTATTCATCAATCAAGGAAAGGTTGTTCCAGAAGTTGAAAGTATCGAATCAGTAAAATCATAATATGTACCTGAATTTAAAAAAAGGGTACAAGTGTATACAAATATGTACCCGAAATGCTGTTTTTGGGTACATAACAATTAAACTATGTACCCAAATTAACGCTTTTGGGTACATATAGTAAAAAAAGGTAATCTAATTGGCACAGATAAAAAAAGATACAAGTTTAAGAAAAGCCATTCTCCAGGCCGCCATTACAGGTCAGTTGATTTCAAAGGTGGTTGAGCCTGTAGAAACCACCATTGAAACCGGTAAACAACTTTTGGACAGAATTATTGAAGAACGCAACAAAAAACTCCTTGCAGAATGGGAAGAAGCACTCAAGAAAAATCCAAAAACAAAAAAGCCAGCTCCAATTGTTGCAAGTGAAATTGATGAAGATGAAATTCCGTTTGAGATACCTGAGAATTGGTGCTGGTGTAGATTAGAGGATTTAGTAACAATACTTGGTGACGGACTTCATGGTACACCGCAATATGATATTTCTGGTGAATATTATTTTGTAAATGGAAATAATTTAAATAATGGCGTAATTGAAATTAAGCCTGATACAAAAAAAGTAAATGAAAAAGAATTTGAAAAATATAAAAAAGACTTAAATGAGACAACAATTTTTGTGTCTATAAATGGAACAATTGGAAATATTGCATTTTATAATAATGAAAAAATTATTCTTGGAAAAAGTGCTTGTTATTTTAATGTTGCAATTGAGGATTTGAAAAAATATTTTTTCTATCTTTTTCAAACAGATTTTTTCTTAAACTACGCTTTAGACAATGCTACTGGAACTACAATTAAAAATGTTGGGTTAGGCACAATACGTAACTTTCTTCTTCCTCTTCCCCCATTATCCGTTCAAAATGCCATTGTGGCAAAACTTGAACAGGTATTGCCATTGGTAGATGCATACGAAAATGCAGTTCTCCAGAAAGAAGAATTAAAAAACGCACTTCCAGACAAAATCAAAAAAGCCATTTTGCAAGAAGCAATTACCGGAAAACTCACCGAACAATGGAAAAAACAAAAAGCGGTGGTTGAGCCTGTCGAAACCACAGAAAGCGGAGAACAGCTTTTAGACCGCATCATTAAAGAACGCAACGCAAAAGCCCTTGCCGATTGGGAAGAATCTTTGAAGAAAAATCCAAAAGCTAAGAAGCCAGCAGATATTGTTGCGAGTGAGATTGAGGAAGAGGAGATTCCGTTTGAAGTGCCGGAGAGCTGGTGCTGGTGTAGAATTGATGATCTATTCGCGCATAATTCAGGAAAAGCATTAAATAAATCTGAAAATAAAGTTGGAACTGAATTAGAATATATTACAACTTCAAATCTATACTGGAATTACTTTGAATTAGACAATTTGAAAACAATGTTGTTCAAAGATGAAGAAATTGAAAAATGCACAGTTAAAAAAGGTGATTTGTTAGTATGCGAAGGTGGAGAAGTTGGTCGTTCTGCAATATGGAATTATGATAGAACTGTTTGCATTCAAAATCACATTCATCGATTAAGAGCTTATGATTCAAAACTAAATGTTTTATTTTATTATCATGTCATGTATTTATTTAAAGAATCAAAAGTAATTGATAACTAGTAACCGTCAAAAAATCACCACTGGCCCAAATCTTTCCAAGGAGTAATCTTGAT
>JAEDJA010000046.1 GCA_016296575.1 Treponema sp.
CCACCAGCTTCAGTTCATTCATCACCTGCAGAGCCTCTGTCATCACACCTGCCGGAATATCACGGTTGGCAACAGTTCCATGGGGCTGAAATGGTCTCTGGTCCTTCTTTGTACATCCCGGACAGGCATTCAAAATTGCCTTTACAGTTTCATCCCTCAGTCTTGTCCACTCATCTCCGGCCACAACATTTGCAAAAAGAGTTCTGTCCCCAAAAGCGTTAAAATTATCGATATGAGCATTAAAACCCAAACCTTTAGGTAATACATCCTTCTCAATTGCTCGCACCAGGTCTTCTGTTGAATATTCCTCCTGCAACCTAAAGGGCGGAACTAAAGTAACGTGAATAGGTGTTCCATGACCGCTTTTGCAGCCATAAGCCTCTCTCATATAACGTCGACAGTCTTCCAGAGTCAACGTAATATCCTCTGGAAGAAGAACCCCAATAAAATGTGTCTGTTGTGTAAAATTGTTTTGTTTCATCACTTCGATACTAGCATTTATTATCTATTCCGTCATTTTTTAGAATCTCATTTAAGTAAAAGGAGGGGAAAGCCTTCCCCTCGCTCCAGCCCGCAAAGCGGTCTTACGCTACCCCTTCTAGCGGGCTCAGACGTCGCCCGCAACGCCTACTTCTTTTATGAAATTCAAACATATCATATATATGAATCAGGAGGAAATCTACAACAGTAAAAATTTAATATGAAGTTCAAACGAATATCTTAAGCTGCAAAATCAAGCCTCTGTAATGTACTCTCTGACTGCTCAATCTGGGCTCTCACTTCTTCCTCATTTATTGTATTAATTTCTTCTTCATCATCGGATTTTTCAACAAGCTGGACTTTACACATTTCGTATAAAAGACCTACCAAAAGAACCACATTTTCTGTTATATTTTTTTGTTCATCAGAAAACTTTCTATAGTCTACTTTTTTTGAAAACAATTTAGAAAAAAATGATTTCTTTTTAAATTGCTCATCTATGACATATTCCAATCTTGATAGATAATTTGAATACACTTTCTCGACTTTCTTTAAAGCTAAGTCAAAGGATGATGCAATCTGACCAAGTTTACATAAATAGTCACAAATAGTATTAATCTTATTTTCATTTTCAAGCATCTGATCCCAAGCTTTTTCAGCTTTATTTGACACACTCGAACCAGCAACACTAAAGATGATTCCACCTATCAAAAGTCCAACTCCTAAAGTTGCACCACCAAGAACAGCAGTTCCCAGAGCGACACCACCACCACCAGCTGCTAAGGAGCCGCCCCCTAATGCCGCAAGGGTTGCATTCGTTGCTGCAGCTCCACTAAGAGATGCTATGGCTGTCCCAGTAGAAGCTGTTCCTAAAGCCATTACAGCAGCTGTTGTACCACCTGCAGCGGCAAAACCACCTGCAGTTCCTAAAGCTGCACCACCAAGACCTCCTAGAAGTACACTAGCGCCGACTGCTGCATCTTTTACCTCTTTTGGAGTAAAAACAGAAAGAGTGATACCATCTTTCTTTATTTCAGCAAAACTTGGTGGATTTTTTATTTTTTCAAATGCTGCTGAAAATCTTTTGAATGATGAAATAATTTCCATTTCATGTTTTCCTAAAATATCCATTATTTGCATCGTTTTTTTATTTGAAATTTCAAGCTTTTCAATATTCTCTTCATTTCTTTTTTGTGCTGCTTTTACCGTATCACTAGCTTGTTTCATTTTGACGCCACCATGAATTCCGGCACCAATTCCTCCAGCACCTGCGATTGCTGCTATAGCACCTACAATAAAAGGTAATGGCATTATTCTCCCTCCTTAACAAAAGACATTAATTTAGTTGATATTTCCATATATTCATCTAATAATGAAAGACATTTTTTTAGAGAAGAATCTGACATCTTAAATGCTTTAACAAAAGAATTTATTAAAGCTTTCTCTGTATCAGCAAAATCACCATCTGCTTTAGCACATGCCAATAACTCTAATAAGAAAACTCTTTTTACAAAATCGGTAGAATTAACTCCAATTTTTTCTGCTAATGGTAAAGGATCAATCTTTTCATTTAAATCAAATTCTGTGATTCCCATTTCTCTAGAATAATCACTGATATATGATTTTTCAGACTCCTCAAGTTTTCCATCTGCTTGAATAACAGATATTGCCAATTTTAAGAAAGTATTTTTTTCTTCACTATTAAGAAAATTTAAGAACATTTTTCAGCCTCCTTTTTTTGTTCTTTTAATTTTTTGCATCCTTTATAATTTAATTCATAAAAGCATTCTAAAGTCATTTCTGAAGAATAGAATTGTTTCCAACTATCATCTATACGACAAAGAAGAGGACGATTTTCATAAATAGAACATAAATTATCTTTCAAATATTTACAGACCCCATCGCCTCTGTCTAAATCCTTGTATAATTCAATACCAGCTATATTGGCACAACAAAGGCCACACTTATCACAATTAAACATCATGCAAAAGTTAATGACGATTTTTTATCGTTCATGAATGAATCAAAATCAGAATAACCTTGCCAAGGTAATTTTATATTTAATTTCTTGTATATAAGGCTAAGGCATTGATTTGTTTCCTCAATACTTTTACAGCTAGATAGCTGTAAAGCTGCATTTGAATATTCTTCCTCTTGATGCTTGAGTAAATCAAAATCTATTCTCATAAATTCTGCTAAATATCTATCAAGAAGTTCACTCTGTTTATTTAAAGCTACATTGAAATTTGCAATATCCGGAATAGAATTCAATTTTTCTATTGCTTTTTTTATATATTTATTATGGTCCAATATGTATAATAATGAACAACTCATAATGCCTGTAACTAAAACACTGCAAAATGTTGGGACAACATCTTCAATAATTGGAATACCAGCAATTGGCGTTGTTTTAAATAATTCTTTCACCATAGAACCTGCAATTACGCTTGCACCTGTTGCCAACACTTTTGCTGCCGCGACAAATCTATCTCCTAAAGGATAACTATCCGGATTAATAAAGAGGATTTTTGATGCTTGAGAAAGTGACGCAAAAGATTCACGAATAATTTTAATTACATTTTTTGCTGTGGTGAAGAATATATTTGCTAAAGTAGTAACTAATGATGATAATACACCAGCAACTGCTCCTTCAATAAATTTTTCCCATATTTCTTTAAACTTTTTCTTAGCATTCTTTAAGCCTTGTTTTACAGCTTTTGCAATTGCATCAAAAAGAGCTTTACCATCTTTTTTAGTTTGAATTATTGCATCTTTTACAGTAAACCAGATTTCTGTAAATACAAGACCTAAAGCTTGTCTTAACCCCATAGAAAGGCCTAGTTTTGCAGCTGCCTTACCGGTATCTTTCCAAAACTTTTTACTTGTATAATATGCCCGATTTAATTTAGCATCATATGCCTTTTTCGCTTTTTTATAGTGTTCCATCATATTATTTTTTGTAGTTTCATCAAGTTCAGGGTGTGCATTTATATAATCTGGAATTTCATCTGCATTCATGGACTTATTTAATTTTTCATTTGTCCAAGCAAAGTTATCTTCTGAATTTGCAAGTTTTTTTCCATCTAGTTCTGCAAGAACTCTACCTGGGTCATCATGTATAGATTTTGCAGAAATAATATGATCAAGATTTGCATTCTTATCAGTTGGTGCATTTTTACTTTTTCCTAAAAACCCAAGATTTGTTTTTCCTGTATATTCATCTTTAAAATCTTTATTACCGTTTTCAAAATATTCTTTTCTTTTTTTGCTCTTTACTTGTGCAAATGTCGGATCTTTATGATATTCTGCACCATCATATTTTCCTCTGTTTGCGTAATCTTTTGCGTTTTGTTGATTTTTATATTTCATTTCGGGATCTTTTCCAATTTCTCGAACATTATGAATTGTATCAACATCTCCACCATGCTGATCTTGAATAAGAAAATCTAAACCAAATGAACTTACTAAAGCCTGAACAACAACCTTTTCATATTGACTAAAGATTGTGTCATACGAATCTTCTATAGGGGTGTCCTCTATACTAACTTGACTTACAAATGTACAAAACGAAGCATCTTTATAAGACATATAATCTCCTTCCTATTATTTATATAATTTTTTTATAGCATCAACCTCTTCACAAATTTGCTCCACCAGCTCTTTAGGCTCCAACACCTTAACCGTCCTTCCCTGTCCCAGCACCAGCCGTTTTACTTCCGGTAATTGTGTCGTTTCAAATGAAACCTCAACACTGCCATCTTCATTCAGCTCGACAGTCTGACCTTCATGCCAGATATGTTCTGCGGCGAAAGTGCCGATTTCTGCACTGAATAAAAGACGAACTTTATACTTGGTTTTTGCACTGAGCCAGACGCCCATGGTTTTATCCACATAGTCTTTAGCATTGAAATCTTTCGGGATTTCAAACTTATCTCTTGTAAGCTGGATATTCTGCATTCGTGAAAAACTGAAAATTCTTACTTCATTTTTTAGATGACAGAAACCTATAACATACCAGTTACCACGCTGGCAAATTATGTGGTATGGATCAATTTTTCGTTCCATATAAGTTGTTTTTTGTAATGGTTTGTATTCAAAAGATAATGTTACATTTTTCTTTACCGCAGAGAATACAGAGTCGAAAACTTCTTCCTTAATTGGTGCTAAAGCATCTGGAATATAAGTCAGGCATTCATCCAGGAATCGAGAATCTATAGAAACTTCTGATGGTAAACTTTTACGGATTTTTTCGAAGACTGAACTTAGTTTTCCTTCCAGTGGAGTATTTTTGTACTGCATAAGAAGGGTATCAAACAAAGCAAGGCTAAAGAGTTCACCTTCTTCAAGCTGGATGTATTTAATAAAAAAATTGGGATCTTTATAGTACCAGCCGCGTCTTGTCTGATCATATTCCAGTGGAGCATAATAATAATCACGAATTACGTCTAAATCGCGGTTAATAGTTCGTAAACTAACTCTGAGTTCTTTAGCAATTTGTGACGCACTTGGATAGTTTCCTCTGCGGATAATATCATCAATTTGGCTTATACGATGCATAAGGACAATTTTTTCTTTTGGTTGCATAAAACTTTCTCGATTCATAAATTATACCACGAAAATCCGTATTTACAAAAAAAATGAAAACTATAAGGAAGATGCCATTTTATCCAGTTTTCTACCAACATGTTTTGCAAAAGACTTCATGCCATTCTCATATGCTTTACCATCTTCTTCATTTTCTTTATCTATTTCTTCAGCAGCCTTTTTCATTTCTTCTTTTTCTTTCTTTTCATCCTTAATTACACCCACTACAGCAGCACCAACTATTGCACCTGCTACAACCAGAACACCAGTAATCATTCCCTTTACAAATCCCATAATAATCCTCCTAAGCAAATAATTTAGAAAACTTTTCTGCAGAATAACGTGCAGCCTTCACAGTTTTTTTTGTTTTTTCTATGTTCTCTTTACACTGTTCACAACTGAGCCGTGTATGAAAAAGTTTAATTTCAATGTCAACTTTATTTTTTTCATCTTCCAAATATATAAAGTCTGTTGCATACTGACTTTGTTTTATAAACCACAATCTTTTTAATTGATTTTTTAAGGCATTAAAATCCTCTTTTTTGTAATATCAAAATGAAAGTGATAACTCTTTATTCATCATGTCTTCAAGAACAAGATGAATAAAAGCCCAAAGCTGTGGCATATCAGCATAATAAAATTTAAATAAGTTCGTAATTAGACAACTTCCAATACGAACACTAGAAACAGACAAGATTATTTCCTTATCCTTTTTCATTTCACGATATCTGCTAATGAAAGCATGATATAGTTCTTTAGTTTTTTCATCCGTTGGATTTTTTTTCAGTTCAATAACTTTACGGATAAATTCAACATAACTTATTATTGCCTGATTTTGAAAAATTGTTTTCATACAGACCTCCTGTCATTTTCTGAATAAATGATAACACATGGGGTATGCCAACTAATGACAGAGGTATGAAAGATTTGTGATTTTTTATATTCTAAAAGAATAAATTTTGTTGCCATAATCAAAAGCGAATATAAGACAAAGAAAACACTAAAGAGGATGATTCTTTTTCTATAATGATTTTTGAATGTTTTTACAATCTGAGGTCCATTCGGGATGTCTTTAAGTTCCGGCACAACTGATTTTACAATTTCCAGTCCATTAAAAAGATAAGCTAAATATCTATATTCTCTGCAAACGAAATCAGAGACACCCTTGTAAATACTTTTCTTTTTATAAACTGACAAAGCAAGTTTCTTTGTAAGCTGACCGTAATTTCTTAGATATATAATAAAACGGATTAAGGCATATACAAAAATTGAAACAAAGATTGCAACAGCAACCTTTCTTGAAATAACAATACCAAATGGTTTTGTAACAAGAATTGTGCAACCTACTGCATTTACAAAGAACGTTATTAAGGTCGTTACTAAAATTGATTTATAAATTTTTGAAAGTTTTTCATCTATCTTTTGGTAACTAATCTCGTAGAACTTGTTTTCAATTTTCTTTTCAAGTTTTGGCAGTGCATATTTTGAAACTTCTCTGAAAACTGTAAGAAGTACAAAAAGATCATCTAATAAACCGACACCTGAAATTGTGTCTGGCAAAACATCTATTGGAAGCACCATATACAAAAGATCACCGAAATAGAGAAAAGACAAATAACTACAAATGAAGAATAAATTCTATACTTTCATTAAAAAACATTATGTTTACACAAAATGTGGATATAATTTTGTTATTTGATTCTGCATATGATGAAGAGAATGGAGTTGAAGTTCAACTTCTTCCTTCAAGTCAAGTAGGACCACATGATATTTTTTATAGATAAGAAGTGAAATTATGTAGTTTGAAATTTATACTTGTATTTTGCCGGATAATACAATAAAATCTTTCTAAAAAGGAAAAAAATGATTTGTAAAAGTTGTGGTAAAGAGATTGATGATGGTTCAAAGTTTTGTCCTGAATGTGGTACAAAAGTAATATTAAAAAAATTTTGCCCAAACTGTGGTACAGAAGTAGATTTTAAGCAGAAATTCTGTTCTGAATGTGGATGCAGTTTAAGTACTGATGTTAAAGAGTCTTCCAAAGTTGAAAACGAAGAGTCTGAGGAAGAAGATGAGATTGATTATTCGGAATTATCTATTGATGAGTTGGAAATACTTGAAAAAAAGAATGATTCTGAAGCACTTTACGAATTAGGTGAACGATATGCAAATGGTACAGGTGTTGAAAAAAATGAGTATACAGCATTCGAGTATTATCAAAAATCTGCAGATTTAGGAAATGCATTAGCTATTAGTTCAATTGGTGATGCTTTTTATTATGGAGATGGTGTCAATGTTGATAAGGAAGAGGCTGTAAAATGGTATGAAACCGCGGTTGGAATGGAATGCATATATGCTATGTATCGTTTGGGATGTTGTTATCTTATGGGAGCAGGTGTAATAAAAAACCAAAAAAAAGCTGCTGAATTATTTGAGAAATCTAAAATAATGACTTCATCTATGTATTGGCTTGGAAGATGTTATTATAGTGGATGGGGAGTTAATGAAGATGAAGAAAAGGCATTTAAGTATTTTCTTGAAGCAGCAGAACAAGGTCATGGAGATGCTTATAGGTGCGTAGGACTTTGTTATTATAATGGAAATGGAGTTGAAAAAGATGAAGATTTAGGAATTTCATACCTTGAAAAAGCTGCAAACCCAGAAGAATATAACAATTCTGATGCTCAATTATATCTTGGTCGCTTATATTTGGGTGAATTTGATGAAGATCGTGCTGATGGTGATAATGCGATAAAGTATTTAAAATTGGCTGTTGATAATGATGAAACAGAAGCCAAAGTTTTACTTGCTATCTGTTATCATGATGGTGATTTAATCGAAGAAGATAGTTATGAATGCATGCGCCTGCTAATTGAAGCAAAGAATGAAGGAAATAAAGAAGCCGAAGAGTTGTTGGATGAGTTGAACAAAGAGAATAGCGATGCAATGGACGATTTGATAGAAGAACGTAGACAGAAAAAAATAGATGTTGTCGCTCAATATATATCCGATGTAAATACTTCTGGAGTTGCTTATACACATGGGGCTGTTAATAATCCGGAGTATGCACAAGTTATTCAATCAGCGATTGCACATATGGCACCTGGAATTAAGCAATCCGACATCATTGGATTAATAGATACTACTTTATTGGGGAAAGGAAAAGCAGGACTATTATTTACTTATGATAATTTAATATATAAGTCAATTGGAGCGTCATTCTCTATTGCTTATGCTGATATTGATATGGAGATTAAAGGTTCCAATATCACTTTTAGAAATACGAGACAAAATGGCACAGGTCTTATGGGAGGAATGGACTGTTATATTAATGAATTCAATACTAAACAACTTACTAAGATGCTCTTTGAATTAAAGAATGCATCATGCTTAGAAGGAGGTTTTATAATATAATAACTTAGAAGAGCGGTCAAACATTTGGATTAATTGTTTAAACTGTCCAGGTATTTGTCCGCTCCATCGGCTCGAAAAATAGCATTGATTCTTTATTAGACAGTGTGAAAGTCTTTCTGTAAATTCCAAAAAAGGTAGGTCTGTGATAAAGT
>JAEDJA010000007.1 GCA_016296575.1 Treponema sp.
TTTTACTTGATTCACCACTTTTTTTTCGGTTAGATTTAACGTGATTCAATGCGGGCTCTGTCATTCCCTCTAATTTTATGTTATAATATGAATCGGATTTTCGGAGGCTTGGCATGGCTAAACGTAAATATGAGATGAAAACAGAACGCTCCCTTAAAATGAACGAGGAGGGACTTCTGCAACTCAAGAGCATAATTCTTGCACCTTACATGCAGCTTGCTACGTCCCTTATTGGAAAAGCACGTCATGCCGGTGGAAATATGTTCCGTCACCAGATGGACACTCTGGCAATTCTTATTGATTACGGTTACATTGATCCAATCCTTTTAAAAGCTTCAATAGTCCATGATACAATCGAAGATATTCCTGACTTTGATCAAAATCTTGTAAAAAATGCTGATTCAGATGGAAACGAGGTTTACGATCTTGTAATGGAAGTGACCAAGCGTGAAGGAGAAGACAAAAAAGATTTCCTTATGCGCATTATCAACAATGGAAGTCAAAAAGCAAAAGTCTTAAAATGTGCCGACCGTATTTCCAATATGATTTCACTTGGTTACGTTACAGACAGCAAGTTTATAGAACGGTACTGCAACGAAACTGAATTTTTTATCCTGCCAATGGCCCTGGAAGTAGATTTCAACATGTACCAGGAGCTTATCAATCTGATAATTACCCGTCGAAAATTCCTAGAAGATTACAAAAAAATTAATAACGAAGAATAGCTGTGAATCCAGAATTTACCAACCGACTTAAAAAAATTGAAGAAGAAATTTCCCGCGTAACTGAATTGAACCACCAATGGAAAAATATGTCCTTTGGAAAACTCCCGGATGGAGTTTGTTCGGAAAACGGAAATCTTTATCTTAACTGTCTGCTTGAACCAAACACAAATTTAATTTCTCAGGGTGGAAAACGCTGGCGGCCTCTCTTTGCCACATTGGTAGCAGATCTTGTTTCTGAAAGCAAAAAAAACGTCGGTTCTGACAATTCAACCTCAGGACTTTCAGCAAAAGAAGCTTCCTCAGCTCAGGAACTGGCCTTCCGCCTTTGTCCAATTGTGGAATTTGTTCATACAGCCAGCTTGATTCACGACGATATCGAAGATGGTGCTGACTTGCGCCGCGGAAAACCATGTGCCCACATCACTTTTGGTCTGGACACTGCTCTGAATTCCGGCAGCTGGTTTTATTTTGAAGCACTTTCCTTAATTGATGCACTTGATATTTCTGATGAAAAGAAGCTTCAGCTCCACAGAATTGTAAGTCAGGAATTGCGCCGGCTTCACCTTGGACAGGCAATGGACATTTACTGGCACAGAAATCCAGGTTTTTTTCCGGTGGAAGCAGAATACGAAGCCATGGTAAGGCAAAAAACAGGTACTCTTGCAAATCTTGCAGCCCAACTTGGAGCTATGGCAGGCGGTGCTTCTCAGGAGCTTTGTGAAAAACTTGGAGAAACAGCTAGTTTTGTGGGCATGGGTTTCCAGATTATAGACGATGTAATCAACCTGACCACAGGCAATGTTGGAAAAAAACGAGGAGATGACATTGTAGAAGGCAAAAAAAGTCTGCCGGTTTTGATTCACGTTCAGGAACATCCAGAAGACAAGGAAAAAATTGCCGCATTTATGAATCAGGCTCGTGGGGAAGGCATAGATTCTCCAGCGGTGGAACAGTGTATTTCCCTTTTGGAAACCAGTGGCTGCATTGAAAAAGCCTGGGAAAAAGGGATTGCCGTACTAAAAGAAGCATGTGCCAGTTTTAGAAATATTCAGAGTAAAGGCGATATTGATGGAAAAACCGGTGTGGAAAGTTCAGTTGCCGCCGATCTTATTGAAGAACTGTTCCTTTCCATGGTTCCGGTTTTAAAAAATTAATTTTTTAGAGATTTTATAATTGATTTGCCTTTTTGAATATTACATTGTAAAATTAATAATGGAGATTTTAGATATATTCAATAATCGGAAGCAATGAAGAATACTAGCACAATTGGAACAATAGTATACAATAAGGCTCTTCTAGAAAATATGGCCTTTTATGCCGATACACTTTGGGTCATTGATGTCATTAAAGAAACTATGCTTGTTCTTCATGATAAGAAAAATTCCAATGCAGTTGGTAAAGAATTTCCAATCCCAGAAGTAGTTAAACTTATTAAAAGGCACCGCCATACAGATGAGGCAGAACTGGTTCATCGTCTGGATATAGATTATCTTAAATCCCTAAAAAAAACCGAAAGCTTTGATGACAATCCATTTATGTCAAATGGAAAATGGCAAACTCTTAGATGTGCCTATACACCTGAATTTGATGAAGACGGAAATACAATCCGCGTGTTTGTTACTTATACCAACATTCAGCATTTTTTGGATCAGAAAAGTGAAATTGACAAACTGAAGGAGTTGAATCAGGGACTTTCCAACGAATACAAAAGCATTAGCGAAAAATATTTCAATCATATTACAGAATACAGCAAGGAACTGGCAGATATTCTTGATGGAACTGACCAGCAGATTAGTATTTGTCGTGAAGGAACATACGAACTGCTTTACGTCAATGAAGCTGCAAAAAAAACCTTCAAGCGTACAGGTCAGAATTATAATGGTTATACCTGTTACAAATATTTATACGGCCTTGATAAACCTTGCCCAATGTGTTCCATTCCAAACCTGAAACCAGGGCTGACTGAAATCCGAAGTGAAGCCTATGACGGTAAAAAATATTATGATGTTCTTCTCAAAAAGGCTGTTTTAAATGGTGAGAACGTTTTTATTGAATATGCAACTGATGTTACCGCCAGCAAAACGGAAATTAAAGTTTTCCAGAAAACACTTGGTACTTTGAACGGAACTCAAATGGGATTCTGGAACCTGTTTCTTGGTGAAGGAGAACCAATTCTTATTGGTGATGCCAAAATGTTTGAACTTATAGGTTGTGCTGCCGATAGTGACAGTTATGATGCCTATAAAAAATTCCTTGATTGCCTTCCTGAAGAAAATAAAGAAATTATAAAAAACTATATCGAAGATCTGTCTTCCGGAAAACAGACTGAAATTATTTATGGTTATAATCATCCTGAACGCGGTCTTATTTATATTCGATGCGGAGGACTTAGAGACAATTCTTATAAAGGCCCTGGAATAATGCTCCGTGGATATCATCAGGATGTTACAGAATCTCAATCTGCAATTGAAGCAGCCAATGTAAAGGTAAAAGAAGCTCTGGAAGCGGCCGAATATTCTGCTGCCCAGTCAAAAGAATTTCTTGATGTCATAAATGATATTGCCGAGTCAGGCATGTGGTACTTCCGTTATGATGAAGAAGGAAACAGCCTTGGAGCCACATGGAATGATTTGTTCCGCCAGCTGCTTGGTTATACAGATGAAAATGATTTTCCAAACGATCCAGAGTATTTTATAAACTGTGTTTTAGAGGAAGACAGACCTAAAGTTCTTCAGGCTATTTCAGATGCACTTTCCGGTGAAAAACAATACGACCTTGAGTACCGTGTTACTAAAAAAGATGGCAAAGTTATCTGGGGTTATGCTCAGGGAAAATGCGTAAGGTACTCAAATGGAAAGCCACGTATTTTGATAGGTACATTTATCGATATTACTGAAAAGAAGCGTGAAGATGAACTGCGTCTTATTATTCAAGCTCTTGCCCATGACTATGTAAGTGTTCTGCTTATTGATGAAAAAACTGGTTTTACGGAAGAAAGAAAAAGAAACAATGTTTACTATCTGGACGGTGTTGAAGAAAATATTTTCAAAGATCCTTACGACATTGCCTGGAAAAATTATGTTAATACAGTGGTTTATGCCGACGACCGAAAAGAAATGTACGAGGCAGGAAAACTGGACCGCATTGTTGAAGAACTTAAATACAAGCCTGAATATAACTGCAATTACCGAATTAACACAAACCACGGAATTACAAATGTTCAGTTCAAGCTTATGCGACTGGGTTCAAATAAAATTGTTGGTGCTTTCCGTAGTATTGAAGAAATTGTTCGCCTCCGTAAATCCAGCGAAATGCTCCGTATTGTTGAACGAGATCCTCTTACCGGTTTATACAACAGACAGTCGTTCTTCATTTATGCGCAGAAGTTTATTGATGAAAATCCAGACACCAGCTTCGACTTTGTGTGCATGGAAATTGAATCTTATCGCCTTCTTTTAGGCCGTTATGGTGTGGATAATTGCCGCCAGTTTATAAAAGGATTTGCTGACATTCTAAAATATTACGATAATAAAGATACTCTTCTTGGTTACACCAACGATGATCAGTTTATGGCTATTACAAAGCATGTTCCATTTGAGTGGCACCAGACTTTTTTCAGCGGGCTTTGTGAAAACTTTGATAAGCTTTCCAAAATTCCAAATATTAAAATTGATTGTGGTATTTATGCCCATATTGATCACAGCCTGGACATTGAAAATATTGCTAACAATGCTCGAATGCCAATAGATTATCTTCGCGAAAAATACGAAGAAAATATTGCTCTTTTTGATGGTGAAATCCGCCAGAAAATGATGCGTGAACACAAGGTTAAGAGTATTGCAAAAGAAGGAATAGAAAACAAACAGTTCAAGATTTTCTATCAGCCTAAACACGACGCATTCACCGAAAAGGTAAAAGGTGCTGAAGCATTGGTTCGCTGGATTCATCCGGAACTGGGCTTTATTAATCCGGCAGATTTTATTCCTGTTTTTGAAAGAAACGGCTTTATTTCCGAACTAGACCGCTATATTGTTGAAGTAGTTTGCTCCGATCTTCGACGGATGCTTGATGAAGGAAAAGAAGTAGTTCCAATTTCCGTGAATGTTTCTCAGGTTGATTTTGACCATACAAATCTCACAAATTATCTGGAAGAAATTGTAGACAGCTATAGTATTCCACACAATCTTATTCACTTTGAAGTAACTGAATCTGCCAATGCCAGTGATATCCGCCGAAAAATGGCCGCAGTCTACAGCTTTAAGGAAAAAGGCTTCCATGTTGAACTGGATGATTTTGGAGTTGGCTATTCAAGTCTTTCTACCCTTGGCGAACTACCAATTGACGTCATGAAAATCGACATGAGCCTTATCAGCAATATTATGGAACCTAAATACAACACCGTTTTGAATAGTATTCTTTTGGTAGCCAACGGTCTTGGTATTTCTGCTGTTGCTGAAGGTGTAGAGACAAAAGAGCAGCTGGAAAAACTGAGGGACATGTGCCAGGAAAAAATAGATCTTCTTATTCAGGGCTTCTATTACGCAAAACCTATGCCATTAGAAGATTTTGAACAATACATTGCCGACAAAATTTAGTATATTTAATGTATGAACGAAAAACCCGATGTACTGAATAATCACGCCATCCGCCTTGCAGCAGACGGTAATTTTGATGATGCCATTGCCTGCCTGAAACGAGCAGTTATGCTGGATCAGAACAATTATCTTCTCTGGTATAACATGGGCATAACCTACCGTGATTCTGGAGATTTGGAAAGTGCACAAAAAGCTTTAGAAACAGCTTTCCGCCTGAATCCCGATAACATGGAAGTTGTTGAAACACTTGCTTATGTATGCATGATTCAGAAAAAACTAAGTGATGCTGAGCAAGTTTGCGAATTTGGGCTTTCACAAAATCAATTGAATCCAAAAATGTGGAATTTGTTGGGTATAATTAATTTTCAAAAAGAATTTTACGAAGATGCTTCTGAATGTTTTGAACGTGCTCTTTCATTGAATGCTTTTGATGGAGATGCACTTTACAATCTTCGGGACACTTATCTTGAGCTTGGAAATAATGATGCTGCCGCGGAATGTAACCGTCGTCTGGCAGAATTAGCCATAAAATGATGAAAAAACAGTTCATGGTAAAGGAGATTCTTTCTTCTGGCGATGCACTTCTTATTCCTTTCGATAAAGACGGTTGTGCCGGTTGTGGAGGAAGCTGTTCTGGTTGCCGTGTAGTAATTACCGCCAAAAATAAAAAAAACCTTCCGATAAAGGTGGGCTGTCTCGTTTCCTTGAACTATTCCACATCTTTTCAGAAGGTTTTTAATGTTGCAACACTTGTGGTACCAATCATCTGTGCAATTTTGTGTTTTGTCTTTACAAAACCACTATCTCAGCTATTTAATCTTCCTCTCACCGAAAATTTTAAATCCGTTGCAACACTTATGGGTTTTGTAATCCCCGCAATTCTGCTATTTGTCTGTACAAAATGCACAAAAACCCTAACAGAACTGCAGATTACCGAAAGCTCTTTATCTTCCTGATTTTTTTATTTCTTGTATTTTGATGAATATTTAAGTGATAATCCGAACAAGAATGCAGCTGATAAACCAAGAACAATTGATGCAATTTTTGTAAAGGCACTATCAAAATCTTTAATCACCATTGACCCCAGCAAAAGAAGCCAGCCAACAATAACATACATTCGTGATTTCTGAACTCTATTTGTACTTTCTTCAAGATTAACATTTTCATTTTTAATTCTAAAAATCTTGTTGTTGTAAATTACAACCATATTGATGAAAATACCTGAGAAAAGACCACAAATAATACAGGCAACAATGTTTACAGCAAGTTTATATTCAATGGCAGGATAAAGATTTACCAAAAGGCCGAGCATCTCAAAAAAGGCTACAAATTTAAAAATGCGGTTAATACGAATAAAGTGTTCAAGCTTGCTTTCATCGTCTGTGTAAAGTTCAAAAGGTTCTTCGCTCTTTTTGCGGCGGAGCATTACCCATGGACCCCAGCAGCAAACAACATCAATTCCAGCTTCTTCCATAAAGTAACGGTATTTTTCTGAACATTTTCCAAATTTGTCAGATGTATCAATCTGATATTCGTATTCACCAGGTTCACATTTTTCAAAAGAATAAACAAACAGTCTATAATTAGTAAAATTCCATCCATTGGCGGCCATTTCATTAAGCCATTTAACTTCTTTTTCAGTGTTCAAATAAAATCTGGTTTTTCTCATTTTAGTTCTCCATTAATTTTGAATTTTCCAACAGCTGGTTAAGTCTTAAACATTCCTGTTTAAATGTTTTTTTTCCAAGTTCAGTAATTACATATTCTTTTTTCTTTCTTGAATCAGTTTCTTCACTATAAACGCTGATCCATTTTTTTACTTCCAAAGTCTGGATTGCACCGTAAAGGGTTCCAGCTCCCATTGTAATTCGACCACCAGTAAGTTCTTTCACTTCCTGAATGATTCCGTAACCGTGGTTAGGTTTACGAAGAGCAAGAAGGATGTAAAAAACAGATTCGGTCAGTGGCTGATACTTTTCCATATTATGTCCCCCGATATGTCGTTTAGCGATATATTATGATTACAATATATCGTAGGGCGATATAACTGTCAACAGAATATTAAAAAAAAAATTAAAAATCGAGGGAAAATTCCATTTTTACACCGCTAACTGGGTGTTTGAACATGATATAAAAGGCTTTTAACTGAAGTTTTTCACCAGGAAGGCAGGTTCCATAAAGGCTGTCACCAATAATTGGCAGATTAAATCCTTGCATATGGGCAGAAAGAAGGCGCAGTTGATGAGTACGACCGGTTTTTGGAATGTATTCCATGCGTGTACATTTTTGTCTGGTTCCATCTGGTTTTATGTAAGCTTCAATACCAAGGTTTCGCCACAGGGTAGTTCCTGGTTTTCCATCTTTTTCATCGTAAATTTGGTAAGGACGATTTTCAGGATCCAGACGGAATGGCAAAGTTGTTTCACCACATTTTTCACCGTTTTTGGGAGATGATTTTCCTGTAGATTTTTCAAGTACTCCAGAAAGAAGAGCAGTATATTTTTTCACGATAGTCTGATTTTCAAACTGAAGCCGCAGATTTCGGTGGGCTTCTTCAGTTTTTGCAAGGATCAATATTCCGCTGGTTTCCATGTCCAGGCGGTGAACTGCACTTTGAGTAATTGAACTCGGGTATAGTGTTGAAAGTCTAGCTTCAGCACTGTCCTTGTTATTTTCTGTTCGCCCTGGAACGGAAAGAAGCCCAGAAGGTTTATTTATAACGCAGATGTGTTTGTCCTGGTAAAGAATGTAAAGTCCAAGCATCCGTGGAAGAAGCCAGGAACACCGTGAATCACAAGGCTCCACATAGTAAGGATTTTTTCCTTTTTCATAATACACCTGGGCAAGGCTAATTACTTTCCATCCTTTAGAAAAAGCAAAATCAAGCAGTTTAATTTCGCAGCAGTCACCAATTCCTGTAGGAGGAAGAACACCTTTTTCCTGGATAATTTCGTTTAATGTAAAGACATTTCCCTTAATATCGTGGAATTTGTACAGACAATGTACACGTGAAAGTGATTCTGTGGTAAGTTCTGTTCGCCTGGATTTTAATTGTGAAATCCTTAAAGAATAATCACTGGAGCTTTCATTTTTCAGATTTTCAATTTCTTTTGTAAGACGGTGAATTTCTTTGTCATTTTTGGAAAGGGCTTCGTTAATTTTTTCAGGGGAAACAACTGGCGGTACAAAAATAAAAAGAGAGTTTTTCTGTGAAGCACTGTTTTCCAGTTCCCAGTGGATTCCGCTTGGAGCAGCAAGATAAACTCTTTGATTATTTTCATCAGTACAAACCAAAACACCCAGCATTACACCTTGATTCAGGCGTTCCATACTGGGCTTGGTTTTGGGAATCAATCTGAATTCCCCAGAGTCAATTTTTTTTGCCAGAACCCGCCCGTAGTGGAGAGCGAGTTCCGTATCAAAAGGTGGAAACATTATTTAAGGTTTCTGATTTCTACAGTGCCATCTTCTTTGGCAATGAAGCAAACCGGTGTTTTTTTACTGAAAAGTCCGTTTTCAAGAACACCTGTAATCTGATTGATTTTGTCTTCCATTTCGGCCACATTGATTGGCTTTTCCCAATGGCAGTCAAGAATCTGGTTTCCATTATCTGTAATAACAGGACCTGCTTTGCGTACACCTTCGCGAAGAACACAAGTTGCACCAAGCTTAGCCATTGCTTTCATAACAGGAACACGTGCACCTTCAATAATTTCTACTGGTACCAGGAATTTAGTTCCGATATCATTAACAATTTTGCTCTGATCGGCGATAACAACAAAGGTTTTTGCAGAATATTCAACGATTTTTTCGCGAACATGAGCTGCTCCACCACCTTTTATGCAGTTGCAGTCAGGATCAATTTCATCTGCGCCGTCAATGGCAAGATCAAGTTCACCATCAATAGCACGGTCATTTAAAGTGTAAACTGGAATATCCCAGTCCTGGCAGCGGTTCTGTGTCTGGAAACTGGTTACAACGGCTTTTACATCTTTAAGATGGCCTTCTTTAATGTGCCAGCCAAGTCGATCAACTGCAGGCATTGCAGTAGAGCCTGTACCAAGACCAATCTTCATTCCGCTAAAGATAAGTCCTTTTTCGATGAGTGTGTCCACTGCTGTTTCTGCAGCAAGTTTTTTCTGTTCGCTTTGATTCATCATTTTTCGTAGTCCATTCCTGTAAATAATTTGAATTGCATATATCCCTGGTACTGAAGCATTTTTGCTCCGTTACAGGTTCGGCATCCGGCCTGGAATGCTCGTTTCATAATTGGTGTTGTTGGAGGAGTATAAATCAGGTCAAAAACCGCTTCATGCCCCTTGAAATTGTAAAAATAGATTGGATCAGTTTCCGGTGTGGAAATTAATTCGCAGTTCATACCAACAGAAGTAGTCTGAATGATAAGATCGGAATATTTTTCCAGTTTATCGCATGTGGTTGGTCCTAGTTCTGCATAGTCAAAACCATATTTATCAGCTAATATTTTTGCATTAGCAAGAGTCCTGTTGAATACGCAGGCTTTTCCACCCATCTGTTTGATTACATAAGCAATGGCTCTGGCAGCACCACCAGCTCCAATAATAGCAACTTTTTTGTGACGAAGCTTTGTCACGCCAAGAAATTCTTCAAGAGAACGGCGGAATCCATAGGCATCAGTATTATAACCAACCCAAGTGTCGTTTTCCCGGACAATTGTGTTACAGGCTTCAATTTTTTCAACTTCTTCACTCATAGAGGAAAGGTAGTTCATAACTGCAGTTTTGTGAGGAACTGTTACCGACATACCTTTAATTCCTGTAAGCTCTGCAAACTCAATTACTTCAGAAATTTGTGGACCTCGGACAGGAAGATACATTGCATTCAAATCGTGACCAATGTAACCCTGGTTGTGGATTTTTGGACTTCCTGTGTGAGCCAAAGGCCATCCTGTAATTCCGTAAAGACTTGTTTCATTATTGATCTGACGGAAACGGTAAAGATCGTTCAAAGTATTTGGATCAATGTGGCCAAGTCCTGCAGTATTTCCTTCAGTTTCGGCTGGTGAAACAAAAGAAAGGAATGAGTGGGTTCGGTCAGCCAGCAGTCGTGATGGAAGACCCATTGGTCCCATGGCACAAAGAATGTGGTCGTAATCTGTAAAATCAGCTGTTTCTTTAAAAAGATTAGTAACATCATGAAGTGTTTTTGGCATGAAAGCAATTTTGGGAATTTCATAACCGGTTTTTCGCATGGAATTACATTTTTCCTTGATGTTATAAACAGGTCCTTTCATGTCATGGAAGCTTCGGATTACACGGATATCAAAAGCCTGAGCCGCATCTTCAATGCTTGGTACATGGTAATCTTCTTCAAAGTCTACGTAAGCAAAGTTTTTTTCTTCAGTTTCTTCTGCAAAGGAAAGAGCACGTCCAAAGAGGGTTGTTCGGGAAAATTCTCCGCCAGTAAAATTACCACCGTCAATATCACGACGGATTGTAAGAATACAAGGTTTGTTGATCATAGCAGGGAATCTTCGGATATAAAGCTGTTCATCATCGGTAAGGTGATCGGCGCGAAGCTCCACAAGATCAATCTTTTTGGCGTATTTTTCCACCAGTTTTGAATCTTCGGCCAGTGTTTTACCGGTCAAAGTCATACAAATCAAAGACTGAGCCATTATTTTACCCTCAAAATACTATTCAACCAGGAAACGGTTCATTACTTTATCACCCTGGTACAGGATTATTGTTGTTCCTCGTGGCAGACAGTATGGAAGAGTAAGTTCTCCACCAGTGTGTACAAAATTAATCAGAGTAAATGTGTCACCTTCAGAAGATTTAGCATCCAGACGCATGCTGATTGGGTAAGGATATTCAGGCAAAGTGTAGTGGTAGATACCGTAAACCTGTCCATCAATATCATTTTCTGGCATTGCCATTTCAACAGACATACGAGAATAAATTGGAACAAATTCTTCAGCAAAAACCTGGTTGTTTGTTACAGTACCAGGCACTTCGTTTTCCAAAGCTGTGTGGGATGTAAAATCGAAAACCAGTTTAGAACGTGTGATTGTCTGGTAAATATCGTTGATTGAACTTCCCAAAAGATAAGGAGGTTTTGTATTGTCGTAATTTGGTCCGCGGCTTACAACAAGATGAACCGTAACTGGTGTGGAAATTCTTGTTCCTTCTGGAGGATCCTGTTCAAGAATTGTACCAGGTTCACTTTTATCAGCTTTATATTCAGGTTCACCCAAAACAATAAGAGGACGGGTCTGTCCTGCAAAGATTTCCTGAATTTTAAGACGCAAACTATCCAGATTTTCGCCGATGTAGTTTCCTACGCTGTCCACGATAATACCACGGCTTACAACCAGATTTACGCGGCTGTAGCCTTTTACAATGGCGCCAGGTTCTGGACTCTGCTCCATAATTGTTCCTTCATCACCAGGAATATCTGAATAACGCAGATTGATTTTTGGATACAATTCTTTTTCCTGCATTTCAATAAGTGCGTTTTCCAGCTGCTTTCCAACTACATTTGGAACCATAACCTGTTCGTAGCCCTGAACATGAATAAAGAAAACTGCACAGGCAATGAGACCCATAAGAATAATGGTAGTAACACAAGTACCAATCATAAGTCCCAGATTGGATTCCATTTTTTCAAAAAGCTTTACAAAACTGAATGATTTGAGTTTTCCCCAGAAAGCTTTAATTGCATCTTTGAATTTCATAATATGTTCCTCAATTTTGGTTTCTATATTAATACAGTGCCAAGGAATTTTCCTGCACCGTTCATAAAGTCTTTATAAGCCATTACTTTTTTTCCCTGGCGCTGAAGCTCAGTCACGCAAAGAATACCATTTCCGGTTTTAATAAAAATACCGACACTTTTTACAAAGGCAAGCACTTTTCCACAAGGCTCTGATTCCCACTGTTCTACATTTACGGAAGCTTTTGTTACCTGTGGATTAAGAACGCTGGCTTTTAAAATTTTAAGGGTATTTCCGTTTTCTTCACAAGTCCAAATGCCTGGTTCCGGTGTATATGCACGGAGTTTAGCCTCAATAGCTTCTGCACTTTGATTCCAGTCGATTTTTCCATCTGCCTTGGTAATTATGCCTGTGTAAGATGGTTCTCCGCTTTGTGGCTTGCCTTCAGGAAGCTCACCATTTTCTGAACAGCTCTTAAGAAGATTACAGATAAGTTCAGCTCCTGTGCGTGCCGATAAATCCAAAAGTGAAGCCGCAGTTTCTGTTCCATCCAAAGCAACAACTGTTTGGGCCAGAATATTTCCCTCGTCCATACCAAGACCAAGTGTCTGAATTGTAACAGCTGTTTCTTTATCTCTATTAAGAATTGCCTGTGGAACTGGAGTACAACCTCGATACTTTGGTAAAAGAGAAGGATGAAGATTCATTCCGCCTTTTGGAAAAAGTCCTAAAAATTTTGGTCCAAAAATGTGACCGTAGGCAAAACAGACAAGAACTTCTGCACCAATAGGAGAAATCTGTTCACGGCATGCAACATCAAGATGATCTGGAGTAAAAACTGGAATTCCCTTACTTTCGGCAAGAGCCTGCACTGGAGTAGGAATAAGCTCTTTATGACGACCCTGGCTTGATGGCGGATTTGTAAGAACTCCTGCCACTTCAAAGCCGCAGCTTTTAGAATTTTCGAGTAATATTTCCAATGTACAGGCAGCCGCATCAGGACTACCCGCATATAATATTTTAAGCATTTGGAAGACATTATAGAAGATTTAGAGGGTTTCTTCTACTCCGCGCGGTAACACTCGTATCCAGCAGAACGAAGTTTTTCCGCGGTGGTAGAGTCTGTTTCGGTAACCAGAACTATAAAATAGGTGGTACCGCTGCTTCTTGTTTCTGAAGTTTTATAAGCATCAAATCCTTTTTTCTTCAATTCCTCAACAAGGCGTGATGCATTGCTTTCAGTTTTAAAAAGTCCCAGATGCAGTTTTCCAAGATTATTCTTTGAATTATTTACTTCTGATTTTGCGCCTGAGCTTTCCACCTTTGCAACTGTAACTGATCCAGTTCCAACTTCAGCAATCATCTTTTTTGGAACAAAAAGCCAGAAAGGAGTGCTCATCATCTGAACATCACCTTTTACAATTCCAGCTTCCAATGATGAAGGGTATTTTTTAATCAATTCATCGCCATAAGATTTTTCACCGGTAATGTGCCACAAAGTGAGCATAATGGCAGGTTGAACTGTCTGCATGGATTTTACGCCGGCATAAGCTTTTAAAACGGCAATTGGTTCTTCAAGATCAGAATCGTTTTGTGCCTTAATAAGGGCAGCCCACTGAGCATAAAGCTTTACATGAGAGAGGATTTTTTCATCTTTTGAATTTCGAACAGTTGAATTAAGGTAACTTTCTGCCGTTGCAGCATCACCACAATTGAGTGCACATCTTACAGCGCTTAAAACCAGTTCTTCATTTGTGCGTTTTACTGTTCCTTCTGCAGTTCCACCTTTTATTCCGGCAGCATTTACATAAGCGGCCCGTGCATCATCAAACTGACCAAGCTGTTCATAAAGGGAGCCCAGAAAAATGTAAAGAGCTCGTTTGTCTTCACTGCTGGATGCATTTTTAATTTCGGTGTTAAGATATTCAACGCTCTGAGTAACCTTGCTTTTTTTTGAAGCTTCTTTGATTACATCGGCGGCCTTACTTTCTGCAAAAAGTGAAATTGATAAAAGAGAAATAGTTATAATTGTGGTTAATTTCTTCATTAGTTTCCTTCTGATGGAACGGCGTCTTTTTTGAAAAACCGCTTTTTCTTTTTATCGGAAGATTTTGGTTTTTCTTCAGTTTCATCAGAAGATTCAGTGCCTGAACTAAGAGATTTTTTAAGTTTTCCCAGGAAGATGCACAGAACGGCAAAGACCATACCTGCACCAAAGGAAATAAGTACAACTACAGCAACAGGAACGTTTTCAAAGGTTGTAAACAGCCAAAGATTGGCCATATTTGTAAGATTGAATCCAAAAAAACAGCAAAGGAATGCAATAAGAAGAATAAAAATAATAAGTGCAAAGATCATAAAAGCCTCTCTTTTTTAAATATAGAAAAAAGATTAGAGTTCTTCAAGTTCAGCTTCAGGATAAAGTTCTTCAGGGAAGATTTCATCAATTCTTTCAGAGAATTTTGTAAATCCTGTTTTAATAGCCTGTTTTTTCATCATTTCAAGGAACTGAGGCCCGGGAATAGGACGGGAGAAATAATATCCCTGAAGATAATTACACTTAAGTTCTGTAAGCATGTTTTTCATTTCTTCAGTTTCTACACCTTCGGCAACAATCTTCATGTTCAGTTTGTGCATCATGTCGATGATACCTGTAAGAACAACGTGAGAATGAATGTCAGTGGCTGTAGACCATATAATTTCTTTGTCAATTTTAATCATGCTGAATGGCAGTTTAAGAATATAGTTCAGGTTTGCATATCCACTACCGTAGTCATCAAGAGAACAGGCAAATCCAAGTGATGTAAGACGATCCATATTCTGCTGAAGAAGCTCTGGAGTATGTGCGGCAACAGTTTCAGTAATTTCAAGATTGATTTGGGAAACGTTAAGATTGTAATCCCTGGTAATTTGAATAAGGGTTTCGGAAAGTTCAGTCTGCATACACTGTGCTACCGAAAGGTTAATGTCAATCATATCGGCACCATAGCGGTCAATCTTGTTCAAAGCCATAAAGCGGCATACATCTTCAAAAACATATTCACCGATACGCAGGATAAGGCCGTTCTGTTCTGCTATTGGAACAAATTCTTCAGGTGAAATAAATCCGCCTTCACGATCATGCATTCGAATCAAAGCTTCTGCACCTACAATACGCTGTTCTTCGGTGGAAAAAATAGGCTGGTAATAAACTTCAATGCGGTTTTCCTGAATGGCCGATTTTACAAGGTCTTCAACATAGCTGAATCGTTTTCGGGTGCTTACATCAATATTGCGGGCAAGAAGAATTCCTTTTCCCTTGTAACGCAGATCCATAAAGGCGGCTCCCATAATATCCAGAATATCCTGAGTGTTTTCAGCATCTTTTGGACACATGATAATACATTCAACGATATGAGCCTTAATAACCATAGAGCCGTTTCTCCATGGTGTTTCAAATTTCTGTTTAATCTGCTGAGCCACTGCAACCAGTTCATTTTCGGTCTTTTCTTCAAAAACAAGAGTGAAGGAATCGGTTCGTGTGCGGAAAATTGTGATTCCAAAAAACTGTTCCTGCAAAAATGAAACTATCTGTTTTAGCACAACATCCATATTATTGATGCCAAAAGTTGAGATTAAGAAATCCAGGTCTTCAAGATAAATGGCAATAATTCCAAACTGTTTATTTCGGCGGAACTGTCGTTCAATAAGGATGTCAAAGGATTTTACGTTCAGAACGCCGGTAGTACCATCGGTAACCATATCAGAGTTCTGGAGAGCGTAGAAAATCATCTGAAGACTTATAGCAATTCCAAAATGCTGTACTAGAAGATGTGGAAATATAAACTGAATGACAACAGCTATAAGCGTAATAACTGTAAAAGAAAGTGTAAGAAGCTGTCGGTAAAATCCAAGAAGTGAACCAAAGCGAATCACCATTGAACAACCTAAAATCATATAGTAAATGGTAAAGCTGTACAGAATAAGAACGCCAAAATTTCGCTGATAAAGTCCTTCTGGCGTGATAGTAAAGATCAATCCTGTAAAAGGAGTGATTATTGTCATTATGAATCCGGCTATAATTGGGAAGAAGAAATAAAACTTGTAGCGTTTTTTCCTTAAAAGATCCTGCTGTCCTACTAAAGCCAGTGTATAAAAGCTATATAGACAAGGCAGCATCATAGCGAAAACATAATAGACGATGTTGGATGCCCATAAAATATTTCTGCTGCTATGGTTAATCAGAAATTCAGCGGAGATTAAATCAACACATGTAGAAATAAAAGTTGCAAGGGAAAGGCATATAAAGAGTTTGTTCTTTAATTCGGGAAGATGCTTTGTAATTTTATATGTGAACAAGAGTACTGCAAGTGAACATAGTGCAGCCAGATCAAAAAACAAATTATATGACATTCTTCCATAATACCTTCACTTAAATAGTAATACAAGTTATTTAATAAAGATTTTGGAAAGAGAAATAAAAAAGCTGCTGTCCAATAAGTAATAAGTGTAGCGCTCATTGAGCCCGTCGAAATGACTGCTACACTAAATGTGGTGGTTTCGACCCTTCGACATGGCTCAGGGACCGTAAACTCAACCAGCATAATGCAAACTTATTGGACAGCAGCCCTTAAAAATCAGGATTTAACCAGATTATTTTTTGCGAAGAAGAGCTCCAACAAGAGCTACTGCAAATCCGATAAGAAGAAGGTAAACACCAACACCAGGTTTTGCAACTGCACCACCAATTTTGTTTGCAGCTTTGATAAGTCCCTTAGCAGCACCTGAATCAAAAATACCAATTGATTTAAGATAGAAAAGAGCACCACAAACAATTCCACCAAGAGCACAGCAAAGTCCGTAAAGCTTTACGTCTTTAATCAAAAGAACAACAATACCAAGAATAGCAAAAGCAAATACCAAAAGTGCCATTACTTCAAGGAATGTGTTTCCATTGCTATTGAACAGGTTTTTAATATAGTTCAGACCGCTTCCACCGTTTGAACCAAAGATTTTACCTTTTGACAAAGGAAGGCAAAAGCCTACTGCAGCAAGAACAAATCCAATAAGCTCAACAAGTTTCATTGAGCTCATGCTTTTTTTCCCCATAATAATTCCTCCTATATGGAAAAGTCTAAAATCTCTAATAGTGTAGCACAGTATAAATATTCTGGCAAATCACGGAAAAAAAACTTTCATATGGTTAAATGAAAAATATCATCATACTAGAAAATAATTGGTATTAAACGTTTTACGTCAAAAAAATGGAGAAATTTTTCTCGAAAATGTCCAATATATAGGGGATTTCCCCTATGCAAAAAAATTGTATACATAGTAAACTATTAGTTACGAAAACCTTTTCGTAAAACTATTCTAAAATTTTTTCTAACTCGAAAATTAGGAGGAACGTTATGAAAAAAATTTTGGTAGCTGCATTGGCTATCTCGGCCCTTCTGGTAGGATGTTCTAAAAAAACAGAAGCATCTAAACCAGCCGAAAAGAAAACACTCAATGTTTGGTCTTTCACAGACGAAGTACCAGGCATGGTTAAAAAGTATGTAGAAATGAACCCAGACTGTGGTTTCGACTACAAAGCAACAATCATCGCTACAACTGATGGTGCTTACCAGCCAGCTCTTGACCAGGCTCTTGCCGGAACAAAAGATGCTCCTGATATGTATGCTGCAGAAGCTGCTTTCGTTCTCAAATACACACAGGGTGATGCTGCTAACTTCGCTGCTAAATACTCAGACATGGGTATCACAGCTGCTGATGTAAAAGCTTCTAACATTGCTCAGTACACAATCGATATCGGTACACGTGGTTCTGACCTCGTAGCTCTTGGATACCAGGCTACTGGTGGTGCTTTCATCTACCGTCGTTCAATTGCTAAAGCAACTTGGGGAACAGATGATCCAAAAGTAATCAAAGAAAAAATCGGTGGTGGTTCAGGATCTCTCGATACATTCTGGAAAGCTGCTGCTGAACTCAAAGCTAAAGGATACCCTATCGTTTCTGGTGACGGTGACCTCTGGCACATCGTTGAAAACTCTTCTGACAAAGGTTGGATCGTAGATGGAAAACTCTACATCGATCCAAAACGTGAAGTTTTCATGGATTACTCTAAAAAACTCAATGACAATGGTTGGTACAATGATACACGCGACTGGCAGGATGCTTGGTTCGCTGATATGAAAGATACTGGTACAGCATTTGGTTTCTTCGGACCAGCTTGGCTCATCAACTACACACTTGCACCAAACTGTGGTGGTACAAAAGTAGGTGAAGGTTCATACGGTGACTGGGCTATCTGTGAAGCACCATTCGGATTCTTCTGGGGTGGTACATGGGTTCTCGGTAACAAAAACTCTAAAAACCTTGCTGAAGTTGGAAAAGTTATCAAATGGATCACAGTTGATTACGATGAAAAATCACTCCAGTACATGTGGGCTAACGGTACTATGAATGGTGAAGGTGGAACAAAAGACTCTGTTGGATCTGGAACAGTAATGGCTAAATCTAACGGTGAACTCGCATTCCTCGGTGGACAGAACATGTTCGACGTATTCGTACCTGCTAACGCATTTGCTAACGGTAAAAACCTTACACAGTATGATGAAACAATCAACTCATACTGGCGTGATGCTGTTCGTCAGTACGCTTACGGTGAAAAATCACGTGATGAAGCAATCGCTGGTTTCAAACAGAACGTAGCTGACAACTTGGACGTAATTGTTGAATAAGTAATTATTTAGCTTGTCTAAAAATTAAAAAGAGCGGGAGTAAGCGTAATTGCTCACTTCCGCTTTTTTTTACACTAGTGGAGGAACTAATGGCAAATAAAGACTTAGTTAAAAATACAGAATTACAAAAGAAAAAACACATTAGCTACGCAAAATATGGTTACATTTTTTCTATTCCATTCGTAGCAGCCTGGCTTTTGTTCATGGCTTATCCAATTTTTTATACTCTTTTTATTGGATTTACAAACTTGAAAGGATTGGGTAGTACAAACTTCTCAATCACAAACCCTTGGTACAAAAACTTTGTTACAACTCTGAATACACCTTCTTTTAGAGTTGCTTTATCAAATACATTCAAGATGTGGATTATCAACTTTATTCCACAGCTTGGTCTTGCTCTTGTTCTTGCTGCATGGTTTACAAATGAACAGAACAACATTAAAGGAAAAGGATTCTTTAAGGTTGTTTTCTACATGCCAAATATAATTACAGCTTCAACAATTGCTATCCTTTTTGCTTCGTTGTTTGGTTATCCAAAAAGCCCAGTAAATGATATTCTTATGGCTATTGGTGCTATTGATGTTCCTTACAACTTCCCTCAGTCAAAAACAGCCGCCCAGCTTCTGGTAGCATTTATTCAGTTCTGGACTTGGTTCGGTTATACAATGATTGTTCTTTCTTCAGGTATTCTTGGTATCTCTCCAGATATTTTTGAAGCTGCAGAAATTGACGGTGCAAATGGTGTACAGCAGTTCTTCAAAATCACACTGCCTAACCTTAAAACAATCATGCTCTTTACACTGGTAACATCACTTATTGGTGGTCTTCAGATGTTTGATATTCCATTTATGTTGATGCAGAACTCTGGTCCTGATAACGCAACTTTGACAGCTTCAGTATTCATTTACAACCAGGCTTTCAAAGGAAGTTACATGTACAACCGTGCTGCTTCTGCAAGTATGATTATGTTCGTAATTATTTCTATTATTTCTGCCGGTATGTTCTTTATTATGCGTGATAAAGATGAAGCACAGCAGTACAAACTTGAAAAAGCACGTATTAAAGCATACAAAAAGCAGTTGAAAGAAGCCAAAATGGCTGAAAAACAGGCTTAAGGAGTAGGAAATGGTAAAATCAACTTCAAACGTAATTTTTAAGGTATTTGTATACATTATTTGTGCAATTCTTACGGTAATGTGTATTTTTCCTTTCTATACAATGATCATCAATGCTACTCGTTCTACTTACCAGATTCAGCAGCACGCCGTTTCATTGATTCCATCAAAATTCCTTTTGAGCAACCTTCGTGTTTTTGAAACAAAAGAGTCTTTCCGCCCAATTCGCGGTTTCTTCAACTCTATTGTTATTTCAACTTCATCTACAGCACTCAGTGTATACTTCTCTACATTGACAGCTTATGCTTTGGTTGTTTATTCATGGAAATTACGCCGTCCATTCTTTACTTTCATCATGGCAGTTCTTATGATTCCATCACAGTGTGTTACAATCGGTTTCTACCAGATGATTTATAAAGTAGGACTTACAAATAACTTCCTTCCATTGATTATTCCATCAATTGCTAATGCTTCTATGGTATTCTTTATGCGACAGTATATGATGCCATCTCTTTCATTGGAAATTGTAGAATCAGCACGTATTGATGGTGCAAGAGAATTCTTTACATTCAACGTAATTGCTCTTCCAATTATGAAACCAGCTCTTGCAACACAGGCTATTTTCAGCTTCGTTCAGAAATGGAATGAATTGTTCATGCCAACGGTTATCCTTACGGATAGTAATAAATATACAATGCCAATCATGGTATCTCTCCTTCGTGGAGATATTTATAAAACCGAATTCGGTTCAATCTATCTTGGATTGACAATGACAGTTTTACCGTTGTTTGTCGTTTACTTCCTTCTTTCCAAGTACATTATTGCTGGAGTTGCTTTGGGAAGTGTTAAGGGTTAAGCGACCCTTCCTCCATGTTTGCAGTCTTGGTAGTTTGCCAGGGCTGCTTTTTTTTATATAAAAGCTCTGACATTTGAACAAAAATTGTATAAATGTTAAACTTTATGAATGAATACACTTGTTGCCCTTTGTGCAGTGGGGGCTGAAAAAATCTTAGGAAACGAAATCAAACACCTGGGCTATAAGCTGGCAGGAAATGCACCTGGTCGTGTAGCTTTTATTGGGGACGACGATGCACTTTTCCGTGCAAACCTGTGTTTGCGAACTTCAGACCGAGTTTATCTTCAGATGGCTTCTTATAATGCATTGGATTTTGATGCACTTTTTGATGGAGTTTACAATATCCAGTGGCAGGATTTTTTAAAAAAAGATTCTAAGATTGTTGTAGATAAAGTACGATCCTATAAATCAAAATTAAACTCAGAGCATTCAATTCAGGGTATGGTTCAAAAGGCCATTTATAAGAAGCTTGGTGAAAAATGGCACATGCTTACTCTTCCTGAAACTGGTGCACAAAGTGACATCCGTGTTTATATTGAAGAAAATCAGGTTCTTATTCTTCTGGATCTATCGGGTCTTCCACTTCACAAACGTGGTTACAGAACTGACGGTGGAATTGCTCCGTTGCGAGAAACAACTGCAGCTGTTCTTCTTCAGGAAATGATGTGGCGACGTAAAACACCTCTTCACGATCCATTCTGCGGTTCAGGAACAATTGCCATTGAAGCAAAGCTTTACGCTCATAATGTAGCACCAGGCTTTGGCCGTCGATTTGCATTGGAAAATCTGCCAATCTACAATGGGGAACGTGCTTTGGAAATCAAAAAAGAAGAAGCTGCAAAAATCCGCACAGACGTTGAAGTTCGGGTTACTGGTTCAGATATTGATGCACAGGCAATTGCACGAGCTAAAAAAAATGCTGAACATGCTTGCGTTATGGCAGGACGGGCTCTTAATCTTATAGATTCCAGCGACAAAATTCCACGTCCTGATTTTATTCAGGCTGATTTTTCAGAACTTGCAGCACCTTACGAGAACGGTCTTATTGTATGCAACCCACCTTATGGTGAACGTCTTGGTGAAGAAGATGATGCAGTTCGTCTTTATAATAAAATGAATGATCTTTGGGAAGCTTTCCCTAACTGGGATTTAGGCATTATTACAAGCTGTGATAAATTTGTAGAAGCTTTTGGTCATAACCCTAATCAAACTAAAGGTTTAAAAGCCGGAAACCTGGATACAGTCTTTTATAAATATTTAAGGAACAAACCGGAGAAGTTTTAATGGCAATTATTGTTGAACACGAAAAACGGGTTAAAGAAATTTTGGAAAAATCCCTGGATGTCTTTGTGGAAGAAGGATATGAAGATGCAACCTTCCAGAAAATTGCAGATAAGTGCGGAATTACAAGAACAACGCTATATATTTATTTTAAAAATAAACATGAAATCTTTTTGGGTAGCATTAAACAGCTTTTAGGCGAACTGGAAAAATCTATTCTTGATGTAATGAAAAATGAAGATTTAAGTGCTTCAGAACAGTTACGTGGTATTCTTTCCTGCCTTGTTGATTCATGTGTACAGAATTCAAAGCTTTTTCACGTACTGCTTAACTATTTGATTCAGCTTAAAAAGACTGGTGAAGATCCAAGAGAACGTGTTCAAAGACGTGTAATCAAAGTGCGTCATCTTTTGAACACTGTTCTTATTCGCGGAATACATGATAAAGAGTTTAAGGATATGAATGTTGCTGATATGAACCAACTTTTGTATAATCTTTTAGAATCTGCTGTATTCAAAATTGCGGTTCTTTTTCAGTCAGATATTAAGGATGTTAGATCTTCCTTAAATCTTGCAGTTGACGGATTTATTGCCTAAAAACAGGTGAATGAGATGAGTAAAAAAACAATTGATCCAAAATATTCACATGATGATCTGCCAAAAGTTAAAAATTATCTTTGGTACCATTATCACTGTTTTATGAAGCTGTTTTCTTACCTTTATTTTGGTGTAGGAGCAGTGATTCTTGCATTGCTGGTTTTTCCATGGTTTCATCTTTTTATTCATGATAAAGAAAAGTTTGGTATAAAAACTCGTGCATTCGTTTCCCATACTTTTAGAGTTTTCATCAAATTCATGAGTATTTTTGATGTTATTAAACTGAATGTTGATGAAAGGGAAGCTCTTAAAAATCTGAGGGGCAAAATCATCGTTGCAAACCATCCTTCGGTTCTGGATTTTGTTTTCATTATGAGTATGGTTCCTACGGCAACTTGTATTGTTCGCGGAAGCCTGATTCATTCACCACTTGGAGGAGTAATCAAATCTTCTTACATTACAAATACAACAGACTTTGATGAAATGTGTGAAGAATGTAAAAAATTGCTTAATCTTGGATGTAACGTAATTATTTTCCCTGAAGGAACTCGAACACCTCGGCATGGACGTAATTCCTACAAAAAAGGGGCCGCCCGCATTGCACTGAAATCAGGAGCAGATGTACAGCCTCTTTACATTGGTGGAAGTGACAAGTACTGTCTGGGAAAAAATGATCCCTGGTGGTCTTACAATCATGTTGAAAAGCTTCTGTATGATTTCAAGATTTTGGAAGAAATTAAAATTGATCAGTACAAGGATAAATCAGAACCTATTGCGGCAAAGCATTTGACCGAAAAAATGGAAGAAGTAATCCTTGCTGGTGCAGAAGCCTATTGTAAGGGCGACCATCCTTGTAAAACCTTGAACAATTACTAGATTAGTAGAATTTAAAATACCATCTTCAAATAGAAGGCAAGTATGTTGTCCCGGAGTTTTTTTCCACGAGGCATGCTTCGCCAGTATGTACCAATTGCCGGCAAGTTTTTGTATGAATTTCCGTGTGAAAAATTGTATTCAAGACTCATGCGAACTCCGTTTCCCCAAAAAGCTTTTACTTCATCTTTGGAAAGTGGCGTAGTCATAAAATCTGTACGGCTGCCAAGCGCATAAGCCAGTGAAAAATTAAAGCCTTTTGCAAAGGGATAGATTTTAGCACCAAAATATAAAGCGTAATCCAGGTGATTGGAGTGTACCTGACTGTTCCACTTAAAATCGGAAAGTAAATCAGCACCTGTAAAAAGTGAGAAGGTTGGAAGAAGATTCAGGTTCATATCAGCTGTTCCACCAATAACAAAACGGGATCCATCTTCAATGTCTGTCATATCATTAACAAGAGTTTTTGATCCGTAAAATGGAAACCCTGTGGCAATACCAATTTCAAAATTTAAAGGCTTTTCTTCAGCAGAAAGCGAGTGGAAAGAGATCAAGAAAAGTGAAATTAACAGTATAGAAATCTTTTTCATATATCACCTGCAATTATATACGAAAATATCACTGAAGGATAGAAAAATATTCCGGCAGGTGAAAATGCTACCAGTCAGTCAGTGACAGCCGATACTTTACTACCGCGGTGCATTAAAAAGCGGCTCCCAGCGACGCAAAAAAGTACACTCTGCTCCCTGTAAACACGGTCGCAGGTGCACTCTTTTTGCTGCGTCCCACTTTTGAATGCACGCAAATTAATAGTTTGGATTCCCCTGCCTTCCTTTCCTTATTTTTACCTGGACTCAGTTTGTATCCTTCAGGGATTTTTTATTTATAAACAACTTTAAATGTCTGGAAAACCAGTTTTATATCGGGACGGAAATCAAAACCTGTGATGGCACCTTCGTCGGTAAGAATTTCTTCCATGCGGGATTTCCATGCTTCAAGATTTTCATCTTCGGCTTCCTGACTTGCCATGCCCCAGGTAACGTCGCAGAATGGAATAATATTTACGGTTTCCATTTCAAGAATAGCTACATCTTTTCCATTTTTATCTACAAGGGCATAATATTCACCGCTTACAGGCATTGGTTCACCATCAACAGAAAAAGTGGCAAGACTGGAAAAAATGGCAGTCTTTTTACCGGCAAGAACAAGGGCCATTTTAGCTGCACCATTAATACTTTCATCTTCAAAACAGATTTCAGCCGTAAGGAATGTATCCTGAGGAAGTCCAGCTTTTTTCTTAAATTTTTCCCACATAAAATCTCCTGGAATATAAGCTTAAATCAACGTTTACGGCAAAGCATAAGGATAAAGGCTAGTATGAAAAATATATAAGGAATAATGGTAAAAAGAAAAGTTGTAAGAGGAACACCAAGAATAATAATCTTTGTTGGGGCAAAAATTCCAAGATCAATCATAAGATTATAAACAATTCCGGCATATGAAGAAATAAAACCAGCTACAAGACTCATCCAGGCAACATCCCAGGTTTTACTCCAAAGCATGATGGCAAGAAATGCAGTAATTCCGCCTGCAACAAGTTTTATAATATATAGTGAGATTTCTGCCTGTGTCATAAAAATTTCTCTCCGTTGGCTGCGCTCAGTTTAGAAAAGACACCCTTATCGCATCCAAAAGGAACCAAAGAAGTGCCGTTTAATTCTGGATTAATTATAACACCGTTGTCCAGGCAAAACAAAACAAACTGATCATAAAGTGCAGAATCCTGGATTTTTGGCTGGAGAATCATGCCTGAACGTTTGAAGTATGGTGTAAGAGCTTTATCATAAATAAACAGTTCTTTTTCCGAAATAGTCTGAAGGAAATCAGTAAAATCGTAAATAGAACGAATGATTGCAGCAGCTAATGGAGATGGAACAGTAGTTTTATAGGCAGAGAGAAAAGCTTCTTCGTCATGAGAAAGAGTATTTTTTTTGTCGTACCAAGCAATGAAAATATCGCTTGCCCATGGAAAAGGTGGTGTAAGGGATTTAAGGTTTGGAAAATCAAGGGAAGTGCAGTCAAAATTAACAAAACAGCCTTCTACAGAAACATTTGAAGCTTCATTTAAGGATGCAAGCTTTTCAAGAGCCTTGTTAAGTTGATGACCTGTTCCCTGTTCTCCCAAAAATGAACCTGTTACACCTTTCCCAAGTACATCTTTGAGTCTTGTAAAAGCAGCACCACGCCATCCAAGAACAGCCCTTCCGTCTTCCCGAAATAAATCTACAAGCCGAACGCCTTTTTTTGTGTAAACAAAATGACCACGGCATCGAACAACGGCACCGTAACGTGAGAAAATTTCCTGTGCAAGCTGAGTTTTAGTCATAATTGAATACAATCACTCCATTTTTGGCATCGGCAGAAACTTTTCCGCCCTTAGCAAGATGACCGAAAAGCACTTCATCAACAAGTTGATTAGCAATTTTGTCTTCCACAATACGAGCCATATTTCTGGCACCAAATTCCCGGGAATAGCCAAGGTCTGTAAGAACTTTTAGTGCATTTTCTGTCACTTCCAGCTGAACATCTTTTGCAAGCATTCTCTGAGCCAGTTTTTTTACTTCTTTTGAACAAACCATAGCCGCAACTTCCCGGTTCAAATGAACAAAAGGAATTACAGCATCAAGGCGGTTTCGGAATTCTGGAGAAAACTCTCTTTCAACAGCTTCCATAAGGCCAGCCTGGTCATCAAGGTGAGCTTCACTACCAAAACCAATGCCTGCTTTTTCAAGATCTCTAGCCCCAGCGTTACTTGTCATAATGATAATGCAGGAACGGAAATCAGCTTTGCGTCCCTGGGTGTCGGTAAGTGCACCATAATCCATTACCTGAAGAAGAATATTGTAAATATCCTGATGAGCTTTTTCTATTTCATCAAAAAGAATTACAGAATGAGGATTGGCACGAACATCTTTGGTAAGCATTCCACCTTCTTCAAAACCAACATATCCTGGAGGTGAGCCAACTAAACGGCTGACACTGTGTTTTTCCTGATATTCACTCATGTCGTAGCGTAAAAGCGGAAGATGGAGAGTATCAGCAAGAGTTTTTGCAAGTTCAGTTTTGCCACAACCAGTTGGTCCTACAAAAAGATAACAGGCTTCTGGTTTAAGTGGATTGCGGAATCCAGCCCGGGCACGTTTAACGGCTTTTGTAATTGTCTGAACAGCAAGCTCCTGTCCAAAAACTTCGGTGGAAAGATTTGTTTCAAGATTTTTAAGGCGATCAACTTCATCACCATTTACAGATTCAACAGGAACCTTTGCCATTTTAGCAGTTACAGTGCGGATTATCTCTTCTGAAACAACAGGTTTTTTCGTTTTAGCAACAGCTTTTTTTGCGGCACCAGAAAATCCACCAGCTTTTTTAATGCTTACAAGAGCACCAGCTTCATCCATAAGATCGATGGCCTTATCCGGAAGACGTCGATCATTTAAATATTGAACAGAAAGCTTTACACAGGCTTCAATTGCGGAAGGACTGTATTTTACTTTGTGATATTCCTCATATTTCTTTTGAAGACCTTTAAGAATCTTAATAGATTCAGATGCTGTAGGTTCATTTACATCGATTTTCTGGAAACGTCGGGCAAGGGCACGGTCTTTTTCAAAATTCTTGGTAAATTCGTCATAAGTTGTAGAACCGATGCAACGGATTTCTCCACCGGCAAGAGCAGGTTTAAGAAGGTTTGCGGCGTCCATGCTGGTGTTACCGTTTGTTCCAGCCCCGATAATCATGTGGATTTCATCAATAAAGAGGATTGCATTTTTCGTGGCCTTTAAATCTTCCATAACGGCGTAAAGTCGTTCTTCAAAATCACCGCGAAGCTTTGCACCAGCAAGAAGAAGTCCTAAATCAAGGCTGAAAATTGTGTAATCTTTTAAGTTAGATGGAACTTTTCCTTCAACAAGACGTTTTGCAAGTCCGTAAATGATTGCAGATTTACCAACGCCAGCGTCACCTACAATAAGCGGATTGTTTTTTGTACGTCGGCAAAGAATCTGGATTGTGCGTTCAAGCTCATCTTCCCGGCCAATCAAATCATCGAACTTACCTTTTTTAGCTTCTTCATTAAGATTTACAGTCCATTTTTTGATTGCTTCAAACTGTTTTGGTTTCTGCTGAAGATTTGGGTCCATGCCAAGAAAGGAATTGTTAAAAGACATATCGGAAGGCTGATTTGTTCCATTTGCAGCCATTTTTTGCCTTGCTTCAGAAACAGCTTTTGAAAGATTTTTCTCGTTTACTCCAGAAATTTTAAGAAAATAAGAACAGTAGTTTTTGTCCAGATTAATCATGCACTGAAGAATATTTGTAATATCAATAACATCGCTACCTGAAGTAATGCAGGAGAAAATTGCCGAATTCATCATGTTCTGGAAACCGGAAGATTCAGCTGGAACTTTTAGAAATTCCCTATTGTTTTCAAGAACTACAGGAACCTGTTTTGCAAGATACTGGCATACATCAGTACGAACCTGATCAGTATCTGCCCCACAGCTGCGAAGAATGTCACAAACAATATCATATTGAAGTGCTACGGCAAGTACATGTTCAGGAGTAAAAAACTGATGTTTGGATTTTTTTGCGGTAAGAAGAGATTCAGACAGGATCTTAGCAAGAACCGGAGTCATCTTCATCTGTCTTACCTGATGTGTTTCATTTTCAGTGCTGCTCAATTTCTACCCTCAAAGGAAAGCCGTTCTTTTTTGCAAGATTTCGTGTGATGTTTGTTCTTGAAACAGCAATGTCGTAAGTATATGAGCCAACTACACCCGAACCAGTATTGTGGACATTTTCCATAATCGTTTCAGCTTCAAGAAGAGGTTTATTAAAAACTGAAATAAGAACATCAACAACAAAGTCTTTTGTGGTGAAATCGTCGTTGTAAAAAATGACGTTGCATTCAGGTGGAAGAGCAATCTCAACTACTTCAAGACCGTCTGTCTGTCCACCAGCTGCGTTTTGAATCATATCACTCATAAACTATATTATATCACATTTTTAAGTGGGATTGTAGTGGGATGAATTATTACCATCCGCCGGAAGCACCGCCTCCACCAAAGGAACCGCCACCACCATGAAATCCGCCGAAACCGCCACCGCCAAATCCACCGGAGCGAGAGCTTGATCCACCAAATCCACCGGAATTTTTTCCTCCAAAATTATTTACGTGAATGTGAGATCCACCAGAATAATGACGATGTTTTCCAGTCATATTGGATAAAAGAATCCACTTAAATAGACCGCCCCTAGATGAAATCACAATAAATATGAAAATCACCCAGATTAGCATACCTATTACGGCAAAAGGAGAACCAGTTTCATCAACTTCGTGGGTAACAGTTTTGTCTACATATTCAACTTCACCTGCCACAATACCGCCCATGTTTATAACGCCCTGGACAATACCCCGGCTATAGTTTCCATTTTTGAATTCAGGAATGATAACGTTTCTAATGATAAGACCGCATTTTGTATCAGTAAGATCACCTTCCAATCCGTAACCAACTTCAATACGAACTTTTCTTTCATCATAGGCTACAAGAAGAAGAGCACCATTATCTTTACCAGACTGACCAAGCTTCCAGGTTTCACAAACTTTCATGCTGTAGCTGGCCAGATCTTCACCTTCCAGAGATTTTATTGTTAAAACTGCAATCTGAATACTGGTATTGTTTTCAAGATTTTCAAGGTAACTTTCAAGAGTATTGATATCATTCTGATTCATGATACCTGCATTATCGGTAACACGACGATTCAATGCTGGTACATTTAGTGCCGAAAGAGGTGAAAGCAAAACAAGAACAGCAATAGACAGAATCAATTTTTTAATGGAAGAAGAGCGTCTTAGTACCATTCTGCACCTCCAAGAATTACAAGGCCGTCAGAAAGTTCGTTAGGATTTTCTTCATGGTTAGGAAAGTTTTCGGCAAGGAGATCACCGCATTTTTCAATTGCCTGAGTAAATCCCAAGGCTGCATTACCTTTTTTAAGATTTTCAGCAAGTTCATCAGCAATTATGTTCCAAAGATCCTGTGAAATCTTTTTAGAAATTCCAGAGTCTGCAATAATACGAACCTGTCTTTCCATATAAGAAACAAAAATCAAAATACCAGAATGTTCTGCAGTATCGTAAACACCACTTTCTGCAAAATAGCGCATTGCACGGTTATCAACACACATTTTTTTTACGGCGCGTGGAATAACAAGTCGGTCAATGGCAGGAATATTGCACAGATAAAAACCAATTACCACCGTGGCAAAAATGGAAATAAGATAGATACACGGAATAATCCAGCCAGGTTCATTGTGCCAATACAAGCGCTGGTAGATAGTGCGGAAAGTATCTGCAAAAGGAATCAGAATGACTGCTGCAATACCGGCAAGTCCGTTGGAAGCCAACAGTTCCCAAAAAGAATAGTGGCAGCTTTCCGGAGTTACTGCAACGGCAATTTCTCCGGTAGTTTTAGCTTCACATGCAGCAACAGTTTCTTTGATTGACTGAAAATCAGCTTCAGAAAGCTTAAGTTTTTTTATTAATGAATTGTATTTCATCTTAGAACTCTACTTTTGGAGCGCTCTGTGCATCAGAATTAGCTGTAAAATACTGTTTTTTCTCAAAACCACTCATATTGGCAATAATGTTGTGTGGGAACTTGCGGATATAAGTATTGTAAGCTTTTGAAGTGTCATTAAAACGTTTTCTTTCGGTGGCAATACGGTTTTCAGTTCCTTCAAGTTCATCCTGTAAAGCAAGGAAGTTCTGGTCAGCTTTAAGTTCAGGATAATTTTCTGTAACCATAAGAAGACGCTGCAAGCTTGAACCAAGATTGTCCTGAATCTGCTGGTAACGAGCAAATGCATCTGGATCGGAAAGAACGTCATCACTGATATTGATTACTCCACCGGCACTGGCGCGTGCTTCGGAAACTTTTGTAAGAACATCACTTTCGTGACCGGCATAACCTTTTACCGTAGAAACAAGATTTGGAATCAAATCATAACGTCGCTGGTACTGGTTCTGAACCTGAGCCCAGGAAGCTGAAACAGATTCATCAAGATCAACCATTTTATTGTAGGTACCTGTATAAAATCTGAAAATGCCGAAAATAAATACAGCAACAATAATAAGAGCAATAATCCATTTTGGAAATTTTTTAGCCATTTTAATAAACCTCACTAAATTTAAAAATAGGAAATTAGACGTGGTAAGTCAAGAATAAATGAAAACCGGAATAAATGAAGACCGGAAGGAAAGGAAATCTATTCAAAGCTAATGAAAAATAAAGGGAGAAATAAAGTCTGTTTCTACTCCCCAAACCACCTAAAATACGTTAAAATCTTTCACTATGGAATTTACTACAGAATCTATTGCCGCTTTGACCGTAAACGAAGTGGAAATCATGAAAAAAATTGCGGAAGAACTTAATATCCGCATGAGTCAGGTGAGTGCAGTTATCAGTCTTATTGAAGAAGGATGTACTGTACCTTTTATTGCACGTTATCGAAAAGAAAAACACGGTTCCCTTGATGAAGTTCAGGTTCGGGATTGTGACCACCTTTTCAAATCATATAAAAATCTGGAAGAAACCCGCCTTGATGATATCCGCAAGGTTTTTGAACAGGGAAAACTTACCGAAACCTTGTACAATGCTTTTATGTCGGCCACAACAATGACTGCCCTAGAAGACCTGTACGCTCCATTCAAGAAAAAGAAGAAGACCCGCGGTATGATTGCCATTGAAAAAGGTCTTGAAGCTCTTGCAGATTTTATGCTGGCAAATGATGATGGAGCTGTTGAAAAGAAAGCCCAGGAATTTGTAAAAACTGATGCAGAAGCTGAAGAACTGAACGTGCCAACTGTGGAAGATGCACTTGCCGGTGCCAAAGATATTATTGCCGAACGTGTTAGCCAGGAAACTGCCAACCGTGAAGCAGTGCACAATCTTTACATTAAAGAAGGCCTTATCCGCACAAAGGGTATTGGGGATGAAAATGCCGCTAAAACTTCTGTTTACCAGATGTACTGGGATTATTCTGAACCCCTTAATCAGGTAAAACCACACCGAATTCTTGCCATTAACCGTGGTGAACGGGAAGGCCAGCTGGAAGTTACCATTGATGTTGATGTTGAATCAGCGGTGAAGCTTCTGCAGAAAAAAGCTGATATCCATTGTAAATACCATTCTGATGCCATTGAAGATGGTGTTGTTCGTCTCCTTTCTCCAGCTGTAGTTCGTGAAATCCGCAGTGATGAAGCTGACGAAGCCGATGTTCACGGAATTGGAATCTTCAGTGAAAATCTTAAGAACCTTTTGATGCAGCAGCCAATTAAAGGAAGCCGCGTTCTTGGTGTTGACCCTGGTATCCGTACTGGAACAAAATGTGCCGCTTTGGATGAAACAGGAAAATATCTGGGCTATTTCAAATTTTTCCAGGTGCAGGATCCACAGGATTCTTACAATCAGATTAATGATGCCATCGACAAGTACGACATTCAGGTTGTAGCAGTTGGTAATGGAACTGGAAGTCAGGAAGTACAGGCTATTGTTTCAAAAGTACTTCAGGAAAACTATAAAGATGTAATGTTCACTGTTGTTGATGAAAGTGGTGCTTCCGTTTATTCAGCCAGTGATATTGCCCGCGAAGAATTCCCTGAACTGGACCTTACAATCCGCGGTGCAATTTCCATGGGTCGCCGCCTTCAGGATCCTCTTTCGGAACTGGTTAAAATTGATCCAAAAGCTATTGGCGTTGGACTTTATCAGCATGATGTAAACCAGAAAAAACTGGCTGAAAGTCTTGATGAAGTAGTTTGTTCAGTAGTAAACAATGTTGGTGTAAACCTTAACACAGCAAGTTATTCACTTTTGAAATATGTTTCTGGAATTACAGGTGCTACAGCCAAAAAAATTGTAGCTTACCGCGATGCCAACGGAAAAATTACAAGCCGTGAAGATCTTAAAAAAGTGCCTGGTCTTGGTCCAAAAGCCTACGAACAGTGTGCCGGATTCCTTAAAATCGCAGAAAGCTCTGAACCTTTGGACAACACTTGGGTTCACCCTGAAAACTACGATGTAGCCCGCGAAATCCTTCCTAAAATTCAGAATAATGAAAAAATCGGTAAAGATATGCTTAAGGCACTTTGCGAAAAATACAACCTTAGCGAAATTACTGTAAACGATATTATAGAAGAGCTTCAAAAGCCTAACCGTGACCCTCGTGACGGATATCCTGCTCCAATCATGCAGAAAGGCGTACTTACCTTTGAAGATTTGAAAGAAGGTATGAAAGTAACTGGAAAAATCCGTAACGTTGTTGATTTTGGTGCATTTGTAGATATAGGACTTCACGAAACAGGATTGGTTCACATCAGTGAAATTTCAGATTCTTTCGTAGAAAATCCTATGGACTTCATCAAGGTTGGTGATGTTCATGAGTTCACAATTATTGGTCTTGATATGGATCGCCGCCGCATCAGTCTTAGTATGAAAAGTGATGCAGCAAGCCGCGTAGGACAGGGTGGACGAACTTCCGCTTCTGCAGACCGTTCTTCTGCGGTGCGTACATCTGGTAGCCCGGCTGGTTCAGGAAAGAAGGTGGTAGTTGTGAAAAAGGCAGGATCCTCTTCTGGTGCACGTCCGGCTAATGACAGACCGCGTACCCAGAACAATGGAAACAGCCGTTATAATTCCGGTAGTGATGACGGAATGAGCTATAATCCATTTGCTGCACTTTTAAACAAATAATCTTCTGGTTCGGTGGTTGAGCGTGTCGAAACACCGTTGACAGTAGAAGCCCATGGGTATATATTGTGTGTGGTGGAGATTTTGGAGGTTTTATGAAAAAGCTTTTATTTTCAACTACATTGATTCTACTATTGGCTGGATGTAGTTTTCAGATTCCAAAAACAGTAACAGTAAAATCCAATGCAAATTATTCGTTCAATATTCTTTCTTATGAAAAAGATTTGAGCAATCTTCTTGAAACAGAAAAATTCCTGGATATTCTTTCAGATGGAGACAAGCGAAAGGTCTATGACTATAACCCTGGTGGAAACAGTGATTTCCAGCAGTTTCTTATGGAATATCCTTTTTACGATGCAGCAATAGATTTTTCTGAATACACCGAGGATATGAAGCTGGACCAGGTAGCCAGTAGTTTTAGTGTGGACAAAGAATTTACTTTTAGTTCACAGGATCAGATTAACTCACTTATTAAACCAATGGGTGTATCTGGAATGACAGTAAATGGACAGTCATTTGACGGAAGCTCATTCACTTTTGATTTGACTCAGGAAAATGCTGCTACAAATGCCAAGTTCAAGAGCATTAAATATTCAGAAGGTACAATGCGTGTATATTACAAAGATACGGACACTTGTACAAAAATAAATCTCTCTACTTCATTAAACGGTGAAAGTCGTAGCAGTTCTGGATCATATAGTACTGGAAATAAAACTGTGACTATTCCAGGAGTGGGTTCTTATTCTTTTGATAAGTATTATAATGTTCCATTTACTCCTTCAGGAAAATCAGAGTTTGCTTTTTCTGATCTTACCATCAGTTTTACTGGCGGCGTAAGTGCTTTCTACTGTGAAATTATTGACGGTGTTATTGAAGGTATTTCCGCATCAGCACAGTTCGATGATTTTGATCCTGTTATTCAGCAGAATGTACCATTAACTGGAATTTCTGAATCAATCAATTCAGTAACCTTTGCCGAAGGAAATGGACTTAAAATTACTTATGACAATACTCTGCCAGAAGGAAATGATATCCTCTTAAAAGCAGGTTGTGAATTCTTAGATATTCCAGCTGATAAAGAATTAACACTGAAAGCAAATACTACCAGTGGAACAGCAGAGTTATCTGGAACAACACATACCCCCCATTCTTTGGATTCTGAACCTGCAATGGAATTTAACGGTACACTTTATCTTCCTGGTGTATCGCCTGGTGCCACAGGTGAAGATCTTAAAAAAGCTGTTCTTACTAATGTAAAACCTGGGGAAACTTACCGCATTAAAATTAGCGCTGAACCTGTAATTAAATGGTTCGAGGTAGTAGTAAAGGTTCCTGATCAGAATTTGGAAGGTACCGTAGATACAGGTATAAGTCTTGGTACTCTTTTGGGTGATTTCCTTGATGCCGACTCTAAAAGCAAATTGTCTTTTGAAGGAGTTGAAACTCGAATCTATCTTGAAAAACCAAATAATGCCGATACTCTTTTTGACAGCATTTCTTTTACTGGTAATATTAATATTAAACTCAGCGACGATTCATGTACAGAAACCATGACTCTGAGCGGATTCGTGGATCCGGTAAAGCTTGAAAAACAGGGAGATACAGTAATTACAGATGTAAGTAAAAAATCTGCCTCTGCTGAAAAAGATTTGAGTGCTTTCCTTAAATCTGCCGTGAATTCTTCTGCCCAAGTTCAACTTGACTATAATATTACAATGGGCGGCAGTAATGTAACAATTACAAAAACAGATTACGAGGCTATGACATCAGGATCTAACGAAAAACCTCATCTTAAGGCCGTGGCTTACATCATAATGCCGTTTAAGTTCAAAATCGACGGTTCTAATTCGCCTAATCCAGATGCAAAAATTGACCTGAACAAAATTGCAGGCCTTGGTGAAGACGATATTCTTGGACGAACAAGCTTTGGTGACAATTCAGCCTACGATGCAGCAGCAATGATTGAAAAGGTTGGTGTTCACTTTAATATGAGCAATCTTCCAATCTATACAAACGATAATGATTTTGGCGTAGAATTTGATCTTGGAACATATAATGACCTTGGAGAAAAAACTTCTTCACCTAAACATCTTGCATTGAGGGGTGACACATTAAAGCTTTCAAGTGAAGAAATTATTGACTTTATTAGATACAAAACAGTTCCTGGTTTAAAGGTCGTTTTGAAAGACAGAAAAACTTATGGACTTAAACGCAACGCTAATAAGGTGATTAAAGTAAATGCAGGCATTGATTTTCATGTAGACGGTTATGTGAAAATGGGTGTTGGTGCAGATGGTGAAGCAATTGATTTTGGAGGTGCAGAATGAAAAAGTTAATCTCTTCAATCATTATTACACTGGCACTTTCTTCAGCTGTTTTTGCCTTTGGTGATCGTTATGTAGAACTGAGAACTGATGTTGATTTTGGTTTTTCAAATAACTATTGGGGTGCTTCAGACTTTTTAAAAGAAGATATTGAAATTGATCTTAAAAAGATTTCCGAAGAAATGCCTGAAAAAGGCTGGATGTTTGATGGAAATTTCAATTTTGCTCAGAATTTGAACCTTAATTTCCGTAAAGTTGAAGTTAAATTCCGGGAAGAAATTGACTTTAACTCCAATCTGAACATTGGAAAAGGCCTTTTTGATTTTATAGGAAAAGGTTATGAAGTGGGCCAGACATTGGACATTACTGCTGGTGGACGAGCTGACATTTTTGCCGTAACTTCTCTTGAAATTGGCATAAACACAAAAAAATTTGGAATCCACATTACTCCAGCAGCCTTTATTCCTGTGGCTCATTTTGCTATGGAAAACACAAAGATGAGCATAACAAATACAGAAGACAGTGAAATTCAGATTGATTGTATTGGAAATGCCAGTTTGCACACCTTATTTGATTTCAACAATATAGAATCCATTGATATATCTTCTATTTCCAGCTGCATGGGTTACGATTTAAAAGCAGATGTAATAATTCCTGTAACAAAAAAGTTTTCTGTAACTGCAACAGCACGTGTACCAGTTCTTCCTGGAAAATTGAACTACAGTACACCGGTTTCAGCAGAAGCTCGTTATAATGTAACTGCAATGAAGTTTATTGATGGTGAATTTGAAGCTCCTGAATTTGATTATGAAATTGGTGAATCTTCAAATGAAGCTTTGAGCATCAGCCGACCAATGAAGCTTGGTGCAAAAGTTACCCTCCAGACAAAAAAGAAGGGCATAGTTTTTGATGCAATGGGTGGAGCTGGATTCCGTTATCCTTTTAGTGACGCAATGTACGTTTATCCAGAATATTCTGCCAACCTTAAGCTTTGCGCATGGAATGCACTTGGAATCAACCTTTCTACAGAGTATGTTGATGAAGTTTTTGCCCATTCATTGGGATTCCGATTGAACATACGTGTAATTGAAATGGATTTTGGAGTTTCACTTGAAGGTTCAAGCTTCCTGAACAGTTTTAAAGGAACTGGTGCAGGTGGATTCTTTACCTTCTGCCTGGGATTCTAACAGCTTCTGCTAACCGCCAAGAATATCAACAATCAGTCCTTTGATTTCGTTGATTCTTGCCAGGGTATTCAGATTTTTCTTTTGAGTCATAAGTGTGTCGTATACAAGGCTGTCCAGTTTTTGGTTCAGAATTGATACGGCCACTTTTGGATCTTTTGGAGATGGAATATCACTGTATTTTGAAAAAACCTGATTAGCGCGGACATTTTTCCATCCACGCTGTTCTTTTCTCCGCACATTGTAATTATTTGCCACAACAAAAGTGACAAAATCCTTTACACTTTTCTTAAATTTGTTGATGTTATCGTAAGAAGGATTTTCAGCAAGGTCATTTCCGGCAAGATCAACGGCATCTTTAAGGAAGACAACAGTTTCATCAAAAGAAAGATTTTGAACTTCCGGTGGAAGCCCGGCCTTGGAAAAGGTAAATTCTTCTTCAGTTTTAGCTTCTTTTAGTAGTTTGGAAAAGCTTCCCTTTTTTACCTTTGCTGAAGCTTCTTTTTTGTCGGTTTTTGCTAGGGGATTTGACGAATTCTGGACCGAGGCGTATAAAAATGAATTGGAAACCTGGTCAATTTCGTTCATGAAGCGCTAACCTTGCGGCGGATTGATTTTCCAGTAAGGAATTCGGAACTGAGTGATTCGTATTTTGCATCGTCTTTTACGGCAATACAGTGTCCATGGAAAAGTACATTGTCATCAAGCTGGATTGAACGGGCAAGAATGTCTCCAACTACAGCAGAAGATGAAAGAAGCTTTACACTTTCCTTTACAGTAATGTCGCCAATTACAATTCCACGAATAATTATTGATTTGGCAGTAATGTTTCCCTTGATACGGGCGTCTTCACCAATCTGAACATTTCCGTCGGTTTCAAGATTTCCTAACAAATCGCCATCAATACGAATTGAACCGCTGATTTTTATATCGCCTTTAATTGAAGAACCCAGGCCAATAATTGTGTTAATTGAAAAGTCATCTGGTCGTAGAGCCATAATTACCTACTTGTACAGTTTTACGTTGATATATTTTGCCGGATCAACAACGTCGGAACCAATGTGAACTTCGTAGTGCAGGTGAGGTCCTGTTGAAAGACCAGTGTTACCGATAGTACCGATTACCTGTCCCTGGGAAACTGTTTCACCGCGGGTAACCCGAGTTGTATTCATATGAGCATATCGTGTGTAGATACCGTGTTTGTGTTTAATAATTACAAAGTTACCAAAGGATGCATCGAAACCAACGTTTACAACCTGACCAGATGCAGTGGCAACAATAGGGTCACCTGATTGCCATGTAGAAAAGTCCAATCCCTTGTGGATGTACCAGTAACCCTTGATGGCATGAACTGTTGGTCCAAAAGCCTGGGAAATATGTGCGTTGGCAGCTTTTACAGGCCAGATGGATGGGATTTCGGTGAAAAGATTCTGCTGAGTTTCAAGCATTTTACCAATCTGTTCAATTGGTTGAACTGCATTTTCAAGATAGCTGGTAAGCTCTTTGATATCGGTAACTTCTCGGGCTGAACCATCAACAATTTCACGGGTATTAAAAAGTGAAGAAAGATCTGAATTTGAAAGTGTGGAAGGTACGTTGCTTGTATTTTCACTGATTCCCAGAATGGAAAGTGACTGGGAAAGACTGGCCTGGAAACGTTTTGCGGCCTGGAAAAGGTTTGCATTTTCGTCACGGAGTTCATCAAGACTGGCAAGTGTTTCACGGTTCTGGTTCTGAAGACTTTGGATTTCACTGTTGGCAGAAATTGAACGTCTGTTGAAATAAAGGAAAGATGAAACTAATCCCACAATAATGATTGCACTAAGCAGAAGTGAAAAAATATTTGTCTGGAAGTTGATTACCTTGCTCTGAGAGTGTGGAACAATCATAATAGTGAGCTTTGAATTGAACACACGAAAAATGGATGAAAAAATCCGGCCAATACCACGGAAGAGACCGCCAACGCCGGAAAGAAATACTGAGACTAAAGTTTTTTCATACTTTTTGTAAGCACGTTTTGACAAAAAGATCCACCCATATTTTTAATTAAAATATTTTCAGTATTATAGCATATTAAAAAGGGGAATTCAAACTTTAAGCAGCTTCTAAACAAAAATTATTTCTTCTTCAAGTGAAAAGCCGAATTTTTCAAATACAACTTTTTTTATATGATCAACAAGTGCTTTAACATCGGCGGAAGTTGCATTTCCAGTGTTTATAATAAAATTTCCGTGGAAATCTGCAACCTTTGCACCTCCAATGGCAAATCCTCTTAATCCAGCTTCATCAATAATCTTTCCACTTGGTTTACCAAAATCATGATTGTTCTTGAAAACGGAACCGGCACTTGGAAATTCAAAATGGCCCTTGCTTTTCCTTTCATTGATATAGAATCTATTTTTTTCTTCGATGATATCAGAAGGAACACCGGTTGCAAAAGCTTTGAAAGTGGCAGAAATTACAAGTTTTGTTCCATCATTAAAAGGCGATTTTTTGTAAGCCCAGTGTGATTTATCAAAAGTGTAGGATTTTACAGAAAGGTCTTTTAAATCAAGATAAGTGGCACTAACAAGAATATCGGCAATTTCAACTTCAAAACAACGGGCATTCATAAAAACTGCACCACCAGTAGTGCCTGGAAGCCCTGCAAAAGCTTCAAATCCGGAAAGGCCCTGGTTTTTTGCAAAAAAAGTGAGGGTGGAGATGCTTACACCAGCCTGGCATGTTACAAGATTGCCATCAGCTTCAATCTTATTCAGATTTTTTGTACAGATAATGGTTCCTGGAAAACCGTCGTCAGAAAACACAAGATTGCTTCCACCACCTAGAATGTAAAATTTTTCCTTTGCGGAAAGACAGTCTGAAATGGCAAGTGAAAGCTCTTCAACCGATGATGGAAGAAGAAATTTTCTTGCTGGACCTCCAATCTTAAAGGTTGTGTGGCGAGAAAGAAGTTCGTTTGAAAGACAGTTTTCCATACAATTATTGTAGCTTATTTTGAAGATATTACCAATCCTGTAATTGCAACGACCCCCCACAATCCAAAAAATGGGACTGTCAAGGAGGGCGACTTTTTGGGTAAATTGATGTAATATTAACTTCAGGTAAGCTTATGGCAGGACTTTCGCAAAAACAGAGTGCTTCTCAAAAACAAATACAAAAGCTTTCTCAAACTCAGATTCAAGCGGTAAATTTTCTTGCCATGTCTTCCAAGGATCTTTCCAGGGAAATCTACAGAATTGTTGATGAAAATCCTGCCCTGGAAATTGTGCGTGCTCCAAGTACAGTTGATTCAGATACTTACAACCAAATGTTGGAGAGTTCTGCAGATGATCGTGAAACTTTGCAGGAACATCTTTTGGGTCAGATTAATGCTATGCCTCTTTCCACCGATGAAAACGCGGTATGTACAGCACTTATTTACAATCTGGACAGAAACGGTTGTTACGGAAATATGCTGGATCCGAAAACACTCCTGGATAAAAGTCGTCCGATACAGGATAAGCGGATGCTTGAAAAATGCATGGCAATGGTTCAGTCCTGTGATCCTGTGGGATGCTGTTGTAAAAATCTAGAGGAAAGTCTTTTAGTGCAGGCAAAGCTTTGTGGTAAGGCTGATGAAATTGCCCTGTTTTTATTGGACGGACATCTGGAGCTTCTGGATCCACCAATTGCCGATAGAATTGCAAAAAAGTTGATTAATCTTGTGAACGAAGCACAGGGGCAGGCTTTTGGAAAAAAACTTCCCTTTGAAAAAAAAGATGTAAACGAAGCTTCCGTGCAAAAGTCCCTGGATTTTATTCTTAGCTTGAATCCTAATCCTGCCAGAGATTTTTCATTTGACACCTCAGGTAGAGCACTTCAAGCACCAGATGTGGCAGTAAAAGTAGAAAAAGTTGAAGGACAGGTGTTTTCCGATGATTTTGAGAAGGGAATTGTTGCTACAAAGAACAGTTTTTATTTTCAGGTAAAATACGCCAATGGAGATCTTCCTGAAGTTAGAATCAGTAATGCTTTTTTGAAAAAAACTGGAAATGTTGAAGTAGACGCCTATCGGGAAAAATATTATCAGAAAGCCGTAGAATTGATTAACAGTCTGGCATTTCGCGAAAGCTCCGTGATTTTACAAAGCTGTGCCATTGTAAAAAAACAGCTGGAATTTTTTGAAAAAGGTCCTGGCCACGTACTGCCTTTAACCCGCCGTCAGATTGCTGCAATGATTGGAGTTCACGAATCCACCGTTTCCCGCTTTTCTGGAAAACACAACGGAAAGTATTTCCAGACTGAGTTCGGAACTTTTCCTGCTGCTTATTTTTTTCCATCAGCACCAAATGGCAGCAAGGTTTCGGCCGAAGCAATCAAATTTGAGATTAAGGCACTTTTGGATAAAGAACCTGGTCTTTCCGATGCAAAACTGGAACAGAAGCTGCTGGAAGAAGGCATAAAGATTTCCCGCCGTACCGTTGCAAAGTACAGATTAGCCATGGGATTACGAAACTCTTTTGACCGCTCTTAAATGACTGGTGGTTTTTTCAAAAAATGATGAATCTGCTGGTGAAAAATAAAAAAATCAGGGCATTTCATTGATTATAGTTTTAGTTAAAAAAAAAAGACTGCCGCAAGGAGGCAGAACGGCAGTCTTTAGGAGTCTAAAAAAAATCATATGCTACATTGTATCTGTTAAAACAACAATCACCCAGAAAAAAGGTTACAAAAAAAATAAAAAAAAAATCAGAAATTTAAAAATTTAAAGTTCTTTCAGTTCGTATTCACGGCTTCCGATACCAATCTTTTCACCGTGGATAAGAACAGTTTCCCATTCAGCATTAGGGTGATTGTTTTTCCAATGATCGCCCATTTCTTTAAATCCAGGTTTTCTGATGTTTTTGGCAAGATCTCCGTTTGGTGTTGGCTGAACCTGACGGCACAAATCAACACAGGCCTGGTCCAAAGCAACAGGATCAAAAGAAGCAAGCATTCCGATATCTGGAAGAATTGGAGCACCGTTTTCCTGGTGGCAGTCGCAGTTTGGTGAAACATCCACAATAAGACTGATGTGGAAGTTGGGTCTGCCATCAAGAACTGCTTTTGAATATTCTGCAACTCGAATGTTCAGGTCTTTTACAGAGTTGTTTTCGCGGAAAGCAATGGCGTCAAAGTTACAGGCACCTATACAGCGTCCGCAGCCAAGACAATTGTTCATATCTACGCTCATCTTCTTTCTTTTTTCATCAAAAATAAGTCCGTCATTGGCACACTGTTTTGCACAAAGTTTGCAGCCTCGGCACATAAGTGGATCAATGGTTGGTTTTCCAGTGGCGTGCATATCTTTTTTTCCGGCACGTGAACCGCAGCCCATACCAATATTTTTCAAGGCACCACCGAATCCCATTTCTTCATGTCCCTTAAAATGGTTCAAACTGATGAAAATATCTGCATCCATAACAGCACGACCAATCTTTGCAGTCTTGCACTGTTCACCACCTGCAACAGGAACTTCAATATCATCTGTTCCTTTAAGTCCATCACCAATAATAATTGGACATCCTACAGTAAGCGGTGTGAATCCATTCTGCCAGGCGCATTCAAGGTGTTCAAGAGCGTTTTTGCGGTAACCTGGATAAAGAGTGTTACAGTCGGTAAGATATGGTTTTCCGCCAAGGCTTTTTACTACATCAACAACAACACGTACAAAATTTGGGCGAAGGTAACTGATGTTCCCAAGTTCTCCAAAATGTACCTTTATAGCTACGAATTTTCCTTCCATATCAAGCTTGTCTATTCCGGCTTTTCTAATAAGATTTTCAAACTTTTTTGGAATAGGAATTCCGTACATTGGAGTAGTAAAATCTGTAAAATATACTTCTGGTTTTGCCATTTTGATTTCCTTTCTTATTATTACATTATAAATCAAAATTATAGAGGATTGTACAAAAAAACTCTAAAGAAATTGAATGAAAAATCACATTAAGTGATATAAAATGGAATTATGGAAAATAAAAATAACTCTGAAATTGAAAAAGAAAGACTTGAAGAAATTAAGGAACTGCTTAAACGCATGCCTTTGGAAGAAAAAGTTGGACAGATGCTTCACGAAAGTATGGGATCCCCATCAACTGGAATTCCGCCTTATAACTGGTGGAGTGAAGGACTTCACGGGGTTGGACGCACAGGAAACGCAACTGTTTTTCCTCAGGCAATTGGTGTTGCCGCAACCTTTGATCGGGAAATGGCCCGCCAGCAGTATGATTTGATTTCAACAGAAGCCCGTGCAAAATACAACGAAGCACAAAAACGTGGAAACCGCTCACAGTACTGTGGACTTACTTTCTGGACACCAAATGTTAATATTGTTCGTGATCCTCGTTGGGGACGGGCCCAGGAAACTTTCGGGGAAGATCCTTATCTTACTTCGCAGATTGGTGTTGCTGCTGTAAAAGGTCTTCAGGGTGATGATCCTGACAATTTAAAAACTGCTGCCTGTGCAAAACACTATGCTGTTCATTCAGGACCTGAAGCAGGACGCCATGTGGACAACGTAAAACCTACAAAAAAAGATCTTTGGGAAACTTATCTTCCAGCCTTCAAGGCTCTTGTTAATGCTGGTGTTGAAAGTGTTATGGGGGCTTACCAGCGTGTGTATGACGAACCTTGTAACGGAAGTAAATTCCTTCTTAAAGATATTCTCCGAGAAAAATGGGGATTTAAAGGTCACGTTGTAAGTGACTGCTGGGCTGTCCGGGATTTCCATGAAAATCACCATGTAACAAAAACTCCTGCCGAAAGTGCAGCCCTTGCTATCAACAATACCTGTGACTTGAATTGTGGATGTACTTACCACGCAGCGCTGGATGCAGTTCGCCAGGGACTTTTAACAGAAGAAACAATTGACGCTTCACTTACACGCCTTTTGATGACTCAGATGAAGCTTGGCATGCTGGACAGTCCTGAAAAATCAAAATGGGGAAAACTTGGCCTTAAAGATGTTGATACTGCCGAAACCCGTGATTTTGCCCGCCGTATGGCAGAAGATTCTATCGTTCTGCTTAAAAATGACAACAATCTTCTTCCTTTAAAAAACGATAAAAAACATATTCTTATAATGGGACCAGCTGCAGCCAGCATGAAAGTTCTTCTTGGAAATTACTATGGACTTAACAGCCGCATGGTAACAATTCTGGAAGGTATAATTGGTGCTACAAAAGACAATGCCGAGCTGGTAGTTGATTATCATCCTGGTGTTGGCATGTATAACGATTCAAAACAGCGTGGTTGGACAATAGGAATGGCTGAGAACAACGATGTTGTAATTGCCTGTTTTGGAATTGACGGCATGATGGAAGGTGAAGAAGGTGACAGCGTGGAATCTACAAAAGGTGACCGAGATGCCATTGAACTTCCACCATATCAGTTGGATTACCTGCGTGCAATAAAAGAACGTGGAACTCCTGTTGTGCTTGTTGTAACTGGTGGAGCCGCAATCGCTTTCCCAGAAGACATTGCCGATGCCATTCTTCACGTTTGGTATCCTGGAGAAGAAGGTGGAAACGCCGTAGCAAACGTAATTTTTGGAAAAGTAAATCCAAATGGTCACCTGCCTGAAACTTTCCCACGTTCTACAGCTGATCTTCCAGATTTTGCCGACTACAACATGAAAGGTCGAACTTACCGCTACATGGAAAAAGAACCTTTGTTCCCATTCGGATTCGGTCTCAGCTATACAAAATTTGAATTCAGTAATGCTGCTGTAACCGGTACAGGAACTGATCTTATTGTAAAAGCAAAAATTACCAACAAAGGTGATGTTGCCGGAAAAGATGCAGTTCAGCTTTATGTACGCAAAGTAAATCGCACAGAAGATGATCCTTTCTTTACGCTGCGAAACTTTGCAAAAGTGAATGTTGCTGCAGGAGAATCAATGGGCATTGCCTTTAATTTGAGTGCCGCAGATTTTGAAACAGTTAATGCTGAAGGTGAAAGAGTTCTTGTTCCTGGTGAATACGAAATCATTATTGCCGATGCAGTTCCAACAGAACGATCAGCAAAGCTTGGAGCTTCAAAACCAGTAAGTATTAAGGTTAAAATTTAATTATTCTTCGATAACCCGCTTGGTGCGCCATTTTCCGCTCATCCAGCGGGCTATCATTACTATTCCACGGCCAAGTTCATCTGCCATTGTTCCCATGAAAACTCCGGCTACTCCAAGGCCAAAAACTACACCGCATACATAACCAACACTGATTCCAACAATCCACATTGATATAAGTCCCATTGCTACCGGGAACATTACGTCACCTGCAGATTTAAGGCTGTTTACCATAATAAGATTTGTGGTGCGTCCTATTTCCATGAAAATACCAACAATCAGAATGCCTCTTGCCAGAACAACAACTTCACCATTGGCCCCAAAGAGTTTAAGTGTCCATGGACATATTAAACAGTTGATTGATGCTATAACTACAGCAACCGGAATACAGATTCTTAATTGACGGAAAACTTTTTTATAAGCCGCATGGAATTTTCCTGCTCCAACAAGGTGACCTGTTACAATAGCTGTGGCCATAGCAACTGAGTTTGAGAAAATCACGGAAAAGCTCATCAATGTATTTCCAAAAACCTTGGCATTAACGGCATCAGTTCCCATAACATTTACAAAAGAGAAAAGAACCAGCTGTGCCAGAGTATAAGCCATATTTTCGCCGGCAGTTGGAACACCAATTTTCAGTTCTTTGAGCAGAAGAGTTGTTGGGAATGGGTGAAGGGTTTTAAGACTTAATTTACCGATTTTAAGACGATAGAAAAGAACAAGAGCAACAATAAGTGCAATAAGACGTGCAAAAATTGTTGAAATTGCAACACCTTTTACACCAAGTCCCAGGTAAGACAAAGGTCCGTAAAGGAAGAGCCAGTTACCAAGAATATTGAACAGATTCACCAGAATGGAAATGTACATACCCATTTTTGGATATCCGTTACAGCGAAGAATCTGTGAAAGAACGGAGAAACCAGCGTTCATAAAAAGACAGGCCCCTACAATTTTCATGTAGCTGGTGGAATCTACCATCATTTCGGAAGGTACCTTCAAAAAGCCCAGAAATATTTTTGAAAAACTAAAAACTATTACAGAAAGCAGAATACCTAAAGCCATATTGAAAACAAAGCTGAGGGTGTAGATCTGGTTCATTTTATCTACCTGCTTAGCTCCAAGATACTGTGCAACGATTACGTTTGTAGCGCTGGCAACTACGTTAAACATGATAAGAAAAACCATCAAAAGCTGGTTTGCGTTTCCTACGGCTCCAACTGCCAGTTCTGAGTAGCGGCCCAACATAATTGTATCAACGTTATGCAGAAGAATATTCAGCAGAAGTTCAATAAAGATAGGCCAAGCCAGAGTCCTAACGTGAGTATTTTCATCAATTACGATTTCTTTATGGTTTTTCATAAGTTTACACTATCACTTTGAGATGATTAAGAATTGCTTAATTGTAGTTAATAATTGTATGTTTCTAATCTGGAATTATCAGTGATATTCCTGTTGCCGAAAAAAAAGGGATGTCCAGAAAGAACTTTATTTCCTTCTGGAGCATCCCTTTATTTATAAGGAATTAGTTTTTAGAATTTTGCTTTGCGAAGGCGAACCTGTTCAATGTCTTCACAGAAGAGCTGGCGAAGGTCAGTAAGGCCAAGTGCCATAAGAGCCATACGGTCAATACCGATACCCCAGGCTGCTACAGGAACGTCTACACCCATGGCTTTTGTAACTTCAGGACGGAAGATACCTGAACCACCAAGTTCGAACCAGCCGAGTACTGGGTGTTTGATGTGAACTTCGATTGAAGGTTCTGTGAATGGGAAGTAGCCTGGAACATATTTAACGTCAGTTGCTCCGGCAATTTCTACGGCGAACATTTCAAGCATACCAAGAAGTGTTTTAAGGTTAACGTCTTCACCAAGGATAATACCTTCTGTCTGGTAGAAGTCTGAAAGGTGAGTAGCATCAACTTTATCGTAGCGGAAACAGCGGGCAATACCAAAGTATTTTCCAGGAATTTCAGCTTTGTGGAGCTGGTGTGCAGAAAGTACAGTTCCCTGTGAGCGGAGGATCAGGCGTCGTGTGAATTCATTATCGAAGGAGTAGTTCCATCCGCGGCTACCTGAGTTTCCACCATTTTCGTGAACGGCTTTTACATTTGAAAGGTATGGTTCTTCAATTGATTTTGCGTGAGTTGGATTTTTAAGACGGTAAACATCGTGAATATCACGGGCAGCATGGAACTGTGGCATGAAAAGTGCATCACCGTTCCAGAATTCTGTTTCTACGAGAGGACCGTCAAATTCCTGGAAACCAAGAGAACAAAGCTTGTCTTTTACAGATTCAAGGAACTGAACGTAAGGGTTTGTGCGGCCCTGAATCATACGTGCTGGTGGAATAGAGATGTTGTATCCACGGAAAGTGCCGTTTTTCCATTCACCGGAAGCCAGCATTTTTGGTGTAATTTCACCAATCTCGTTACCTGTAACACCAGATTTTCTAAGTTCATCGGCAATTTTCTTGTATGCTTCAACAAGCTTGTATACTACAGTTTCTCGTTCAATGATTTTGAAAGGTGAGTCAGAAGCGCCACGTTTTTTTGCCAAAGTAGAAATTGCTTCCTGTTCTTCGGCTGTGAGTTCTGATTTGTCCAAAGTGATTTTATCTTTTGCTTTTGCAAGAAGCTTTGAAATAACTGAAAGACGTGCAGGAAGTTCTTTTCCAGTGTATTCAGCTTTCTTTTCAGCATTCATTTTTACAATGCCGTCTTTAGCAAGTCCACCGAAGGCAGAACCAATATCTTTCTGTTCTACACCAATAGCTGCTGCTACTTCAGGTAATGTGTGTGCACCGTTTTCTTTAAGGTAATTAACCATGCGTTCTTCAACAGTACCTGTTTCTGCAAGTTTTTTACCCATATCGGTGATTTCAAAGAATGTATGTGGTGTGCGTTTGATTTCTTTAAGGAGTTCTTTTCCACCAAGCCAAGAAAAAGCCTGGTTTGCGTGTCCTTCTTTGTAATCCAGCTCTGACTGGAGTTTTTCAGAAGTGAGTTCATCCTTATCTGAATATTTCAGAAGAACTTTGATTTCAAGAGGATGAAGATTTTTGATTGTGTTTTTAATATCCATTTTTTAAACCTTAAAACAAAAAAATTGGAGCCGAAACGCTATGGTTCCGACTCCATTTTACTATATTTCAAAGAAATAATGAATACTAGCGAGTAAATTTAATGTATGAAACAAACTGTGTTCGTCTCATGCCTTTTTTATCTTTGTAGTGTTTTGTGCGGTCAATTCTTGTTTTTACATAGCGTGAATAAACTGATTTTGTTTTTGTAACACCGTCGGCAGTATATTCTTTTGCTTTCATGAAGTCTTCAAGACAAGCAATGGCTGTATTCAAAGCTTCACCTTCATCAAAACTAGACATATATGTGTCGTAGTAAATAATCAATTCATCGTAAAGAGGCTTGTAATCAAAGAAAATAGAAGCATTTGTGTCAGCAAGGTGCTGGTTTTCTGGTGTAATAATTACAGATGAAAGCTTTTCATTGTCTACAAACTGGTTTTTTTCAAGTGTTTCTTTTGGATCAACATATGCATCAGCTGAAGACTGAGCAAAAACAAATCCTGTAAGGGTAATAACTGCAAGTAATGCAAAAATCTTTTTCATTTTTCCTCCGTGGACAGATTGTTAAAAATATGGAAAATCTCCAAAAAATCTAAAATCTCGTATATTCTATTATTCTACCCGATTCCATGAAAAAATCAAGTTTAATCACATATTTTCCGTTGTCTACACCAAGGAGAGGTGGTTCCCGAATAAGGAGGCGACCAGTAATCTCCTTAGGTTTGTTTTTAATCACTTTACGATAATGTTCACGGACGGCATTTTTGGCACAGTCAGCTGCAGCGGCCTGAATTCCTTCAAATCCATCAGAAAAATTTCCATACCCGGTGCCAGAAATTGATTTATTGCTTATTGAAGCCCAAAGATTGTATTTCTGAATCTGATTTTCACTTCGAGTAAAATCCACCCATGCATTAAGGCGACTTTCTTCCAGCCATGGAGACGAATAGGTGATTTTGTCAGAAGAGGAAAGTGGCTGAATTGGAGTAAGTTCAAAATACTCTTCCACGCCCCGGCTTTTATCGGAAGGAGTATAGGAAAATTCCCAGCCGTAAACCATACCTTGAATCAGAAAAGGGGCCACTTTTTTCATACTTTTAATTGGGTAATCATAAGGACCTTCATCAAGATCTGCTGCTTCGGCTGAACCAGGGTAAGCGTCCAGTCCGGCCCACAGACAAAATCGGATATGTTCTACAATGGAAGGTGTGTCTTTTGCCAAAAGGGAGGAAGATCCTGCCAGAAAAATGGCTGCAGACAGCACGAGAGCTTTTGCCACGCGGATCTTCAGTTTCATCACCTGCCTCTCCATACTTTAAGAGGTTTGATTCCCATTCTTATTCTGACGTAAAGCCAGGCTCCAAGAAAACCGAACAGATGAGCCATGTGAGCAACATTTCCTCCGCGGCCCAAAAGCTGTGATCCTGCTTCGATTATTGCATAGGCCAAAACCAGTATAGGTGCCGGAACAGGAATAATTCCCCAGATATAAATGATTGAACGTGGAAAGAAAACGGCATATGCAAACAAAATTGCGTATAGTGAACCACTTGCTCCCATAAGAAAAACCATTGCTTGATTAGTAAAAATATAGGTTACAAAGGAGAGGAGTCCACTAAAAATTCCTGTAATAAGGTAAAGACACACAAATTCCTTGCTTCCCAATCCCTTTTCCAGATTAATGCCGAAAACAAGGATTCCCAGCATATTAAAAAATAGATGCTGCCAGTTTCCGTGTACAAACATGTAAGTTATAAACTGAAAATAGTTGTGTCCTGACAATACAAAAACTGGGTTCAGTGCCAGATAATAAGTGAGGTTAGGAAAAAAAGATGTTAAGAAAAAAACTGCAACATTAATGAGAATGAGAATAAGAGTTGCGTTTTTGAAAGTGTATTTAAATGGTTTTCTAAAAAAATTACTCATCAGAAACAAGGGTTTCGGTCGTATCAAAAGGATCGAAAAAGGTAATCTGGTTTCTTCCGTTTCTCTTTGACATGTAAAGTCCCATATCAGCCTGGTTTACAAGATTTTTTGGAGATGAAACCGGGTTATCTACAATATCAAATACTGAGATACCGCCAGAAATAGTAACATGGAGATGAAGATCCTTGTAGCGGAAATCGTAATTTTCGATTGTTGAGCGAATTCGTTCAGCTACAAGATATGCCTCTTCTTTATTTGTATCGGACAAAAGAACTGTAAATTCCTCACCACCGTAACGTGCAGCAATGTCATTTTCGCGGAGGCTGGATTTAATAAGATTTGCTACAGAAATAAGAACAAAGTCGCCGCAATCATGTCCATAAGTATCATTGAACTTCTTAAAAAAGTCGATGTCGAACATAAGAATGGCAAGATTTTTGTTCTGTGTAGTTGCGTAGTCAATTTTTTCAGTAAGCTGATTGAAGAAGTAATATTTCAGCTTAAGATGTGTCATCATATCGGTAGATGATTTTTCCAGAAGAGAAGCATTGTTGATGGCAACAGAAGCCAAAGATGCAATGTTCATAATCTGGATTTTTTCGTAATCAGTGTAACTTACATCGTTTTCAATAGCTATTCGTTCCAGAAGCAGCAGAATTCCGTTTAAGTGATTGTTCTGGATTAGCGGAACTACAAGACTTGGATCGAATTTGGAAAGTACATCCAGAGCCTGACAAGGACCAACTCGTTCCCGAAGATGTTCAATGGTAACTGGGCACTGTTCTTCCAATAAAGCATAAATAAGTGGAGATTCACCCATAATGCGCATTTCTGGTGATTTACGTTCAGTTGTACCAGTTTCAAGTGTAAATGAGTCGCTGGAAATAAGGTCACGAACAAAAATTTCTGCACCAAGAACGTGCATCTGTGCCATACAAATATAACTGATTGATTCCAGCAAAGGTGAAAAGTTTAAGGTAGAACAGAAAGATTTAGCAATATCAAGCAACTGTTCCAAATCGTAAATACGTTTTTCGTATTGGATTGACTGCTCGATAATATCTTTTTCCTGAGAAAGCGTTGTAACTGAACTACTCATTTTAGTTGTTAATTTCCCCTGTACTAATTATAGCATAGTTTTTCATAATATCAAAGAAGATTTTCCAAGTAGGGAAGGTTCGTTCAAGGAAAGCAGTGTTGTCTTTGTTTCGGGATGACATAAGCAGCACTTTAAGGTTTTCAATGATTTCGCTGGAAGGTTTTTTACCATCCTGAAGAATATCTTCAATGCATTTGTACAAAGAAAAAAGATTGGATGTTTCTTCCTGAATAATCTTTTTTGCTTCAGCATTGATTTCATTGACCATAGTAACTAATTTTTTGTAGAAAACCTGATCCTTTGCACCGTCCTTAACATAACCTTCAAGAACGGCAATACTGTTTTTCTGTCCCGAAGTAAAGGAATGTTCAAAAGCTTCAATTGTTTCCAGACCACCCAGAGCACTGTACACTGCGGAAGAAAAGTTTGTTTTGTAATTCTGATTTGAGAAAAATCCTTCTATTACAAGGTCATTAAGAAGGGTCTTAACTTTGTCAGTGATATACATCTGAAAAAAGTTTTTCATAATCTTCATTGGAAGAATCCACATGAAAGAAAGTGATGTATTTGCCTGAACAAGAGCGTTGGCTTTGGCATCGTAGTAAAGCACTTCGGAAAGATTTGAACCACCAAAAAGATTTTCAAGCTCTTCTTCAATGCGGGCATCCTGGAACTCAGTTTTGATGCGCTGTTCGTCTGCTTTAAAATGCTCCTGCAGAAGGGTAGCAAATTCCGATCGTGGAGAGCCGGTTAGCTGGGCTGTTTTTGGTTCGTACTGCATATCAGCTTTTGCAATCTGGATAATGGCCTTAAGGTGGTCCGGAGTAAGAATTCGTTTAAGTACGTAGGAAATTTTTCGGATGTTTGAAATATAACTATCAGCTTTTTGATCTGAAAGATTTCCGTTGCTTAAAATTTGACCAAGGGCAACTACAGCATTGGCATGGGCATTTGTAAGATGGAAGCTGTTCATCTGGTAGTAAAGATCTTCCAGGGCGTTTACCATTTTTTCAACTGGAACTTCCCGATAGTTAGGTTTGTATGAAGGATTGCCGGCTTCAAAATTATTGTCAAAAACCTGAAGGATTGGCATAAAGTTAAAGTGGCAGAAATCAACAAACTGACGCAGCTCAAGAAGCTCGTGGTCCATGTTTTTAAAAGTATCACTGTTAAGGGCACGGATAACTTGTTCCAAAGCTTTTCGCTGGCTATCGTAAATACGGGATGCACCGCCACCTTCCATAACCTGAGCTTTTCGGTTTTCGTAGGAAAGAGATTCTACCAGCTCCTGCTCGCTTGGACTGTAGCCTGTCATTATGAGTTGTGCTTCAAACCGTTTCTTTCGCTGAATATTGTTTGGAGAAACGGTAATAAGAAACAGATCATCCAAAGGACGTGTATTTTTGTAAAGCTGAAATATTGCTTCTCCAAAGTTTGGCAGAAGATTACCATTTTTGTAAAGCACAGGAGTATACATTTTCAACGCAGACTCCATCTTCTTGATCACCTGTTTTTTCTGGGCGTCAGGAGAATTACGTTTGAAAATTGATTCAAAAAAACTGGTAATAGTCTGAAGCAAACTCATGATTACATTCCGCCGTCTACTTCAATAACCTGTCGTGTAATATAAGCGGCACCTTCAGAAAGAAGGAAAGTTGCAAGTGCAGCAATTTCTTCTGGTTTTCCAGCTCGTTTCATAGGAATTGTTCCCATAATCATTTCGTAAACAGTTGGATCAATGGCTTTTGTCATTTCAGTTTCAATTACACCAGGAGCAATGCAGTTTACTGTAACTCCACGGCCTGCAAGTTCAACGGCAAGTGCTTTTGTGGCACCGATAATACCGGCTTTTGAAGCAGAATAGTTTGTCTGTCCACGGTTTCCGTCTACACCAGAAATTGAAGAAATAGTGATAATTCGTCCACCACGCTTATTTTTACGGCTGGCCATGCTCATTACAAGAGGACTCAGAACATTGTAAAAACTGTCCAGGTTTGTGTGGATAACATTGTCCCAGTCATCACCACTGAGAGCAACAAAGGTGTTGTCCCGTGTAATACCTGCATTATTTACAATTCCCCATAAAGTTCCGTGTTTTGCAGTCAATTCATCAAGTTTTGTTTTACAGTCTTCACGGTCAGCTACGTTGAACTGAATCAGTTCTCCCTGTCCACCGTTGTCATTTATAATTTTAAGTGTTTCTTCAGCTTTTGCTTTGCTTCCATTGTAGTGACAGATAACATAATATCCGGCTTTTGCAGCATCTACGGCAATAGCTCGTCCAATTCCTCCAGAAGCTCCGGTTACAAGTACTTTTTTGTCTTCGTTCATAATAATCTCCAAAATATTCGTTCAGTATAGTTCAAAATTAAGTATTTGTTTAGTCCTTAAAAAGGGCATGAATGTCTTCAGTTTCCATTACTGTGATTTTTGCAGTGGCAGCAGGAGTATCATCTCCAACATGTGCATAAAGTTCACAGATATATCGGTAGATGTGACTTTCCTCTTCACGGTAGTCTTCGGCGATTTTCATTTGAATTGTTGTGTTATTTTTAAGGTAGCCAACATTTGCATTAAATTCCATAACACTGAGGATAAAGCCTGGAAGAGGATCCCGGCCTTTTTCTTTATTTGTAATACCGGTAAGTGCGGAAATTCCCTGTGCCATGAATTCAAAACCAGCCCATGTTGGAACACCGTCGGCTTCTTCTTCATAGAAAATACAGTCTTTTGTAATATCGTATTCACTGGTGATTGTATGGTTTGCACCGTCATGCTGCGTTACTCGTGAAAGAAGAAACATTTTCCCTTTGTGTGGCAGCATCCAAATAAGGTCATCGTGATCAATAAACTGTGGAATTGTACATACTTTTTCCATTTTTAATACTCCAATTATGTTTTACTCGTTTACAATGTAATATTCGTAGTGGCGAAGATAGTTTTTAATGCGAATATCTGCGTCAGTAATTTCTATTAATTCAATCAGTTTGTTTCCGCTCATCACTTTTCGAATTTCACCATTTTCAGTTTTTTCACAAGTAAAAGTGAGCTTTGAAGCGGCATAATTTTCTTTCAGTGCATCAAAACTGTACCAGGCGTTCTGCAGGTCACAGATGATGTATTCAGGTTTAAGGTTTGACGGAAAAAGTGCTGAATCAACAGTACATTCAAAACCGTCATAATAAAGATTTCCCATTTCGGCACCAAAATCATTGAAAAGCTGAATATCGATGGAAGACTGATCAGCAAAAACGTAGGCCAGAAGATTAAAGCTCTGGTCACCAAAGGACATTTTCAGGTACTGTTGATTATCAATTTGGCCATTCATATAGGCCGGCTGTAGAAGCTGAACTTTTTTGGAATTGGTTACATAAACCGGATTCAATGAAGCTCCAGCTCCTTTTCGTGAAGCGCAGGAAATCAAAAGAAGGGGAATAAATGTGAATGCCAGAAGGTTTTTTTTCATAAGCAAATCTCTCAAATAAAAATACCTGAAGTCTAACTTCTATCGTAGAAGAAGCTTCCAAAGTAAGCAGTGGTTAGTCCAATGAAAATGGAAAGTCCAATCATGTGAACCGGAACGAAATTACTGAAAGCAAGTGCACCAAAAGAAATGGCGGTTGTAACAAAAGACAAAAGGATTGCAAAAGGTTCCAGTGTTTGTGTTTGATCCAGTTCAATTGATCGGTTCTCATTTTCAATCATGTAGATGATATAATCCAGTCCAAGCCCAAGAACCAGAATTACACCGATAATCGAGAAGAATTCCAGATGGATTTTTGCAACGGAGAAAATGGCATATACCAGAAGAATAATAAGGAACGGAATTGAAATAATCTTCATGGCGTGTTTCAGTTTGTAAACGAAAATCAACATGGCAAAAAGTGCAAAGAAAGCTCCAATAAGGAAGTACAGGATACGGCGTGTAAGACGGTCAAGATTTTCGCTTACATCGGTAATTTCATGGGCAAAGAATACGTTGTCATCGAATTCAGCAATTTTTCGAAAGCCCATAGGATTGTTTTCAAAGGTAGGTACAACCAGGGAATAGTATTTTCCATCGATTTGACCTGCCCAGATAAAACCAAAAGCTTTTTTTACGTAGTCAGGAACGTTGTCTCCTTCAATTGTGAGGAAATCATCTTTTGTTGATTCAAATTGCTGCCGCAAAAGATCAGCGTCTTCCGAATCATAACCAAGGTATTCCATCTGGAGATCAGCATTTTCAAGAAGTTTAGCGCTGGCTGCTTTAGAAAGGCGTTGAGTTTTTTCAGAAGGAATGAAGGTACTTGTGCTCAGGTAAACAATCTTTTCACCATTTGCATTACGGTATTCATCCAGTCTTTTTTTCAGTTCTTCTTCCCGTTCCAGAGTTTCTTCTGCTGTATCACCCTGAACAATAAACCAACCAAATGGCTGGAAATGCACTACCGAACGGAACTCAAGTTCATCATTCAGAATACGACCTTCTACAGTATAAAGATTGTCCAGCCGGTTATAGATACTGGCATTTTTATGAAGGAAAAGAACCAGAATACTTGGCAATACAAAGAAAACTGCAACTGCAATACGGCCAATCAGTTTTTTGTTCCACCAGGAAGGTTTTTCCATAAGCTTTGTAAGACGGATTTTTCTGTCTTTAGTAGGCAATTTGATATATGGATAGATTGCAACTGTTGTAAGGAAAGAGCTGGCAAGTCCGGCAATTGAGAACAGTCCCATCTGTTTAATCAGATTATACGGAGTGAACATCATTACAACGTAGCACAGTATTGTACTTATAACCGAAAGCAGCAGTCCTTTTATAAGGTGATTTCTGATTTCACTTCCGTTGGCCATTTCGGTGTTGGCTTTCCAGTTTACGAAGAAGTGAAGGCTGTAGTCGATACAGGAACCAATAAGTGAAGTTCCAAAAATCAAGGTAAGGATGTGAAGCTTTCCGAATACAGCAAGAGTAGTAGCAATAGCTGTTCCCAAAGAAACACCAATGGAAATAACCGAAAAGAGGATTGGGATTGTAGAACGGAATACAAGGAATAAAATGATGATTACTGCAATCAGTGAGATGGCGGAAATCACCTTGATTTCAATGGCTGCCTCCAGAGAGTTTTTATGGCTCTGGAAAGGAATTCCGGCGTATACAATGCGGTTGGAATCATTTTCCAAAGGATTACACAGGTCGTAGATTTCGGTGACTGCATTTTTTTTGCTGGCCAGAGCTGCACCCTGTTTACTCAAGCTTCCCTGAATCAAAACATACCAGTATCCGTTGTATTCAGCGGCAAGAACTCCATCTTTTATGCTCATGCTTGTTCCCGACTGCTGAAGCATAGTAAGGTATTTGTTCATGGCATAGTCCTGGATAAGGAAAGGATCCTGGTCCAGAGATTCCAGTGATGTCATGTTGAAGGCACCATAAGCTTTTGCAAGTGCATTTTCGGCAAAGGTCTGGTCACCACCGTTCAAAATTTCTGTTGAGGTTTCTTCATCCAGGAGGTTCCAGCGGTATTTCATAAGGAAATCTTCCACTGTGTTGTCCAGGCTTGAAACATCAACATTGTAAATAAAGGATGTAAAATTTTCGCTGTCCTTTAGATGTTCATAAATGTAACTGGCTGTTTCCTTGGCTTTTTCAAAATCCTTGTTTACCGGCATGATGTATACACAACTGCTGATAAAATCGGCAACAAGGCTGTTTGATTCGGCCAGGGCAGGTTCATCAAAAGAACCCGGCAGCATGTTCATAAGGTCTGCGTCAATATACAAATTTCCCCGTTTGCATAAAAAAGTAATGCTGAACAAAGCAAGAATGGCTCCGTGGAAAATAAACCACAGCGCAAGAAACTGCCTGTTATGCATTTTGAGTTTGAGTTTAGCGAATACGGAAGAAATTTTTGTCATCTGCCGATAGCTCCTTAGGATATTTCTGTTCTGAGAAAACGTAATTAATTGTGTTTTCAGAAAGTTCAGTAATTGTGATTGATTCCATTGTGGCTTCGGAAGTGCATTTTCCTTCAATAAGGATAGATTTCATTACGCTTGCAATGGAAGTTTTTTTTGGTGAAAGAAGCATGGCGTAGGTTCCGTTTTTATTATCGGTAAAATCTACTGTGAAGCTTTCGTTCAGAAGGGTAAGGTCACATGAGAAAATGGCCAGAAGAGTGTTTGCAATGCTTGAAAAAGTTTCATTGGAACTCATATCCATGGCTGTTTCAGTTCCGTCAGCGGCGCCCTGAATCATCTGGGTTTTTGTAACAATAAGAGTTGATGGAAAAGGTTTTAGAGTATTCCACATTACACCGTCAACACTGAAAATGAAAGTTCCGCTTGATTTAAGGTTGCGAGTTTTTCCTTTTGATGTAACTGATTTTGTCTGATTAAAAAGACCTGTTGTATGGGGATGTTCGGCAAGTTTTCCACAAACAGTTTCCAGAGTAAGTGCCTGAGCATTCAAGCAGAAGGTAGTCAATAAAACAAGTGCTGTCAAAATTAATTTTTTCATTTTTGTCTCCGTGACGCTTTTACATCTTTACTGCCGGTGTCCGGTGCCAATCAATTTTTCTACCCTTTCAATCAACAGGGGTGGACATTCAAAAAGCGACTCATTGTCGGATGCACGTACACACATCTGAGTACTTTCTGCTTTGTTGGCAACCTGACCATCTTCAGTGTAAATAACGTATTTGATTTTTAGTCGGTTTTCGTATTCAATGAGACTTGTTTCTATAGTTGCAGTTTCGCCAAAATGAAGAGAGCGTACGAATTTCAGGTTTATTGTAGTTACCGGAAAAACATAACCGTCTTTTACCATTTCTTTATATCCGTAACCGATTTTATCCAGAAGTGCGCATCGTCCGATTTCCATGTATTTTACATAGTTACCGTGCCAAGCAATCTGCATGGAGTCTACATCGAAAAATTCTACTTTGAAGGGTGTTTTTACAGTATATAACGTCTGATCCATGTTAAAAGTTATGCCCTTATTTTATGCGGTTGTGAAGGAGCCTGTTGAATAAACAATCTCTTTTTTATCGGCATTGGAAATGGTGTATGAAACCAGTTTTTTTTCAGCCTTGTAATTAAGCTCAAGCTTTATTTTTGTGTCTGGTCGGATTGGTGCAGAAAATTTGATGCGCTTGATATGTGGAACCCAGCGTTCTGTTCCGAGGTATTTCTTTGCAAAACGGGTTACAACTTCAAACTGAGCAACGGCCGGGAGAAGCTTGTATTCAGGAAAGTGGCCGTCAAAAAAATCACTTGATTCTGGAATTACAACTTCCAGGATTACAGATGAGTCAGTTTTTTCGATAATTTTTTCATCAATGATGTTGTGAAGATTTTCCATTTATTTAATCCGTTTCAATAAAAAATTTATAAAAAAAAAGACCGGTCGACAACAAGAATTTCTATAACACACTTTTGTCAATCCGGTCTTATATAAAATGCCAAAGCTATTAGTTCATGTAAGGAACAAGAGCGTCTACAACATCCTGAACTGTTTTTACTGTTTTGAAGATTGAAGGATCTACGTTTCCTTTGTCTGCTGGCATAAATTCTTTCATTTTAACAATGAGATCGATAGAGTCGATAGAATCCAAGTCAAGGTCATCACCAAGAAGAGCATCTGCTGTAACATCGGCTGCATCAAGTTCAAATTCTTCAACAAGAATTGTTTTAAGTTTGTCGAAAATTTCGTCTTTAGACATTTTTTTCTCCATATAATAGTAGGATTTCTCTCTAATTTTATTGATTATAAGTATTTTATGCAATAGAGGATGAATGTCACATTGATGAATTTTGAATTTTCATGTTAAAATAGTACTTATATCTGAGAGAAACAAAAATCCATAAACGGAGTAAATAAAATGGATTACAAGTATGAAACAACAGTTGGTGCAAAGAAAATTAATTTTCTGATGGGAATTGCCGGTGGTATTCAGTTAAAAAAACTTAAGAAAGCCGGAAAAAATTGTGCCAAAACTGAAGAACAGACTTTGCGAAGTATTCTTGAATACGCAAAAGATTCTGAATGGGGAAAAGCTCACAATTTTGACAAAATCCTTGCAGCACCAGATGCAGCTACCCTTTACAAACTGTGGCGAGAAAATGTTCCTCCTGCAGACTATGAAGATTTCCGTCCATTTATCGACAGATGTAAAAATGGTGAAGAAAATATTCTTTATCCAGGAAAGGCCATGATGTATGCCACAACTAGTGGTACAACAGGTCAGCCAAAATGGATTCCAATTACACCAGAATATTACAACAACGTATATTCAAAAATGACAAAACTCTGGTTGTATTCTTTTATGATGCACCGTCCAAAAGTATTCTACGGGCGTGACCTTTCTGTTGTAGGAAAGGCTGTTGAAGGACAGGCTCCAGACGGAACAGTTTACGGATCAGTTTCTGGTGTTACTCGCCGGGACGTTCCAGCATTTATTGATAAACTTCACTCAGCACCTTATGAGGTTTGTACAATCGAAGATTATCACTCACGCTTTAATACACTTATCCGCATTGGTCTTGGACAGAACGTTGGTTCTATGATCACAGCCAACCCATCAACAGTTGCAGAGCTTGTAAAAACTGTAAACGAAAATTTTGATGACTTTGTTGATCAGATCGAAAAAGGAACATTGAATCCAGAATACAAAATGGATCCAGAAACTCGAGCCATCATTGAATCAAAGCTTACACCAAATCCTGCTCGTGCACAGTGCCTTCGCGATCTTAAAGCAAAATACGGTGAACTTTATCCAAAACACTACTGGCCAAACCTTGTTTTCCTTACAACATGGAAATGTGGAAACACAAAATCTTACATGGGAAAATTCAACGAATGGTTCAATTCTGATATGCTTCACCAGGAATTCGGCTACTTTGCATCAGAATGTCGTGCCGGTCTTGTTTTGAATGGACAGGATGACACTGTTCTCTTTCCACACATGCATTATTTTGAATTTGTACGTGAAGAAGACAGTGAGAAGGAAGATAAAGAATTTTTGAATCTGAGTCAGCTTGAAAAAGGAAAACGCTACATTATTTATGTAACAACTTTTGCTGGTCTTTACCGCTACTGCATGAACGATATCATTGAATGTACAGGATTCTTTGAACAGATTCCTACAATTCAGTTCATTATGAAAACAAACGGTATTGTTTCAATGACAGGTGAAAAGATCCATGAAACACAGTTCATTAATGCTGTTCGCGTTGCAGAAAAAGAAACAGGTTATTCAACAAAAATGTTTGTTGGTTTTGCCGATCTTTCAATTTCTGCCTACCACTTCTTCTACGAATTCGAAGACAAATCTCTTGGAAAAGAAGCAGCAGAAAAAATGACACAGATTGTTGACCGCGTTCTTGGTGAAGAAAACGTTGAATGGAAATGCAAACGCGATACAGAACGTGTAAAAGATCCTGTTTCACATGTGCTCAAAGCAAATTCAATGGATGCTTTCAAAGAAGAATGGATTAGTCTTGGAAAAAGTCGTGAAGGACAGTTTAAGCTGAACGTTCTTATGCAGAATGACAAGGCTCTTGAAATTTTCAAAACCTTGGAAGTAAAATAGAATAATGCTTTCTCAATACAAAGCTTACATATTCGATTTGGATGGAACTCTTTACGATAACCGCAGAATAGGATTTAACCTTGTTCGCCGTGATCTTTTTCATATTTTATATATAAAAGGTGAACGTATGGCAAGAAAAATGCTTCGCGGAGTGGAGTTCTCATCTAAAGATGAATTTTATGAGCATTTCTTTAAAGAAGCATCCACCGAAGCAGGTGTTCCAGTGGACATTTATACTTCATGGTATGAAAAAAAGTACAGAGATGTGCTTACACGTACTTTGAAACATAGTTATAAAGGGCATTCCGAAGCCGTAGATGTATTCAGGAAGCTTCATGACAATGGTGCTAAAGTGGCAGTCTATTCTGACTACTGTGGTGTTGAAGATAGAATGTCGGCTTTGAAGCTTCCGCCAAAATCTGTAGATTATCTTTTTGACGCAGAAGAGTTCGGGGCCTTGAAACCGGCCAAAGCTCCATTCCTGAAAATTGCGGGAATATTAGGTCAGTCGCCAGAAGATATTCTTGTTATAGGTGACCGTACTGACACTGATGGAAAAGGTGCCAAAATGTCTGGTATGAATTTTGTTCATATTAATGACAGGCTTGCCCAGGTGGGACAAAGCAATGTGGATGGAAAAGCTTATCCTGCCATGTCCTGGAAGCATTTTGCAGAAGAAATCTTGGGTTAAATAAAAAGGGGCTGTCCGTCGGACAGCTTTTTTTCATTAGTGTAGGTGCCCGCTATGCTACAATTATTATTCTAAAAAAAATCTTGTGCGTTTATATTTATCCTTCTCTACAGTCTTATTCATAATAGTAGCATTGTCATTTATTGTTGCAACAGCACGAGTTAGAGTAACTTATAATAGGAGATATGATTTTCAATTTTTGGTGCACTATTATAATACAAAAGTTATTTTCAGAGTTGAAGAATCAATATTTCATAAATAATATATGCAATTAATATTGCTATTGTTCTCACAAACGCATATAATACATATTTACAATGGAATATATATCAGTAAAAGATGCTTCTGAAAAATTTATGATTTCAGAAAGGCGTATACAAAAACTTTGTGAAACAAACAGAATAAAAGGTAGTACCATGGTTAGTGGTGTTTGGCTTATTCCAGAAAATGCAACAAAACCAAAAGATGAAAGATTCAATGAGATTCCAGAAGCAAAACATATTTTATCATTAAGTGAATTGTGTAATGAGTTGTCCATTTCTATTGCTACAGGAAGAAATTGGATAAAACTAGGTAAACTAAATCCAAACTATACAGAAACCCATATACCTTATTTTGAAAGAAAAGATGTTAATATATTATTGCAAAATCTTAAAACGGGAGAAAATAAAGCATTAAAAAGTCGAAGAAATAAAAAATTTATTTCTGGTAATACATTATACAATTCTTATGTTTCTGAATATTGCACAAATAAAGCTGTATTCGAAAATCTGTTAACAATAATAACTAATGAGAAAGTAATATTATCCTCTAACATTATTTCACTTCTTGTTGCAGATTGTGCTCTAAAACTATTTGCTTACAAAAACAAATTAGTTGTGGACGAAAAGAAGAATCTGTTGTTGTGTTTCTTAGAGGAAAAATTTTCTGTTGGGGAATATGATAAATTAGTTTTAGACTTAATTGAAAATAAAGAAGATGCAATTTCTTTTTGTAAAAATAATTATCATATTTTTGATAAAAAGTATGTTTATGAACCAAATGAAGATATTTTAGGTTTGATTTATATTTCCTGTAATAATATTGGAAATAGAAAAGCTACGGGTTCCTATTACACTCCAACCAAAGTAGTAAAAAACTTAATTGAAAAACTGAATATTGAAAAAGGAAAAAAAATTTTAGATCCTTGTTGTGGGACAGGGAATTTTCTTCTACAGTTACCAGAACATATTTCGTTTGATTGTATTTATGGAAATGATTTAGATACCACTAGTATTAAAATTACAAAATTAAACATGGCTTTGAAATATAATGCATCTGTAAAAGAGATTTCTGAACATATTACTGAACTAAATTATTTATTATCTTTTAAAAATAAAGGTTTTGATTACATAATCGGAAATCCTCCATGGGGGTATGAATTTTCAGATAATGAAAAGATATTACTAAAAAAAGTATATAAATCAACTTCTGGAAAAAATATAGAATCTTATAATCTTTTTGTTGAACAGGCATTAAATCATATAACAAAAAATGGACACATTGCATTTGTTCTTCCAGAGGCAATATTAAATGTGAAAGCGCATACAGGAATAAGGAAGATAATATTACATAATACATCGATAAAAAATCTTGATTATCTTGGAAATGCCTTTGATGGAGTACAATGTCCTTGTATCATTTTAGATTTAGAATATACACATACAAATCTTTCTACAAAAGGATTGAAAGTAACAAATAAAGAAAACTCATTTATTATAAACACAGAGCGAAACATTACTTCAGATTTTTTTAGTTTTCTAACAACAGATGAAGAGTATGATATATTGTGTAAGATTAAGAATATCAAAAATGTTTGTTATCTATATGGGAACTCTGACTTTGCGTTGGGAATTGTTACAGGAAATAACAATGAGTATATTTCGAATAAAAAAACAGAGGAAAATGAGATAGTGTTAAAAGGTTCAGATATATATAAATTTCACACTAACAGTGCAAATAATTATATAATTTTTGAGCCTGAAAATTTTCAACAAGTGGCACCGATATATATGTATAGGGCAAAAGAAAAATTGCTTTATCGTTTTATAAGCAATCAACTTGTATTTGCTTATGATGATAAGCAAACGCTTTCATTAAATAGCTGCAATATTGTAATTCCAAAAATTCCTGGCATAAGTATAAAATACGTATTAGCTATTCTTAATTCAAGAATAGCACAGTTTCTTTTCAAGAAGGAGTTTAATTCTATAAAAGTTCTTAGATTTCATATAGAAAATATTCCAATTCCTAACGTAGACCTTGTTACACAAGATAAGATTATATCCATTACTGAAAAACTGATTATGGGACTTAATTTGAAAGAAGCAGAAGAAACATATGATGAGTTAGATAAACAAATCTCAAACCTCTTTAACTTGGATTTAAGGGAAATTGATGTAATAAGAAATGCTGTAGATGGAGAAAACAAATTTTTAGCCTGATTTATAAGATCTTTTTTGCTTTTTCTTTAACTGCTTTTACTACATTAATATCATCGACTAAAAATGGTTTTAGTTCTTCTTCTGTCATAAAGACTTGACCTTCAAAAACTTCTGTCCCCTTATTGCCAGTGTTTTCATTTCTATGCTGAGAAATAAGTTTACCAGTTTTTTGTAATTCATCACTTGAAATTATCCAATATAGTAATTTATCGCGACAAACTCCAATCCAGATAAAGACATCACAACATGATGGTTTTAGCTGCTGAAAGTGATATTTAAAAGAATTTCTTATAGCATCTGAATGTAAATACGCCCTACTTGCTAGGCTTCCTCCTTTTTTTGTACTATTAGCACGGCAAGCCTTTACTTCTATTCTTATTCCATCTAACCAAAGATCAAATTCTCCATCAAAATCGGAATAAAAAGTTGAAATATTCTCTTTTGTAGCTTTTAGAAATTCTGGAAAATTTTTTAAAATATATTGTTCACCCCATGTTTCACCAAAAGTTCTTGGAGATAAATCAAATAATTCAAGATATTTATTTCTTTTTGCATATTCATCATGTAATTTATTAAATTGTTCATAAGTAATAGCATTTTCAGCGACTAAATATACAAGAATTCTTCCTTCCGTAGAGAAAGGGTATACGGATATTTCTTTCCTAATCTTGTCAACTACTTGTTTATTTTTTCCAGATTTTGATAATATGGATTCAATTTGCTCTCTTAATTCTTTCACATTTTACCCCTGATTATTAACATCTGAAGAATAGATAATTAAAATCTTATACAGTTTCGTCAATCCAGCAGTTTTCTTCTATTCCTGCCAGGGTTATAACCTGAGCCCGCACTTTAGTAAAAAGTTCACTACAGGATTCTTTACGTCCCTTTTCCATATCTGGTAGAACAGGTTCTCCAATGCGGAGAGTCACACATGGATTCTTTTTCCACAGTTTCCAAAGTCCTGTTACAGGGCGGTAGGAAAATGCCATTGGAACTACAGGCAGATTATATTTATATGCCATTGTGAAAGTTCCTTTATGCCATGGGCGGATAGGCTGATAATAATCCCAGCGGCTGGCTTCAGGAAAAACATGAATCACCTTATGTTTAGCATTGATTTTGTCAAAGGCTTCGTTGAAATACCGGATTGCCTTAATGCTTTCAGGAATTGGAATACCACCGGCACCTCGAATAAAAATACCGGCGCCACTTTCAATCTGTGTGGTCTTGGTAGGAAAGTAAAGTGGTCTGTGATTAAAGGCACATTTAACAGCAAGAAGATCCCAGGCGTAAACGTGGTTTGAAACGGACATACAGCCGTTCTTCAGCAGCTTGTGGTTCTTTTTAATATTTTCACGGCCTTCAATCTTCAATCCAAAAGCAATATAACTGAGCAATCTTATGAGAACAAATAGAACGCTGTGGACAAAACCCTTCCATAACATCATTGGAAGACTTGTGTCGTAAAAAGGGTAGTTTTCATCAAATTTGATGTCATGCTTCTTAACCGGGTGCAGAAAAATTTCTGTAGGATTATCCGGATAAACAAAATCTGTTTCGGGGATGTAAGTACTTTCTTTTAATTTAAGTGGCCCCTTGTAAAATTCGCTATCTGTATTTGGTGTGTACATTCTTTAATTATAAGGCCCTAAAGAAAAATCTGCCACAAAAAACACAAAAATCCAATCATTGAAACCCCACAAAAAATCCCGTATAATAGAAAAATCATGGCAAAGAAGAAAGCAAAACCTGATTTTTCAAAACCAAAGCCTGTTGAAGGCATGGAAGAAGTTTCAAAACAGAACTCAAAAATCAATGAAAATATAAAAGCTGCAGTAGAAAATTACGAAATAGCAGATCCAGAAGACATGGAATATGAAGGTCTGCCTACTGTTGTTATTGCAGGCCGCCCGAATGTTGGAAAGTCTACACTTTTTAACCGATTTTTAAAAAGACGCATTGCAATTGTAAATGATACTCCTGGTGTTACACGTGATCCTGTTGAAGCTACTGCTTTCTTTAACGAAAAACCTGTTCACCTGGTAGATACAGGCGGATATAAACTCCAGCGTGATATTGGAACTATGGAAGCCGAGCTGGATGAATACGTTGTTCAAAAATCACTTTTGCAGATTGATAAAGCTGATGCTATTATTCTGTTGCTGGAAGCAGGTGTTATTACAGGTGAAGATGAAGAATTTATTTTGAAAATGCGCCCTTATTGGGATAAGTTGATTGCCTGCGTAAATAAGACAGAAGGTGGACGTAATGAAGCAGAAGCCTGGAATTATGCCCGCTTTGGTTTTAAAAACTTGATTTTCATTTCCGCTGAGCACGGTGACCGCATTGGTGAACTTACAGATTTGGTCTGCTCAAAACTGGATTTTTCTAAGGTGCGTGTGGTTTCGGAAGAGAAGCCAATCAAGATTGCTATTCTTGGAAAACCTAACACAGGTAAATCAACACTTTCAAACCGCCTTACCCATTCTGAAAATTCAATTGTATGTGATTATGCTGGAACTACCCGGGATGTTGTGGAAGGTGAATTTATGTATCGTGACAGACCTTTCCGTGTTCTGGATACAGCTGGAATCCGACGAAAAGCAAAGGTTCACGAAGATGTTGAATATTATTCTGTAAACCGCGCCATCAAAACTCTTGATGAATGTGACATTGTATTTTTAATGATTGATGCTCAGGAAGGTCTTGCCGAACAGGATAAAAAAATCTGTTCACTGGCTTACGAAAAAGGCCGGGGAATCATTTTCCTTCTGAACAAATGGGACACACAGGCTCAGGACAATAAAACATTTAAGGCAGCAAAGGAAAACATCAACATCATGTTTGCCCAGATGGACTATGCTCCAATTCTGCCGGTTTCTGCTTTGGAAGGAAAAGGTATCAAAGATCTTCTTGATAAAACGCTTGAAGTTTACGAACAGCTTACACGAAAAATTGATACAGCTTCTTTGAACATGGCTCTGGATGACTGGTTAAAAAGATATCCGCCACCAGCCAGTCGCACAGCACACTTTAAGATCCGCTACATGGTTCAAACCAAAACAAACCCTGTTAATTTCTTGATTTTTGCCACTCGACCTGAAGTTGTGAGTGACACTTACATTACTTATTTGAAAAATCGTATCCGCGAAGATCTTGGTTTCGACCTTATTCCAGTTCAAGTAGAAATGAAGGCCAGCCGTACAAAATGGCAGGAGTATAGATGTACACAATCAGTGAAGTAGAAGATCTTACAGGCGTAAAAGCCCATATCCTCCGCTATTGGGAAGAAGTAATTCCAGGCTTTAATCCGCAGAAGGATATTGGAGGCCGCCGTACTTACACTGAACGGGAAGTGGAATTGATTCTCCGCTTAAAATATCTTATTAACGAAAAAAGATTTACAACGGAAGGTGCCAGAAAACAGCTTATTAGTGATGCAGAAGCAACTCTTAACAACGAAGCTCTTCTCCGGGAAATCCATGAAACCCGCACCGAGCTTTCCGATTTATATCTATACGTAAAAAACGCAAAATAAAAATGGGCGATAAATTTTATTCACGATTTACAGAAAAAAAAGGTTCTCAAAAAAAGGAAGAAGCCCGTCAGGAAAAAAACAGGATCCTTTCTTATGAACAGGAAAAAAGGGATACGTCAAAAAACAGAAAGGAATTTACCAGAAAAAAGTCCACTGACCACGCCAGAGAGGTTAAAGGGGTTCGCCAGGGTGAAAATCAATCTTCTTTTCCAGGGCTTTTTTCATCTTCTCTTCCAGATGATGCTAAAAATGTGCTGAATAATTTTGATGCCGTTTTGCAGAGCGTAAGACCACTTAATTCAAAACAGCGCTTAAAACTACCTTACAATATACGGGACCTTTCCCACCAGCTTACAGACCAGCGTGGAGAGCGCAAAATGACTTATATGAATGACAAGGTGCTGCTCTCGGCCTACGCAAATTATTTTGTATGGTGGAATCTTGTGCGTCAGACAAAACTGCTTACTGGTCTTCCTGCTTCTTCATTTCCACAAAATAATTCTGTATGTTTGGATTTGGGAAGCGGTCCTTTAACTTTTGTAACAGCCCTTTGGATTGCCCGTCCTGAACTTAGGAATTTGAATCTTACCTGGTATTGTCTGGATCTTTCACAGAATACTCTTGCTTTGGGTGAAGAAATCTATCTTTCGGTAGCTAGTCGCCTTCCACCAAGGGACGAAAAAGCTGCTCCATATTGGAAAATTATTAGGGTAAAGGGAAGCTTGTCTACACATATTAAAGAAAAAGCTGATTTTATAAGTTCTGCTAATATGATTAATGAGTTGGAGCAGACCGGTGAATATCCCCCTGAATATTGGGCAAAAAAATATTATGGGGAGATTACGTCTTTTGCAAAAAAAGATGCAGCTTATCTCTTGACTGAGCCTGGTGTTCCAAAAGCAGCCCGTATGCTCAGTCTTTTCCGTGAACGTTTTATTTCGGAAGGATTTATAATAAATGGACCTTGCACTCATTGCGGGGCCTGTGCCATGAACGGATTTAAGGCATATACCGGAAGCAGCGGAAAATGGTGTAATTTTGCTTTCTCTACGGAAGATGCACCTGAAAAGCTTGCAAAACTTAGTGAAAGCGCAAAACTTCCAAAAGAACGTGCTGTTCTCAGTTTTCTCAGCGTAAGTAAAGCAGGGGAAACTGGAACTACAGCAGAAAAATCGGAATCCGGTTTATCCATCCGCATTATTTCAGATCCTATGAAGCTTCCGGAACGAATTACCGGTTATTACGGCTGTTCCATTGAAGGTCTTGTACTTGTAAAAACACGTCAGCAGTTAAAAAGCGGTGATATCATCAGTATAAATAAGAAGTCAGGTGGGCAGCGGGATGAAAAAACAGGTGCCGTTGTGGTCAACTTCTAGAATTTGTGGTAAGATTTTTTTATGAGTTTAATTGAATTAAGAAATGTAAGTAAGATTTATCAGATGGGAAAAGTTCAGGTTAAGGCCGTAGATGGTGCTAGTTTTTCCATTGAAGAAGGGGAATTTGCTTCTCTTTCAGGACCATCAGGATCAGGTAAATCTACACTTTTGAATATTATAGGACTCATTGATACACCGGATGGTGGAAGCCTTATTATTAACGGAAAAGACATTTACAAAGATATTAAACTTGAAAATGGAAAGGCGCTTTCTGCCAAAACCGATAATGCTCTAACAAAACTTCGCCGCGAAAACCTAGGCTTTATTTTCCAGACATTCAATCTTGTTCCTGTTCTGGATGTGCGTGAGAATGTTTCTCTTCCTCTTACTCTTGGTTCTTCCGTTGCAAAAAACACCATGAACAAAAAAGAGCTTGATGAATGGATTGATTTTTTGGTAGATAAAGTGGGACTTTCAGACTGGGCAAATCACAAGCCAATGGAACTTTCCGGTGGACAGCGACAACGCGTTGCAGTTGCCCGTGCTTTGGTAACAAAAGCTCCAATTATTCTTGCCGATGAACCTACAGCCAATCTTGACAGTGTAAATGGTGATGCAATTCTTGAAATGATGCAGAATCTAAATCGTGAATTAAAAACTACTTTCCTGTTCTCAACTCACGATAAAAAAATTGTTGAAATGAGCAATCACGTAATTCATCTTCGTGACGGCAAAATTGTTGATTAAGTTCTAGAAATCCATACCAATGTTGATAAGGGACGTAAATGACATGTTCCATTTTGTTTCGTAGGAAGCGGATAGAACGTTATGCCATTTTGCGTGTGGGAACAGCCCTGTTTTTACCAGGTCCAAATCGATATTTCCGCTTTTTTTGAAAACATTGTAAGTTCCGTTTACACCCGCAGACAGTGTTTTTGATTTGTCAAAACCTTTGAATCCTAACTGCAGTGTCATTACCAAATTGTTAGTACCTTTTACCAGATTGTATTTATCCTGGATTTCGTAGTTAACACCAACAGTCATTTTTTCCTGTTCCTTGTAATAGAAGAAACCGCCGGTAATTGTCTGGTCTTTAATTTCCTTAAAGTATGGAGCGCAATCGGCAATGTACTGTCCGTAAAAATCAATTGAAAATATGGAAGATTTGAATTCAATACCAGTAAATATATCTCGGTTGGCTTCTTCAAGATTACCGTCTCGGCTTTCGTCGATTGTATCTTCCATAAGGCGTCCAAACATGTTTATTGAAATTGGACCGGCCATTACTTCAATACTTCCTGCTACAGACATGCGTGCCAATGCCAGTTTTTGTGAGAACAGCTCGCTATTTTCGGAGGCATTGTATAGTCCGATAACACTGATTGTAGCTCGTGGAAAAGGAATACGTAAAAGTCCCGCGTAAGCAGCGGCAGGAAGAGCTTTTGAGTCGTAAATATCGGTTCCAGTTTCTGTAGCGTCCTGTTTTTTGGTATTAGCATAAGGAGCCATGGCAAGAATATTTGTTCCACCAAGGATACGAGGGTATCCCCATGAAAAAGCTTTTCTACCGGCAGTAAGATAGATTCGATCAAACATAAGGTAGTCAAAGTAGAATTCAGTTGGTTCAAATTTAAAGGAAGGAGTTGCACCGGAAAGATCTGTGGTTGTTGGTGTTGATGCAGTAGTCTGTGCACTTGCAGTTCGGGACCAGTCTGAAAATCCCATGTTGAATGTGGCACGGAAACCAAGAGTTTCATCAATTCGTGCAAACATTGAAGTTGAATTGTTGAAATCAAAAAGAAGCGAAGTACTGCTTTCGTTTTTTTCATAATCGTAAGCGACACGGGCACCAATGTTTGAAGAAAAGCTTCCACTTATAGAAAATGGTGTATATCCAACTTGTTCTATAGTTTTTGCACTGTCTTCAACCTGGGTATCTTCCGCGTCATCGAAAAGAGAACCAATGTCATCATCGATTAAAGTTTCTTCAAAATTTTCATCCTGGAAAGAAGCGTCAAAGTCCCCAATTTCCTCGGGAACTTCAGCGAAAAGCGAAATTGACAAGCTTGTCAAAACAACGGCAAAAATCTTTTTAAAATAAGTTTTACGGATCATTTCTGGCTCATGGTTTCAAGATATGGTTTTGTAAATACCATGTCACTCTGTTTTTTGAAGGAAACATTGTTTATGGTAATCTGTGTTTTTTCGTACTGAACTTTTCCGCTGATTTTTTTTCCGCGGAGATTGTCGGTAATAAGCATTTTAACTGGAACACTGTAGGTTCTACCATTGTCTTTTACACTTTGATAAGAAGGAATTGCAGTTGTGCGAAGCTTCTGGCCGCTAAGACTGTAATCTTCTTTCATGCGGATAAGACCGTCGGCATTGCTTACCCAAACTTTGAGAATAGGGTAGTCTACAGTAACACCGTCTTTTGATTTTAGATCGAAAACTGTGCACTCAAAATTTCCAAGCTTTGTCTGTGCAGTTTTTGTGATTGTATAATCTGAATAATAACGCTGTGGAGCAAAGTCAGAATTGTTGGCATTTGTATTCTGGAATTTATCTTTAGCAGATGTAAAAGTGAATCGACGGTCAGCAGGATCAAAGAACCAGATGTTTCCATCAATCTGAAGATAACCTTTTCCTTTTTCTTTGGCAGGACCAGTTACCAGAATTGTCCATGAACCGATTTTGTCGCGGCGATAAATAATGGCTTCTGTAAGATTCTGACCTTCACCTGGTTTTTCCTGAACTACAGTGTAATTGCCAGTAAAGTCTGTATCAAAAAAACCAGTATTATCTTCTGCCTGTTTTAAAAGTTTTTCAGCATCAGTTGACTGAGCAAAAAGTGCGCTTGTGAAAAGTGAAATAAGAGTAAAAATAATAAGTGTCTTTTTCATTTTTTTCTCCTTAAAAAGGATTTCAATTATTCTGTAACAGCAAGTGCTTCCACCGGAGTAATCTTTACTGCTTTTACTACTGCAAACATCACAGCTAGCATGGTGGTTACAAATAAAGGCACGCAAACTGACAGAATCCCAGAAAATGAATATTTTGGCTCAATATGTCCGTTGTTCAAGAATACATCAAAAGCTGGAATAATTGAAAAATCAACTGTTCCTGTAATAATACACAAAATCAGTGAAAAAATAAATCCGAAGATACAGCCGAAAAGCACCAGCACGGAGGTTTCGGTTAAAAGAAGTGTAAAAATTCGGGAACGTTTCATACCCACAGCTTTGAAAATACCGATTTCATCAATTCGTTTCATAACAAGAACACGATAGGTGCTGGCAATTCCGGCTACAACAATAATTGTCAGGATATAAATTATAAGCTTTGAAATAATGCTCATGGCATCAATAATGATTTTAAGTTCAGCCAGGTTTGCTTCCAGTGAAATAAGGGCGCAAAGAGGAGATTCTATGCTGTCACGCATGGCACTGTAAAAAACATTTTTATCGTATGAAATAGGATGCATAGTGTAAAACTTTTCCAGCTGGTTTTGATAATCAAGAATCTTTTTTTCAGTCAGGTTTTCTTTGGGAAAGAAAATACCAATGCGGTTACACCAGTCATCATCAGCATAAGTGGCTTTACGAAGGAATTCTATATCCATGTAAGAAGTGTACATACCAAAAACGCTTGAATCGATGAAAATACCTTTTACAATCAGTTCAACAGTATTTTTCTGATCATCATAGGTGTCGCACATAAGTGTAACGGCGTCGCCAACATGAACATTTAGTTGTTTTGCAATAGGTTCAGAAAGGAGAACACCGTTTGTCCCATAAATATCTGATGCATTTCCGTCTGCATAGTTAAAATTTTCAAAAAGAGACTGTTCTCTCTGAAAATCAACACCCTTGATTACACGCTGACGTACACTTGTTCCTTCAAAATAGAAAGCAGATTCATCGGCGTCAAAGTCAATTCGACCGCTGATAATGCAGTCTTTTGGAAAAATATCCTGCAGCTGTTTCAGATATTGGGAAGAATTGTAAATTTGTAGTTTTTTCTGCCCCACAAGGAACTGAAGATCACCACCATAGTAAATACGGGCTTTGTTGTTCAGTGCATTCAACATTCCCGAAACAAGGAAAACACAGAAAAGTGAAAGACCGGCACCTACAACGCAAACAAGGAACAGTGAAAGATACTGTTTTTTGCGGTAAAGAACAGATCTGAATCCCATTTTAAGATTCCACATTATTCACCCCCCTGCATTGCTTTTACTGGAGTTACTTTTAAAGCAGATCGAACAGGATAAATCCAGCCAATAAGTCCGATTACCAAAGCAAGCATCATGGATTTTAATACAACTGAAACAGAAAGAATTGAAGTGATTGTAGTTCCGCCAAAAAGCTGAATTAAAAAGCTGTTGCTGATAGTAATGTTCATGGCGTTGAAGCCTTTGGAGATTAGACATCCAATCACCGAACCAAGAATTCCGGCTACCAGTGAAAGAATAAAAGTTTCTGTCATACATTCAAGGCTTACAAAAAGTCGTGTTCCACCCTGGGCCCGAAGTGTTCCAATTTCGCGAGTACGGTTCAGAACGTTTACAACCAGTGTATTATTTATGATGATAAAGCCTGCAAAAAGAATGATGATGATTCCTACGTTAAAAATAAGGCGTATCCAGTAAAGATACATGGCGGTACTTCCAGCGGCATTACGCCAGTTTACGGCTTCTACAGGCCAGCCTTTTTTCTTAAAATCTCGGTTCAAGCTTCGGATAACACGGGCCTTGTTTTGTCCTGGAGCAACCTTTCCGCAGATAAAGTTCCAGGTTGTTGATTCTGGGTAGGCTTCTTCAATTTCTTCTACAACTTCTTCATCGTTTGAAGCAAAAAGGTCTTCAATTGTGGCAGCAGAATCGTCCCAGATATCTTCCGCGAAAACATCATCTGTCATAAAAAGATCGTCCCAGTCCAGTTCATCATCAAGAAGGTCGGATTTAGTTTCTTCTATTTCAATATTTTCGGAACTGGTGTTCATATCAAGAAGGGAACAAACAGTGTAGGGATCGGCAATAGCGATGGATTCAAAAATCTCGTTTTCAACTGGATATTTGTAAATGGCAGATAGTTTTGCAGCACGGATTCTAACATGAGGGCCATCGGCAACGGTAAACTGAACCATATCGCCAGCTTTTACTTCCAGCCAGTCAGCGAGGAAAACAGGAAGCATGATGCCACGTTCTTTTCCGTAAGCACTGCCATCAACAATTTCAATGGCGTTCATAATTTTAGTGTATTCTTCACCGTTTACACCAAAAATATAGGTGAAAGGCTGATGACCATTAGCTTCTACGCGACCAGCTCCTGTAACCTGACTAACATGACTGTCCACCAAAGGATTATTGTTCAGATAATCAACAATTTCGGTGTAAGGTTTAAGGGTTTCAATATGGCTAAGCTCACCGGTAATTGGTGTCTGGTCTCCGAAAAGGCACAGAAGCATGTTATCTTTTGGGCGGATTGTAAAATCTCCGGTAAAACTTGAAGTGTAAGTTTGTTCAATTCCGTGTTCAGTGCTGTCAAAAACTGAATTTATTAAAAGCATGAGGGCAACAGCAAAAGAAATAAACAGTACGATTACTGCTGAGCTCTTGCGAGAAATTACGTTTTTGAAGGCAAGTGAAAGAATCATTTATTTACCGTTATCCCAGGCTTCTTTAAGAGTTTTGCAGGCATTTTCATCTTTTTTGACTGCCTGAACTGCATTAAGCACGAAAGCAAGGAATACAAAACAGAAAAGTGAGCCAAGGAAAATAATGACTATTTTAAGTGTCAGTGTTTTTGATGCAGGTTTTCGCTGGTAAGTGTACGGACTAAGCTTTACGAAAGGTTCAGCATTTTTGAGCCAGGCGTCGGCATCTTCGGCAGAAAGATTGCATCGGGATTTGAAATCAGAAGCAAGGTTTGCCTGAATGTGATCAACATAAGCGTTGAGAAATGGAGAAAGATTTTCCTGGCGTGAAACTGGAACTATACTGTAAAGGTAGAACACGTCGGTAACAGGATGGAAATCAATCTGAAAATAATGACTTGTGTTCAGGATTTCATCAATTTTGTCAAAATAATCAGAAGCAGTTGGATCAGCCCATGCAGGATACTGTTCCTGAAGCTTTGCAAAGAAATAAGTGTCATGAAGATAATTTCGAGTAAGTTCTTCAACACGATTCAAATCATGTTTGGATTCAACAAATTCAGCTGGAAAATCTTTGATTTCAAGAAGGTTCAGGACAGTAACAGTTTTTCCGGTACGGCTTTCCTTAATCTTGGAAACACCAATAAGGGCACCTGTTAACAAAATAAACATCAATGCAGTGCCGATCAAAATTAATTTTCGGAATTTAATGCATACTGCGAAAATATCAATAAGATTGACTTCATCTGACTTTTTAACTTCGTTTTCCATGGTCGAAATCCTTTTGCGAATTGCCATATATTGTAGACTTTTTTACTTTTTTATTCTATACCAATAATATCAACAAAAAGGAACCTATTATGAAGATTATTACAGAACTTAAAGTACGTCCCTACGAGTGCGATTCTTACCAGCACGTAAACAATGCCGTTTATGTAAATTATCTTGAATTCGGTCGTATGGATTTTTTACAGCAGACACATTTCGATTATGAAGGTGTTTTGAAGGTTGGTTATTATCTTTATGTTACCCACGTTGATATCCGCTATAAAGCATCTGCCTTTTTGTGGGAAAAGCTTTACATCGAATCATGGCCAACTAAGCTTGGTGCAGTTACAGGGGATTTTCATCAGATTATAAAAAAAGAAGATGGAACTGTTTGTGCCGAAGCAGACGTAACATGGGCAAGTGTACGCTCTTCTGATGGAAGACCTTCAAAAATTCCTGAAGAATTTATGATTGATGCGTTAAAACCACACGTTGAGTAATAGAAAAAAAGCTGAAAAATAGTTATAATTCTTCCATTATACTTATCTTTTTTCGGAGGAACTATAATGAAAAAATCATTTGTAAAAGCTTTGGCTCTTTTGGCCGTAGCTTTCGCTCTTGTTGGATGTGGTAAACCAGCAAAGAAAAACTACATTCTCGCTACTGGTGGTACTTCAGGTACTTACTATCCATTCGGTGGTGCTATTGCAAATATCTGGAACACAAAAGTAGATAATATGAACGTAACTGCTCAGGCAACAGGTGCTTCTGCAGAAAATCTTCGTCTTATTTCTAAAGGTGATGCAGAATACGGAATCGTTCAGAACGACGTTATGGATTATGCATTCAACGGAACAGATATGTTCAGCGGAAATGCCCTTCCAAATCTTGCAGTAATTGGAACACTTTATCCTGAAGTTGTACAGATTGCTGCTTCTAAAGAATCTGGAATCAAAACAATTTATGATCTGAAAGGAAAACGCGTTTCTATTGGTGACGCTGGTTCTGGAGTTGAATTCAACGCAAAACAGATTCTTGAAGGTTACGGACTTACATTCGATGACATCAAAAAGAACAATCTTTCATTCAAAGAAAGTGCTGAAGGTATTCAGAACGGTACACTTGATGCATGTTTCATTACTGCCGGTGTTCCAAACTCTGCCCTCCAGGAACTTGCTTTCACCGCAGGTCTTATTCTTATTCCTGTAAATGGACCAGAAGCAGACAAAATCTGCTCAAAATACGGATTCTACACAAAAACAACAATCCCAGGCGGAACATACCAGGGAACTGAAGATGATACAGAAGCTCTTGCTATTAAAGCTACACTGGCTGTAAACGCAAAACTCGATACAGACACAGTTTACGCAATGACAAAAGCTTTGTTCGAAAACCTTGATACACTTGGACAGGCTCATGCCAAAGGTAAAGAAGTAACTGCCAAAGCTGCTGTTACAGGTATCTCTGTTCCATTCCACCCAGGTGCAGAAAAATACTTCAAAGAAATTGGAGTATTGAACTAATTTGAAAAGGCGAAGAGTAATCTGGCCGGTATTAGAATGTGTCCTTATTCTCTTCGCACTTTTTACACCATTTATAAAAACAATATCTGTCGGTGATTTTTCCGGCAGATATAAAACCGTTTATTCTGCTTCAGCGGTAAACGGCTTTGTCATTTCTTATACACATTCCGTTAATAAAGGCCGTGTCCATGATTTTTATACTGTTGAAAAGGACGGGCTTCTTTTGGATAAAACAATCTTCGTGTCATACGGAGCAGGAATTCCGGAACCTGGAGAAACACCCGGCGCTGTTTTTACTGTCAAAGAGGACGGTTATGAAATCAGCGGATTGAACCGACGCATGAAAGAACTTGTAATGGCAGTCGGTGTAATTGCAGAACATTCCATTTCGTGGGGTAGTGAGGAACACTTTCTAAAAGATTGGTTTCCCGCTCAAACGAGATTAATCATAAAAACTGAAAACGTAAATTTAATCACCTATTGGAGGCATCATGGATAAAATTGACACAATCCTTCCTACAACCAATGAGGAAGAAATGAAAAAACTGATGCAGGAACTGGATCGCGAACATGCTTACCGTGAACACAAATGCTGGCGTCAGTATATAACAGTAGTTGTTTCAATCTGTTTTGTGGCATTCCAGCTTTATGCAACTCTTTCGGGAACTGTAACCGCCCAGCTTCTTCGTGCTACACATCTGGCTTTTGTTCAGCTTCTGGCATTCCTGCTTTTCCCTGCTACAAAAACAATGCGAAAAGACACCCTTCCGTGGTACGATGTACTGCTTGGTGTGATTGGTGCTGCTTGCTGGATGTACATTGTTATAAATTTCAATACATTGGTTCGACGCACAGGTGATAATACCGTTTTGGATATTGTGGTAGCTGTAATTGGAATCATCATTCTTTGTGAAAGTTGCCGACGAATTGTTGGACTTCCAATCCTCATTATTGCACTGTGTTTCATTGCCTATGCATTCCTGGGACCTTATCTTCCTGGATTCTTGAATCACCGTGGCTACAAGCTTCCACGTATTGCAACACATCTTTTTTACAATACCGAAGGAATTATGGGTACACCAATCGGGGCCTGTTCCACCTTTATTTTCCTGTTCATCCTTTTTGGTGCTCTGCTGGAAAAAACAGGAATTGGTCAGTTCTTTATTGATATCTGTAATGCGATTGCTGGTGGTGCCTCGGGTGGTCCTGCAAAAGTTGCTGTTCTTACAAGTGCACTTTTAGGAACAGTTTCAGGAAGTTCTGTTTCAAATACTGTAGGTTCAGGTAGTTTTACAATCCCAATGATGAAAAAACTGGGATATAAAAGCGAATTTGCCGGTGCGGTAGAAGCTTCTGCATCAACAGGAGGACAGCTTATGCCACCTATTATGGGTGCTGCAGCCTTCCTTATGGCAGAAAGTCTTGGTCTTCCATATATCACAATCGTTAAAGCTGCAATTATTCCGGCAGTTCTTTACTTTACAGGAATCTTCATTACAGTTCATCTTGAAGCAAAGAAACTGGGACTTAAAGGGCTTCCAAAAGAAGAACTTCCAAAATTTCTGCCTCTTTTGCTTAAAAAAGGTTACATGCTTCTTCCTTTGATAGTTATCATTGTTTTCCTTTGTTCTGGAAAAACAGCCGTTTATGCAGCCCTTATGGGAATTGTTGCCTGTCTTCTTATTGGGCTTATTACTTCTTTTGTAGATCTGGCTAAAGGACGAAAACCTTCTTTTGGTGCAAAAGACCTTACTGAAGTAATTTGTTCAGCCTGCCGAAATATCATTTCAGTTGCTATTGCTTGTGCCATGGCTGGAATTATTATTGGTATTGTAACACTTACTGGAATTGGTCTTAAGTTTGGTGCAGGTCTTATCAGTATTTCTCACGGAATTGCTTTTATAACTCTGCTTCTTACAATGATTTCATCAATCATTCTTGGAATGGGTGCACCAACAACCGCAAACTATCTTATTACATCAACAATTACTGCCGGTGCCATTATTGGACTTGGATTTGAACCATTGGCTGCCCATATGTTTGCATTCTACTTTGGTATCATTGCTGATATTACACCACCTGTTGCCCTTGCTGCTCTTGCAGGTGCTGCAATTGCCAAGGCTAAACCGATGAAGACCGCCTTGAACGCCACAAAACTAGCCATTGGTGCGTTCATTATTCCTTACATGTTTGTTTATAATCCTCAGATGCTTATGATCAATACTACTGCGGGAACTGTAATTTTCATTGCTATTACAGCTGTTATTGGTATGTTCGGTGTAAGTGTAGCTTTGGAAGGATATGGATTGCGTTCAGCAAATATTTTGGAAAGAATCCTGTTTGCCGTTGGTGGTATTCTCTGTGTAATTCCAGAAACCAAAACAGATGTTATTGGACTTATTCTTATGCTCTTCCTGGTAGCTTACCAGATTATCAGAAGAAAGTTTGACAAAATCTCAGAAAAAGAAGTTGTTCAGGCATAAAAACGTGGGAAACCGAAATAATTAGTAGGATTATCACACGGATTTGTTCGCTCCTACGGAGCTCACGTAAAATAAGAAAAAGGGGCTGTCCAATAAGTTTGCATTACGGTGGTTGAGTTTATCGAAACCACCTTTAAAAAACGAAATGACTGCTACACTAAATGCGGTGGTTTCGACAGGCTCAACCAGCGCAGCTGGTCCATATTCAACCAGCGCAGCTGGTTCTTATTCTACCACCTTTGACAAAAAAAAGACTGCCCTTTTTGAAGTTTTAATAACTTCTAGGACAGTCTTTTTTTTGTAAACTAAAAGATTTTCTACCAGCGGAAGTGGGCGAAAGCTTTGTTGGCTTCTGCCATGCGGTGTACATCTTCTCGTTTTTTATATGCTGTACCTGTGTTGTTGTAAGCATCCATGAGTTCTGAAGCAAGAGTATCAGCCATTCCGTGACCAGAGCGCTTACGTGCAGCTTCAATGATCCAGCGCATTGCAAGAGCTTCGCGACGTGTTTCACGAATCTCCATTGGAACCTGGTATGTAGCACCACCAACGCGGCGTGATTTAACTTCTACCATTGGTTTTACATTTTCGATAGCTTTCAAGAAAACTTCGAGTGGATCTTTTTCTGCTTTAGCCTGGAGTTTATCCATAGCTTCATAGATGATTTTAGTACAAGTTTCTTTTTTTCCGTCCAACATCATGCGGCAAACGAATTTAGATACAACTTTTGAATTGTATTTTACATCTGGCATCAAAGGACGATTGATTGATTTCTTATGTCTTCCCATCTTAATCCTCCTCTATTATGCCTTTGGACGTTTGGCACCGTATTTAGAACGACCGCGTTTGCGATCTTCTACACCGAGGGCATCTTTAGCACCACGGATGATGTGATAGCGTACACCAGGAAGGTCTTTTACACGACCACCACGTACTAAAACAACTGAGTGTTCCTGCAAGTTATGTCCAATACCTGGAATATATGCAGTAACTTCAATTCCATTACTTAAACGAACACGAGCAATCTTACGAAGAGCTGAGTTTGGTTTTTTTGGTGTCTGAGTCATAACACGTGTACATACACCACGTTTCTGCGGACAGCTTTCAAGTGCGGGAGCTTTAGTTCTGTTAGCTGCAGATTTACGACCCTGACGGATCAACTGGTTAATTGTAGGCATCGCCTATTCTCCTATTTTTATTCCGGTCAGCACCCCGGAAAGAATGAACATTAATAGAGTTCTAATAGTTTACAGAATTTGTTAAAAGTATTCAAGGGGAAAATTTGAATCCGGGAAGCTTTATCCAGACTATTTTCCTACGCAGAAATTTGCAAAAATATTGCCCAAAACATCATCAGGAGTAATGTCACCTGTAACTTCACTTAGGGCTTCAAGTGCATCTTCCAGGTCCTGAACAACTGCGTCCAGTGCGTAATCTTCATCGGCAGAAACCAGGGAATGTTCTACACATTCAAGAGCCTGACTTACAGCTTCTTTTTGTCGTGCACTTCCAAGTCCAGCCTGTTCACGTTCAGTAGAAAGTCCTTGGGTAAGTGAGGCTTTTACAAGGGCAACAAGCTCAGATAATCCATTTCCGGTTTTAGCACTGATTCTGGTTTCTCCACCAAAATGTTCAATCTTGTTTTTAAGCTCTTCAGGAAGACTGCGTGCTTCACCAGTTTTGTCACATTTGTTCCATATAAATACAATTTTTTCCTGAGTTTTTTCCAGAAAAGAAATGTCGTCTTGGGTAAGTCCAGTTTCGCTGTCGACAAGATATAAAACAAGGTCAGCATCCTGGGTAAGTGAAAGAGTAAGCTGAACACCTTGAGCTTCAATAACATCTCCGGTTTCACGAAGTCCAGCTGTATCAAAAAGTCGGACAGGAATTCCGTCAAAGTCAGCCCAGGATTCAAGCCAGTCTCGGGTAGTTCCTTCTATATCGGAAACAATAGCACGTTCTTCTTTTAGAATTGAATTAAAAAGACTTGATTTCCCGGCATTAGTACGTCCTGCAAGAACAACCCGTGCTCCATCCTGGTAAAGCTTTTCACCTTTCCATGAATCTTTAAGGCTTTTTAATCTGCTAATTGCATCAAGAAGATTTGTTCGGTCAAAGGCATCGGCAATAGTTTCTTCATCTTCAGGATACTCAATTTCAACTTCAATGGCGGCAAGAGTATCCATAATCAATTTTTTGATGCCGTCAATTTCCTGATAAAGAGAGCCTGCAAGGCGACCAGCAGCACGTCCGCGGGAAGCATCAGTGTGACTGTCGATAATTTCTTTTACTGCTTCGGCTTTTGTAAGGTCAGTTTTTCCATTGATAAAGGCCCGGAATGTATACTCACCCCGTTCTGCCTGGCGGAAACCGCTTTTTAGCAAAAGATTTTGGATTCTGGTAACAACACTTGGTCCGCCGTGACAATAGATTTCAACCATGTTTTCACCGGTAAAGCTTTTTGGAGCACGGTAAACACCAAGCATAACTTCATCAATCAGTTTGTCGCCGTCCTTAATCCATCCATAAACAAGGGTATTTCCCAGTGCTTCAGAAAGGGCTTTGGGACGAGAAAAAACAGCTGTCATTTTTTCAATGGAAGATTTTCCTGAAACACGAACAACACCAAGAGCCGCAGGAGAAAGAGCGGTTGCAATGGAAGTGATGTCATCATCTGGACAATACTGATTTGTAAGCATGTGGTGATTATAGTATGTTTTTCTATTCTTGACCACGGTGAATCAATCCACTAAATTTAAAATATGAAAGCAGTAAATTTTTTCAGAATTATTTCGATTCTGCTTGGAATTGTAGGCCTTACTTTAATTATTCCTATTATCACGGCATTTGTTCTGGGCGAAAAAAACATGATTCTGCCGTTTCTTATTCCTATGCTGGTTTCTCTGGTATTAGTTCCGATTATAAATATCCCCTTTAGAAAACAGAAAATCAATCTTTCGATTAGAAGTTCCTTTGTTGTAGTTGCCGGCGCCTGGGTTTCTGCAAGCCTTTTTGGTGCAGTTCCTTTGTATTTGTCGGGAGCTTTTGCTTCTTTTACAGACTGCGTTTTTGAAAGCTTTTCGGGATTTACAACTACAGGTGCTACTATCTGCAACGATGTTGAAGCTCTTCCACGATGCATAAATCTGTGGCGATGTCAGACTCACTGGCTTGGTGGAATGGGAATTGTTACCCTTACTGTAGCTCTTCTTCCCCTTCTTGGCGTTGGTGGATTTCAGTTGATTAAGGCAGAAACAACTGGTCCTGAAAAAGGAAAGGTAACTGCAAAAATCACAACTACTGCAAAAGCCATGTGGATTATTTATTCTGTCTTAACAGTGATTGAGCTTGTTCTTTTGAAAATCTGTGGCATGGATTTTGTGGATGCCCTGAGTCACGCTTTTGCAACTTTAGGAACAGGTGGTTTTTCTACAAGAAATGCCAGCATTGGTGGATTTAATTCTGTTGCCATTGAAACAATAATCACCATTTTTATGTTTCTTGCCGGAATTAACTTTTCTTTGTTCTATTATATATTCCGCCGAAACTTTAAGGAGGTTCAGGAAAACTCGGAATTGAAGGCTTACACGTGGATTACCATCATTGTGATTCTTGCCATAACTTTGTTTACACTTCCTAATTACCATAATTTCTGGACTAGTCTCCGTTATTCATCTTTCCAGACAGTTTCGCTTCTTACAACAACAGGATTTGCTACAGCAGATTTTGAAACCTGGCCTTACGCGGCACAATTTTTCTGCTTCCTTCTGTTTTTTATTGGCGGCTGTTCAGGATCAACTGCTGGTGGTGTAAAAGTAGTGCGATGGGTTGTCCTTTCAAAACAAGTTGGTAACGAAGTAAAACGAATGCTTCACCCTCATGGAATTTTCAATATCCGTCTGAACAACAATGTTGGTAGAAAGGACGTGGTTTTTAATATTGCAGCTTTTACTTCGGTGTATGTAATTCTTATTTTGATTACTGTTTTTGCAGGAACACTGGTGGGCCTGGATTTGTTTTCATCACTTGGAGGTGCACTTTCCACAGTTGGAAATGTTGGTCCGGGATTTGGGCAGCTTGGACCAAGTCATACAATGGCAGAAATTCCTGCAGCCCTTAAATGGTGGTATTGCTTTGCTATGTGTGCAGGACGCCTTGAACTTTATACAATGCTGATCTTTTTTATGCCATCTTATTGGCGCAAGTAGACACTCCATTGAAAGGGTAGTAAACTAGGTTTTATGCGTTTTTTCAGGAGTTTTGTAGCATTATTTTTAGGTTTGTTTCTCACTGGTTGTGAAATTAACAAAAATGAAAAGATCGTCCTGAATTCATGGAGATATCAGGATGGTATTGAAATGGACAATAATGGTAATTTTGTAAGCCATCGCCTGAAAGTAACACAGCTCCATGATCTTGCTTCTATTACTCCGGGAAGAAAAGGTTTTATTACAATTTCATCAGAATTTTCTGTTCCACGTCAGCTTCAGTATAGGGAGCTGGGTCTTTTTATTGGAAAAACTCAGATTGCAGCCAAGGTTTATCTAAATGGTGTGGAACTTGAGCAGATAGGAATAATGCCTCCTGATGCCTTTTCGCCAGGAACAAACACACACGCAATTTCCATTTCCAGAGATTTAATCAAAAACGACCAGAGAAACCGTATTGATATTATGATCTGGGTTGATGGTGTAGGTGGAGTTAGCGGTATTCCTTATATTGGCCTTCAGGACGATGTTCAGAAGGAAGAAAAAATCAGATCCTTCTATATGTCGGAACTGACTCTCCTTTTTGCGGGAATAATGTTCCTCGTAGGACTGTACTATCTAATCCTTTTCTTTACACAACGAAAAAATAAGCCTTTCCTTTACTTTGGACTCATGAACCTTACCACCATGCTGTTCATTTTGCCATTCTTTATTGGTGAATTTCCATGGCTAATGGGTTTTATGAATCTGAATTCCTTTAAAAAATTATTTGAAGGAATTATGGGTGTACTAACATCATTTTTTGCAGTTTCCTTTTTCCGTGCTTCAATTAATGCTGCATATAATCGAAAATATTTTGCTTTACGGGCAATTGTTCTTGGCATTTCCATAGTTAGTATCATAATCATTCCAGACAGTGTGACTTATTATGAAAAGCATTATTTGATTTTCACAGTTATTTCAATGCAGGTAATCTTTTTAATTCCACCAATCATTAAGCATTGGAAAGAAAAAAAATGGTCTTTTATTAAATATATTCTGCCATTTATACCAACTTATATTGCAATTTCCATAGATTTTATCATCATGGAACGCTATGTAACCCTGATTGTACCTTTGTTTACAGTTTATGGATGGGCACTTACTGATGTAGTCTTTTTGATTGTACTTGCCTGTCGTTATGCTGCAATTCAGAATAGAATGGATGAACTTAATTCGGAGCTTGAATCCAAAGTTGAACAGCGAACAAAGGAACTGGAAGCTGCAAATATGGAGCTGGCCTATAAGAATCACCAGGCAGAGCAGGATCTGGAACTGGCTGTTCATATGCAGCAGGAATTTTACAAAAATTCAAACGCTTTTCTCGGGTGGGACGTTGCCGTACATTTTCAGCCAATGTCAGGTGTTTCCGGTGACCTTTATGATTTTTACGCAATGGATGGAAAACTCCGGGGATTTGGGCTTTTTGATGTTTCAGGACACGGTATTTCATCGGGACTTGTTACCATGCTTGCAAAAAATGCCATCTTCCATGAATTCCGTGCGTCTTTACCACTGGAACTTTCTCAGGCAATTATTAAGGTGAACGATGCAATTATTCGTGTTAAAGGCGAAATCGATAACTACATGACCGGAATTCTCTGCCGCATCGATAGGGATGATTCTTCAAAGCTGGAACTGGTAAATGCGGGCTGTCCTTATCCTATACTTAAAAAATTAAACTCAGAAGTGGTAAAATTTATTGAACCTGATCCAGATAAAGAACAGTACGGTATGCTTGGGTTAAAGCACCTTGATCTTAAATGCCAGACTATTCCTGTAACACTTGATGATGGTGACTGTATAATTTTGTTTACCGACGGCCTCAATGAAGCTGTTGATAAAAACGGTGAGGAATATGGAAAAGAACGGATTCTGGAAAGCATAAAAAATACTTCAGGCACGGCTCAGGAAATCCTTAATTCAATTATTGCTGATTACAACAGGTTTGTGGAAGGTGGCCAGATTAAAGATGATCTTACAGTTGTTGTAGTTCAGAGGGCTTCTCATTTTGAAGAGGCTGTTGGCGAACTTGAAGAACTGGAATAGTAAAAAAACTCTAAAATCTGTAAAAATACAAGCTGTTCAAAACCCAAAATTCATTAAAAATCTCTAAAAACTCTATTCAAAATAATGATTTAAAGGTATCATGATGATAATATGGGTTTTAAGATTCACAATATAAAACGAAGAGCGCCTCAGAAAATTTCATCATTGATTTACAGGTCAATGTTGTTCACTGCAATACCTGGTATTCTTATTTTAGGTGTTCTTTGTCTTTTTTTGTTTGTAAGTGGAATTTCCCATCTTATAAAAAGTACCCTGGATAGTGAAATCAATCTTGCCTCTGAACGTGTAACACTGGCTGTAAAAGTTTACAAAAATATTGCAGAAGATTTAGGAACAGTTCCTTTACTTAGCGATGACAATGTTCCTGACGATGTAAAAAGAGAATACCTTGAATCTAAATGTAAAGAATACAATCTTTTAAGTGCCATGATTGCAGATCCTTTGGCTGGAATAAACGATTACTTTGAAGCTGCGTGGAAGGGCGAAACCTGTATTTCAGATCCAATAATTTCTTCAGAAGGTGAAATATCCATTCTGATTTGTGCTCCGTTGTGGGAAAATGGAATATATGGCGGTAAAGTAAAGGCAGTAATTGCTATCAGGCTCCATCCTTATATTCTTGATGAAATTGTTGATAAAATCAATTTTGGCAAACATACACAGGTTTATGTAATCAACAGCGAAGGCACCGTTATTGCTGCGAAAGACAAAAATATGGTGATACAGCGTTTCAATAATCAGGAATTAGCCCGGACCAATAAAAACTACATCAAATATGCCGAAATTGACAGAAAAACCTTGGAAGAAAAAAACGTTTCTTTCAAATATAAGATAAAAGGTAAAATCTGGCGAATGGCAGGTGCATATATTAATCAGACTCCAGACTGGTATATTCAGATTCATACTCTATTTGATGATTTCCTGCTGCATTTTCAGGTTCTTGCATTATTCATTATTGGTATGGCCTGTGCATCGTTCTTTTTTGTTTGGTTTCATGCAAAACAGCTTTCCAATAAGATTTCAAAACCTTCCGAATATCTTGCAATGCGTCTTAAAAAGGCTGCCGATGGTGATTTTACAAGTTCAGTAAAGGTGGAAAGTAAAGTTTCTGAAATCAAAATGATTGCTGAAGCTACCCAGAGGCTTGTTGTTCGTATGAACATGACTTTGAATGGCAATGATCTTTACATGAACAAACTGCTTTTTTCTGACCTTGTTGATGAAAATGTTCTGAAAAAAATGGTGGAAACTTACAGAACAAATACAAAAGCAAATATTGTGGTTCGGGATATAGATGGAAAGATTATTGCAGGTGAAGAAAATCCTGATCCGGAAGCATTGGTTCACTCAAGAAAAATCATGATAAACGAACGCTCTTACGGTGTTATGGAATTGACTGCATTGCCAGGCTGTACCCTTTCTGAAGAAGAGCTTGCCAAACGCCTTAAGGGAATTGTTTTCAACATGGAACTCTTTGGCTGCGGTACTCTTGAAAAAAACCTTACTTACAAAATGTGGAAGGAAAACGAACAGGTAAATATCCGTCAACTTATGGCAAAGAACGCTGAAGTTGTAGAAAATGCCCAGAAGTGGATTAAGGAGATGGATAAACTTACCATGGAAAAATCACCGAAAAAAGTAAAGACCGATCTTCTGTTTATTTCAGCCCATGCCCGGGAACTGCTGGAGGAATTTCAGGATTCTTCCGCATATGCACAGTTTTCCAGTGTGGCAGATTCAACAAAAGATGAAGAATACAGCCTGAATAATCTGTCTGATACATTCAAACGAGGGGTAAATTTTGCTTATATGAATGGTGAAACTGAAAGTCAGGTTTCCGTATCTTGCAACAGTTCCACAACAGTTTTTGGCGACCGTCACACTGTGGAATCAGTTCTTACCCAGCTGGTAGGTGTTCTTTCAAAAGAAAAGGCAGCCGACATAAAAGTTGTATTTGATCACGAAGATAAGATTTATTCTGACGATGTTATTATAAGAATTTCTGCGGCAGATCTTGGTGTTATTTCAGAAGAGATTACAAAATTCAAGCTGTGGAAAAATACCAGTCTTAATCTGGATGTGAAAGATTTGAACTTTTTGGAACAGCAGGTTGTATCAGCCCTTAAAATGCTGGAACGAATTGGTGGTTCACACACACTTTCTGTAAGAGAAGGAAAAATTGAACTTACAATGAAAGTGCCTCAGCTTAAAGTATCTTCAGGAAAAGGAATGTAAGATAATGGCAGAAGATTTGTATGCAAAGTATCAGAATTTGTCGGATCAGCTTCTTGAAGAATCACGAAAATGGTATGTATTTGAAGCTCCTCAGATTCAGGAAATTCTTGGAAAAATAGCGAATCTGCTTAGAATTGGAAAAATTGAAATTTTAAAAATACCAATTTTAAAACAGAATTCTCTCCATGGCGATCTCAATGTAGTTATTTATCAGTCTTCTGATTATGATGAAGATCAGTTTACGACAATGACCTACACGACAGAAACTATTATCACCGTAAAAACCCGATTTTACCGTTTGAAAGGGCAGCCTGACTGGACTGAAGAAGAATATGAAGTGATGAAGGTTTTTGAAAAACTACTTTTTACTCTTAACGGCTGGTTTACCCTTATCAGTTACGTAAATTACTGCACCGACCATGATGACCGTTTTCCTGTTTACAAGATTCGAAAGGTATTTTCAGAAATTGAAAAGAAGATTGAAGACAAGACTATTGATCGTTTTGCCGCAATTTTCTTTAATTTGCAGAGATTTGATTTTATCAATAAGCAGATTGGTGAGGAAGCAGGAACAATTCTTCTGGGGCGTTTTCTAAAAATTGTTGAAAGTGCTGTTGGACAAGACGGTGTTGTAGGTTCTCTTGGCGGAGACAACGGTGTAGCCTTTTTTAGAAAGGAACTGGTAAGTGATCTTCTGCAGATTATGAACGGAGTTTCCCTGGATGTAGAAAAGCCGGACGGAAGAATAGAAACAGTTGCTCTTTCTGCTCACGTTGGTCTGAATATGGATTTGACCGGTTTTGATTCATCACGGGAAATCATAAATTCCATTAGTGCGGCCATGCAGTCAGCAAAAAAGAAACCTGGACGCAAGGTTGTTGAATATGATGGAAGCTTCCGCGACAAAATCTGGAACCGCCAGTTCATTGAACAGATTTTTAAAGATGCTTTGGAAAAGGAAGAATTTTCGGTTTATTATCAGCCTAAAGTAAATCTTCGTGATTACAGTCTTTGCGGGGCCGAAGCTTTAGTTCGATGGAAGCACAATGGCAGCATGATTTATCCAGATCAGTTTATTCCAATCCTGGAAAGCAATTATTCAATTAAATTCCTTGATATGTACATGCTAAACCATGTTTGTGCCGACTTAAGAAAGTGGATGGATGAAGGCCGCAATGTAAAAACTGTTTCGGTAAACCTTTCCCGCTGTTCTATGGACATAGACAATCTTGTTTCGGTAATTTCAGGGATTATTGATTCACACAATATTCCACGTTCACTTATTCAGATTGAATTAACAGAATCTTCTTCGGAAGTAGGAGCCCGTGAACTTCAGAAGCTGGTTGTTGGCCTTAGAGATGCAAATATTACCACCGCCGTTGACGATTTTGGAACTGGATTTTCATCACTTTCCCTTATCCGCGACTATCCTTGGACTGTTCTTAAAATCGACAAGAGCATTCTCCATGGTGCTCTTTATGAAGGTTCCCGTGAAAATTTCATGCTTAAGTCTATTATTTCTTTGGCAAACGGACTTGGTCTTGAGTGTATTGTTGAAGGCGTTGAAACTCGGGAAGAAGTTCAACTTTTGAAAAACTGCGGCTGTTTCCTAGCCCAGGGATATTTCTTCGATCGTCCTATTACCCGGGAAGAGTTTGCCGATAAATTGTAAAATTTTCTGCATATTTTCACTTTATACTAAAATTTTTGACATATAATCTGTTAATTCTCTGATAAACTTTCAAAAAGGAAGGTATTTTTATGGAAATCAAGAAAGTAAAGCTTACTCAGGCTCAGTGTGCTCTGGATATGGGCGACGGTAGTGAACGTGGTTTTTATGTAAATCAGGACTATCTTTTGCGAAAAATGAAGAAAGTTCACCGTGGAATCAGTCTGATGTACACATATTATCCAAAAGATGCAGGTTGGCCTGTTCGTGCTTGTGAAGCTTTTCCAAAAAACAAGGACGGTGGTGCCTGGAATTTTCCTTATGAAGATTATTTTCCTTACATGGGCGGACTCAAAAACGGTTTGAACGGTAACAGAAATGGTGAACCCTTCTGCTATATGAAGGAAATCCGTCAGCGTGGCCAGGATGTTGTTCTTACAATTACAGTTGATCCTCATCTTGAGGATGAATACCTTGTTGCAGTGGCAAAAGATCTTAGACCATACGGCCGACTTCTCCTTCGCATCAATCACGAATGTACTGGAACCTGGTTTTGTTTTAATAAACGCGCCACATATCAGGAGCTTGCAGACTTTTTTGTTCGTTTTGCTAAGATTCTTAAAGTATATGCACCAAATGTAAAGACAATTCTTTGTGCAGGAATGTATCTTGAAAATGAAGGAAAAATCGAAATGGAAGATATTTTCCTTGAAGCCCACAAGATTGCAGACATTTGGAGTGGAGACAATTATCTTTCACTTCACTGGGGCTGGCCTAACGATATTGCTGAAAAAGGAAATCCAAATATGGTCGCCTACGATGTTGATGCTGTTTACGAAAAAGCCAGAAAGACAGTGCTCCGTCTGCGAGAAATAACCGGGCAGGACAAGCCTTTTGTTATGAGTGAAATGAATGCCGATGGTGACGTAACTGGAGCCGTTGTTCAGGCAAATACAATGCGTTACTTTATGGATCGCCTTGAAAAAGAGGAAGACAAGTGGCTTACTGCATTTACCCTGTATCAATTCCGTGATGATGGTCGTCTTGGTCTTGAAGTTACCGATCCAAACAATCCTGATGTGGGAATTGAACAGCCATTGATGGATATATATAGAAAGAAACTGCACAAACCTTTCTTCAGTCAGCCAATTGTTGATGATGGAAAGATTAGTCTGCCGGCCCGTCTCCGCTGGGGTGGTGCAGAAGATGCCGAAGGTATTGCAATGCCACTCCATTTTGAAAACCAGCCTGTATTTGCAGAAGCATATTTTAATGGCGAACTGGAAGCTGCAAACCTGATGCTGGAACTGGGCGGCTACTGGTTCTATAAAAAGCCTGGCGTAAAATTTGTTGATTTCATGACATTGTTCTGGGACAAACCATTAACTGGCGAAACAGATATGGAGCTGCACATTTTTGCACCTCCAGCCAGCGGTCTCAACGATTATCCTGGACAGGAAAACGGTATAAATGTAGACGATGTGCCAAACGGTGACTGGATGACAGATACTTACAGCGAACTAAAAGCCCTCCCAGAAATCCGCCTGCGCTTTGAAGAACCAGCCCTCGCAAAACGGTACGAAGAGTAGTAACCAAGTGTAATACCAGCACGTGCAGTAAAAAGCCCCCCCTAGGAAGGCCCCTCTCCATGAAAAATACGGTAAGGAAGGCAGGGAAATCCAAACTATTAATTTGCGTGCATTCAAAAGTGAGACGCAGCAAAAAGAGTGCACCTGCGACCGTGTTTACAGGGAGCAGAGTGTACTTTTTTGCGTCGCTGGGACCCGCTTTTTAATGCACCGCGGAAGTGAAGCGTCGACAGATCCCTGACTGACTGGTAGTATTTTTCATGCGCGGTGGTACCATTCGCTGGGACCCGCTTTTTAATGCCCGCGTAACTTATATTGCCCGTACGCCTGCGAACACTCCGAAGCTTCCAGCCATCATTATTATGCCGGCAAGAAGTACTCCCAGCATTACGGCAATTACTGTGTCGCGGAAATTCATGTCCATAAGGCTTGCAGCCAGTGTGCCTGTCCAGGCGCCTGTTCCAGGAAGTGGAATACCCACAAAAAGCAGCAGTGCAATGAAAACTCCCCGTCCCACTTTTGAAGTAAGCTTTTCACCGGCTTTGTGACCTTTTTCCAGACAGAAGGTGAAAAATCTTCCGATATACTTTTTATCCTTTCCCCATTCAAGCACTTTTCTTGCAAAAAGGAAGATAACAGGAACTGGAAGCATATTTCCGATGATGCAAATAATAAAAGACTGAATAACTGGCATTTCCAAAGCCTGGGAAACTGGAATTGCACCTCGCAATTCAATAAGGGGAACCATCGAAATAAAGAATATCCAAAGAAAATTTTTCATAGTCACAGTATAAACAAATTTGAATGTTACTTCAATTTGCAATATAATAACTAAATATGAAGAAATGTCTTCTACTTTTGTTACTGAGCTTTTTATTTTTTTCTTGCGAAGGTCCTTTAGTAGATCTTTCAAGCTTTCAGCAAAATTCAAATCCAACTTACACTAATTCCAGAGAGATTCATGCGCCAACAGGAATGACAGCATCCAACGGTATTTCAAAAAAAATTGAAATGACCTGGAAAGAAGAAAGTAGGGCTGTAAAATATAATGTTTGGGTAAAAAGTAATCCTTTTGAATCTGAAGGCATCTGTATTGCCACTACCGATAAAAATCAATTTGATTATGCAGCAGCACCTGATGTTTCAGGCTGGTTTTATGTAACAGCTGTTTCTAATCTTGGTTCTGAATCTACTGCCAGCCAAATGGTGCAGGGTTCTACTCTTGGAAAACCAACAATCACCGATATTGAAGAAAATACCGAAACCGGCGAAACAACAATCAGCTGGTTTATGGAAAACGAACTTCTGGTAAAAGATCTGGTGTACACAGTTTCTTGCCGCGAAGGTTCCACCGAAAAAAGTACTCTTGTATTCAAAGCTAAAGATCTTGAAGAAACAAAATGTACTTTCCTGGATCTGCCTCACGGAAAATACAAGTTTACTGTAAACGCCAGCACAGTTTATGAGCAGAATGGAGAAACCAGTGCCGAAGCTTCTCTTGAAACAATGCCTCCTCAGCGCCCTCTGCCGGTAGAAGAACTGAATGTAACACAGGGAAGCTTTGCCAATAAAATTCAGATTTCATTCCGTCTGCCAGATTTTGCAAAAATTGTTGATGGAAAAGGTGTTCTAGGCGGTCAATCGTACACAACATATCCACTTTACTTCCGCCTTCAGCGAAAAGGTCCAGGTGAATCAAGCTTTCGGGAGATTACAAAGGTCTTCCATGACGGAAAAACGTACAATACCAAAACAGATCTTCCCGATAATTTCTACGATTCTTACGAGCCAGGCAAACTTATTACCTATAACGACCAGTGTTCAGATGATGAAACAAACCGGCTGCTGGAAGGCCAGACTTACCAGTATCGTGTACAATCTTACGTACTATTCCCAAATGTGGAGTTTACAGAGAACATCATTACAAATACAAAATCCATTCCGGAAGGTGAAGGCTGGATTCCAAATACACCGGTTATTTCTGCAAGGAAAAACGATCCAACACTTAGCGAAGGTGCCATTGAAGCAGAAAATATCCACCTGGAAGTAAACTGGGACAGCCTTGGAAAATCTGGTGATTGGGATTATATAATTCAGCAGATTAAGACAAAAGAATTTGAAAATGGAGATACTCTTACCGAGCCAGAAACTACAGTCTACACAAATTTTGATTCATTTGCCGCTGGCCTTGATAAAACCATTTCCTTTGTAAACCAAGATGTGAAAAAAACTCGTGGTTACTACAAGTGGATCCTTTATATAGTAAAAAAAGGTGTTACAACAACAGACAATGCCGATGACATCCTTGTTAAAGCTGAAACACAGGAACTGCTTGTAATCAATGATCAAAATATTACTTATCCTGAGCTTACTGTAAAAGACGGATATAAAGATAAGATTATTATTTACACTAAGAAAAACGAGGGCTTTGATGCCTCCAGCTACAAGCTTTACCGCCAGGAAGTTGGAGAAAACGGTAAAAAGGTAGGTGAACGAACTGAAATTACTCCACTTAACTGGGACCCTCGTACATATCCTGGAACAAATGATGATGGCTTTACATTTGACGACACAAATGTTGAAAGCGGAAAATCTTATTACTACACTGTTGTTCAGGAAACAGCAACTGGAACTAAAACAGAAAAAGAACTGGACGTTCCAGCAAGAACCTTGGGTACTCCAGCAGTTAAATTTGATGAACTTAATCCAAAACAGAAAACAATTACTGTTTCATGGAAAATGGTTCAGAAAGCTACAGATTATAAAGTGGTTCTTCATAATGAAAGTAAGACTGAAACTGCAGAATGGTTGGTTTATACAGAAACAGAAAACGGCGTAGAAAAATGGAAGGCAGAGCGTGTTGATGAAGGTCATCCTGAAATTACAGCCTCTGTTACCGTAGAAAACGGAGTAGTTCTTAAGCTTACGATAGAAAAGCCATTCGGATGGAATAAGGCCAAGAAGTCAGGTAAAGATCTTGAGCTGGAAGTAACTGCAATCAATAAAGAAAATGGCACAGAAATTGACAGAACTGTTCCTACCGCCGAAAACGGTTCTCTAATAAAAGTACGCACTCTTGGTCCAGCAGGTATTACTGTAGAAACTGGTATCAAAGACCAGAAAAAAATTTCCATTTCCTGGGATGCAGTTAAAGGCGCAAAAAAATACATGATTCGCCGTACACGACAGGAGCTGGACGGAAGAATTTCTGATGAAGTTGAAGAATTTATTGTGAATGCTGAAAAACCTGCAGGAAACCGTGAAATTTACGAAGATATTTACACACCAAATTATGACAAACTAGCCTGGGGTTATCCTTTTGTTTACGAAGTTTTCCCACTGGATGAGGAAGATAATCCTGCCGTATCAGACACAAATATTGCAGAAAAAGTTTACACCATTGGTTCTACAACTGGATTTGGACTTGATGTAAAAGCCGAAAAGTGTGAAAGCAACAGCGGAATCAAGATTAAATGGAAAGCACCATATTATGATGGCTCCAAAGAAGTTGCAACTCACATTTATGTAAAGGAACATGAAGGATCCAACTGGATTGACCGTACACCAAGCTGGAATACAAAACCAAGTGTGAATGGAGAATATTCTTACACCTTCATTCCAAACTGGGAGGACCGGGACAAGGCTTACGATTTTGCCGTTTCTTACGGCCTTGTTCCAACTCAAAGCTACCTTACTCAGATTTCCAATAAAGCTGACAACGAGGCGGAAGAGCCGAACAAAGGTTACATTTTTGCCATTTCACTTACTGCATCAAACATTGCAGACATGAATGACGCAAATAAAGCAGGTCTTGGTGAAAAATACGAATGGAAACTGTGGGATTACACAAAACGTGCCGTTGGTCCAGATGAAGACAAGTACGTTCTTACACTTCAGAACAATGACTACAGTGCCGATCCTGTAACACTTGCCGAAATTGAAGTTTCTGCTGATGGAACTGTAAATGTAAATAAAGCCACATTGACCGAAACCGAAAATATTACTGTTACTGTTTCAGATGATAAAAACTCGCTTACGGTATATCCAAAATCAAAAACTTACCTTGAAAGCGGAAAAGAAACTACCGTAATTTACAATGGACTTCTTAAAACCCTGCGAGATTACCGCCACTTTGTAAATATTGATGCAACCCGTGGAGAACTGCACCTAGCTTCAGGAAATGAATTCAAGCCTCAGGATAATACCGTTAAATCTAATAAAGTTTACGGCTACCGAAACATTACAGATGCCGAATTTGCCCGTGCCGCCTTATTGGTAATGACTTATGGATTATTCAAAAATGCGGGTGGAAATGATGAGTACACAAATGTTACCGGTGAATGCTATGTTAAACAGGAAGGAAGTCATGATGATGGAAATGGAGGCAAGTTTGTTAATTCTGGCGGTACCTTAGGTGGATTTGCTAATGCAGGAAAGTATTGGCATACAATGAACACAGAAAACAAATATGCTCCTAAAATGCTTTCAAATGGTGGCATAAGTACAAATATTGTATCAATTGTTTTGCCTAGTACAGAATTTTGGCGTGCCGGATTGAATGAAGGTTTCCTCAGAATAACTGGAGAAGCCTCATTAACTGTTAATCCTGTAGTAGATAACATGATTATGTACAAAGGAACTGTTACTATTACTTGTGATAATAATCAAAATTCGAAAATAACAGTAACAAGGGATGATACTCAGAAAATACTTTGTGAAAATGCTGCAGACATAAAGTACTGGTTTCCAATTCAAATTAAGAAAGATAAAACCTGGTACATCAATAATGAGAATTATTACTGGTGGTAAACATGAAACGAACTAAGTTATTTCCAATAATTTTATCATCGATTCTCTTTTCTTCCTGTTATTCAATGTTTCAGAGCAAAATTCCTATGACCCCAGATCTTCCAAGAGGATCTCTTCAGGAAATGCTGGTGCCACTGGAGGAAGTAACAAGTCTACCAGCAACGTCCCAGCTTTTTGTATCACAATTCTACAATAATAAAATCGAAGTGGCATGGAAAGAAGTTCCTGGAGCTGAATCTTACCGCCTGGAACGCTATATTTCTACCGACGGAACCATTCCTACAGAAGATTCAGAGTTTGAAGTAATCAGAGCAAGCCGTTCAAATCCAATAGCATCCTCATCAGTTTTTGGAACTCATTACACCGACTATGTAGTAACAGATCCGAAATTCAACAGCGAAGAATATACATACACTTATTATTACAGGGTTTATGCCCAGAGTGCAAAAATCAAATACGACAACAATCCATGTAACAGCATCCAAATTACTAAAGCCAATCCAGGACGTCTTTTTAGTGCTTGTGAATCTGTAAAGGCCAGCGCAGGTGACTACAAGGACCGTGTTATCATAAAATGGAGCCGTGTTACTGGTGCAGACCGCTACATCATCATGAGGAGTACACTTTCCGGGGCCGGCGGTGCTACCAAAATTAAAGAGTGCCTTGCCAATACCTTTGAATATACAGATATTATTGAGGATAATTTACGGGGAAAAGATTTGTACTACGTGGTTTATGCCCAAAACCGCGACGGTGAATTGTCAGTTCAAAGTCCAATTGCCATGGGTTATACTGCCGTAGATGGGGCTCCTTCTGCCGTTACAGAAGTTAAAATTGTAAAAGGAAAAGGTGACTCCACTGATGAAATTAAAATTACCTGGAAAAGTACTGATTCTTTCAAATACAGAATCTACCGCAGTTCTTCTTCCGACAGTTCCCTTTCTCTTCTTGCAGACCTTGGAGAAGGAACTTCCGAATATACCGATAAAAAATCTCTTCGCAAAAATACTCTCTATTACTATCAGGTAATGGCCTATAAATATGCCGAAGATGGTGTTACCGAACTTAAAGGACCTCTTTCAAAAACTTCTCCAAGTGATTCAGTTGATCCTCATGATGTTTGTGAAGCCTTCCTGTTAAGTCCTCCTGTAAATATTGCGGTTCTTGATTTTGGAAATGAGCACCAGCTTCAGTTTGACATACCTGTTGGTGGAACAGGATCAAAATACAACTCGGAATTTGCAGAAGCTCAGGGTAGTATAAAAGATTATACTTACAAGCTTACCGGATGTGACACAATTGACGGTTATTATGAGGAAATTACCGGCGTAAATGGAGGAGTTCTTTCCGATTCATCAACTTACATCATCCATAATGAAACTAAAAAGAAATTCTACAAGCTTATAACTATTTCAAACGGAAAAGAAAGTGCCGAAAGTGAAATTGTTGCTCCGGCTCCTGAAGCTGCACGAAATCTTGCTGTAACACGGGCTGCAAAAATTTCTGGTTATTGTGATAACGATGCTCAGGCCAATATGAACGGTGTTTTCCCTGTACAACTTACCTGGGATGCTCCGGAAGGTGGTGCTGACGGTGGATATCACGTTTACCGTTCTACAAGATCAGATTCAGGATATAGAAAGATTACGGAATCTCCAGTTACAAGTCTTTCTTATGTAGATGTGAATGATTCTGCCAAAACCGGTGTATACTACTACTACAAGATTCTTTCACTGAATGAACTCAAAGACGGTGCCAACTATTCTCTGGAAGCTTATGGTTACGGAGCACTTACTGCTGATCAGTATATGCGGGAATACAACAAGACAATTAAATCTTCACTTAAGAAGCTTACTTTGATGCATAAAGCAGATGATATGAAAAAACTTGGAGTTGAAACTGCTTATGGAAATATTTCAGGACAACTTTATTATGATGCAGGTGGAGAAAGTAAAAACTTTACTGTAGTTCTGAACAAAGGTGTAATAATGACATACAGTAATTATGTAGACTTCTACATAACTAATACTACAACGCCATATTTTGTAATTAATGGAAATACTAATACAAAGACAAATGCAAGTAAGAACGGAAATATGTTTGGAACTGTAAACTGTACTGGTATGTATCCAGGCCAGCTTTTATACGATAATGTTCAGATTAAAGGTGGTGCCGCAGGTGGTGGATATTATGTTATTATCCGTGATGGTTTCCCATCAGCAAATGTAGATTATACAGTAGGAAATGAATAATGAAAAACAAGAAAAGATTTTTGATTACAGCAGTTTTGATGACAGTCCTTTTGTCACTTTCATCCTGTTATGCTCCTTCCCCTTTGTACGGCACCTGGATGGACAACAGCGGCACAACGCTTACTCTTATGAACACCATGGATTACAGCATGAAGTACAAAGACAGTCAGAATATGGATTGCAATGAACAGGGGACCTGGGCTGTACAGGACAATGTAATCAACTTCTCTACAAGCAGCGGAATAGTTGTTTCTGAATGGGATCTCCGTGGTGCAATTCTCTTCCTTACCTGGAAAGACAATAACGGGGAAACAATCAATATGCAACTCTACCACACGGCAAAATAGGAGCGTAAGATAAAACCGCTAAAATAGCGCGGCTTTATCTTATCTAAAGTTTGCGTTGCAAACTTATTATTGAACTGCTGTTTCCTCATTACATTACGGAACAGCGTAAAAAGTCAATCGATTGTTGAAACAATCTTCTTGACTTTTATAGGAGGCGTGAAAAATGAAAAAGGTTTTTGTACTTGTTACCGCCCTTCTGATTTTGACTGGAATGAGTTTTGCCAGGGAACGTAAACCAGTTCCAACCCAAACCAGTGATCAGTTTTTCTTCCTTTTTAATGAAGGTGTTTCCGGTGCCATGACAACCCGCATCATCAATGAAGAAGATTACGCCCGTTCCAATTTTGTCTGGCAGGATTACCTGGTGGGTCTTTTTTATGAAATGGAAACAGTAAATATGAAGCCGGTAGATTGTGTGGCCCGTTTTGCCTTGTACTATCCGCTTTATCATACCTTCAACGGAATGACTCAGGTTTCAAGTCAGGTACTTCTTTATGGCGGCGACCTTTTTCTGGGACCGGTTTTAAGAATTGACCGATTCAACAACATTGCCGATATTGAACTTTCTTTAGGACCACACGGCTGTTACCTTCTTTCCGATGAATATCACCATGTGGAAATTGGTCTTGGTGCAATGGCAGGACTTTCGTTTCCACTAACCAAACGCTGCAACATTCTTCTTCAGGGATTTGCCTCTTATGATAACGGGAATTTTGGTACCAATAAGAAGATTCAGCCTTACGACCATGTTTTCCAGTATCAGGCTTCTCTTGGCTTCTGCTTTAGTCGCAAAAAGATAAATCCTCATCCATATTTCTAGTTTATTTTCAGACAAAAAAAATGTCATTCCAGAGAGCAGCAGCCTTCCAAAATGACATTTTATTCAACGCAAATAAATTTCGCGATTATTTGAAATAGCGGTTCAAAAGACCTTTGAATCCAGCACCGTGGCGGGCTTCATCTTTTGCCATTTCGTGAACTGTATCATGAACTGCGTCATAACCAAGTTCTTTTGCACGTACAGCAAGCATAAGTTTTCCTTCACAAGCCCCAGCTTCTGCATCAACACGCATTTCAAGATTTTTCTTTGTTGAGTTTGTAAGAACGTCACCCAAAAGCTCAGCAAATTTTGAAGCATGTTCAGCTTCTTCAAAAGCATAGCGTTTAAAGGCTTCTGCAATTTCAGGATAACCTTCACGGTCTGCCTGACGGCTCATGGCTAAATACATACCAACTTCTGAACATTCACCGTTAAAGTTATCAATGAGTCCCTGTACAACTTCTGGATCAAGATTTTTTGCACTTCCTACTTCGTGTTCGCAAGCAAATTTGGTGTCTTCTTTCTTTTCATTGAAAGGATTTTTTGCCTTACACTGTGGACAAATTTCTGGTGCATTGTCACCTGTATGAACATATCCACATACTTTGCATACCCATTTTTTCATAAAAATACTCCTTAATATTGTGTTAGTTAAATTACCATTTTGGGTCTATATAAAATTTAAGTGTTTAGAGTTAAAATGTCAATGAAAAAGAGTTATTTAGTCGGATCATTTTGTTGAAACAGGATTTAGACTTAAGTTATAATGAATCACTGAAACTTCCATTTGTGAGGCAGGAATTTGAGTTTTTCGTTGATTGAAGCAGATTCACAACATATTGATTCCATTATGGAGATTGAAAAGCAGTGTTTTATTCCTCAGATTCAGGAGCGCCGGGAAGTTTTTCTTGATCGAATTAAAGCTGGAAAAGGAAAAGAAACATTTCTTTTGTTTATTGATGATGAAACTGGTCGTCCATCTGGATATATTTGCGGTGAATATATGAAACAAATTCCTTCAAGCCCAGAAGAAATTGCTTTGAATCACACTCCGGTTCACCTGGAAAAAGCTTTTGAAATTGGCAGGGATTTTGAATCAACTTATCCTGTTTTTTACATTTCTTCTTTTGGAATTCTAGGCCAGTACCGGGGTAAAGGAAACGGAAGCCGCCTTTGGAAACAATCACTTAAGCATTTTGAAAAACTGCCGGGTGTAGAAAAACTGGTCCTCCTGGTAAACGAAAACTGGTCCGGAGCCAGACACATTTACCAGTCAACAGGATTTTCTGTAACTGCCACTTTTGACCAATTCTTCCCCGATGGAAACGGCATTATTATGGAAAAAAACATCGCTTTGTAATATAATAGATTTTATGAAAAAGCTAATTACTTCTATTATTGTTTGTTTGATGATGCTTGTTCCACTTTCGGCAAAAGGTTTGGATTACCTTCGTTCCGGGGAATACGCATACTATCTGGATCTCCGCGGTAACATGAATTTCTTCCGTGGATACATGTTTATTCGCAAAGACGCAAATTCCGGACTTATTTATATTCGAAACGTAAGCCTTGTTGATGGTAATGAATCTAAAATAGAAATTGAAGTAGATGACACAACTGATGATCTGATTCTTAAGAATCTTACATACGTTACTAGCTTTGATACAAAAGATCTTCCTGAAGAACACTACCAGGCAGTCAACGATCTTTTGAATTTCAACAGCTTCTATCATATTAACGAAAGCCGAATTGGACTTGGCGGTGTGTTTCAGGATGTTTGGGAAGAATATGGTTATACTCTCAACTTCAATTACTGCAAATACATTCCATTCTTCAAATTCATAGACATTACCCGGGATGGAGATGAAAATCCTACTTATATTTTGAACAATGCAGGTATTTACAATAATGTTGACGAAGCACAAAGCTTCTTTGAAGTTGGACTTAGAGCTTTCCCTACAAAAACACGAGATATTTCTAAATTAACAAAACCAACAGCAAAGGCAACAAGCGTAAAACTCAACGGAGTAACTTTGAATCTGGATAAAAACTGGGCTAAAGAAAAGAAATCTAGTGTTCCAGCTTACGGTTTTTATTTGAACAAAACCCAGCAGGCTGTTATTCAGGTTGAAAATCTTAGCAAGGCAATTAAAGACAATGGCATGACAATGGATCAGGTTATTGCAATCCAGCTTCTTAACAACAAAACAATTGATTACTCGTCTATTATTGCTGGAAAAAAAGATACTTCAATGGAAATGGCTTTCATTTTCTATGATGAATCAGGTGCCCGCCATTATCAGTTCAACCTCTTTAAAGCAGATGGAACTGTAATCAGTCTTTCGGCATATGCAGATATTTATGATGAATACCGCGAATACTTTGCCGCAATCTGGAAAGCAATCGAAAGATAAGTAAATAGGGGCTGTCCAATAAGTTTGCATTACGGTGGTTGAGTTTACGGTCCCTGAGCCATGTCGAAGGGTGGTATCCTGAGCCTGTCGAAGGGTCGAAACCCACCATCTTTAGTGTAGCAATCATTACTTTGGGCACATCCCCCGGTTCTTTTTTCAGAATTCTATTCGAAACTAATCTGAGTGCACAGGTGATCTTCCTCATCATAGATGAATACAACCTGTGCATTTTCAATTTGTGCGTAACGGCAGATTGCTGTGCTTCCTTGTTTGAGTGCGGTTTTGTAGGAAATGCGGAGGCGGGTGAATTTCTTTTCAAACAAATCCTGTGGAAGAACTTCCCGTGCATAATCAAGGTAGGTTACGTTGTGCACGTGGTCGTTAAAATCAATATCTGATCGCCTTACAGGAATTGTCATTTCGGTGGTCCAGGTTTCGGCAGATGGAATTCGCCACAATTTTTTATCTTCAAAAACTACTTTAGATTCTGTACTGTATTTTTCCAGATAAGCAGGATCAATTTTACTTGGACGACCAGATTTTAAATCCAAAAGAATCCATTTTGTAGTACCTCGGGCGCATACTTCACCATTTTTGTAAAAAAGAAAGTTTCGGTTTGCAACAAGCGGAGAGGTGAATCCTTCACTCCAGGTTTCTGCCTTAAGTTCATCACCATATTTTGGGTAATCAGTAATTTCAATCTGCCAGTCTGTAAGAACCCAGGCACGATCCATCCCCTTTATATTGAAGACACTGTCACCGCAAATATCTGAATGGGCGTTGGCTGCGTTACACAAGATTCTTACAAGGGCAGTGTATGAAAGCAGGCCATCTCGTGAAAAATCTTCAATAACAGGTTTGTATGGATATTCAAAAATCATAATATTACTCCGTCATGTTGATGTAACAACTGTAAATTATACAATATTGATTTTCTTTTGTAAAAGTGTTAGCGTCCGGCGAATTTAACCATTACGAGTCAGGAGAAAATCGCCAATTT
>JAEDJA010000027.1 GCA_016296575.1 Treponema sp.
AAAATTGGCGATTTTCTCCTGACTCGTAATGGTTAAATTCGCCGGACGCTAACAGCAACAAAATCTAATCAACATATCACCACCTGTTCCATGTTCATTTTTCGCAACAATAAGTTTGGCAGTTTTCCACTTATCAACATCTTATACTCTGTCTCTATGTAAAAAAATTACTTTATCTGCAATTTTAGGGATAATTAATTTATCTTCAAAAGATTTTAAAGTCGGTTCTTTTCCGTAAGCATTTTGTTTTATCACAGTAGGTCTTACGCTATTCCTTCTCCTAAGGGGGCTAGCCCCTTAAAATACCCAATATAATTTCCGGGAGTTTGCTTGCTTTCTGGATTATTGAGTTCATAATCTTAAGACAAAATGTGTACTCAATATTTAAAAGAATTTTATATTTTTTATCAGCTTTTGTGTCATTAGCGGCTGGATTTAAATTAACTTCCGTATACAAGCCTTGCTTTATAGGAATTATTTTCCTGAACAAGGATTCCTATATATGGTTTTGTTTCATAACCTGTTGGCTTGTAATAGACTTCACTGCAAAAACTGTGAAGATATTTTAAGTAATCTTGATTTATTGTTATGAACTTCAAGTTGTTCTTCAGTGAAAACATTATAATCCCTAAAAAAACTAAAGGCTGCCTGAAACCAAGCAGCCCGTCTTTAATCTTCATCTCTTTACGGATTGAAACCGCAGGTTAATGGAGACCTTCTAGGAGAAAATATACTGCAGAGCCAGAGCGAAGTCAAGAGTTTTTTATATCAGTGTTCTATAATCAGTGTTCTCCATTATATCATAATTGAAAATTATCAAAGATATGACTTATAAAGCCAATTTTTTTTATTTTACGCTTCGCTTTTCAAACTGTCTTCCAGTTTCGGAAGATTCTCTATTTTACCGCTGTCTATATCCCGCTCTTTTGTCAGTTCAAAACCTACTTTATCCATGGCAAGGTGACTTTCGTGGAAGAACTCGTCGGCCATCTGGAACATAAACACCATATCTGGCCACACATCCAGGGTAACCTCATTACCAAGAGAGCGTAATCTTTCGGCAAACTTTTTTGCAACTTCCAAGAGGATTTCATTTTCACCCATCTGGATAAAGACAGGTGGAAAATCTTTAAGCTGTTCGTCCGATGCAAAAACAGGTGAAACAAAAGGACATTTTAAATTTTCATAATAAGTATAAGAAGCTGCAGATTTTTTCAGAATCTCTTCGGAAATAATTTTATCTTTTTTTCGCATTGGTGACTTAGCATAATCAGAAATATCCAGAGAAAGCCAAGGTGAAAACAGAACTACATTCTTTATACATTTACGGTATTTTTCCCGCAGATTAAATATAAGGGCAAGTGCAATACCTGCAGCAGAACCATCGGCCGCAATAATAATTTCAGGTTCCCTTAGTTCACCATCTCCACTGATACTCATATTTACCTGTTCTTCTGTCCAAAGATTTCTGAAAACAGACTGAATATCTTCAACAGGAGCTGGATAAGGAGAAGTTGGCGAAAGACGGTATTCAGGAACTACAACACGACTACAGCTTTTAAAAGCAAGGGAAGAACAAAAAGCACGATAGGCTGCACGGGAACCGCCTACAAAAGATCCACCGTGAACATAAAGCATAATACGGTTAGAAGCATAAATTTCTGGTGAAAGAACATCACAAACAACTCCACCGTATGTAATTTCAGAACACTCTACTTTATTTGGAAGAAAAGCTGTAGAAAAAGCATCGTCTATTTTACGGCGAAAGCTTTCAGCCTCAGATTTTGAATTGTAAGTAAGAAGCTTAAGCTTCTTGATAGCACCCCGAATATCGTTTCCCATAGAGTAATTATAACAGAGTTTTATAATAAAAAAAAGGTCTTTGAAAACCAGAGACCTTCTTGAGTTTTTGTGCTGCAGGCTCCCGTTGGAAAACTGGAACCTTTAAGATCTTTAATATTTACTTAGCAAGTTCCCCTGCTCTAACAAGGGCTTCATCAATATGACCAAAAATATTTTCACGGCCAAGGAGTTCAGCCATACCTGTTTTTTCCAGAAGAATGAAAGGCTGTGTATGAATTCCCGAAATAACGATTGTAATATTTTTGCGGTCACAGGCATTTTTAAGCTGTTTCAAGGCCTGGATTCCACCAGCATCAAGGTAAAGAGTATTTCTCATGCGGAGAATAAGTGCTTTGCTTTCTACTCCGGCACGTTCTACAGCAAGTTCAAATTTTCTTACTGTACCAAAGAACAATGGTCCGTCAATTTCATAAACCAGAACTCCGGCAGGAACATCAAGAGGAGGTTCATTAAGATCTGTATTCTGAAGACCACCTGTAATCTGATTTTTGTATTCATGAACTTCAGAAACATCAATCATTTTTTTGATAAAGAAGAAAGCTGCAAGGGCAAGACCAACTTCAATAGCTACAGTCAAATCAATAATTACTGTAATGATAAAGGTAACTGCCAGTACTGAAACATCACTTTTCTGTCCTTTAAGAAGGGCACGGATTGCAGGAAAACCAGCCATATTCCAGGCAACGTTTACAAGAACTGCAGAAAGTGCTGCCATTGGAATATAAACTGCATATTTACCCAGGAAAAGCATTATAAGAAGAAGTGTTACTGCATGAATGATACCGGCAACTGGAGTTCGTCCACCGTTTTTGATGTTTGTAGCAGTACGGGCAATAGCACCAGTAGCAGGAATACCACCAAAAATAGGAGATGCAATATTTGCAATACCCTGAGCAATAAGTTCTGTGTCAGAATCGTGTTTTGCACCAATCATACCATCTGCAACTACAGCACTCAAAAGTGATTCAATAGCCGCAAGAACAGCAATAGAAATGGAGGTTGGGAACAAATCAATGATAGTCTGAATTCCAACAACAGGGAAACTTGGAGCAGGAAGACTTCTTGGAATTTCTCCGTAACGGCTTCCGATTGTGTCACAGGAAAGAACACCGTTAGTAAACTTACCAACAAGAAGATTTACAACAGTAGCTAAAATAATAACAATAAGTGAGCCAGGAATCTTTTTGTTGATTTTTGGCCATACAAAAATAAGTGCAAGTGAAACAGCTGCCATTGCAAAGGCGTACCAGTTTACAGTTCCTGCACTTTTAATATAAACGGCAATTTTAGCAAGGAAAGTACCAGGCATTTTTTCATAAGCAGTTCCAAAAATCATCATTGGAGTAGAAAAATCCGGTGTAAGACCAAAAAAATCACCAATCTGACCGGCAGCAATTGTTACTGCAATACCGGCTGTAAAACCTGTGATGATTGTATATGGAATAAACTTAACAAGTCCACCAAGCTTGAACACGCCAAGAAGAATCAGGATAATACCTGCCATAATGCTGGCCACGGCAAGACCTGCAAGTCCATGCTGCTGAACAACGGCATAAACAAGAACAGTAAAGGCACCAGTAGGTCCACCAATCTGTACACGGCTACCGCCCAAAAGGCTGATAAAGAAACCGGCAACAATGGCTGTATAAAGTCCTTTTTCAGGGCTAACACCACTGGCAATAGCAAAGGCAATGGCCAAAGGAAGGGCAACAATACCTACAATAACACCTGCAATCAAATCTGACAGGAATTTCTTAAAAGAATAGTCTTTTAAGGTTTTGATAAGCTCAGGCTGGAACATAAAATAAGCCTCAAAAATGATAGAATTATTAGGGAAATACTACCACTTTCAAGGCTTTTTATCAATTCGTTACGTTTTTTTGCGTTTTCTTGCGTTTTTTTACAATCAATATAAGCTTTTCTACAGAATAAAACCTGCGGTAATGACAGCAATTCCTACCAGAATGCAAAGATAATCCCTTAAACAGAAAGGATAACTTTTTGAACAGCTGCCGGCTTTTCGGAATTTGAATCCACGAAGATCAGCGGCAATGGCGAGACTCTGAGTTTTACGTACAGAACTTACAAGAAGAGGTGCACATAATGGAAGAATCAATGCCATTTTCTTAAAAGGATTTTTTGTATCCAGTTCAATTCCGCGGCTGGTCTGAGCTTCAATAATTCCAGCCATTTCTGATGCAAAAACAGGAATAAATCGGATAGCTGTTGTCAGGGTAAAAGCGTATTTAAATGGAATATGAAGCTTTTCAACCAATGAGTTGGAAAGATCTCCAAGTTTTATTACCGAAAGCATGATTGCAAGTGGAAGTGTTGCACAGCTCAATCTAAGAACAAGACATAATGCATTGATTACACCACGGTCAGTCACTTTTAATATCTTCCATTCAAAAATCACATTTCCAGAACGAATAAAAAGCACCTGCAGAACAAAAAGGAAAATAGAAATCTTTGTAAGTCCTTTAAGCATGGAAAAAGTTCTGTCCTTTATGCCGCAGATACAACCTAGAATCACATTGAATGCAAGGAAGGCACAAAGAACCGCAATATTACTTGAAGCAAAACAACCGATACAAACCATAAAAGCAAACAGAAGCTTTGTTACAGGATTCATTTTATGAAAAACAGAGTTTCCTGGTACATAGTCTAAAAAGCCTTTCATTTTGCACCTCCATTTTCAACAGTATCATACTGAATATTTTTAAGGGAATTTGCCTCAAGAACAGGAACAAGCTCCAAAGGATTTCCATCAGCAAGAATAGAACCGTGTCCAACAATAACCATGCGTTTTGCATAATCACGTACAATTTCCATATCGTGGCACACCATGATTACCGTTGTTCCATTCTGATTCAGTTCTTTTATGGCGTTCATAAGTTCAATGCATTCTTTATAATCAAGACCGGTTGTAGGTTCGTCCAAAATCATTATTTCTGGGTGAACTGCAATAATTGAAGCAAGAGCAAGCTGCTGGCGCTGTCCACGGCTCAAGGCAAAAGGAGCTTTTTCTGGATCAAAATTGAACCGTTTTAAAATTTCATCTGTTCGATTTTCAACATCAGGAAGCTTCAGTGCCTTAAGACCAAATGCAATTTCATCACGGATAGTATAGCAGCACAACTGACGGTCTGGATTCTGGAACAAAAAACCTACATAACGTGCAATTACTGAATTACGTGTCTTCTTTGTATCAAGGCCACTTATTGTAACAACTCCATTTTCCGGCTTAAGAATGCCACCCATAAGCTTTGACAAGGTAGATTTTCCAGAGCCATTTTCTCCGGTAAGTGCCAGGAAGTCACCTTTATAAACGGTAAAATCAGTATCTTCTATAATATAGTTCAAATCGTAACCAAAAGACACCTTTTCCAAAGTAAGTACAGGCTCTCTGGTTTGGTCAGGTAATTCATCCTGATTCTGTTTCTGATTTGATGGTCTGCCCTCTTTTTTCTCAAGTTCTTCTGTATAAATTTCAGCAAGACTTTTTCCATCAGCAAGGGCTTCAAGAATTTTACCAACTCTTTCGTGGTTCAGTCCAAGATCGGACAGTTCGTCCCTGTGAGAAAGTACATCTTTTACAGTGCCGTGAAATTTTATCTCACCTTTTTCAAGGAACGCAAGATGATCAGCAAATTCACACAAAAGACGGATTTTCTGTTCTATTACGATTACAGTAAGTCCAATTTTTTTGTTCAGTTCCTTTACGATACGGAAAATATTGCGGCTGGCAGTTGGATCAAGTTCACCTGTAGGTTCATCAAGAACAAGAATTTTTGGGCGGAGAGCAAGAATTGATGCAATGGCAACCTTCTGTTTCTGTCCACCTGAAAGACCAGAGATTTCTCTTTCTCGGAGAGCTTCAATGCCCATTTCATTAAGTACCCATTCAAGGCGCTCACTTGTATCTTCCTTTGAAAGACCAAAATTTTCCATTCCAAAAAGAATTTCATCTTCCACGGTAGCACAGGTCATCTGGCTGTCGATATCCTGGAAAACGCTTCCAATCTTCATTGATAGCATACAAGGTTCAGTATCAAAAACATCATCGTCATCTACCATTACCTTTCCAAAGTATTCACCCCGGTAATGATGTGGAATAATTCCATTGACAGCATAGCTAAGTGTAGTTTTTCCCGCTCCGGAGCTTCCAATAATGCCAAGAAAATCCCCGTCGTTTATCTGCAGATTAATGTTTTTCAGAACAAGATTTTTTGTATCTCCGTAAGAAAAACTAAGATTTTCAAAAGTAATCATTTGCTTTTTCCTAAAGTAATGATTGCCTGATCTTCCAGAAATGACCAGAAAACCAGGCAACGAATATACCTTTTCTTCCCGACCATAGTCGAGTTTAATATTTTTATGCGTTTTTTTATTTGAGTGTGGCCTTCAATGGATAGTACAGAACCTGAACAATAATACAGTTGAACAGAGCTGTAAATCCAACGATTGGAACGTATGCTGCAAGTGCTTCAGGAGTTGACTTGATAACTACCAGAAGGAATGTTGCAAAGATTCCGCCAGATACAACTGTACTTAAGAATGTTGCAAGCATAGGCATGATATCAACTTTTCCACCGATTTTTGGAAGAGGGATTTTAATAAGAAGTGCCATTACAACAGCGCCTGCACATTCTGAAAGGAAGTTTAACCATGGAGTTCCTGGAAAGAACTGACAGATAGTACCTGCAAGAATACCAATGATAGCGGCTTCAAACAAGCGTGGGCGGATCAAAACAATTGCCATACAATACATAGCAATAATGAAGTTTGGTTTCATACCAAAGAAATTCACAAATGATCCTACAAAGAATTTCAAAACTGCACCGGCGGCAAGCAGGATAGCAGTAAGAACCAAATCACGAATTGAAAGTCCTTTTTTTTCTGTTTTTGAACTTTCCCGTTTTTCAGCTGTCAAAACTGTTTCGTTTTCCATTTTCATTACTCCTTTATGTTACTATAAATAGTATCTGTTACTATTAAAAGATACATCTATTTATTGTTTCTGTCAATAGAAACATGAAAAAAAAGCAAAAAAAATAGCAGGCATCCTTTTTATGAATACCTGCTAACTGGGGTTGTCCCAATAAGTTTCTTAGTTGTCTTTTTCGATTGCGTTTGCAGCTGTACGTCCAGAAACAAAGATTTCAACGATAGCGTTACCACCAAGTCGGTTACCACCGTGGATACCACCAGTTACTTCACCGGCAGCATAGAGACCTTTAATTGGGTTTCCGTTTGCATCAAGAACACGGCGGTCAATATCAACAGCAAGACCACCCATTGTGTGGTGTGTTGATGGAGCCATAAGACGAATCTTAAGCTTTACACCGTCCAGTGTGTAAGAAGATACATCGTAACGTCCGTTTTCATCACGGTCAGCATTACCAATAAGACGTGACCAACCAGTTTTTTCAACGGCCAGTTTATCTTCTGTACCAGTCATACAAGCCATATCGTAAGCTTTGATTTCTTCAATTACAGTGTTTGCATCTGCAGTAATTCCAAGCTGTTTGAAGAGATCTGCAAGCTGGTCGATTGTACGTGTATACTGGCGGTTTTCAACATCAGCTTCCCAAGTTTCAGGAGTTTTTGGAGTTCCGTATGGGTAAGGTCCAGGGATAGGCTGAGCTGTGTTTGCAATTTCAATAAATACACCTGAAACACCGTTCTTTTCAATACCGTTAGCAAATTCTGCAAGAGAAAGTACGTCACGTTCTGAAGTTTCGTTTACAAAGCGTTTACCAGTTACAGGATTGATGTAAATTGCGTAGTTTCCACCACCGAATGCCAGCTGTCCATTGTCAATCCAGGAAATTGGCATAAGCTGAGTGTATTCCATACCTGTTGAAGCAGCACCGACTTTGTTACCCATTGTAATACCGTCACCCATAAGTGAGTTGCGGTTTGTTGTCTGAGTTTTTTCTGTGATTGCTGATTCTACCCAGTATTTGTTTGTTTTGCGAACCAGGTCAATATTTGCAGCAAAACCACCAGTTGCAAGAATAACTCCTTTTTTTGCGTGAGCAATAACTTCTGTTCCGTCATACATTACAGCTTTAACACCAGCAACGCGTCCGTTTTCTACGATAAGTTCTTTTGCATCTGTACGGCAGAGAATCTTGTTGTTTGGATTCTGGAGAACTGTGCGTTTTGGAGGAGCAAAGTATGCACCCCAGCGGCCAGTTTCATTTTTACCATCACCGTCTTCATCAAATGTAGCACCAATGTATTCGTTTTCACGGTTCCAGAGGGCACCGATAAGTGTTGGCTGTGTATCTTCTACGAAGAGAGCTCCCTGAGCTTCAAGCCAAGGTTTAAGCTCCTGTCCGTCGCGGATGAACTGGCTTACAAGTTCGTAATTACCATAAATCCAGTCTGAGTAATCAGCATTACAGCGAAGTCCACCGTAATATGTCTGGAAGATGTGGAGATTTACTGTAGAGAACAATGTAAGTGCGCCTTCATTTTTACCGGCAGCAAGCTGTGGTTCAGCCCATGCAAGGTAAGCTTTGATTTCTTTTTTAAGTTCTTTAAGAGTTGGAAGGTATTCCTGGTGAACACCGTGTTTTGAAAGATCTTTGATATCACCGGCTACGAACCAGTCTTTTGCATTTGAACCGTCAAATGGTTTTTCATCCCAGTTCAAAATTGTTTTAAGAACACTGATATTTCCGTTAGCCATTTTTACTTTGTTGTAAGTTTTGCCGTCAAAAGGATAAACACCAGTTGTAGCATCAGGATCTTTTGCATCCCAACAAAGGTAAGGCATAACTGACTGGAACTGTCCACCAGAAACCAGAGTGTTACCACCAATTTCAACGTTCTTTTCAATAACAAGAACTGTTTTTCCGTTCTGAGCAGCCTGAGCAGCAGCAGCCATACCAGCTCCACCAGCACCAACTACTACAACGTCATATGTTTCTTCGATTGTTGCCTGAGCTTCATGAAGCACCTTGTTCTTTTTGAATCCAGCAAGATCAGAAGCATTGGCTTTAGCAGCAGCATCGTTCAAGGCATTTTTTACAGCAACACAAGTAAAAGTAGCACCTGAAACTACATCAACACCTGAACCGTTTGCTTCGATTGCATCTTTGAACAGGATATCGAAAGCTGGAGTACCAACATATTCAGTTTCTTTTGAAGCTTTCACTTCAATTTTTGTAATAGCACTGTCGCTGAAAGTAACATTCAAAACAACAGGACCATTCATACCGTTTCCAGTTCCTTCATAAGTACCAGCTTTGTATGTTACAGGAACATTTTTCCATGCAGAAGCTGCACCTGTAGTTGTAACGCCGGCTTTTGAAAGAGCAGCTTTAACGGCCTCTTTGATAGCGTCAGAAGTAATAGTAGCACCAGAAATAGAATCTACATCAGCAGTCTGGGCTTTTACTATTTCTTTTGGAATATCGTTGATAGCAGGATCAGCGATACCAGCAGTCTCTTTGTGGCTTACAACTTTTACAGCTGTAATCTTATTGCCATCAAGAGAAACTTTTACAGTGATGTCACCATTACGACCTTTGGCTGTTCCTTCGTAAGAAGAGCCGCTGGAAGAACATGTCATCAATGAGATTGCAAAACAAGATGCAATCAGAAAAGCAACGATTTTTACGATTCTACTTTTCATAATTCCTCCATAACTTGTAAATCATTAGTATAAATATAAAAATTATTATATAACAATTTGTTCATAAACTCAAACTCTGTTTCAAAAATCATCCATAGTTATAAAGAAATATTATTTGAAAAAGGGTCGAATTCTTATTATATTTATATTCATGGAACTTACTAGTAAACAGCGAAAACAGCTTGAAAAAATTGCACATCCATTAAATCCGGTTGTCATTGTAGGCGCTGCAGGTGTAACTGACGGCGTAATAGAAATGGTCAACAAAACTATCCTTTCACATGAACTCATCAAAGTAAAATTCAATGAATACAAAGATGAAAAACAAGAGCTTACAGAAAATATCTGTTCCACAACTGGAGCCACTATTGTACGAATTGTAGGAAATGTTGCAATTCTCTACAAACAGAATGAAGAAAATCCGGTTATTACACTGGACTAAATAAACAAAAGGACAAATATAATAATGATTGAAGTATCTCATGTCTGTAAAAATTTCGGATCTTTTCGGGCAGTAAATGATGTCAGTTTTTCTATTTCTACCGGAGAAATCGTAGGACTTCTGGGACCAAACGGTGCCGGAAAAACAACCACAATGCGCATGATTACAGGATTTTACACACCTTCCAGCGGTTCAATTACTGTAGACGGCATCAGCACAACTGAAAACGGTATCGAAGCAAAACGAAAAATCGGTTATATGCCTGAAAGTGCACCACTCTATGGCGATATGATTGTAGAAGATTACCTGCGTTATGTTGCCGAAGTACAGGGTGAAAATCCAGACGAAAAAGTACCAGTTCTCTGTGCAGAATGCGGACTTAAACAGGTAATGAACAAAAACATAAGTGAACTTTCACGTGGTAACCGTCAGCGTGTTGCCCTGGCCCATGCACTTATGCACGATCCTGAAATCCTTATTCTTGATGAACCAACTTCAGGTCTGGATCCTAACCAGGTTGAAGATGTTCGTAAAATCATTAAGGAAATCGGAAAAACCCGTACAGTAATCATTTCAACCCATATTCTTAGCGAAGTTGAAATGCTTTGCCAGCGTGTAATCATCATTTCTGGTGGAAAACTGGTTGCCGACAGTCCTACTGATGAGCTTCGTGCACGTTTTGGAAACAGTCTCAGCGTAAAAATTTCTGCCAATGCATCAGAAAGTGATCTGACAGCTGCATTAAGTACTCTTGAAAACGTAGATAAAGTAGCATCAACACAAAGCGACACAGAGGGTACTTCAAGCGTTCTGGTTTCCGTAAAAGGTGACACAGAAATCCGACCTGCCATCTTTGAATGCATCAAGAACAAAGGCTGGACTCTTTACGAAATGTCAGTTCAGAAAAACAGTCTGGAAGATGTATTCCACGTTCTCACAAATGAATCAACAGAAACACAGGAGGCAAAGTAAATGTCAAAGAAAAAGATTAAAAATCCTGCATTTACAATTGCAAAGCGTGAGCTTAAAGCTTTCTTTGCAAGCCCAATTCCTTATATCGTAACCAGCCTGTTTTTGATTATTTCGGGCATCTGGTTTTTCTCCGAGTTCTTCCTGAGAGGAACTGCAGAAATGCGTTACTTCTTTGCACGTCTTCCACTTCTTTTCTCTGTATTTGTACCGGCCCTTACAATGCGTCTGTTCAGCGAAGAAAGAAAAAGCGGATCTATTGAAACTCTTCTTACATTGCCTGTAAATGAAACTCAGGTTGTAATGGGAAAATATCTTGCATCACTAATCGGAACACTTTGTATGCTTGTGCCAACAGTTTTCTATGCAATTACAGTGGGTATCTTTGGTGATCCTGATATGGGGCCTCTTTTGTGCGGATACATTGGAGCTGTTTTCCTCAGTGCCGCTTACACTTCAATCGGACTTTTTGCATCTTCAATTACAAAAAATCAGATTGTTGCTTTCTTCACAGGTCTTATCATCTGTGTTGTTTTAGCCCTCATTGATGAGTTTTTGGTTTTCTTCCCTGGAAAGATTGTAAATTTCTTCTCTTTCCTTTCGGCTAATGCCCACTTTACATCAATTTCCAGAGGCATTATTGATACACGGGATATCGTTTATTTCATATCCCTTACAGCACTTTTTCTGGTGCTCACTGTGAGAACAGAAAAATCTCACCGAAATTCATAGGAGAAGGTAGAAAAATATGAATAAGATTAAAGCATGGATTAAAAGCTCAAAATGCGATTTCGCATTGTTTATCATTCTCCTGATTCTGGCAAATCTTGTAGGACATAAAGCTTTCTTCCGCATGGATTTTACAGGCTCAAAATCATACTCACTTTCAAAAGCCAGTAAACAGCTTGTAAAAACTATAAGCGAGCCGGTAACAATTCGAGTTTTCTTTGATGAAAACCTTCCGTCTCCTTACAACACATACGCACAGTACGTAAAGGACCTTCTTGAAGAATACAGAGGAGCCGCCAACAAAAATTTCAATCTGATTTTCATGGATATGGACAAACAGGACAACCGTTCCCTTGCTTACGACTTTGGTCTTGGACAGGTACAGATTCAGGAAATCAAAAACAATGAAGTTGGATTCAAACAGGTTTACATGGGAATGGTTATTTCCTACGGTGACTCAGTTGAACTTCTGGACGGTATCACATCAATTGATGGTCTGGAATACAAAGTTACCGCTGCACTTTCCCGCATGATTGATAAATCTGACGCACTGGCCGGTCTTGGAGCAGATGAAAAGCTTGACCTTACACTCTACCTTTCCAACGAACTTCTTGATTTTGGAATCAGTGGTATTGATCAGGTTGGAAATCTTGTACAGGCAGCTGTTAGTGAAGTAAATCAGCAGAACAAAGGCCGCATCAATTTCAAAACTCATTCTCCATCTTCAAAAGAAGCAGAAGAACTGGTAAATAAATACGGAATTCAGGCTATTTCTTATCAGAATGCAGGCCAGACAAATACTGCTGCAATCGGTCTGGTTCTTGAATTCAAAGATAAATACAGAATTCTTCCACTTTACATTGAACGCAGCATCTTCGGTTATATGCTTTCTGGAAGCAGTGATTTAAGAGTCGATCTTAATGATGCAATTTCCGGCATTCTTTCAAAATCCCTTAAAGTAGGCTATATAACTGGCCACAATGAACTGGAACTTGAGAATGAAAACTACTGTGCTAACTTCAATGCACTTTTGAGCCAGACCTACGAAATTGTAAGCCTAGATCTTTCAAAACAGGATATTCCTGCCAGCATGAACTGTTTAATCATCAACGGACCACAGTACGACTTTGCTGAAGAAGAATTGTACAAGATTGATCAGTTTGTTATGAAAGGTGGAAATCTTATGGTTTACCTGGATCCTCTGGCAACTGTACCAAGCACAACAGGTTACAGCCAGTATGATTACATTGCAAACGAAAATAATCTTGACCGTCTTCTTGAAAAATACGGAATCAAACGTAACTATGAAATGATCATGGATGAAAGCTGTTACGTTCAGTCTTCACAGACCAACGGTTCATACAATCTTTACTGGGCTCCTATGCTTCAGAAAACAGAACTTGCAAAACATCCTGTTACAAACAACCTGGGTTACGTAATCATGCTCCAGATGGGAAGCTTTGAACTTAATGCACCACAGGGAATCAAAACTACAGTTCTTGCAAAATCTACAGAAAAAGCATGGACAGAAGGACCTGGTCTTGTTCTGAATCCAATGCTTCTTACACCAAACAAAGAAGCAGAAAAATCATACGATATGGCAGTTCTTCTTGAAGGAAAGTTTGAAAGTGCCTTTGCTGCTGCTCCAGAAAACAACACAGAAGCTGGAGAAACAGAAATCAACATCAATACAGACTCTCACCTTTCAAAAGGTACACTTGCCGGAAAAATCTTCTTTGCATCTTCTTCTGCTCTTACTACACGGCAGGTTGTTGATGCAAACGGTTCAAATCCTGTTGCAATGATGACTCTGAACATGGTTGATTACATGAACGGCCGTGAAGAACTTTGCTCAATGCGTACAAAGGGTCTTGGCATCAGCACATTTACCCTTAAATCAAAAGCTGCTGAAAAATTTGCGCAGTACTTCAATATCATTGGAATTGTTGTTCTTGTAGCACTTGTGGGATTCATTGTTTACCGCAAACGAAGCCGACGCCGTGCAGCTATTCAGAAAAAATACAATCCTAATGATGAGCGTTTCATGACATCAAAAAAAGAAGCAAAGAACGAAAACAAAGGAGCTGACAATGAATAAACGAAAGATCATTCTTGCCGCTGCAGACTTGATTCTGGCAGTTGTGCTTATCTGTCAGATTGCATTCCGTACAAAAGAAAAAGTGCAGATTTTCACAATCGATGAAGATATTACAAGGCTTGAAATTACCACAAGCACAGAAAATATTGTATTAAACAGATTCAATGCACTGTGGCATGTAAATGAAAACAAATACATTGGAGATCCTGCTACCTGTGAATCACTTGTAGACCTTGTTTCAAGCATCCGAGTTATTGATTCAGTTGCAAAAACCGACAACGAAGCTGAACTTTCAAAATATAATCTTCAGGATGGAAAAGCAGTTGTTGTAAAAGTTTACAATGGCGACAAGCTGCTGCGCACTGTTTACGTTGGAAAAAACACTTCATCACAGTACCAGAATTACCTTAGAATTGATAATGGAAATGAAGTTTACCTTGCACAGGGAAACTTTATTGATGACTTTGACACAACCACCGACCGTGTACGCTCCCACACAGTTTGGGCTGTAGACAGCTTTGACATCACTTCAATTAAACAGACAAGTGAAGATGGAAGCGTACTTACAGTCTCTTTCAAAGACGGAGCCTGGTCTATTGGTGGAGCAGACATCAATCTGGACAATACAAAGGCTGAAACCTGGGCAAAGACTCTCAGCACAATTACCGCAATCCACTGGCTTCCAGACAATTCAGTTCTTCCTGGAAAAAAAATATACGAATATGAAATTACATGCAAAGAAAAGACAATTCTCCTTGATGTATATTCTGCCTACGATGTAGAAGCTGGTTACGATACCTACTTTGGTGTTTCAAGCGAAAGTCCATCTCCATTTGAGCTTTCATCTTATTTCATAGGAAAACTGCCTCGCACACCAGAAGAACTTGCAATGGACCAATAGTTTAAGTACTATTAGTTCTATGATTAAACTAGTTGCTTTTCTTGGAAATTACGGCTCGGAATACGACAAAACCCGTCACAATGTTGCATGGTGTTTTGAAGATTCCCTGCCATACGCAAACCGCCTTTCCTGGCAGAAAAAATTCAAAGGAGAAATTGCTTCCTTCACTCCAGCTGAACTTTCTGCCTGGGCCTGCCAGTACAACTTTCTTACAAAAAAAGATGGAAGTCCTGTTATTGTACCTGAAGAAGCACCTGATAAAATTTTCTTTTTAAAGCCTCTTACTTACATGAATCTTTCCGGCGAAAGCGTAATTGAAGTGGCAAACTTTTATAAAATAAAGACAGATGAAATTCTAGTAGTCCACGATGAACTGGAACTGGCTCTTGGCTTTGCCAGTCTTAAATGGTCAGGTGGACTTGGGGGCCACAATGGACTGCGTTCCATGAATCAGTGTTTTGGAACCCCGGACTTTTATCGTCTGCGCTTTGGCATTGGACGTCCTTCCCATTCAGACATTGCAGGTTACGTTCTCAGCCGTTTTTCTGAAGATGAACAGATCTCCCTTTCCCAGGTTTTTGCACAGGTAAATGAATTGTTTACAAAAATTCTTCTTTCCAAAGATGTGCAAAAATTTGTTGGAAAGAAAAACTATCTGGCTTAAAATAAAATAATGAACATTACTATTATCCAGCCGCCACTTGTACAATTAAATACTCCCTACCCTTCTGGGGCTTATCTTCTTTCCTTCTTCAATTCCCAGAAAGACAATTATGATTTTATTGAAAATGTAAAATGGCTGGACACCTCAAATCTTCTTTTTCATCAGCTGTTTTCTTCACAGGGATTGAGCCTTCTTTTCAGTCTTTCAGAAAACAGGGCACTTAAATTATCAGAAGCTTTTGAAAAACAGGGTGATGAAGAAGCTGCATTCCAGATAAGACGTTATATTTCATGCCAGAAAGCCTGGATTTTATGGATTGACCGGATTGTTGAAATTGTTTGCGGAGGAAGAAGCTCCCGTGAATATGTCCACGAATTTGTCCGTTCTCCTCACGTTCCCCGTGGCATGCGGATGGAAAATTTTCTTTACAAGCTTGGAAGGGAAGTTACCGCCGATGACGCACAATTTCTGGCAAGCTTTGCTCTGGCAGATCTGGCCGACTACATCACAATGGTTTTTGATCCAAACTTCCGCCTTATCAGCTATGCCGAAAAACTAGGCACCTCCGAAGTAAGCTTTGACAACGTAATTGAGGGGCTTGATGGAGCTGTTCTTAAGAATTTTTACACTCCGGTTCTAGAAAAACTAATTGTACCTTCCAACGAAACACAGCTTTTCCTTATTTCAGTTCCTTTTCCAGGTTGTTTTGAAGCTGCTGTTTTTGCTGCCAGATTCATCAAGAAAAAACTAGGAAAAAAAGCCATTGTCTGCATTGGCGGTGGTTATGTAAATACGGAGCTTCGCACTGTTAGTGAAAAGCGGATTTTTGACTATGCCGATTATCTTAGCTATGACATGGGTTATGGAAGTTACCTTAATCTTTTTGATGAAATTAAAAAATCTGGCGGAAAGGCTCCTCTTTCAAAAGATTCACTTCCTTCTCAGATGTACAAAATGCGATATCTGCACAATGGCCAGATTACTGAATTTGCAAATAATACTGATTACGCTCAGAAAGAAGAAATAATCTGCCGAAAACTGGTACCTGACTTTACTTCCATCAACTTTGAAAATTATCCCCGCCTTGCCGACGATGTAAATCCCATGCACCGAATATGGAACGATGGTTCCTGGATAAAATGCTATCTTGCCCACGGCTGTTACTGGCACCGTTGCGCTTTTTGTGACACAAGCCTTGAATATGTAAACCGATACTGTAAATGTGATGCAGGAACAATCTGTTCAGGTCTTATGAAGCAGGCCGAAAAAACTGGAGTTTATGGTATTCACTTTGTTGATGAAGCCTGTCCTCCTTCAAGTCTTATAGATTTCAGTCTTGAAAACTGCAGGCTTTCCCAAAACACTGGTAAAAAACTGACTTTTTGGGGAAATATCCGTTTTGAAAAATCCTTCAATCGTGATCTTGCAAACTTTCTTTCTTATGGAGGACTAACTGCGGTAAGTGCCGGGATTGAAATTGCCACCGGTGAAGGTCTGGATAATGTAAACAAGGGAACAACCATAGAAAATATTGTAAAGGCCTTGTGTGCATTTAAGGAAGCGGGAATTCTTGTTCACTCCTACATGATTTTTGGATTCTACAATCAGACCGAACAGGATTTAATAAATTCCATGGAAACACTGCGTCAGCTTTTCAAAGCCGGTCTTTTGGATTCTGCATTCTGGCACAAATTTACACTTACCCTTCACTCCACCGTTTACAAGGAAAAACAGGAAGGTAAGCATAAAGATCTTAAAATAGTAAATAAAAACAAGAATAGATTTGCAGAAAATGATCTGAATTTTGAAGGTGAAAATAAATCAGACAAATACTCAGATGCACTGAATCTTTCTCTTGATTCCTGGATGCACGGAAAAAAACTGGAAATGAGCGTAAACAAATGGTTCAATTTCAACATGCCCCGTCCTTCCATTTCGCAAAATTACATCGACAAAATGATTGAAGCTTACGAAAAAGAGCGGGATTATGCTTACAGCGAAAGTCCTTGTAAAAAAGACAGGTTCCTCTGGCTTGGTGGTAAAGCTCTTGTATGCCAAAATCGTCTTTTATGGACTTTTATGGGTGAACCTTTTGAAGTTGAGTTTAAAAGCGGAAAAGATGACGCAAAAAAAGCAGCAGAACTTTTAAATAAGCTTTGTCCTGAAAATTCAACAAAAAAAATTGATGATAACAGCATTTCACAAGAACTATATGCCATCTGTGGAAAACAGGTTTTTAAGGCTCTCCGTCAGAACGGGCTTTCAAGATTGTAAAATCTGTTTTTATAATTTCCAAAAAGCTTTTAAAATCGATTAAATCTGAGGAACCCCAGTTTCCGGGTGAGAAAAAAGCTTTACCTTTTTTTGATAGATTCTAAAAAGGTTTTCTTCAGTCATAATTTCACTTACACTGCCCTTTACCAGAATCTGACTATGTGATTTTTCATTATATTTTCCAAGTAAAACCATGGTTTTGGCATAACGAGCGGCAAAATTTATATCGTGAATTGAAATGAGTACGCCCTTTTTGTGTTCATATGCCTTTTCTTTTAATAACTCCATAAAATCCTGGGAAACAACAAAATCCAAAGAAGATAAAGGTTCATCCAGCAGAAGAAACTGAGAGTCCTGGGCAAAGGATCTTGCAAGACGAACCTTCTGAAACTCACCGCCGGAAATTTCTTTTACAGATTTTTCCCGTAGTTCCCAAAGTCCAAAATCATTTAAAATTTCACAAACCAGTTCTTCATCATTTTTTGAATAATTACCAAGAATTCCTGTATGACAGAAACGACCGGAAAGTACCGTATCAAAAACATTAAAATCATAAAGGGAAAGTTCAGTCTGAGGAAGAAAAGCTGCAATTCTTGAGCGTTCCTTGGAATTTTTGGCAGGAATACTTTCCATTAAAGCTTTCATCAGTGTTGATTTTCCTGCACCGTTGGGACCGCAAAGACACACAAATTCACCCTGCGAAAGCTCCACATTTATATTGGAAAGAACCTTTGTATTTCCGTAAGAAAGATTGTAATTAGAAAGAGAAAGAAGCTTTACACTCATGAATTCCTTCTCCTTTTACCAAGCACATTATTGAAAATCACAAAGATAAAAAATGGAGCTCCTAGAAAAGAAATGACAATACCACATGGAAGTTCACTTGGTCGGATTACCGTGCGGCAGACAACATCGGATATCAAAAGAAGAATGGCACCACCACAAGCAGACAGGATTATGTGAAATCGGCTTTTGCACTTAAAAATACGCTGCATTATGTGAGGCGAAATCAGTCCTACAAAGCTTATGGTTCCGCCAGAGCACACAGCCACAGATACTGCCAGGGCCCCGCTGGTAATCACAAGAAATCGAAGAAGAGGTATGTTTACACCAAGAGAAGCTGCACTTTCTTCACCACCGTTTAAAAGGTCTAGGGAAGGTGCAATGAACATCATTAAGACAAGGGCAAAAAAAGCTGGCAGCAGAACAAAGCGCAGTTCATTTATACCGCGGCCATTGAAGCTTCCTAAAATCCAGGTGTAGATTCCGTAAAGCTCCTTGTTTTTTCCCAAAAGCATTGTTGAAGAAACAGCCGAGTAAAGGCTTCCCATAGCAGTACCACAAAGAAGCACTACCACAGTGGAAACTTTTTTTCCCGCCAGTGAAGAAATCAAAGCCAGTATCATGCCGGAAATAAAGGCCCCTGCAAAGGCAAAAATGTTGATTGAAGAAATGTATCCGCCAAAAAAAGACAGGCTTCCAAGACTTACAGAAAGAACTGCTCCAAGTGTAGCACCGGAAGAAATGCCTAAAAGACCTGGTTCCGCCAAAGGATTTTGAAAAAAACGCTGAAAAACAGCCCCCGAAGCACCAAGAAGACTACCTGCAAGTAAAACCAGCAATGACCTTGGTAACCGGAGCTTTTTTATAATAACAAGACTTGGTTTTACGGCACCAGTCATAAGACTTAGAACAAAAACTGCGCAAAGAAGCAGAATAAGAAAAATTCCAAACCAGATGTTACGTGCCGTACTTTTTTTCATCTTATCAAAACAATTGATTTTCTTACTTGAAAATTTTCTGAAGAGCTTCCAAAGCTTCAACAATGCGTGGACCTGGGCGAGAACAGATGTCACCGTCAACAATTACAACCTTGTTGTTTTTTACGGCAGAAATATTTTCCCATCCTGCACGACCAGTTACGCTTTCTACAGTGAGCATGGAATCAGAAGGAACAATAATTACAGAAGGATCTGAGGCAATAATTGCTTCTTCACTAACTACAGGCCATCCTTTTTCTGAAGCAAAAATATTTTCACCGCCGGCGATTGAAATCAGTTCATTAATGAAAGTATCTCCACCAAAAGACATGAATGGTTCATTCCACACCTGCCAGAAAACTGTTGTTTTGTTTTTTCCAGCTGCCTTTTTTACATTCTTGATACGTTTATTCATATCGTTTACAAGATTTTTTGCAGCTTTTTCTGAACCAGTGGCTTTTCCCATATAGGTGATTTCATCAATAACACTCTGAACGGAAGTACCTTCAGAAAGATAAAGATCAATTCCAAATTCAGCAAGAAATTCTTCCAAAAAGTCATGCATTCCTTTTGAACCGTAAACCAGGTCTGGATTATATGAAACAATTGTTTCAACACTTAAAGTTTTCCCATCAAATCCACCAACAGAAGGAATTTTTTCTGATTCTGAAGGATAGTTACAGAAATCTGTGCGGGCAACAATTTTATCACCAGCCCCTATCGCAAAAAGAATTTCTACTCCACTTGGGGAAAGAACAGCTATTCTTTCGTAAGCAAAACTCCACACTGCGGTAAATGTAAGTACCAGTAAAACAACAATTTTCTTGAATTTATTCATATTGTACACCTTATTTTAGTTGAAAATGATTTTACTAATCAGTATTTATCTTGTCAAATCCTTGACCCACTTGTGTTTCTTAAAATGAACAAGAACCCAAGGAATTTTGCCTACCTCATCAAGACAGGTACAGGCATAAACAATAACTGGTGACCAGTGGAAAACAAAGGTACCCAGAAAGGCAGAAGGAACAGCAATTCCCCACATTACCACGGCAAGACTGTACATATCAAAAAGAGTATCTCCACCGGCTGCAAAAATTCCATTGATCAGGATTGTATTAACTGCACGACCAATCATATAGACGCTCATTACGATCATCATCTTGTATAAAAGAGAAGTAGCACCTGGTGTAAGTTTAATAAATTTCAGGGCAAAAGGAGTTCCTGCCAGCATGAGGACAGACGATGCAAATCCACATAAAAAAGCCAGAAGTACCATGCGGTCCCCGTATTCTTTTCCCTTCTCCAGGTTCCCCGCTCCCAGTTCGTGTCCCACCATAATTCCAGCTCCACTTGCAAGCCCGTTACAAAGGCAGCAGATTACATCGCGGACAATTGCACAAATGGAATTTGCACCTGCAGCGTCTGTTCCCAAATGTCCCATAAATGCAGTATATGAAGTAAAGCCTACTCCCCACAAAAGGAAGGCCCCAAGAAGAGGAAGCCAGCATTTAAGGAAATCCCTGAAAAGCTCCTTATGGTTTTTAAAAATCTCCTTAAAATGAATGTGAATATAATTTGTTTTATAGGAAACTCCAACTGCCATAACCAGTTCCACAATGCGGGCAATAAGGGTTGCAAGGGCTGCACCTTTTACTTTCATGGCAGGAAGACCAAAAAGTCCAAAAATAAAAACTGCATTCAGAATAATATTCAGAACAACTGCAAATGAACTGATTTTAGCCGTTGTATCAGGATGATCAGTTACCTTCATAATTGCAAGGTAGCACTGAGAAAAACCAGTAAGCAGATAGGACCAGCCCGCAATCTTAAGATAAGTAATGCCGATTTCTATAAGCACTTCCTCATTGGTGAATACCAGCATTAGCCAGCGTGGGAAAAACACACAGCCCACAAAGGTAATAAGACCAAATAAACCACAGATTTTAAATGTGTTACAGAAAATGCTGTTCAAAGAATCCCGGTCTCGTTTTCCCCAGTACTGCGCACCAAGAATAGCCGAAGCTTCTACTGTTGAACTCATAAACATGTTCTGAACAAACTGTATCTGAGTAGCAAGAGTAACTGCTGCCATAAAATTCTGTTCCAAATTTCCAAGCATAAGGGAATCGGAAACGGCCACCATAGCAAGCATCAGGTTTTGAAGTGTAATAGGCAAAGCCGTTTTTACAAGTTTTGAAATAAAGTCTTTGTCTCTTCTCATAATACGTATCTACCTTAAAACAGAAATGTGATATAATCAAGCCATGTTAAATATCAACAATAACGCCAATCAGATTAAAACAGAAATCCTTGTCCGCATTATAAAGCTTATGCTGGAGGGAAACCTTGTAAAAGGTGTGCATTATATTCCAAAAGAAATGGCTCCAAAAAGTCGGGAACCATTTACCTGCTGTATTTACCACGACCGGGAAATTCTCCGTCACCGAGTTATAGCCCGCCTTGGCTGTTCCGTTGAAGGCCTTGATGAAGAAGCTGCCCTTGCCGATTTTGCACAGGAAGCCTTGTGGCGCGAAAGTCCTACCTGGCCAATGCTTACTGTTCTTCATGAAGCTTGTCATGCCTGTGTTCGGTCAAAATTCATGGTTACCAACGCCTGCCAGGGATGTCTTGCCCGTCCTTGCACCATGAACTGTCCCAAAAAAGCAATTACAGTTTCCCATCACCACGCAAAAATTAATGAGGACCTGTGTTCCAACTGCGGACTTTGCATGCAGAACTGTCCTTACCATGCCATCATTAAAATTCCGGTTCCTTGTGAAGAAGCCTGTCCTGTAGGAGCAATTTCAAAAGATGAAACTGGCCGCGAGGTTATAGATTTCCATAAATGTATTTTCTGCGGAAACTGTATGCGAAGCTGTCCTTTTGGTGCCATGATGGATAAAAGCCAGATTGTTGATGTACTGAAACACATTATGAATGATAGAAAGGTTGTTGCTCTTTACGCACCAGCCATTGCAAGTCAGTTCAAAGCACCTTGTTCAAATCTTGAACAGGCCTTGTTGGATTCAGGTTTTTCCAATGTTCTTGAGGTTGCCGTTGGAGCAGATATCTGTGCCGATAAGGAAACAAAGGAATTTACCGAACGTATGGAGCGTGGTGACAAGCTTATGACCACTTCCTGCTGTTCTGCCTATGTGCGTGCAGTCCGAAAACATGTTCCAGATCTTATACCATGTATTTCCGAAACCCGCAGTCCTATGCACTACACTGCTGAAATTGCAAAAAAAGAAGATCCTGACTGTATTACGGTTTTCATCGGGCCATGTCTTGCAAAACGCCGTGAAGGTATGGATGATCCTATGGTTGATTACGTACTCAGTGTTGAAGAAATAAAAGCCTTGTTCATTGCAAAAGAAGTTGATCCACTGAATATTGAAATTAAGGAAGCTACAATCAAGAATAAAAAATATATTCCAACTGCCAGCGGACGAAACTTTGCTCAAAGCGGAGGAGTTGCTGCCAGTATCAGATCACGTCTTAAAAATCCTGAAAATCTCAATGCCACTGTCATCAACGGTCTGAATAAAAAAGGTATGGCCCAGCTTATGATGTACGGAAAAATCAACGCAGGAAAAATGACTCCACCACCAAATTGTCCAAATCTTGTTGAAGTCATGGCTTGTGAAGGCGGATGTATTGCAGGTCCTGGTGTAATTCAGAACCCTAACATTTCCCTTGGCCAGCTTGGAAAATATGTTGCAGAGGGAAACCAGGAGCTTGTTGACGGTATTCCTGCAAAATGTAAAGAACTGGAGAAATAATATGATCTGCTATAAATGTAAAAAAGAACTGAATGATATCAGTATTTACCGAACCACAGAATGTCCTTTTTGCGGAGCTGACCTTCATGTTTGTAAGGCCTGCAAATTCTACTCACCGGGAAGCCATTACGACTGCAAGGAAACAGTAGAAGACATTGTTACCGACAAGGAACGTGCCAATTTCTGCGATTTCTTCAAAGCAGGAGAAAATGAAAATACAGCTGCCGCCTTGGGTGGTACAGCAGCCCAGGCAAATATAGACGCATTCAACGCCTTATTCAAAGACTAAAACAGGAATCACTCAATGGAAGGAAAAAAACGGGAACAGAAGGCAAAATCTTTCAGACTGCTTCACATTGAACAGCTCATCAAAAATTTGAATTACCCGAACACCAAAATTCTCCAGCGAGAGACAGGTGTTTCCCGAGCCACAATCATGCGGGATCTTGAATCTCTTATGAATGATTATGACGCCCCCATTGAATATGATTATTTCCACAAAGGCTATCACTACACCGACGAAAACTACAATGTTCGAAATGTAAAGATTGCCGAAAGTGAGCTGGTTGCCATTGCAGGGCTTCTTCCACTTTTGGAAAGATACAAGAACACACCTCTGGAAGATTCCATCAAAAAAGTGTATGGAACAATCTCCGACATGCTTCCAAACCAGATTGAAGTGCAGACCGACATTGCTACCAACGTTCAGTTTATAAGTGAAGCCATTCCAAATGTTGATTCCGAAGTTTTCAACGCCGTTTTCAAGGCAACAAAAAACCACAAAACAATCGAATTCGGCTACCGTTCCATTAAAGCAACTGAACACACGCCTCACACTGCACAGCCTTACAAAATCTACAGTCAAAAAGGTGACTGGTACGTTATCTGCTACAATCCGGTGCGTCAGGATTATTCGCCATTTACACTTTCCCGCATGAAAGATGTTGTAATAAAGGAAGCTTTTGATCCTGATCCAGACTACGATAAAAAAGTAAATATTGATCCTTCTTTTGGAATCTGGAACAATGACAATCCGCCTGAAAAAATTGAGCTGCTTTTTGATAAATCCATCAACACTTACATTTTGGAAAGGCAGTGGCACAAAAACCAGGAATCCCATCAAAATGAAGATGGATCTGTTTACCTAAGTTTTGAATCAAATCAGACACAGGAAATTCTTTTCTGGATCTTAAAGTTTGGTTCCCAGGTAAAAGTGCTTTCCCCAGAAAATCTGAAACAGAAGGTTTTTGAAGAGCACAAAAAAGCCGCCTCCCTTTACGACTAAAAAAGACATTTGCAACTCCCTGCCAAAAAAAATATGGTACTCCTGCAATTATTTTATATGTCTCATTCTATTTTTCAAGTCAAATAAATCATGTTATAATAGAAGTAAAGGAGTGTAAGATAAAACCGCTAAAATAGCGCGGCTTTATTTTACCTAAAGTTTGCGTTGCAAACTTATATTGAACTGCTGTTCCTCATTACATTACGGAACAGCGTAAAAAGTCAATTGATTGTTGAAACAATCTTCTTGACTTTTTATGGGAGTAATTATATGGATAACAAAGCTTTTTTTAAACTGAGTTATGGTGTTTTCATGCTTTCAACAAAGTGTGGAGACAAAGTTAACGGCTGTATCACAAACACCTGTATGCAGGTAGCTAATTCACCTGTAAGAGTTGCAATCTCTGTTTTAAACACCAACTACACCTGTGATCTGATTAAGGAAAGCGGGGTTTTTGCACTTAGTCTTCTTGATGAAACTACTACTTTTGAAACCATCAAACACTGGGGATTTCAGTCAGGCCACAATGTAGATAAACTTGCAGATCTTCCTCTTCCTGAAGATGTAAACGGCGTACCTTATCTTTCATGGTCCACCTGTGCAGTTCTAAGCTGTAAAGTTGTTGATAAAATTGATCTTGGAAGTCATACCATGTTCATTGGCGAAGTTGTGGATGCTGTTGTTACAGGTGACAAAAATCCACTTACCTATGCTGATTACCATAACAAAGTAAAACCAAAACCAGAAGCACCAAAAACAGAGCGAAAAATCAAGGCATGGAAATGCAAGATTTGTGGTTATATATATGAAGGGTCCGAGCTTCCAGAGGATTTTCTCTGTCCTCTTTGCGGACACCCTAAGGAAGATTTCGAACCCATTTACGAATAAAGTTTAACTTATTTCTTCTGATTCACTGCGCTGCTTTTATACTGCTACATTTGAAATCACTTCTTCCGAAAGGTTTTGAGCAGCGTAACTGAACAGGATTTCTGCCACATCGTAGATTGGTTTCTTGATATTCAGACCCATTCCATAAGCAAAGTCCAGTGAAGACTGAATGGCTTTTGGATTCCACAGTTTTGCATTTTCAAGATTTACAAAAACTGACTGTTCAGACTCAGCAATTGCCTTAATGTGATTGTTCATTTCGGCAATGGTTCCATCATTCTTTGCATTATTCAGCGAAACCAGTGCAAGACGGCAGTTTCTGTTGTTAGTTTTGATTAAATCGATGAGCTTCAGATACATTGAATCAAACTGTGATGGATTCTTTTTGAAAAAATCCCGGTCTTCTTTTCCAAGCTGAAGAATGATGCCGTCTGATTTCAAAGAAGCTACATATTTTGAATAATATTCACCGGCATTTTTAATTGAAAGAGCGAATGAACTTTTATTCAGAACATCAAAATCGAACTTAAAATCATCTGAGATTTTTTTTGCAGGAATGTCTTTTGCGTAGGTACCGCCAAGAAGAACAACATTGTATTTCTTTGAAACATTTTCTTTCATGCTGCCAATTACAATCTGTTCTTCGTGAGCATAAACAACTTTGTTTTTATCGTTCTGTTTTACACCATTAGCTTCCATATCTCTCATTCTATCAAGTGCTCTGTTTCTAAAGTAAACCACAACATTTGACAATACAATTACAAGATTCAATATATAAACTGCAAGAACATAATTATACTGGTGATTGATTACCTTTGCTCCAATTCCAAGAATATAACCTGTAATAATCAGGAAGATAAAAGCAAGACTTGTACTTTTTGCGGTTCCTGCTTTATAGGCTTTTACAACATTGATTGGCCAGGAAAATCCAAAACATACCAGCATGCCTGCTTCTAAAAGATGTGCTAAATTCATGATATAACCTCGATATTTTATAAAACTTTTTTGTCAGTGCTTTTCGCAAGTGACAGTTTATATAATACAAAGATGCATGAATTAAACAATTTTTTGAAAGATAAAAAAGTTTTTTTTTATTTTTCCACTTTTTTTACTTTCAAAAGCCTCTCAGATTCTTTATTTACTGATATAGTAGAAACATGAATAACAACAAAGGAAATCTTAATCAATTAAGAAAAGAAATCACAAGAACTCAGATTATACTAATCATTTCAATTACTATTTTTTTAAGTGCAGGCGGACTTTTCATCAACCTTAAATCCATCAACAACGCTTTTAATCAGACTCTCCAGAACACTTCAGAGCTTATTACCAGGCTTTACAGTTTTACAAGAAATATGAGCCAGGTAGAACTATGCGTTTATATGGACAATACAGCTTCATCAATTTCAAATGTAGATATTATTTCGATCATCGATAAAAACGGAAATCGAATCTATCATACAAACCACAATCTTATAAATACAGAATATGGCGGAACTCACCCTGATTTTTCCAGTCGTTCCACCAATTATTACATTGAAGATTCCAACGGTCCTTCCGGTCCCCAGCGCCGCACCTACTCGGCCATTTACGACGAAGATGAAAATTACCTTGGCTTTATAATGACCATTGCCCTTAAAACTTCCATGCGAAACGTTACAAAACATACAGTTCTATTTTTTTTGACAGTAACACTTGCGGCCATTCTAATTGAACTTACCATCTGTACAACAATCTCCAATAAAATCAAAAAAGAATTCCTAAGCTTCACCGAAGATTTTGAAGGCACCAAATTTCTTGTAGATTCAATGCGGGCAAACAATCACGATTTTACAAACAAGCTTCACGTTATTCTGGGACTCATTCAGATTGGTGAATATGAAAAAGCTCAGAATTATATCCAGAACATTTCCATCATACAAAGAGAAACGGTTTCCTATGTCATGCACAATATTCAGAATTCCTCACTGGCAGCTCTACTTATTGGAAAAATTGCCCGTGCCAGCGAATGCAATGTAAAGTTTAATTTTAAGGAATACTCTGCCTACAAAGAAGATGATATAGATGTTCCATCGGAAGCACTGGTTACCATTACAGGCAATCTGATTGATAATGCCCTTGATTCAATGAACAACAGTTCAAACGAAAACAAGCTGCTTACAGTTGGAATCTTCACAAAGCCGGATCAGCTTCTTATTTCTGTACAGGATACTGGTTCTGGAATTCCCGATGATTTAAAAAATAAAATTTTCAATAACGGCTTTTCCACCAAAGGCGAAGGACGGGGAGTAGGACTTTATCACACAAGTCAGCTTATAAAATCCCTGGGTGGTGAAATTTCTTTGGAATCACAGATTGGAAAAGGAGCCTGTTTTACTGTACTATTAAAGAGGTAGCAGGAAATAAAATGTCGTACAAAGTTCTTATAGTTGATGATGATCCTATGGTTGCCGACATAAACCGGCATTACGTTGAAAAAAACAGTCTTTTCTGCGTAACAGGACAGGCTCGTAACGGTGAAGAAGCACTCAGTTTTCTTGAAGAAAATAAAGTCGATCTTATTGTTCTTGATGTGTTCATGCCTGTAATGGACGGAATTGAAACCCTAAAAAATATCAGAAATAAAAAAATACCTTCCGAGGTAATCATGGTGACTGCTGCAAACGATACTGCCACACTGGATCAGACAATGCACCTTGGAGTCCTGGATTATCTTGTAAAACCTTTTTCATTGGAACGCCTTCAAATTTCCCTTGAAAAATTTATTTCCCGTTACAATCTAATCAATAAAAATACTACCATCGACCAGTCCATTATCGACAGTCTGATTACAAATCCATCTTTAGCAAAACCAGAAGAGCTTCCAAAAGGTATCCAGAAAAAAACTCTTGAAATAATTTTGAAATACTTTGATAACACAACCATCTGGCAATCGGTAGACATGGTTTCCGAAAAAATTGGTATTTCTATTGTTACCATCCGCCGTTATATGAATTACCTGGTGGATGAAAAAATCCTTGAAGAAACCATCAACTATGAAACCGGTGGCCATCCCTCCACCCTATACCGAAAAATCACAAAAAAATAAGGAGTTTTTTCAGCTTTTAATACAAAATGATAGTTTCACTGTATCATTGATTGAGACAGTAACCTTGTATAATTTGATCATAAACTACAAAGCGAGGTTACATTATGATCAAAAACATTGCAAATTTCATTTTAAAACACGTTATTTCATGGAAGAAAACTTTTGACAGATCAATCACTGTAAAAGTATGCATTCTTATTCCAACTGTTTGTGGTCTTTTAGCTGGATTTTTGGAAAAAGACGCCGGAACAGCCATTGTTGTAGCCATCCTTACGCTGGTTCTTGCCGGACCTTTCTGCATCGTTTTGGGTGACCACCTTTCAGTTCCAAAAGCTGATGAACAGGTTCCATCTCCAGTAAAACATCCTTTTTCTGCCTGATAAAGCTTGAATATAATTGTAGAAATTGCAAAATATTCCACAAAATCACCCTTACCTATGCTATAATAGTAAAGATAAGGGTGATATATGGTATCTATAAACGAATTTCACATTTCAAAAAATGTTCGGCTTCAGTGTGATTTTGATGGCTCACTTTTTTCTTCTACTGGCAATGTAATTTTTGCAAACATGAAAAATGTGCGTACCTTCGCTGTAAAACTGAATGCACTTTTTGATAAAACTGGAGAAGATAACAAAAAACTTTCTGCAGGACAGTTAAATGCAATGGGACTTATTGATGAAATCTTCCATTACGCCTGTATGCAGTACCGCCGGGATAAGCACATAAATACTTTCAAAGAATTCCTGGATCTAATTACAAAAGAGATTGGAAAAGCTGAAACAGACCAGCTTCTCCTGGATTTCATGGATCAATTTCCTCCAACTGCTGTTTTCCAGGGTGCCATGACTAGCATGGATTACCTTAATGAAACCTGCCTTGATTCAGGTACAGGCGATCTACGATCCAACCGGGAACAGACTCTTGAAGAAATGATTCTTCTTTGCCTTGCAAATGAAAACCCGGCCTTCAAATCTTTTGAAATCCTTTTCAGCGACAAAACCCTTGCAAAAAACAAAAATTATAAAAAAGCATGGAAAATAATTAAGGCCCACGCTGCAACTCTTCCTAATTTTGGACCTTTTGATCACGATCTTATCAACTTCCTTAAAGAACCGGTTCTTTTTAGCCCGGACAGCCTTAAAGGACAGCTTGAATATATTGAAAAACACTGGGCCACAATGTTCGGTCAGTGGATTAAACGTCTTCTTGCCGGCATGGACACAATCACCGAAGAAGAAAAAGCCATGTGGCAGCCATTAGGTGGCGGTGGAGCATGGGACGGTCCTGATATGGCACCCTACTCCTACGAAAACCTTATGAATGAATACGAACGTTTCAGTCCTGATAAAGACTGGATGCCAAAAGTTGTTCTTATGGCAAAAACCGTTCTTGTATGGCTGGATCAGCTTACAAAAAAATACGGCTATCCTATTACACGACTGGATCAGATTCCAGATGCTGAACTGGATACACTCCGGGACCAGGGTTTTACTGGACTTTGGCTTATTGGACTTTGGGAACGTTCCTCTGCATCAAAGCGGATAAAACAGATCTGCGGAAATCCTGAAGCAGCTGCCAGTGCCTACTCTCTTTACGACTATAACATTGCTTCTAATATCGGTGGATGGGATGCCCTTGGTAATCTGCGTACACGACTTTGGCAAAGAGGAATTCGCCTTGCATCCGACATGGTTCCAAATCACACCGGAATGGATGGCGACTGGGTTATGAATCATCCTGACCGATTTATTCAGCGCCGTGACAATCCTTTCCCACAGTATACATTCTCTGGTGAAAATCTTTCCCGGGATAGTAGAACTTCAATCTTTTTGGAAGACCATTATTATTCTAAAAATGACTGTGCTGTAGTATTTAAGCGAGTTGATAATCAGACAGGTGACACACGTTACATCTACCACGGAAATGACGGAACTGGACTTCCATGGAACGATACAGCTCAAATTGACTTTTTAAACCCAGAGGCTCGTGAAGCTGTAATTCAGGAAATTCTTCATGTTGCAAGAAACTTCCCTATCATCCGCTTTGATGCAGCCATGGTTCTGGCAAAAAAATCTATCCGCCGCCTTTGGTATCCAGAACCAGGTCACGGAGGAGACATTGCTACCCGAAGTGAAACAGGTCTTTCTACCGAACAGTTCAACGATGCAATTCCTAACGAATTCTGGCGTGAAGTAGTTGACCGTGTTGCAAATGAAGTACCAGATACACTTCTTCTGGCTGAAGCTTTCTGGATGATGGAAGGCTATTTTGTTCGAACTCTTGGAATGCACCGTGTTTACAATTCTGCTTTCATGAACATGCTCAAAAAAGAAGAAAACCAGAAATACCGTGACACTGTAAAAAATACAATTCTTTTTGATCCACAGGTTCTTAAACGATTTGTAAACTTCATGAACAATCCTGATGAAGAAACTGCTGTTGCTCAGTTTGGTAAAGGTGACAAATATTTTGGTGTATGTACTCTTATGGTTACTATGCCTGGTCTTCCAATGTTCGGTCATGGTCAGATTGAAGGTTTTGAAGAAAAATACGGCATGGAATACACCAAGGCCTACAAAAATGAAACACCGGATGGTTATCTTGTTGATCGCCACTGGCACGATATTTTCCCTCTCATGCACAGACGCCACATTTTTGCCAATGTTGAAAACTTCCTTTTCTTTGATCTTTGGGAAAATGGTCATGTAAATGAAAACGTTTATGCATATTCCAACGGATGCGGTAACGAAAGAGCTGTTGTTTTTTATAATAACAAATATGAACGGGCACAGGGCTGGATTAAGCAGTCTGTTCCATACGCAGTAAAAACCGGTAATGGTGATGAAATTGTTCAGATAACAAGATCAATTTCGGAAGGCCTTGGACTTACTTGTGAAGATGATAAATTCTGTATTTTCCGTGAACACAAAAGCGGACTTTGGTTTATCAGAAAGAGCCGTGAAATCTGCGAAAAAGGATTCTTCGTTTGCCTTAATGGATTTGAATCCCAGGTTTTTATGGACGTTCAGCAGATCACCGATTATCCTGACGGCCGCTACAGAACTCTTTGCGAAATGCTCAACGGAAAAGGCTGCGAAAATCTTGAAATAGCTTACCAGGAAATGGTTTATGCTGACCTTTACAAATCGCTTTTTGCCTTTGCTGAAGCTGCTCTTCCAAAAATGCTTGAGCTTGCCGGTCTTTCAAAACTTGAAACAGCAGAAAGTCTTGTTAAAGGTAAAAAATCTTTTGCAAAGATGACTGCCACAGCTTTGTCAAAAGAACTTAAGGCTCTTTTTGAATCCTGCAAAAACAATGCTATTAATTTCTACAGAACTGCAAACTCTTTTGCCGCCTTCAAAAAAGAAACTGATCCTGTAAAACTGGAAAAAGCCTTTGAAAAAAATGCAAAGAAGATTATTCAGCTGATTCTGACAAAAAACAAGAAACCTGAAGATCTGCAGAAAGCTCTTCTTAAAGCAAAAACTGCAAAGGACTTCATTGTTCTAAACAAAGACCACATGGACACCCTTTCAGAAGCACTTCTTTGTCTGACAATGGTTTCACCTTACTGTCGACAGGGACTCCCAGAAAAATGGGGACTTGAACGCAAATTCAGCCAGTTATTCCGCATTGAATCCTTGTCAAAAAAAGATTGTCGCAATGTTCTTAAAAAAGTTTTCCTTTTCAGCGAAAATACAAAGAACTTGAAATTCAGCGAAAAAGATGTAAAAACCTCAGCATACAAAATCGTAACGCTACTTACATCAGGAAAACAGGCCTGGGAATTAAGTGGAGCTAACGAATTTGATCATACTGTATGGTTCAACAAAGAAAAGCTTGATGAAAACCTGGCTCTTTATTTTGCAGTAATTCTTCTTGAAAATGAAAAACAGGAAGCAAATGTTATTTCACTTTACAAAAAGCTTTGTACAGCAAAAGAAAAAGCCGGATATAAATGTGCTGAGTTTGAAAGACCTTTTGCTCCTAAGAAAAAAGCAACTGCAAAAAAAGCTGCAGAAAAAAAGACTGTTGCAAAAAAGACAGCTGCAAAAAAACCGGCATCTAAAAAATCACCGGTAAAAAAGAGCAACTAAAGCTTGTTGTCGTTCATGACGCACATAACCAGCAGTATTCCCTTACCAACACTAAGGGAAACCTGGTCATCCTCCCATTCATTGCTTATCCCTAGAGGATAGGAAGAATAAAGTTCGGCATCTTCAATACAGTACTTTGCGCCTTTTATTGAAACACCACTACACTTGTCTGTCCATGAAAATATAGACAGATATGTGTAGTTTTCTTTTTTAATGGTGCAATTTGAATCACATAAAAAAATACTTGAAGCCGACGATTTTATCAGGCATGAAACTTTTCTTTCCAGGCAAAATTCCATCACCTGAAAATTGGCAAACTGATGATCAGGACGTCCACCCATGGCGCAATAAAGTTCAATTTCAGAGGCACCCTTTTCAATTGCAAGACGGACTGCATAAAGAGTATCCGTGTCATCTTTTTCATGGGGCAGGACAATAGCTTTTTCCAAAGGAATTTCACTGGAACTGGAATCAAAATCACCTACTACAAGATCGGGAACAATTCCCATTTCAAGACAATAATCATAACCCCTGTCGCAGGCAATAATAAAGAGATCTGGATCAGAATGTGGCATTACATCCTTAACACCACCACATACAACAGCATATTTCATTAAATTGGAAGTTCCTTACCTTCTTTTTTCCATTCCATAAATTCAGCTGTAGCAGCAAAAATTACATCACCAGAAGAGCTTAGTGCAGTCTCTACAGAATCCTGAATTACACCAATAATAAAGCCTACTGAAACAACCTGCATTGAAACCTCATACAGTTCCAAACTTCAATAATCTTACTCACTTGATAACTCCAATAATCGTAAATATAATTATTTATTATAATAAAAATCCCTGCAGAAAAAAAGGAGATTTCAATGAGAAAAGGCAATTCAAAAAAAAGCAATAAATACAGAAGAAGAAAATCAAATTTTGTATTAAAGCTTGTTGTAATTATTTTGATTTTTATTGTCCTTATTTTTGCAGTTGATTATTGTTCGACAAAAACGAACATCCACAATTCTGCTACTGACACCGTTCACGATGTAAAAACTCAGATTCAGGATTCTGCCATAGACATAATGGAAGATATTCTTCCTAAAGAGAAAAAGGCAGAAGAAAATGCTGGTTCCACAAAAAAGGCAGCTGAATCAGAGTCTGGCATTTTTATTTTTCCCGAAAATCTTGAGCTACCTGTCTGTGCCGCCTCAAAAAATGGAACTGCGCCAGATCATCAGATCCGCCGTTTTAAAAATTACGTTGTTTGTTACAGAGAAAGTTATGAACAGGCAGAATGGGCTGCTTACTGTCTTGAAAAGGAAGAGCTTGTGAAAAATGCCTCCAGAGGTGATGACTTTCGTGCAGATCCAGAAATCACTACAGGTTCAGCTACTCTTGCAGATTACAAAAAAAGTGGTTACGACCGTGGACACCTTGCTCCTGCCGCTGATTTTGCATTTTCCGAAGAAGCTATGAGTGAATCATTTTTTCTCAGCAACATGAGTCCTCAGGCTCCTGGTTTAAATCGTGAAATCTGGCAGTATCTAGAGGGACAGGTTCGGACTTGGGCTGACAGATTTGGAAAAGTATATGTTATTACAGGTCCAGTTCTTGAAAAACCAGCTGAAGCCTACGACTATATAGGAGAAAATCAGGTTTCAATTCCTGAATTCTATTATAAAGTGCTCTTAGTTCCAACCCATGAGTCATTAATGAGCATTGGATTTATTATTCCTAATAAAAAATGCAAAGACACTTTTTGGAATTATGCTGTTACTATTGATGAAGTAGAGCGTAGAACCGGACTAGATTTTTACTCACTTCTGGATGACCATTTAGAAGATAAATTGGAATCCGAATATGCTCTTGAAAACTGGAAATAAGTAAGAAGCCATCAATTATACAAACACCTGCAAAACTGCAATAAATGTGTGAAAAAAAACTTGTAGACTTACTAGTTTCTTTCCAAAGGCTTATTGTGAAAAGCGGTCTAGGTTTCAGGTGAGGCTGCGCAGCATAGCTGCTTGCCAAATCTGCTAAGAAGCTGTCCAATAAGTTTGCATTACGGTGGTTGAGTTTACGGTCCCTGAGCCATGTCGAAGGGTGGTATCCTGAGCCATGTCGAAGGGTCGAAACCACCACATTTAGTGTAGCGCTCATTACTTTTGTGACAGCCCCTTTACCGCAAGGGACTTGCGGCCGCAGATATCTACTATCCCGCGCTCGCGGGAAAAGTAATACGGAAGCTGCTGGCTTTTAAAAAAAAAAGCCTTGAAAGCTTTACTAGTTTTCTTCCAAAGGCATATTGTGAAAATCGGTCTAGGTTTCGTACGAGGCTGCGCAGCTTAGCTGCTTGCCAAATCTGCTATCCCACGCTCGCGGGAAAAGTAATACGGAAGCTGCCGTCTTTTTTATAACAAAAAAAAAGCCTTGAGAGCTTTACTAGTTTTCTTTCTAAAGGCTTATTGTGAAAATCGGTCTAGGTTTCGTACGAGGCTGCGCAGCTTAGCTGCTTGCCAAATCTGCTATCCCACGCTCGCGGGAAAAGTAATACGGAAGCTGCCGTCTTTTTTTTTTAAACAAAAAAAAAGCCTTGAAAGCTTTACTAGTTTCTTTCTAAAGGCTTATTGTGAAAATCGGTCTAAGTTTCTGGCGAGGCTGCGCAACATAGCTGCTTGCCAAATCTGCTAAAAACAGCCATTCAGGCTGTTTTTACCCTTTCAGGGCCGCAGATATCTACTATCCCGCTTCTAACGCGGGAAAAGTAGTACGGAAGCTGCTAGCTTTTTTTAAAGAAAAAAAAGCCAGCAGCTTCCTACTTTCCCGCGTTAGCAGTATCATCGGCGTAAG
>JAEDJA010000047.1 GCA_016296575.1 Treponema sp.
GCCTGAAACTCTTCTTTTTTTGCCGTTTTTCTGCTCTGTTTGCCGCCACCCCCGCTTAAGCCCGCTTTGCCCTATGAGTGCACCCTGTAAGGGTGTACGAATAGGGCAAATATAAATGTACTTTGTTTTGTCTAAAAATGTGAAATAGTAACCAGTTACTCGATTATGAAAGTTTTTATAAAGTTTTTTGCAAAATCTGGAGAGATAATAGAACGACTTATCCCTCTATTATTTTCTATAGTTTGTTTTTGTTTCTTGTTTTCTACATATTCATTTTGTAAGTTAAATGTTGGCTTGCAATTTATAAAAAAGAATTGTGTCGGCTTTTTATAACCGTCACCTAGTTTTCTTCTGTTATATATTATTATTCCTGGCTTAATTGGGAAAAAATGTTTTAAAAAATTAACTTTCCCGTAAGGGTTTTCTATTACTAATTTAAATCCTTTTTTAATTGCGATTAAACATAAGCTGCAAAGATATGTATAAAATTCTGAGCGCTTATTCATTAAATCTATGCTATGTTTTAGTTTTTTTTCTACGCTCCATTCCTTTTGTCCGTAACTATCGCCACGGCTTAAAAGCTGATTTTGGTCTGAAAAGTATGTGCAAGGGAAAAAGGCTAAAACTAAATCGTCCGGGTTTATATTATCAAAAACTTCAGATTTTTTTTCTTGGCTTGCAAGAAAAATCTGTGTAAATAAATCAGTTACAACATTTGTATTTTCTGTTTTTTCAATGTCATAATCTATAGCATTATATCCTAACTCTTCAAAAGCTTTCTTAAATGTTCCCGACTGCTCAAATATACAATGTACTTTATTAAATATCATTTTTTTCTCCTTTTTTTTCGTTTTTTTTTAACTTTGACTTTTTGAATTCTGTTTAGTTCCCCTCTCTGCCCGGACATTTTTTCCTGTAAACGACTTTTTTTATTTTTATTGCGCACTCCGTGCCATCTAAAAAAGTGAAACAATCTGCAAGGACATTCATTCCGTATTCTTTGCCGTTTATTGTAACAGAGTTTATGCTAAAAGAGGTTATCAAGGAAACTCTGCCTAAATAGATATGGTTTACCCATATTAACGGCATTGCGTGAGCTGGGATTTCTTTTGTTTTAAAAAGCCTGTTAAAATGTTTTATAAGTTCTTCTGTGTTTTTGTATGGTCTGATTTTTCCGATGTTTTTATTTTCCATTGTTTTTTCTCCTGTTTTTGTTTTTATCTGCGATGGTTTCTGCGATTATAAATAACTGTACAGAGGTCATAATTGCCCTGTTTGACGTTTTTTTTGTGTCTGGACAGTTTTTATTTGAGTTATATGCGCACAAATCCCAAATTGTCATTTTAGAAAGATTTTTGTAATTCCTCATTCTTTGTTTCTCCTTTTTTTGTTTTTATCTGCGATAAGATTTGCAATTATAAACAATTTCCAAGAAATAAGTAGAGCTCTGTTTGACGTTTTTTTTGTGTTTGGACAGTTTTTTATTGCGTTATATGCGCACAAATCCCAAATTGTCATTTTAGAAAGATTTTTGTAATTCCTCATTCTTTGTTTCTCCTTTTTTTGTTTTTTTCTGCGATTATCTTTAAAAATAAGAAACACAGAGTTAGTAGAAAACTAACTCTGTGTTTTGAACAGGTTCTTTACAGGAGTGCTTTTTCTTCTTCTGTCATTTCTGCCGGGTAAAAATCAACAATGTTTATAAAGCCGTCTTTACTTTTTGCAATTTTAACCCTGCCTTCGTGCCCCACCCATTCCATATAGTTGGAGATACAAAACGAGCCTGTCAATTTGAAGCACTCTTTGATTTTTGACGCTCTTCTTCTGAATGTTCCCAAAGCTTTCTGGTCGCTCGGGTTTGTACAGTCAAATAAATCGAAATAATTTGGAATGCATTTTTCTTCTGTTCCTTTTACTGCAAAAGGGAACCTCAGAACATCGTACCCTGCAACCTGTGTCTCCTGTGGCACTCCCAGCACTATGGTATAATCGCCGTCAGCCAGTACTTTTAACTGTTTCTCATAATGATAGGTTTTTCCAAAACTCATTTTTTCATTACTCCTTTTAATATAAAAATATTTTTGGACGTTAAAAACGTCCTTTTATAAAAAAACGTGTTACCGTTTTCTTATTTTAATATATACCGTTAAACGGAGTATGTCAATAAAATAAATATTCTAAATTGCTTTGTGTGTTAGCATTTTATTATAAAGTTCTTCCCACGTAAAATATTCCTCTTTCGGGTCAAAACTACAAACTTCCTGGACTCCGTGCAGATATGAATAACGTTTTATTGCAATGTGCGACAGGTTTTCCCGCCCATCTATAACGGCTTTTAGATTTTTGTTATTTTGCATACACTCTGTCATATAAAGACAGGCTAAATCTTTGCAACATTTTATAAAATCTTCGTCATTGTCGAGGTCATAACCATCCGTAAACCTGTCAAAAACGTCATTTTCTCCGTTCCAGTAAAACTTCCTGTTAAGTTTTGCGGTTTTTGGGTGTAAAACAAAGTCCGCAAACAGGCTATAAAAGTTTTCTTCTTGATATATGAGTTTACCTTTATTTTCAAACTTGTTACAAAAATCTATATTTGGAACCTGGTCTCTTTCCGGGTAGGTTCCAAATACACGTTTATAGTCGGTAAACGACATAGAATAGATTTTTTTTGTATCTAGTAGTAGCGAGTTATTACATAGACTATTCAAGAGTGCCCGCAACTCCGTTGCGGGCAAGGTTTCCCACCGTGCACATTCTTCCTGTAAAACACTAGCCTGTGCTGTGCACTCCTTTTCTTTATTTTCTGATTTGATACCTTTCATCGTGTAATGTACTTTACGCAATCTAAAAGCCGTCAAAAAAACAAACTCTTTTATCAACTTTATGTCAGACTTGCTGAATTCTTCTTTATTTTCTAGCACTGAAAAAACAGAACTGGTGCACCCTTTCCCTATGTATTTTGTCAAATAGTGTATTTTATACTCTCCCTTAACCACTATCGTCTTAACCTGGGCTGAATGTTTGTGTGTTTGTATATAATTATACAATTTTCCATATTTGAGCTCTTGCTGATTTTTCATTTTTTCAAGTTCTGGGAACAGGCCTTTCGGGAAAAATGCTAGAATGTGGGTGTGTGGATAACCTCGTTTTGTACTTTCCACGACATCAACGTACTGCACCCCATAATTTTTTCTTAAGTTTTCCATTAAAGGTTTTACTTCTAGTTCTCTGTGCTTTTCCCACGCTTCTGTAACCGACCCATATTTTTTTATGTCGCAAGTGGCGGTTATAAAAGCACAATCGAGATTTTGAGCGTTAATTTTTTTGCAAGCGTCCAAAACTTTTCCGTTTAATTTCTTGCAATAGGCTTCTGTTCCCTTTGCGTTCGCTTCAACACTAACTTTTGTTCCGTTGCCTTTATCTATCAAAAGCCACTGTTTCCCACTACAGATTATTTCACAAGCTGCAATGACTTCGTCTATAGTTGGCTCCCGGAACCTTGCAATTTGTCTAAACCATTCTAATTTGTCGTAGGTTTTATTTGGATTTCGTTCCGCCTTTTCTTCTCTAGGTTTTGTGTAAAGCAGATTGCTTATAAACTGCTCTTTTTCGTTTTCTTTTTTTATTGGTGATATAGGCTGAAAACAATTATATTTTTGCGACCATTTATAATTTATTTTATCTTTTGTTAAAAAATAAATTATATTTTTTAGTTTTGAGTATTGACTTATTTTTTCATCTCTAGCAAAATGTAACCAGTTTTTTGGCATAGTTTAGAATATAATCTAAACAAACCTGTAGGGCAATAGCTTTACAGGTTTTTTTTTGCAAAAAAAATGTTTTTTATTAGGCATAAAAAAAGCGAGGGCACAAACTACACTGTAGATTGTGCCCCTGTTTGTTTTTTGTTAAATATTATTCTTCCCAACCGCTCAACGTTTTAGGCACGTTTGTATTCCACCAGTTCTGGCTGAATGAATAAACAATGCCATCTTTCGTAAACGCTACAGGAGTGCCTCTTAACTCCCATCTAGTTAAATCGAACTCTTGCGCCGGGTCTTCTGTGTTAAAATCGTATCTGATATAGAACGGCCTACCTGGAATAACAGGATTTGTGTCGATAGTGCCACTTGTTGGATAAATATCACTTTTATCATTAACACCATAAAGGTAAAACTCGTTGCTTGCAGAGACTTCAAAAGCACTTGCACTGATACCAGTTCCGTCTGCTTCCATTTGCATATATTCCAGTGGTCTACCTGCGCCGCTTCCATATCTCCAAAATCCCCAGTTGAAGCCCTCAAGCCAGTAACTTGTTTTTATTGCGTTTCTCAAGTTTACCGTTTGTTCCGGCAATTTATAAGTGACTCCTTCTGCGATAAAGTCTAGTGCATTTACTTTAATATAGTCGCCCTCAATTGCCATTGGGAATTGTTTTCTTGAGCCTGTACAAGTAAATACAATAGCAGAACCATTACTAGCCGCTAAATAAGTCTGATTTTCTTCCGTACGTATGCCCAAGCGTCCGGAACATACCATTGCAAGCGTTACTGACTGGCTAATAATTGAACCGCCAAAGTTAAACCTAAATGCAATGTCGCCTGTGCTTGCCGGGTCAAACTCTGCCGTTGCGTTTATTGTACGTGTTAAGTCTGTGTCAGAGTAGTTTTCTGAGCCGTTTTCGATTGTTATATCCCAAGTTTCCCCTTTGTACGATACGTTTAAGTTCTCAACCTTTGAACCTGTAGGGAAAGCTGGGAGACTTTGGGCATTTATGTTTGACAGTGGCACGTCTACCGCACAATATCCGTTTAAGTCGTAAAGGCTAGCGGCATTTGCCTGTATTGTTGCCCATTTTCCGTCAGAAACACAAACTACATTTAGGCTAACAGTGTTTTCTGTTGGTGTGCTTTTCCAAGGCTCGGCAAACAGGATTGTCAATTTATCTGTTGCTTTTCTTAACTCCAGGATTGTTTTGTCGAAAGTGTGGATATCAATTGTCTGTGCTTTTACTGTCAGTTCCGGGCTTGCTATTAAGTCCGTGGCACTGTTTATATCATCGTTAGACACTATCCGCACTTTACAATTATTGTTTATTTCGTTTACGTCATCTACGTCTACCTGTAAAAATCCTGGATTTGCCGCATAATAGTAGCCCACATACAGTTTTAACCCTTTTTGAATTCCGCTTTTGTCGTAGATTTCAAACATAAGGCTAAAACTTCTGTCTGTGCCCATTGTGAGGGCTGGAACATAAAAAGATATATGTTTATCCCCGATGACGTTTTTTTTCTCGATTTCTGAGATTAACAAGGATGGCACAAAATCGATAGGGTATAACGGTATCAATTCCAGTCCTATTAACCCCCTTTCTTTTAGTTGCCTTGCAGTTTTCATCCTGTAATTCCATTTTGTGAAATTAGGATTTTCAAAACAAGTTGCGTAGTAGTTCATCTGCATTCCCATTTGTGCATAGGTTACTGCGTCCGAAAATCTGCCCCTGTTTGCCTGTTGTTTTTCCGTCCGTGGGTTTGCCGGGATAACATAAGTTCTGATTGTTCGCTTGTTTTTCCAACGTTGCCCTACAGTTGCCCCAAGTTTGCCATAATAGCCGCCGCTTAAAAAGTTTTGAATAGCCATTTTTTTATCTCCTTTTGTCTAAAGATATTTTTGTTGTGCGTTGTCCGCACTTCGGACAATGTTAAAATAAGGACAAAAAAAAGGCAACCTGTAAGTAGGTTGCCTTTTCTTTTTTTTAGGTTCTTACTGTTCGGATATAAGAAGTTTAGTAAGCGCTCCTATTAGGCACCAAAAATAGCACCTATAAGAGCACCCAAAAAACCCACCAGTGCCGTAAGACACTCCTTTAATACCGTTTTTCTTCCGTCAGTCATTTTTTAACCCCCTAGTTGCTTTGACTTGCTGTTTGTAATATTTCTATTTTTCCCAGTGCTTTTTAAGCCACAGAAATAGAAATATAATCGCTGGCAGAAGCAACCTTGTTTGAACCACGTTTGTCAAGGAAGTAAACATAAGCGTCTACAGTTCCGTTTTCAAAAGTGATTTTACTTTCAACGGTAAGTGCAGTTGCTTTTGCTTCCAAAACTTCGACAAGCCCTGTGGCTTCCTGTACGAGAACCGCAATCAACTTTGCGTTTTCAGTAAAGTTTGTAGCGGTTGGTGCAGTCCAAGTGATTGTGACTTTACCACTTGTTGCCTGTCCGGTTTCGCCTGCAACCTTCTGCAGTCCGCCTTTTGACACGAGCAAGTTAGGCTTTGAGAAAGTTCCGCCTGCAATCTGCATTTTGTTAGCCTGTATGATTGCGTTACGCACAGACTGGCCGGCAGTGTTGAGTGCAGAAAGATATTTAATCTGGTCTGCGAACAGTGCCACAAAACTTGTCATTTCTGCAAAAGCAGTTCTGACTGTTTTCTGTGCCTGTGTGTTTGGATTTGACGGTTTTGTGTAGGTTCTGATTGTGCTCTTGTTTTTCCACTTTGCACCAACAGTCTGTCCTACCTTACCTTCCCAATTTGCTTTGAGCAAGTTCATTTTTCCCATAGGATTTTACCCCCTGTTGTTTTTTTTATCGGTTGTAACAGTTTTTAATATATTTACTGACTACCGATTGATAGTTTTAATGTATTTTATTTATTTTCATTTGTCAATATTTTGTTTTTTTAGATAAAAAAAATGCGGTGATGTAGTCTGCGTAGCAGTCTACATATCCGCATTTTTTGTCTGATGTGTTTTTTTTATGTTTTTATTTTGTTTGTTTTGTGAAATGTTCAAAACTCAGTGAGTTTTTTTTATTGATATTTGTATAAAAGCAGATTTATTAAATTATTTTCTTTGTTAATTTACCATTTGGAAAATCTGCCCATATAAAGCAATTTCTGGATGAGTTCCAAAGAATTGATTATCAAACATAGCAAATGCCTTGACAGTTCCGTCTGAGTTAATTTCTAACGAAACTGGTACTCTACCCGTATTGTCAGTTTTGTCACCCGATACAATCGCCCTATTGGCCGCCTGTGCCTGTCCTACATTTGGGATTTTAAAAATTGTCTGCCCGATTGCGTCTATATATGGGGTACCTTGGAAAAATGCGTTGTAATACTTTACATCGTTAATTTCTACTAAATCAAAATATGAGCCAGGTGCTGACCACAATCTTGTTTTTTTTATGTTTGTTTTTTCTTCCAGTTTATCAATTCTTACAGTTGCTTCCTGGTCTTTTACTGTCCACTGTACGCCCTGAATATCTATTATTGATACTTTTTCCATATTATTTTACGCTCCTTTTATGTTTTTTATTTGCCTATAAATAAGGTATTATTTTGTATTTTGCAATCGTCTTTTTGAAAATACAATATTTCATTTTTTATATAAGGCTGACTTGTCCATTTCCACCTACTTATATAAAAAACTCCATTTACAATTATGATAAACACTGGATTTGTAATAGACAACCCCTTTATAGCGTATTTTTTGCCAGCTGGAACTGCCTTAAATGCCCATACTTGAAAATATGCAAAATCAATGTAGTTAAAAATCGATGATAAAATAACGTTATTGCCCTGCCCTGTTATGTCTGCCTTTGTTATCTGCTCATTTGTAACTATTGCTAAATAGATTATCTGTTTTTGTGTTGCTTCGTTGCCGTTTTCATCTTTAGCAGAGTAAGAAAACTTATAGTTTGAGTAATCGAATAGCACAGTATCTATTTTGAGTTTTTCGTCTTCGCTGATAACTTCTTTTAAGTTATCTAGCGAAAACTTGCCGCCTTTCAGTGCTTTTTTCCAGTGTTTACACAGTGCATTATTTTTATAACAGTTTTTGTCACTGAGTTGGAAATATTGCCACATTTTTTTTACAACTTTGCTTGCTATTCTGTTAAGTCCGATGAACTCATTTTTTGCTTGAGTTTGCTTACTATTATGCGGAGTATGACTAAAAGGCACAGCTTTAACGCTGAAAAAACCTTTTTCTTCCGTTCCGTAGGTTTGTCCGAGTTTTCCATTATATCCTGCCTTTAGTATGTTTATTTTTCCCATACAAAAAATTATATTTTATTCAAAATATAACGTCAATTAAAATTATTTTCTTGTTTTTTTTCTTTTTTTAGCAATTTATTTTTTATTTGTTTTGATTTTGCGTTTTGCGCGGTAGCGGTTTTTTGCACAATTGCGCGCCGTAGGTGCGTAAGTGTGCAAAAAATAAAAAAGAGTTGTTACGGCAGTGGTCGTGTTTGTGGGAGAGATAAAGGGCGGGTGCGGGCCGCCCGGACGGACAGGGGCGGGGGTGGCGGCAAACAGAGCAGAAAAACGGCAAAAAAAGAAGAGTTTCAGGC
>JAEDJA010000048.1 GCA_016296575.1 Treponema sp.
ATTTTACGTTACTTTCGTTTTGCTTTTTAGGTGTGGGTGTTTTGACGGTTACGAAAAAGCATAACACTGTTTTCAAAGCCGACAGGCAGTCAAGCTGCCTGCGGTTTAAAACAATGTTAGGCGGACGGGCCACTGGCCCGCTGGGGTTTAAGGTAAAAATCGACATACTACTAGAAAATTTCATTTTTTTATACTAAAATTGACAATAGGTGGAAATTTTATATGTATGTTGGTACCGTTTTAAAGAATATAAGAGAAGAACAAGGTTTTTCATTATTAGAAATCCAAAGAAATACTGGTATAAAAGAAAGTCAACTTTGTAGAATAGAGTCAGGTATTAGATTTCCGACAGATGAACAAATATTTATCCTTGCGAGATTTTATAATATAGATTCTAATCAACTTCAAATTCAGCGTGATAGCGATAAAGTTTTAGAAAATATAAAAGACTTTTCAAATCAAGAACAAATTCTTAATGTCGCAAAACAAAAACTTGAATCAAAAGGAAATTATTTGTCGGTTGCGGCAGATACTCTACCAGGTGCAACAATTCCACTTGAAAGCCGACGCTATATTGGCTGTAAACAGAAACTTATAGATTGGATTTTTGAGATTATTCAAGCAGAAACAAAGAATATACATACAGCGACAGATATTTTTGCAGGAACTGGTGTAATTGCAAAAAAAATGCTCGGGCTTTATGACAATGTAATTATTAACGATTTTCTTTTTTCAAATAATCAGATTTATACCGCTTTTTTCAAAACTGGCGAATGGGATAAAGAAAAAATTCTAAAAAAAATCGAACTTTACAATAATTTAAATGAACCGCAACTCGAAGATAATTATTTTTCAATCAATTACGGTGGAAAATATTTTGATTATGATATGTCAAAAAAAATCGGATGGATTCGAGAAGACATAGAAAAATCAAAATCTAATTTGACAGAAAAAGAATATGCGATTCTGCTTTCTACATTAATTTACAACATTGATAAGCACGCAAATACACTCGGTCATTTTGAAGCTTATATAAAAAAGCCAATCAAAAAAACAGAGTTAAAACTTCGTTTAATTGATGTGAAAGAATTTGAAAATTTGACGATTTATCGTGAAGATTCAAATAAATTAGCTCGTGAAATAAAATCAGATTTGGTTTATATCGACCCCCCCTATAATTCTAGGCAGTATTCAAGGTTTTATCATGTGTATGAAAATCTAGTGAAATGGGAAAAGCCAAAACTTGTTGGAACAGCAATGAAACCGCCAGCAGAGAATATGAGCAACTATTGTAATGCAAGTGCTCCTGAAACTTTTAATGATTTAATCGAAAGTTTGGATGCAAAATATTTAGCAGTCTCCTACAACAATACATATAATTCAAAGAGTAAAAGTTCTCAAAATAAAATTCAGCTCGAAGAAATTGAAGAAGCCTTAAACAAAAAAGGTGAAACTAAGAAATTTGAAAAAGATTATCGTTTTTTCAATGCAGGTAAAACAAATTTGGAAAACCATCAAGAATTGCTTTATATCACAAAGGTAAAATGAAAAAAGAAAAATTTATCCGTTCGCCTTTTTTTTACACTGGCGATAAATATAAACTTATACCCGAACTCAAAAATTATTTCCCAACAGAAATAAATAAATTTGTTGAGCCGTTTGTTGGTGGTGGTTCAGTTTTTTTGAATATTGATGCAAAGATATTCTATGAAAATGACATTGATAAAAACATAATGTCTATTCATCATTATTTATCATCGTTCAAAAAAGTTGAAGATTTGCTTAACATCCTTTTTGCAAAAATTAACGAGTATCAATTTACTTGTTCTTACAAAGGGAAAACTGTTCCGCAAGAATTAAAAGAAAAATATGTAAAAACTTATTTTGCCAAATACAATGCAGATTTTTATAAACGCCTGAAAGAAAAGTATAACGCTTCTGACCGTTCAGACATTGCAGACTTATATTTGCTTTTAATTTATGGTTTTAATCGCATGCTCCGCTTTAATCAGAAAGGAGAATTTAATCTTCCTGTGGGCAATGTAGATTTTAATCAGAATGCTGTTGATGCTCTAACAAATTATGTAAATCTAACAAATAAAAAAAATATTCAATGGTCGAATGAAGATTACAAATCATTTCTTTCAAAAATTTCGCTTGATGAAAATGATTTTGTTTACCTTGATCCCCCATATTTAATCACAGCAAGTGAATACAATAAATTGTGGAATCAAAAAGATGACGATGAACTCATGGCCTTACTTGACGAGTTAAACAAAAGAAAAATTCGTTTTGCTCTATCTGATGTTGTAGAATACAAAGGGAAAGAAAACACAAAACTTTTGGATTGGGCAAAAAAATACAATATTTATCCAATCAAAAGCAATTACATAAACTATCACGATAACAGCATAAAATCATTTTCGGAGGTTCTTATAACGAATTATGGCAAGTAAAGAACGAAATGCAGAGTACAAACCGTTACTCTATACGACAACTGTAAGAAATCCAGAACGTATAAAATACAATCTTTTTGTATTGAAAAAATTTGAAAATCAAATTTTAACAGATTCAATTGCAACTGCTGTTGTCGCTGAACTTATAAAGTATGGTCTTTATCGCCCTATGAAAGTTTCAGCCAATGTAAAAACAATTTGGAAACAGACATCTAGCGGAGAATTTGCCGTTAGTCTTTTGGACGATAAGGCTGTTTCAAAAATTATTGAAGAAAATCCGCAAAAACATAAAGAAGCTGGTTTCGATTGGGGCTACCCATCGAGGTTTGCAACAATTTTCGATCTTGCAAAAGAATTTGGGTTTGTATATTTCAAAACTGGTAAAAAAATTGAATTTTCAGAATTAGGAAATATACTCGTTGATATTGTAGATGTCGAAATTGGCGGAAATAATGAAATATCCCTCAATTTGAAAAATCCTGAGCGTGAACAGTCTGTTTTCTTACAGTCGCTCGCACGTTCTCAAAGGGCTAATCCTTTTGTCAAAGTTTTAAATGATAACATCCCCCTGTTGCTTCTTTTGCAAACAATTCGTCTTATAAATGCAGATTATGCATGTGGAAATGGAGTCGGAATATCAAGAAAAGAAATTCCATTATTGCTTTTTTGGAAAGATAGTGATGCTGCAAGTTTATATATTCGAATAAAAGAATTACGAGAAAAATACGGCTATACTCCGAGCGATGAAGTGATTATAGACATCTGCATAAATGAAATTATGCAGGGAAAATACAAAAAATTTGACCCCCACTCAATATTGAATGACTATGTAGATGAGTTTATCCGTAAAATGCGAATGAGCGGGCTTATTTCTTTACGTGGTGCAGGTCGCTTTATCGATATAAACCACAATGAAGACAATAAAGTTGAGTACATTCTCAACAATTACTCAGATTACGAACGTTTTGATGATGAGCATAGATATTTTGAGTACATGTCAAAAATCGACAAGAACTTGATTGCACAAAAAGCAGAAGTTATCAGTGATGAAAAGACAAATGACCTACTTTCAGAGTGGCTAAAAACTTATGATTGGGCTTCTATTAAAAATGAACTTCATATTTTGGCAACTCGTAAAACTTCAAAAGATGATGTTCTAAAATTCCTTGCCGCTCCTGTCCGTTTGGAATTCCTGACTGCACTTGCTATAAAGTCTAAACTGCCAACAGTTATTGTAAAGCCAAATTATTCTTGCGACGATACCGGCTTGCCAACTTCAACAGCTGGTGGAAACAAAGGCGATATTGAATGCTTTGAAAATGGGAATGGTATTTTGGTTGAAGTTACAATGGCAGAAGGCCGAACTCAAACTATGATGGAAGTATGGCCAATTGAAAGACATTTAGCAGCTTTCATCGAAGAAAATAAAATTTCATCTCAATGCATATTTATTGCTCCGTCGATTTATTCAGATTCAAAACGACAAATTGATTTTGTGAAATTCTCAAATAAACTTACAATCCGTGATTATGCAATTGACGATTGGACAGATTACTTGGAAAAAGAGAAGACTTTATATATAGAAGAAAGTGCTTCTTAAAATAAGGCTATCAGTTTTTTATAAGATTCAGGCTTCCTCAAAATAAGGAAGTCTGTTTTTGTTTAAAACTCCGTTCCTTATTTTAAGGATTCTCAGTTTAGTAAAATTCCATCTTCCTTAATGTGAGGAATGGCGTTTTTAAAAGAAATCTACTTTCCTTATGGTAAGAAAGCTTTAAAATGCTAAAACTAATCCTTATTTTAAGGAAAAATTTGTCGTTTGCGGAAAAATTCATTACTTTTAAAGTAGATTCATAAAAAGGAGGAACAGTTTATGAACAAGTTGAAAACCGCAATCCGCAACGCCGAAGTTGACGGACTTTCAGACTCGATTATCCGCAACTTCAAGGCGGATGAAAAGGCTCAGAGCGATGCTTTCTTGAAATCTGTACTTGAGGAACTCGAAACTCTTTCTGCTCATATTACGACTGCAATTCTTCAGGACAAAACGCTTTCTACTCTTGATTCTGCTGATGCTGCTCGTGATGAAGCCGTAAAAACACTGGGAACGGTGCTTGCTGCCTATGCCGTTTTCCCGATTGCAAGCAAAAAAGAACTTTCTGCACCTCTCAAAGCAATTTATGACAAATATGCAAAGGCTGGAATTACAACTGCAAACTACACAAGCGAATCTTCTATGATTGAAAGTTTGTTGCAGGACTTTTCCGCTGATTCACTTGCAGACAACATCAAGGGCTTGGAAGGTGTGGCAGAGGCAATCGCTTCTATCCGCTCTGCACAGGACGAGTTCACAAAGGCAAAAGACGAGTATGTAAAGGCAAGTTCAAACAAGGGAGCTTCCGCTTCAAGCTACAACAAGCCTATCGTTTCTCTCGTAAATGACAAACTCGTTCCGTATCTCAATGCAATGGTTATTGCTGGTAATGCAAACTGCATTGATTTTGCTAAATCTGTTGAAGCAGAAATCAACAGAGCCAATGAAGCTATTTCGAAGCGTGGCAAGAAATCAGATAAGTCGGCTGAGTAATTTTTGAAAGGACGAGCCTTTCAAAAATTGGAAGAAGGAACAACAATTGTGCAAGTCAGGCTTGCACAATTGTTGCAGGAGATTTAATTGGGAATGGAGGGAAAAACAAATGCATGATTATTCAGTACGAAACGAATCCAAGAAAATCGCTTATTATTGGATTTCAGCAATTTCAATTTTAATAACGCCCGTGATAGTAGAACTCTTAGAGAAATTGTTATCAAAAGTTCCAATCTTAAATGAATTATATCAGCAAATCAGTCTTTTAGGTTTTTCAATTTCTTCGGTTCTTATTTTTACACTTATATGGCTTTTGTTTTCTAAAATAGGTTGGAAAATTTTAGCAAAGATTAAAGTTGGAAAAATTCCAGATATTTCAGGTACTTGGATTTGTAATGGAGAAGGAAAAAAGTATTCAGATTCAAATGATATTAATAACTGGAATGGCCTCATTCAGATTGAACAAGAATATGAAAAATTGTCTGTAAAATTGACTACAGATGAGTCAAAATCTCATTCTTACAGTTTGGTTGGCGATATAGAAGTTCGTGATAAAAATGAAATTATCTTATCTTATATGTACGAAAATGAACCTTTCAAAACCGAAGAAGGTCTTACACAACATAAAGGTTTTTGTAGATTGATATTTGATTTACAAAACAAGACCGCGAATGGACGTTACTACACCGATAATGACAGAAGTTCTTATGGAACTATGAGCTTAAAGAAACAGGAGGGAAAATGAATTATTCAGAAAAATTAAAACGGCTTCAAGAACGCCGAAACCCTGGTTTTAAGCAGTACAGTTTAGATAAAGCCTTTTCAGCCGAAGACTATAAAACAGAAGTTGAAGAGGCTCAAGAATATGTAATGTCAGCCATGGAGGAATTACCAATTCGCTCTACAGAAATCAGTTATGAGGAAGGAGACAGGGTAAAAAAACATTTATTGGAAGAATTACCTGCCTATGGTTTTAATCCTGATTTTAGATATCAAGGCTCTGTTCCATGTAATACGCATATAAAATATCATAGTGATATTGATTTACTGGTAATCATAGATAAATTTGAATCTGTGGAGAATACTAAAAGAATTACACATCCATATTCTGGGAATCCAAGAGAAGATTTAGAAAATTTGCGAGCAGCATGTATTAAGATTTTAAAAGAAAACTATACTGTTGCTGACATAGAAAAAAACTCAAAATCGATTAAAATCTCTGGGGGAAGTTTACGTCGAAAAATCGATGTAGTTCCTGCAAATTGGTACAATTCTGAAAAATGGTATAACACTGAAATAGATTATTATCGTGGGATTCGCATTTTTGACTGCAAAACAAAAGAAAGAGACATAAATTTTCCTTTTTTAAATATTCAATTAATAGACGAAAAAGATGCACAAACATTTGGTCGGTATAGACCTCTTGTGCGGTTAGCTAAAACACTAAAAGAAGATTCTGAATTGAATATTCAAATATCAAGTTATGACATGCAAGCTTTATTATATAATATGGATAACTCAATTTTCTTCTCTAATATTAGAGATTCATTATTGTATACAACAGATTTTTTGAATCGTCTTGTACAAAATCCAAATATATATAAAAGTCTTTATGTTCCTGATATGACAAGAAAAATATCTGACAGAGTAGATATTTCTGAGGTTAGAAAACTATGCAATGAATTTTATACCATATCAGAACAATTAGGTATAATAGAATAAAAACGCCTAACATTGTTTTCAAAGCCGACACAGCGGTCAAGCCGCTGTGCGGTTTAAAACGATAGTTAGGCGGACAGCCCACTGGGCTGCTTATTGTTAATAAGTAAAGTCCTCCAGCAAATTAAAAAAATAAAATCTTAGGAGGATTTTATGGCATCAATTTATGTAGCAGACAGAGAAAATCATGCTGATATAAATGTTTATATCGCAGACCGTGAAAATCACGCTGACTTACTCGTTTACAAAACAGACCGTTCTTCTCATGCAAAAGGTGAAGACGCAATTTGGGAATTTGTTGACAGAGAAAACCATGCAACAACAAAGATTTTTTACGTTGACAGAGAGAATCATGCAGATTTAACAGTTTTCTTTGTTGATAGAGAAAATCATGCAGAATGGAATACAAGAAGCCACAAATTAATGGGCCAGCTTTAATTTTTTTGAAAAGAACACAGCTTTTATATTAAAAAAGTTGTGTTCTTTAATTTTACTTTTAGAAGAACATAAAATGAAGGAAAATAAATTTCTTAAAAAACTACGGACATTTGTAGATGGAGAAGCAAATACTCCTTTTGAGTATTTTATGCTTTTTGTCATAATTGTTAATACTGTTTCACTTGGATTAGAAACTTCTCCTTCAATCCTAAACAAATATGGAAATATTCTTTTTTGGATTGACCAGATATGTTTATGGTTATTTATATTTGAATTAATAATAAAATTAATTGCTTATAATCGAAATTTCTTTGGTGAGTTTAGGTATGATTCAAACAATCAAAAATATTTTCATATAAATAAATGGAATATCTTTGATTTAATAATTGTGGCTATATCAACAATTGGTACTCTTCCTTTTTTTGCTATATTCAGAGTTTTCCGATTATTTAAATCTATTAAACTTGTAAAAGGCATAAAATCTTTACGAGTGGTTAAAACACTAAAATTAGTAAATGGAATAACGAGCCTTCGTGTAATGGTAAAGGCAATAATAAAAGCATTTCCAAGCGTATTGTGGACTTTTTTCTTGCTTTTAATTTTTTCTTATGTATATGCAATAATGGGTACAAGTATTTTTGGAATAGATTTTCCAGAAAGTTTTGGTAGCTTAAAACTTGCATTTTTATCATTATTCGGCTTAACAGGAATAGATTCCTCAGAAATTATTTCGAGATTCTCGTGGGCTTGGATTTATTTTGTATCATACAATTTTCTAGAAGCATCAATTATAATGAATGTTATAGTTGGTGTAATTGTTGATGCAGTGAATGATAGCAGAAAAGAAATCGATAAAGAAGATGAAACACCGGAATCCAATGTAACTCTCAATTCAATTGCAAAACAAATTGATATTTTAAATAGAAAAATAGATAATCTAAATAATAAGAACGCCTAACAAAGGTTCGTAGCCGACAGCGGGTCGAGCCCGCTGCGGTACAACCAGTTGTTATGCTCACAGCCCACTGGGCTGGTAGTTTTATAGAAAAATAAAATTTTGA
>JAEDJA010000028.1 GCA_016296575.1 Treponema sp.
AATTTTTACACCTTAAACCTGTGAAAATTTTGTGTTGACTAAATAGCGCGGTTTACATCGTTTTTCCTTAAAAATGTAGTGTTCAGCAATACTTTGAAGAATATGGAAATTGAAGCAAAAGGCCATGGTACCATCTGTTTTTATGCAGATTCAGTTTCTGAAGACGCTTGTATTGGAAAAATAGAGAATAATTCTATGAATTATGAAAAATGTAAATCAGAATTATTAAAAAATCTGGGCGGTATTCATAATCTGTTCATTCTATTTACAAAAAAAGATTGCTGTTTAAAAAACTGGACACTAATTTAACAATCAAACAGAAGAATATATGCATCATAAAAGAGACCAAATGTTATGCCATATTGAATGTGTTTTCTCACTATTTTTCGGCTAAAGAATTCTGAACTTTATTAGCCACATACCAAATCATTACCGGAGGTATGGCATTCCCCAAAGCTCTATATTGGGCTGATTCACTACCAACTAATTCAAATTTCTCAGGAAAAGATTGTATTCTTGCAACCTCTCTAGGAGTGAATCTTCTGTATCTATTTTCAAACAATAAAACAGGATCTGTGCTATTAAGAGAAACTTTTGCCAGATGTGCGCCTACAGTATTGCATGGTTTTTCAATATCCTGTGCACGGCCTTTATTCATTTTTTCTCTTTTTTTCATCATTCCTTCTACAGCTCTATCGGAAAAATAATATTTTTCATCAACAGTATTTTCGATTACTTTCTTTAGAGGTTCAAACAAATCCTCATCAGTAATTACCTGATTTGGAAATGTAAAATCAATTTTTAAATCTTTTCTAAAACCTACAATAATTACACGTTCTCTTTTCTGCGGTACTCCATAATTGGCAGAATTCAAAACCATATGTTTTACATCATAACCACTGTTCTTAAACTCTTCCATAATTAATGGAAATGCGCTTTTCTGATTTGCAGTAAGTAATCCTTTTACATTTTCTGCGATAAAACATTTAGGCTGTTTGTCGCGTAAAATTCTGCACATTTCAAAGAAAAGCTTACCACGGTCATCTTTTACACCAAGTCTTTTGGGATTCTGAGCAATAATTGAAAATGACTGACATGGAAAACCACCTGTCAAAATATCAAAATCAGGAAGTTCATTTGAGTTAATTTGTCTTATATCACGGTTATCTGGTTTAATACCAAAGTTCTCTTCAAAAATTCTGCAGGCATTATCATCAATATCATTTGCATAAACAATTTCCATGTTATTAGATGCATAATGCTTTCCGAGAAAATCAAAATTTCCGAGCAGTCCTACATCTGTACCACCACAACCACAAAAAAGTGAAGCAACTTTTAATTTTTCCATATCATTAACTCCGTTTTTTCAGCAACATCTTCTTTGAAACTAATCTCAGCTCCGTCTGTAATTCTCATTTCAAGTTTATCCTGTTTATATAACTGAACTGGATTTTGTAGTATATAAATTACTTTTTTACTTCGGTTAATCATCAGACGATATACGAAATATCTGTCATTTAATGTTTGAGCGGAATCCCATTCATTTCTAGTAAGATGGAATCCGAAGAATTTCAAAGGTTTGTTACTAATGGTAGTCTTAACTTCAATGTAACGTTTTCGCTGATCTTCTTCTACACTTTGAATGTCATAACCAACTGCCAGTGCAGTAGGTATTTTTTTGATAAGGTGAATCAAATCTTCTCTGCCAAGGTTTACAAGTCTTACTTTTTCATGACCGATTACAAGGTTTTCGCCAAGGTCGCCAATATCTTTTGTTGAACCAATACCTTCAAGAATTTCTTTAATTTTATCATCAACTGCAGTCTTATAAAGATCTTCTTCCTCATCAGATTCTTCAGTAAAGTATGAAGTAAGATCCGTCTTAAAGAGTTCTGCATGTAGTTCTTTATTTACGTATGTAAACCAGTCAGTTTCAATTTCAGCTAAATCTGGGATATTAATTGGCTTTCCATAAAATCTATCATAACCATCAAAATAATTGATATCGTTGATGAAAACCATAATAGATTCCAGTTCAGTATGGTTCAAATAGAAATATCCATGACGTTCATCCAAAAGGTTTGCATGTACCATGTAATCCAGAATATCTCCGGCGTATCTTGTAATATCTCCGCCATGTTCATATTCAACTTTTTTCTTTCTGTTTGTAAGTATTAAATCAGCAACTTCGTTTACATCACGATAATCGCGAGTAACTCTTAAATCATTAAATATACAATGTGTAGCTTCTTCCTTTGTAATTCCGAGAGGCTTTCCATTTTTCAGTTCTGCTTCATAAAGCATTTTAAGAATATAATGAGCCGGCTTAAATTTTATTCCTGCATCGATAAATTCTTTGATTCTGTCAGATTTAAGATGTCCACCTGGATATTGAAACTTAAACAGATAAAACTTAAAGAACTGTACTAAATCTTGTTCTTTATCAAGGAAATAAGCCATTTCTCCAGTTTTAGTTTTCTGAGTACTTTTATCTTCAATGTAGAATCCAAATAAGGCAGCAATTTCTGTACGCCAATTATTAATTGTTTTTTCAGTTTTACCTGCATTTTCAGGATAAAGCCGAATCATAGTATTCAATTTTTTTTTGTACTCATTAAACGGTAATTCTTTAAGTGTAGAACAACAATGAGACATATAGAAAAGAACATTTTCTACATCATCTTTAAAACGAGGTCTTACATGATGAATTCTAAAATAAAATTCGTCAGGAACTTTATACATTAAGACTCTCCTTAATTTTTTTTGCTATAGCTTCAGCCATTAATGGCGGCACTGCATTTCCAACTTGTTTATATTGACTTGTTTTTGTTCCTAGAAAAATAAAATCATCTGGGAATGATTGTATTCTGGCACTTTCTCGAACTGTAGGAATACGGTTCCATTTGTAATGGAAATGATGTCTATGTCCTGTATCAATTGTAAAACTTGGTTTCTGACTATTTAATCTAGTCCATGCAATATGTACTTTTCTAGTCTGCTGTAATTCTTCTGGTAAGTTTTTATAGTTTCCACCATCAGGAACTAAAGCTATAATTTTTTTTGTCCGTTCACTATGTTCTGTTATCTGATGATTATAAATCTTTGAAGAGTTACAACGCATTAGTTTCTGATAATCACAATTAGTTGTCATCGGATAGTCAGAGCCATCTTCAAGAGAGTTCTCTGGTAAATCAGAAATTGCTTCAGAAGAAGTAATCAATTTTTCAACAGTCTTTTCCGGAAACTTGAATTCAAAACCGTTCTTAAAACCAACAAAAACAGCACGTCGTCTATTTTGCGGTGTACCATAATTACTTGCTGTCAAAACCTGATAAACAACTTTATAACCTAATTCAGAGAAATCCTTAACAATTGAATCTCTAATAATTCCTCCACCAATAGAAAGAATATTAGGAACATTTTCCATCATAAATGCTTTTGGTTTGTAGTATTCAACAAAACGAACAAAGTTTTTATAAAGCTTATTTCTTACATCATCTACAATGCGTTTTCCAGCAACAGAGAAGCCCTGACAAGGTGGACCACCTATAATTAAATCAACAGATATTCCATTTAATTCTTTTTCAATTTCGCTTGGTTCAAGAGTAGATAAGTCGGCACAAATGCCTTTTGAATTTATATGATTATAGTTAAATGTTGTAATTGCATCTTGCCAGGCATCAATTCCAACAAGTACATTAATACCAGCTTTTTCAAAACCTAGAGATAATCCGCCACATCCGCAGAATAGGTCTATGCAATTAAGCACATTTTCCACTAAATTTTCCCCACCACTTGAGTGATCTTTTTAAGATATTATATCACTATTACAATGCCAAATAATGACACTATATTTTGTATTTTTTGAATTCTTTAATAACTTATCAATTATACATCAAAATCATAAAAAAAATCATCATTTTATTTGATGTATTTAGACTAAAAAAAATACCATTCCACATGCACCAGAAGCTCATACTTTCTCTGAGACAGCCCCTTATTTCTCTTTAAAAAAAGTTTATTAGAATTCAAACCACTGATTATCTACAGTAAGGTACCAGTTTGCTAAAAGATTCTGGCTTGTAGCATTACACCAGGAAATACTTCCGTCACGGTTTAGGATTACAACTCGTTTTCCGTTAGCAGTTACTTTTAAAGGAATTGAAGCTGAACGGTTAAAACTGAAACGTTTTTTCTTTGCAAGATTGTATGAATAAACTTTGTTTTTACCGATATTTGTAAATAAAGTTCCGTTATCTAAGATTGTAAAAGCTTCAGGGTCTTCATCAGCGAATTTCAAGATATTTGCTGCTGATTTTGTTACAGTGTTGAAAGAGAATACAAAAGTAGTATCTACACCGTTTACTTCTTCGATTTTAATTCCATAAATAAATTTTCCGTCTGTTGAAAATCCATAGGCAACGTTTGCATTGATTGAAAGTGGAACTGTTTCCATAGTCTGAATGTCTACACAAAGCAGGGCAGAATTTGGTGCCGTATGAGCGGATTTTCCGATGTAAAGCTTTCCATCATCAGCAAGAACTGCATCCTGAATACCTGAACCCTTCCAGCATTCCCGAAGTTTTTTTGTTTCAAAATTGAAGATATTTACTACAGAGTTATTTTCAATTTCAACAATGTTGTTTCCGAATACTCTTAAAGACTGGATATTTCCTTTTGGTGTAAATAAATCAGTTCGTGCTTTGGTATTCAAATCAAGTAATGTTACCTTATTTCTTGTACCTTTAGACCATAGAATAAGTTGATTTCCATAAGCTGTAATATTGGTTTCTCCAGAAACAGAAGCAACTGTTTCTACGATTCCAGTATCATAAGAAGATTTGAAAATTTTTGAAGATGAAAGAAAGTAAAAGTCCTGATCTATAGCTTCAGAATCAACTATTTTAGTGTAAGTATTATCTGTAATTGCCTTTAAGGTTACAGTCTGTGACATTGGTTCAGCATCTGTTTTGTATACAGCTCCATCTTTTCCACCAAGAACAATCTGATCAACATAACGGGTACCAGTTACAATCTGTCCTGATGCACGAGGTCCATAAAAAGTTTTTACGGTATGTGGATTTGAAATCTTGTTGTTTGGAAGATTATCCAGCATTTTCAGTGTGTAAATATTTTTACCATCAAATTCTAGGTAATATAGATTGTCATCACTAGATGAAGTAAGAATTATTCCATTTGTAACTGGAATTGAAAGAAGTGACTTACCGTCCAACGCATAAATTACATAAATATTGTCATCTTTTATACCAGCCAGAAAAAGATCATTATTAAAAGAAACTACATTGGAAAGTCCCTGAATAGTCTTAAATTTAGTTTTGAGCTTTCCGTTGCTCAAAGAATAATAAGACAGACTTCCTGCAGGTGAATACATCATGATTGTCTTTTCAGAAGCACTTGTATGAACATAGTTTACAATACTGGTGTTTTCCTTGATTTTATCAACAGTTTTCCAGTCAGATGTACGAATAAATACAGCGGAATCTGTAGTTGCAGTTCCAATAATGAGATAAGTACCGTTTGCAGAGTAATTGAGTGTAGTGATTGAATCGTTGTAGCTTTTTGAGAATTTTTTTGTAAGTGTATCCCAATCCCATACAGTTACTTTATTTGTTGAACCACCGTCTGTCTCATATACAGCAACATGTTTTCCATTTGGAGAACATACTGCCATTTTGATTCCAAGGTCTGTAACCTGATAATGTTCTCCAAAATCATCTTCAGTCCATTTTATGATAAATCCATCTTCACCAGTGGTAATATAGTCAAAATTAGAAGAACCTCTGGCTATAAAAGGAACTATATTTGTAATTGTAGACTGATGTGACTGTGTTGATGTGTGTGACTGTGCAAATAGTGAAAAAACACAGAATGTAGCAAGAACAATGATTAAGTTTTTTTTCATTTTATTTTCCTCTTATCATGTTTACAAAGTAGTTTACATCTCCAGTTAATCCAAGCATCAGTAGGAGTGCTATAAATGCAAGTCCAATATACTGTGTATAATACTGGATTTTTACGGGTATATGTTTTTTTATAATAGCTTCAATTAGTGCAATAAGAATCAGACCACCGTCTAAAATTGGAATTGGCAGAAGATTCATTATAAATAAAGAAATTGAAATGAGTGCCATCAGATCAAGTATAGAGATGAATCCAATTTTTGCACCCATTGAAAATCCGTCTTTTACCGTTGAACCAAGCATTTCTGTTACACGGGCAGGACCAGAAACAGCATTTTTAATTTCAACTCCTTTAAAAAGAACAGAAATACCCTTGAAAGTCATGTGAATCATTTTAGCTGATTCCTTGAATCCCTGTCCTATGGCTTGAAAAAAGTTGTAATGAGGAGTGTGGAGCTGTATTAAAGAATTATTTTCTGCCATTACACCAAGTTTTCCGGCTCCAGTTGATTTATCAAGTTCGATTTGGGCTGTAAATGAAAGAATTTCACCATTTCGATCAACAATAATTGTAGTAGTTTCTCCACCACGTATGGAAATTGCTTCACTCAGGTCAGAAAAACTTTCAATTTCACTGTTTCCAACTTTTATGATTTTATCACCTGAAAGAATCCCGGCTTCTCTTGCTTTTGTACAGGCATTTTCCATTTTTTCGTCAGCAAGAATAATTTTATTTGAATATGAATAATAACTGTATCCAATTCCAGCTATTAAAGCAAAAGCAATTACTGAAAATATATAATTAAAAAAAGGTCCGGAAAATCCAACTAAAGCGCGTTTTAATGGATGAATACCAAAAAGACTGTCTTTTTCTGAGGTGATTTCAGTACCGTTTTCCAAGGCAGTTTGAAGCTCCTTTTCTCCTTTCATGCCACAGTATCCACCAAGCGGAATAAGAGAAAGCCTGAAGTCAGTTTCCCCAATTTTCTTGTGAAAGAGTACTGGGCCAAAACCAATGGAAAAGGATTCTACTTTTACTCCAAAAATTTTAGCTGCAATAAAATGTCCGAATTCATGAAAGAGAATCAGAAAAAAAAGACAGAGTATACCATAGAGCCATTTCATATAAGCTCTCCGGCTATTTTTCGTGCAAGAGCGTCATTTTCAAAGACTTCTTCAAAGCTCAAAGGTTCATTCTTCCAGTCTCTTGCAAGTGTATTTTGCACAATAGCTGAAATATCTGTATAAGAAATCTTTTTCTCTAAAAAAGCCTGAACTGCAACTTCATTAGCTGCATTAAATGCTATTGAATATGCACCTTTCTGTCTTACACAGTGGTAGGCACAATTAAGAAGAGGAAAATCATTATAACGTGGTTTGAAAAAAGTCATCTCTTTATCAAACAAATCAAATGGTTTAAGGTAACAGTTTTCGTTTTTTGGCCAGGTAAGAGCTGATAAAATGGGATGTTTCATGTCAGGATCGGAAATCTGGGCATAAAGCATACCGTCATTTGTTCTAACAAGGGAATGAATAAGACTCTGTGGATGAACAACTACATCTATATTTTCTGCTTTTGCGTCAAACAAAAGACTTGCTTCAATAACTTCAAGACCTTTGTTTGCAAGGGTGGAGGAGTCAATGGTGATTTTTTTGCCCATGTTCCAGGTTGGGTGTTTAAGTGCCTGTTCTACTGTAACCTTTTCCAGCTCTTCTTTTGGAAGATTTCTGAATGGTCCGCCACTTGCTGTAATCACTATTTTTGATATATTTTCTTTTCCTATTCGTTCAACAAGATTGAATATTGCGGAATGTTCAGAATCCACTGGAAGAATTGAAGCACCAGCTTTAGCAGAAAGAGCTTTTACAAGACGACCTGCCATGACGATAGTTTCTTTGTTTGCAAGTGCAAGATCAATTTTTCTTTCTAGTACAAGCTTTGATGGTAAAAGGCCTGGACTTCCTGCAATACCGTTTACAACAATATCAGGACAGCTTTCTTCAATCAGTTTAATGAAATCACTTTCAGTGGCATTTTTGGTTAGAAGAGTGGGGCAATTAAAATTTGATTTAATTTTCTCAAGAAGATCTTTATTGGAATGAGCAGTTGCTCCACAAAGGATAAATTCATCCTTCATGTTTTCAATAATATTTATTGTATTCTGACCAATGGAACCTGTGCTTCCTAATACAAGTACTTTTTTCATTTTACCGTCTTAATAAATGAAATAAACAATGATGTAAAAAATAGGGGCGGCAATTAAAATTGAGTCTGTACAGTCAAGCATTCCGCCTCGTCCTGGAATAATATTGCCTGAATCTTTTACATCACAGGCTCGTTTTAATACAGATTCAATAAGATCACCTGCTATTCCTGCTAATCCTGTTGCAAATCCCAGAAGAATCATCCACCAAATGCTGAAATTGAAAATCTTTGGAAAAATAAACATAAGGATTATTCCACTGGCAACTGAGCTGAGTACACCGCCAATAAAACCTACCAGACTTTTATTTGGTGAAGCTTTTACATAACCACGTGTTGATTTTCCCAAAAGAATGCCGAAAAACCAGGCTGCGGAATCACACATGAAAACAAGGATGAAAAAAAGTCCAAGGTAATACTGAGAATTTTCAATAAGTGCAAAGCGTGAAACAAATGTAAACAGATAAGCACCATTAAAAACAACTAGAAGTGAAAATCCAAGCTTCTCAACTGATTTTGAAAACTCTTTTTGGGTAAATGCTTCAATTGAAAATAATGTAAGAATAATCAGTACAAAAATCCACTGTATAAGTTCAACATAAACACCAAAATATACAAGAATATAAGCACTGATAGTAAGTATCAAAGAAGCAGAAATATAAATCCATTCAGGGAAAAGCTTTACCTTTTTGGAAAGCATTTTTACAAGCTCGTGAGTAGAAATAATAGAAGCAGCAACAATAACTATATTCATTATAAGATGACTTGCATAATCCTGTGTAACCAGAATAAGCATAAGAGGAACACCAATAAAAAATGTTAATAATCTATTTGCAACTTTATTCATAAAACCTCGTTCTTATTTTTCTGCTCCGAATCTTCGGTGACGTTTCTGAAAATCCTCAAGGTCTTTCTGAAAGTCTTCAACTGTATAGTCAGGCCACAGAATGTCTGTATAAATCTGTTCAGCATAAGCTACATGCCATAAAAGAAAATTACTCAATCTTTTTTCACCACCAGTTCTGATAAGTAAATCCACATCAGGAATACCTTCAAAATCAAGCTGATCCTGAAAAAGTGATTCAGTAATGTCCTCTGATTTAATGCCTTTTTCAATTACTTTTTTTACACCACGAACAATTTCATCTCGTCCACCATAATTTATGGCCATATTTACTGTAAGCCCGGTATAATCCTTAGTGGCTTCAACAGTTTCAATTATATCTTTTTGAACCTGTTCTGGAAGGTGTGTAATGTCTCCCACATGACGAAGGCGGATTTTATTTTCTTTGTAAAAATCAAGCTCACCTTTAAGATGAATGTGAATCAAATTCATAAGGAAACCAACTTCTTCTTCAGCGCGTTTCCAGTTTTCTGTAGAAAATGCATATAAAGTCACATTCTTAAGACCAATATCCGAACAGTATTTAATAATTTTCTTTCCGGATTTTAAGCCTTCTTGATGACCTTTTGTACGAGGAAGATTTTGTTTCTGAGCCCACCGCCCGTTACCATCCATTGTGATTGCAACATGGGCGGGGAGGTGATTCATATCTATCATGAATTATGCAAGAATTTCCTTTTCTTTTGCATCGTAGATTTTATTGATTTCTTCGATGTATTTGTCAGTGAGTTTCTGCAGTTTGTCTGTTTCAGATTTCAGATCGTCTTCAGTAATTTCACCAGCTTTCTGCTGTTTCTTAAGATCATCGTTTCCGTCACGACGAATATTGCGGATTGATGTTCTTGAGTTTTCAGCCATAGTTTTGGCCTGTTTTACCAGTTCCTTGCGGCGGTCTGCTGTAAGAGCAGGGATCTGAATGCGGATTACTTTTCCATCGTTAGAAGGATTGAATCCAAGATCAGCCATAGAAATTGCTTTTTCAATATCTGTGATGATTGATTTGTCAAAAGGAGTGATGATTACAGAGCGTGCTTCAGGAATAGCAATTGTTGCAACCTGGTTCAAAGGAGTTTTGCTTCCATAGTAATCAACGCGTACTCTGTCAAAAATAGCGGCATTAGCGCGGCCTGTACGAATTGTATTGAACTGATCATTCAAAGATGCAACTGTTTTCTGCATTCTTTCTTCGTTGTTTTCTGCCATGTTTTTCCTCTTTAAAATAGTGGGGCTGTCCCAAAAGTAATGAGTGTAGCGCTCATTGAGCCCTTCGACAGGCTCAGGAACCACCCTTCGACAGGCTCAGGAACCACCCGTCGAAATGACTGCTACACTAAATGTGGTGGTTTCGATAAACTCAACCACCGTAATGCAAACTTATTGGACAGCCTCCAGTTATTCAGAAATTATTTTCCGAGAACGTAAAGTTTTGCTGATGCAAATGAAAGTGATGCACCAACTTCTTTTCCGATTTCAGCAAGTTTTGCTGTAACAGATTTTTTGTCATCTTTTACGAACATCTGGTCTTCAAAACAGATTTCTGCAAGGTGTTTGTTAACTTTACCCTGAAGAATTCCGTCTTTAACGTTCTGTGGTTTTGAAGCCATTTTTTCATCCTGGTCCATCTGAGCCTGGAAGATTTCACGCTGTTCAGCAATGTAGCTTTCTGGAACATCTTTTTTAGATGTGTAAGCTGGTGTGAAAGCAGCAATGTGAAGACAGCAGTCGTAAGCAAATGTTTTTACAGCTTCTGCATCTGAACCGTTGATAAGAACGATAGCTCCAGTTTTTTTGTCTGAGTGAACATAGAATGCACCAGTTCCACCTGCAGGAATTTCTGCAACTTCAACTTTAGATACAGCCATGTTTTCACGGATTACTGCAGCAAGTTCATCCATCATGCCTTTAAGTTCATCTTCAACTTTTGTGTAACCTTTGGCAATTACTGTATCCAGCATTTTTTCACCAAGTGTAACAAAGTCTTTGTTGTTAGCTACGAAGTCAGTTTCACATGTCATTTCAACCAGAACGATTTTATTACCATCCTGGCGTACAAACAAACGACCTTCTGAAGTAGCACGTTCAGCACGTTTAGCTACAGCAGCAAGTCCTTTTTCTTTAAGATATTTTTCAGCTTCTGCCATGTTTCCGTTGCATTCTGTGAGGGCTTTTTTACAATCCATCATAGGAGCGTTGGTCATTTCACGCAGAGCTTTTACATCAGCAGCAGTTACAGCCATTTTATTAGTCCTTATAGATTTTGTCTTCATCTACCAAAGAATCATCTTCTTCAGCATCTTCTTTCTTTTCTTCAGTTGGCTGATAGTTAGAGTAGTCAGTGATTTCTTCATCATCTGATTTATTAACAGCATCAGTTACAACTTCTTCTTCATCACCAAGATTTTCAAGAATCTTGAGTCCTTCTTCATTGTTAGCTTCAATTACAGCGTTAGCAATGATAGATGTGAACAATGAAATAGCGCGGATAGCGTCATCGTTACCAGGGATTGGGTAGTCAATTCCTTCTGGGTTACAGTTTGTATCAACTACAGCGATGATTGGGATACCCATGCGGCGAGCTTCAGCAACAGCAATCTGTTCTTTGTGTGTATCGATAATGAAGATAACTCCTGGGAGTTCTTTCATATCTTTGATACCACCAAGGTTTTTTTCAAGCTTACTTTTTTCTTTGAGAAGAGCAGAAACTTCTTTTTTGGTAAGATTTTCAAATGTTCCGTCTACTTCCATTTTTTCAATTTTCTTAAGACGGTTAAGTGATTTTTTGATTGTAGAGAAGTTTGTAAGCATACCACCAAGCCAGCGGTTGTTTACATAATACATACCACAGCGTTCTGCTTCCTTCTGTACAGCCTGCTGTGCCTGTTTTTTTGTACCTACGAAAAGTACTGACTGGTTGTTTGCAGCAACTTTGCGTACTACTTCGTAAGAATCTTTGATTGCAGCAATTGTTTTCTGCAAATCGATGATGTGGATTCCATTGCGTTCTGCGAAGATATACTTCTTCATACGTGGATCCCAACGTTTTACCTGATGACCGAAGTGAACTCCAGATTCAAGCAGGTTTTTCATGGTTACTACTGCCATGATAGTCTCCTTCACCGGTGCTTTATTGCACCCCTTACTCTGTTTCTCGTACCCTTTTAGGGCCGGAGGATCTCATTTATCTTACTGCCACCGACAGTGATAAATGGTCAGAACTAACTCAAAAGAGAATAGCCCTGTTCTTTTAATATATCATAAAGCTCATAAATAGGCAATCCAATGACGCCTGAATATGAACCTTGAATATCCTTAATAAAGCAGGTTGCAAGACTTTGAATTCTGTAACCTCCTGCAGCACCATGCCATTCACCTGTGCCAACGTACCATTCAATTTCTTCTTCATTCATTGGTGCGAAAGTTACAAGAGTTTTATTTGTTCTTGAAGTTGTTGTGTGAGTTTTACCATTATATAAAATAAGTGATGTAATAACTGTGTGGGTTTTTCCTGAAAAATCACGGAGAAATTGAGCTGCTTCTTCCTGATCCTTTGGTTTTCCGTAAATTTTATCATTGTGGAGAATTACTGTGTCTGCTCCCAATACCCAGGGAATTTCAAGTCCTACAGGAAGTGATTTTAATACTGCAGTTACTTTTTCACGGGCAAGGAGTTCGGGAACAAGTTCCTTTTCAAGAAGATTAGTAGCTGTTTCATCAATAAGAGGCATAATTACCTGAAATGGAATTGAAAGCATTTTAAGGATTTCCTGTCTGCGTGGAGAAGATGATGCAAGAATAATAGGTTCCATAATTACTCCTTATAATAAATAAGGGGCTGTCCAATAAGTTTGCATTCTGTGGTTGAGTTTACGGTCCCTGAGCCATGTCGAAGGGTCGAAACCACCATATTTAGTGTAGCAGTCATTTCGACGAGTGGTTCCTGAGCCTGTCGAAGGGCTCAATGAGCGCTACACTCATTACTTATTGGACAGCCCCTGTATTTTATTTGGTTATCTATCTAAACAACCATTCAGGCTGTGTTAATTTTTTATTCAACTTCAGTTACTTCGTCTTGAGATTTTGATTTTGAACTTGATTTCTTGCTGCTGCTTCCGCTGTCGCTCATTGTTTTAAGAAGCTTGTAAGCTTTCTGACGAACTGGAGTAACGTAGTTGTAGTCAACTGCAATTCTGGCAATAGCATCAAGCATAGTTTTTTTGTTTTCAGTTTTATCATAAAGAACTTCGAAAGAGTTCAATACTTCAAAAGCAAGGGCAGAAGTAGGGTTCAAAACTTCATTTCTTCTGTTTGCAAAAGCAATAGCCTCTACAACTTCATCATTGTTGTTGATTCCAATGTCACCAAGTGAACGAACTGCTGCAGCAACAACCATTGGTTCTGCATCACCCATTACAATAGAAACAAGTGTGTTTTTTGTATGTTCAGTAGGAACTTTAGCAAGAAGAAGACAGGCCTGGCGACGGATGTCAGGGAAGTTGTTGATGAGACGACCTCTAGTGCGGCTTTCTGAAGTTACTCCTTCACCTGCAAGCTTATCCAAAGCCTGAATAACACCAGCTGATGTATTTCCATCTTCAATAGCATTCTGAAGGTACTGGAGAGCTACCAGTTTGTTGTCATATTCATCTGAGTTTGCAAGACTCATGATAATTTCACTGTCGATATCATTCAAATATTCACTTTCTACTGAAGTTTCTGATTCTTTAGATTTTGTATCTTTTTTCTGAACAGTCTGTGACTGAGCAAATGCTGATGCTGTAAAAGCACAAATTGTAGTGATTACCAGAATCTTTTTGATTAATTTCATGGTAGGGTCTCCCGTTAAAATATATCAGTTTATTATAAATCAATTCATCTATAATTACAATTCAATTATCGGTGATTTGATTCAAAATCTTGATTGCTTAATATAGAAAATTATTACTCCGGTGGAAGCTGTACATACCATTTACCATTGATTTTTACAAAGTAATAGTAAACTATGATTTTTCCTTCTTCCTTTCGAACCTGGACAGCTTTTACATTGGTTTTGGAGATGTAACGAATTTCATCTACACTGCTGATCTGGCGGGCTGGAATGAATACGTATTTAAAATAATCTCTTAATCCTTTGATATGAAGAGTTTTATCCGGAAGTTTTTTCTGGGTTTTGCGGAGGTTAGCTGGATTGGAAAAATATTCAATTGAAGCAGGTTCTATGTAAGTCTTCCATTTTTCGAAATCAAATTTCTGCATTACCTGGGACATTTCTTCAATGATTTTAAGAATTGCAGCTTTGTCATCAGCAAATTCATCAAATGAAACGATTTCAGCATCTTCGATAGCGTCAATTGATCGAAGGTATTCAGCCTGTTCTTCAGAAATGTATTCTTCAACATCTTCTACAGGTTCTTCGTTGTAATCAGGTGTGTCTTCGTCGGTAATGACATCATCAGTTGTTACAGTAGGTTCTGTGTCCTCGATTTTTTCTAAAGTAGTATTCTTTGTGGCACAAGAGGAGAAAATTAACGCAAAAAATATGGAGATAATAAAGATTTTATTCATATTAATATAATACAACTTTAGTTTATTTTGGTCAAATTAGGAAAAATAACAATTAACAATTAACAATTAAAAATTAAAAATTAACAATTAAAAATTTTTCATTTTTCACTTTTCATTTTTATTATTCACTATTCATTATTCACTATTCATTATAAATTCCCTATGGAGTATTCTCTCAAAATGGGGTAATCTGTCTATATGAAAGCTGTATTTGCAGGATCCTTTGATCCACCAACTAACGGACATCTTAATATTATTGAACGATCAGCTAGTCTTTTTGATGAGGTTGATGTTGTCATTTCTGTAAATCCAAACAAGAAGTATCTTTTTTCTGAAGAAGAAAGAATGGCTTTGTTAAAAGAAATGGTTAAGAATCTTCCGAATGTTGAAATTCATGCCTGGAATGGACTTATTGTAAAATATGCAGAACAGGCTGGTGCAAAAGTTCTGGTGCGCGGAATTCGAACTACAAATGATTTTTCGTATGAATTTGACCTTGCTTTGATGAACCGCGCTCTGGATGGAAAGCTTGAAACTCTATTTATTCCAACTGATGAAAAATTTGCAATCATTAAAAGTTCAGGAATTAAGGAGCTGGCTCAATTTGGTGGTGACATCAGTCGAATGGTTCCAAAATGTGTTGAAAATGCAATGATGGCTAAAATGAAGAAATAGGGTATTGATTTAATATTTTAAAAATTATATCATGTATGAATACAAATTACATATCCAAGTTAATTTTGGATCCGCTTTGGCTGATCCCTCTATATACATAGAGCACCTCCGTTGGGGGTGTAAAAAAAAAGCACTTTTGAATTTTTTACAATTCAGATGCCTTTTTTTTAGGAGAAATCATGGCTTACTTTTTTGAAGAACCATCCCACACATTTGATGAATACCTTTTGGTACCTGGCTTTACATCTGCAGACTGCATTCCTGCAAATGTTTCTTTGAAGACACCTGTTGTTAGATTTAACAAGGCAAAAGGTGAAACTTGTCCACTTACAATGAATATTCCAATGACAAGTGCTGTTATGCAGGCTGTTTCAAATGACACTCTTGCTGTAGCTCTTGCTAAAGAAGGTGGAATTTCATTTATTTACGGTTCACAGACAATCGAAGATCAGGCAGCTATGGTTGCCCGTGTAAAAGCTTACAAAGCAGGTTTTGTTTCATCTGATACAAACATCCGTCCTGATGCCACTCTTAAAGAACTTGTTGCCCGAATTGAAGAAACAGGACATTCAACTGTTGCTGTTACTGAAAATGGTGAAGCAGACGGAAAGCTTGTTGGTATTATAACAGAACGTGACTTCCGTATGGGACATGTTGCTGAAGATGCAAAAGTTTCAGAATATATGACAGCACTTAAAGACCTGATTCTTGCAGAAGAGGGAATCACTCTTGAAGATGCAAATGATATGATCTGGAAACATAAGATCAATCAGCTTCCTGTTGTTGATAAAAATGGTTGTCTTGTTGCTTTTGTATTCCGTAAAGATGCTGCAGCACATACTGCAAATCCAAATGAACTTCTTGATCAGGAAAAACGTTATATTGTAGGTGCTGGAATCAATACACGTGATTATATGGAACGTGTTCCTGCTCTTCTGGAAGCTGGTGTTGATGTTATGACACTGGATTCTTCAGAAGGTTTTACAGAATGGCAGAGACGTGCTCTTCAGGATATTCATGCAAAATGGCCAAATGCAAAAGTAGGGGCAGGTAATGTTGTTGATGCTGATGGATTTAATTTCCTGGCAGAAGCTGGTGCTGACTTTGTAAAAATCGGTATTGGTGGTGGATCAATCTGTATTACACGTGAACAGAAAGGTATTGGCCGTGGACAGGCTACAGCTACAATTGAAGTTGCAAAAGCTCGTGATGAATACTACAAAAAGACTGGAATCTATATTCCTATCTGTTCTGATGGTGGTATTGTTCATGACTACCATATCACACTTGCACTTGCAATGGGTGCTGACTTTGTTATGCTTGGCCGCTATTTTGCCCGTTTTGATGAATCTCCAACAAATAAACTTATCGTAAATGGTAACTACGTAAAAGAATACTGGGGTGAAGGTTCAAACCGTGCCCGTAACTGGCAGCGCTATGACCTTGGTGGAAAAAAAGGAATGGCCTTTGAAGAAGGTGTTGATTCTTACGTTCCTTATGCCGGTTCACTTCATGATAACGTTGCAACAACAACTGCAAAAGTTATTCATACAATGTGTAACTGTGGTGTAGTAACAATTCCAGAGCTTCAGGAAAAAGCAAAGATTACACTTGTTAGTGCAGCTTCTCTTCGTGAAGGTGGTGCACACGACGTTGTTGTTAAGAATACAGTAAAAGCAAACTAATTCTTACTGACACATAAATCGCTGTTTATGAAAATACCGTCTGATTTTTTTTTCGGACGGTATTTTTTTTAAAAAAATTTAATTTAATTTGCCGAAAACTGCCAAATAAATAGAATATTATAGTGATGAGATATTTCTTTTTGTTCAAATTTTATGTTCTGACTTTTTTTCGGAAGCTTCTGTCTTTTGTATCTGGTGGAGAGACTTGCCTGGTTTGCGGAAAAGATAGCGGGATTGTTCCTTTGTGCAGGGATTGTATTAAATCAGAATATTCTGTTGTGAATGCAATGTCATTTTCTGTTTGCAGAGTGTGCGGAAAAAAACTGTTGGTTGAAAAAGATATCTGTACGATCTGTCGTGAGAATGCTGTTGTGCAATCTGTTGACAGGGTAATCAGTCTTTATGATTACAGGCTTTGGAATAAGGATCTGCTTTTTTTGTGGAAGATTATGGGACTTCGTGGACTTTCATCGCTTTTTGCTTCTTTTGTTTTTGAAGCAATGAAAAATGCTGGTGAAACTGTTCTTGTACCTGTTCCTCCAAGAAGAGGTAAGATACGTAAAAAAGGCTGGGATCAGATTGATGATTTATGCATGTTTCTGAAGTATAGGTATAAAGTTTGTGTAATGCCTTTGCTTGTGAGGAATACTGTTTCGGAGCAGAAAAAACTTGACCGGGAAGGAAGATTGCAGTCCATCGGGATATCATATTCACTTTTGGAAAAAGAAAAATTACCAAAACAAATGCCTAAAAGTGTAGTGGTTCTTGATGATATTTTTACTACGGGTGCAACAGTAGAAAGCTGCGCACGAGTATTGAAAGAAGGAGGTGTGGAGAGAGTTACTGCCCTGACCTTATTTACAGCGGCATAGAGTTTTTGGAGAAAATGGATAGTTTTTTCGTTGATTTTTTTAAGAAATCGAAGTAAAATTATCTAATAATTTTGGAGGATTTATGGCTGACGATTCACAGTTTCAACTGGTAACATTTAAATTGGGAAATGAATTATATGGTGTAAATATTATGGATGTTAAGGAAATTGTAAAACTCCAGAATGTGCGCCTTATTCCTAATGCACCTCTTTATGTTGAAGGAATCATCAACCTTCGTGGTGAAATAATTCCTATCATTGATCTGCACAAACGTTTCCGAATACAGAAAAATGCTTCAGAAACAAGTGAACTTGAAGCTGGATTTATTATTCTGAATATCGAAAATTATAAACTTGGTATTATTATTGATAAAATTGCCCGAGTAGTTACATTTTCTAGAGAAGATATTAAAGAACCTCCTCAGATGGTTAGTGGAATCGGAACAGAATACATTGAAGGTGTAATCCGTGAAGATGACAACAGCTATCTTATTATGCTGAATACTAGAAAACTCTTTGATCCAAAAGAACTGGAAAAAATCAGTTTAATGCGTAAGTAAAAAATGATTCAGACTTATAGTACAACAATTCGTAGGAAAGAGATGGATGCTGTGCTTACCTGCATGGTAGACGAGAAAATCGGACCTGGTGAACTTAACGCAAGATTTGTCTCCCTTGTAAAAGAATTTTTTAAATGTGATGGTTCTGTGGCTTTGAGAAGCCCTGCTGTAGCTTTAAAATATGCTTTGAATTCTTTGGGAACTGAAAAAGGTTCTAAAGTAATGATTTCTGCTCTTGCTCCTGCATGGCATTATCAGGTTCTGGAAGATCTAGGTTTTGAACCGATGGTTCTGGATGTTGAAGAAAGCAATGGTCTTGTTAGCGTAGAAACAGTAAAACAGGCTTTGGTCGATGGTGGAAAAGTACTGTTGTTTCATGAAACTGAAGGTATTGTTCCTGATATGCAGTCCTATGCAGACCTTGGTGTACAGATAATCGAAGATATTTCTATGAGTGCAGGTGCTCTTGTTTCAGTGAAAGATGAAAATGGAACTGAAATCGAAAAAAAGCGAGCAGGTTTGTTCGGAGTTTATACAATTCTTGGACTTGAGGAACGTGATGTTATTACAGCTGGTGGCGGTGCCGTTTTAATGGCTCCAAACCGTCGTGAATGGATTGTTCTGAAAAAGTTTGCAGATGAAGCACCTCTAACAGATTTGCTTCCAGATATTAATGCTGCTCTTGCCTGGGTTCAACTTAAAGAATTTGCTAGAAACGAGAATTCACGAAAAGAAGTGTTCAATCTTTATCATCATTCATGTCTTATTGGGCGACATAAAATGTTTGCTCGTGAAATGGATGAAGGTTCTACTATGAGTGCTTTTTCTCTGATTTTGAATTCTGCTTTTAAAGATGTAAAACAGTATGCTGCTAAAAAGGACATTGAAATCCGTCCTGCATTTGAAAACTCTGTAATAGCTTTAAAAGAGGAAGAACTTTCTGGAAGTTGTATTCATGCTAAGTCTCTGCTTTTGCGCTGTGCTCATTTTCCTTTGTATCCACGTCTGACTCATAGCGAAAGTGCAAAAATTGCAAAGGTACTTGGTTCACTGCCATAATATTAAAAGTGTAAAATGAAAAGATGTTTAATTGTAGTCAACACAAAAAAGGAAAAATCGAATTCTCTTGCTGATGAACTTGTGAAATTTCTTGAAGAGAGAGGAATTGAAGCACAAAAATTTGCTTTTGACGGATTCTGTGATATAAATCCTTTTTATGGTTTTGACTTCGTTGTAACTCTTGGTGGTGACGGAACCGTTCTTTTTGCAAGCCGCGGATGTGCACATTTTTCAATTCCAGTATTTCCTGTAAATTTGGGAGAATTCGGTTTCATTGCAAGCATTCAGGTTGAAGACTGTTTTGCTTCTTTGGAATCGTTTCTTCAGGGTAAATCAACGATAACAGAACGTTCCCTTATTGAAGCGGAGCTTTATCGCGGTGGAAAAATTGTAAGCAGAATGGCTGCTCTGAACGATATTGTTATCTGTGCCAAAGAGGCGGCTAATACAATTGATTTGAATACTTCATTTAACTCTTTGCCATTGTGTCATCTTAAGGCAGATGGTGTTATTCTGAGTACGCCAACAGGATCAACGGCATATTCAACTTCGGCAGGCGGACCAATTGTTGACCCTGAACTTGATGCAATTCTTCTTACACCTATTAATCCTTTCTCACTTTCTTCAAGACCAATTGTTCTTAATGGAAATGGAGAAGTGGAAATTAAAATAAATGAATGTCGAGTATCTGAAATCGTAATGAAAAGTGATGGACAGAAACCTGTAAAACTTGAATTTTCTGACACTATAAAGATTAAAAAAATGAAAGAAAAGGCAGTTCTTGTAGATTGTACTCAGGAAAGATTTTATAGTGCACTCCGCTCTAAACTGAACTGGTCGGGGGGACCTTATGCTTGAAGATTTAACAATTAAAGATTTTGCAATAATAAAAAATAACAGCCTGGAATTTAAAAATGGATTTACAGTTCTTTCGGGAGAAACTGGTGCTGGTAAATCAATTCTGATTGGTGCTCTTTCGTTTCTCCTTGGTGGTAAAGCTGAAACTTCCATGATTCGTGGAGGTGAGTCGGAAGCTTCTGTTTCTGGAACTTTTTATATTCCTAAACTTGATGATTCTGAACCTGAAGAAGGAGAAATGCCTTCCAATGCGGGGCAATGGCTGAAAAGTCACGGTATTGAAGCAGAAAATAATCGTGTCTTGCTGCGTCGTATTATTCGTTCAAACGGAAAAAGTGCGGCATGGATTGATTCAACTCCTGTAACCAGAACTGATCTTGCTGAATTTTCTTCCTTTCTTATTGATATCCATGGTCAGCATGAACATCAGTCGTTGATGAAAGTTTCAGAGCATAGAAAATTTCTTGATGGCTATGGTGGAATTAATTTTGAAGTTGAAGATTTTACAAAGTTTTATGCTGCATTGGTGGAAAAAAGAAAGGTTCTTCAGTCTATCGAATCTTCTGAAGGGGAGCGGGCCCGTAAAATTGATATGTTCAATTTTGCTGTAAACGAAATTGAAAAGGCAAAGCTGAAGAAAGATGAGGATATTGAACTTGAAAACGAAGCGAGCCGTCTTTCTTCATTTGAAAAGATTTTTTCTTCAGTAAGTACAATTAATCAGGTGCTTAGTGAAAGTGATGAGTCGGTTGTTCCAGCCCTTAAAAAACTAAAAAGGGAAAGTGCTGTTATTGCTGAACTTGATAAAACCGCTGAAAATCTTGATAAAAGGCTTGAATCTGTATTTTACGATTTATCCGATTTGAGTGATGAGTTTTCTTCCTATGCATCTCGTCTTACTTTTGATCCACAGAGACTTGCTGATATTCAGGAAAGACTTTCAATGATCTATAACCTGAAAAAGAAATATGCTTCATCTGTAAACGCACCTTTATCTGAAGTTTTTGATTATTATGAAATGGCTAAATCTTATCTAGATATGAATGCTGACGGAAATGGTGGTCAGGAAAAACTCAAGGCTGAGATTTCAGAACTGGAAAAGACAGTACTTCAAAAAGCAGCTGTTATCTCAAAAAAAAGGCGTGATGCTGCCGGTAAAATGAGTGCTGATATTGAAGGTATTCTTCAGACTCTTGGAATGAAACAGTCAAAATTTGAAGTTTCTATTTCCCAGAAAAGCGGTACTGATGTAGTTCAAAAATGCGGACCATATGGTATTGATGATATTGAATTCATGATTTCTTCAAATCCTGGTAGTCCGGTTCTTCCTCTTGCAAAGATTGCTTCTGGTGGTGAACTTTCTCGTGTTATGCTTGCACTGAAAACTATTTTTGCCGAAACTGATCCTGTTGATACTCTTATATTTGATGAAATTGATACTGGTATTGGTGGTGAGATTGCGGTAAATGTAGGCGGTCATTTGAAAAATCTTGCTAAGAATAGACAAATTTTATGTATTACACATCTAGCGAGTATAGCAGTTTATGCCGATAATCAAATAAAGATAGAAAAAGGTATTGAAAATGGTATCACATCATCTCATGTACATGAAATTGATGGTGAAGATCGGGTAGTGGAGATTGCCCGTATGCTTTCAGGAGATGCTGATACACAAATGTCACGTGAACATGCACGGACACTTCTTGCAAAATACTCGAATTAAGCTTTTTCGGAGGATTGTATGGCAAAAATCTCAGAACAAACTCGTCTGCAGTTTAAGGAAGTAATTTCACCTTACAATGATAAAATCACTCAGACACTTGAAAAAGAAAAGACAATTTTAAATACAATTCATCCAGGTAACCCGGGTACTGAACAGAAAAAAATTGGGCTTTGTGAAGATATGATTTATGTTTCCACTCTTTACATGGCACAGAATGCACTTTCCTTAAAATTGATGGAAGTTAAAAACAACGATGCTCTTAATGACGCACGAAAGATTCTTTATAAAGCAATCATTTATCTTGAAGAAGTTGTTACAAACAATATAGATGTATCTTACTCAGATCTTACTCCTTATCACGAAAAAATTATTGATATTCCGCTTTCAAAACGCTATGAAATCATAAAGAAATTAGGTCTTGCCATCCGCATGCTTAAAGATGCATTTGGTGAAAATAGTAAATGGAAATGGTCTTTTGTTGAGCTTGACGGTCGTTTTGCTACTGTTGCTAAAAACTTCATTGATACAAAAAATGCAGTAAAGGATTATTTTGATCCTTCTGTTGAAGCTTACGAAGAAACAGTTGTATATTTTCGACTTGTTCAGCGTCTTCTTGATACTTCTGCTCAGGGATACCGTGATAAATATGAACTTTCATCTCGTCGTATTGATGATATGCGAAATGGTATAAAATTCCTGCTTGCTCTTCATAGACTTTATATTGTTCTTGGACAGACAAGTGTTGCTGAGGAAGTAAAAAAGAAAGCTACTGTCTGGAAGGACAAAATGGATGCTGACCAGAAGGCTGGTACATCTAACTAAAATCCTAAAACTAAAAAATCATTCTCCTGCAGGACTCAAAAATGAACAAAAAATTTGCCCTTAAAATATTTGAAGGATTCTCAATTCAGCGCTGGAACGATCTGGTACGTCCATTTGATCTTGTTGAAATGGATAAAGCTGGTGAGAAAATGATTCTTGCCTACATAATTGGAAAATTTGAAGAAAAAAAGGGTAGAAAAATTGACTGGATGTGGATGATTTATGCATCACTCTTTGATCTTCTAAAAAAAATTGCTCTTTGTGATATAAAAGCTCCTGTCCAGCAAATTTTAAAAAGGGAATTTACTGCAGAATATCTTCGCCTTAATGAATGGGTTTTGAATCAATACAGATACCTTATTAATGATGATGATCTGTTTTCAAAATTTACTATTTATATTGGTCAGAAATCTGGATCAATGCCTATACCTGAAGAAGCACAGCTTGCAAGTAAGGTTCTTAATGCAGCTCATAAATTTGCTACCATGCGCGAATTTCAGTTGCTTTCAGTGGTAAACGAAAAAGTTCGAACTGAAAAAATTGAAAGGGAACTTCTTGCAGAGCTCCAGCCTTATCTTGATCTAGAGGGACTTCAGATGCTGGTAACCCACCAGAAGGCATTTGATTTTATTCTAAAAATTGAACAGCTTCGTTTCCAGGTTAGATGGAATCAGACTCCTCGTGTACCTGCTACTACAGTTCTTGGACATAGTTTTTTTGTTGCCATTATGACTCTGCTTTTAGGCCGGGAATCAGAAGTGTCTATGTGTGACCGGCGTGTAATCAACAATTATTTCAGTGCACTTTTCCATGATCTTCCTGAAGCTGTAACTAGAGATATTATTTCTCCTGTAAAACAGGCCACTGATGAACTTCCATCCATAGTAAAAAAAATCGAAGACGAGATTGTAAATACAGAACTTGTTCCTCTTATGGAAGATTTCTTTAAGAATGAATTAATCTACTATACAAGTGCAGAATTTTCAAATCGTGTTATTGATGAAAACGGACATTTCCAGATTGTTGGATTTAATGAGTTAAATACAAAATATAATGAGGCAAAATTCAATCCTATTGATGGTAAGCTTGTGAGGGTAGCAGATCATCTTTCTGCACTTATGGAAGCTGATATTTCCATTAAACATGGAATTACCTCTGAACATCTTGCCGGTGGTAGAAGGGGCATGCTTGATATGTATCCTGAAAATGAAACAATCAACGGAATAGATGTTTACCGCCTTTTCCACAATATTTGCGGATAATCAAGTTTTCTACTATAATAAACTCATGCTTGAAGAGATTAAATTACCAATTGAAGAACTGAAAAAAGAAATCCTTAATGTTTGGGGGCGTCTTTGACTCTGCCTCTATAGATAAATCAATCAAAGAAAAAGAAAAGCTTACGGAAAATCCTGATTTCTGGAATGATCATGAAGCTGCAGAAAAAATAATGGGACAGATTCGTAAGCTGAAAAAAAGGGTTGAGCCATGGAGAGAAATCCTTTCTGAAATGGATGACCTGGAAGCAATGTACATGCTTGCCGAAGAAAGCGGAGATTCTGGTGATGAAGCTGAAACTCGTGCCATGTACCAGGCCTGTAAAGAGAAATTCGAAAAATTAAATATTCTCAATCTTCTTTCCGGTGAAGTTGACCAAAATGATGCCTTCCTTACAATTCACGCGGGTGCTGGTGGAACAGAAGCCTGTGACTGGGCAAATATGCTTAACCGTATGTATATGAGGTGGTGTGAGCGTCACGGATTCAAAATGGAAGTTATGGATATGATTGAGGCTGAAGGTGGAATTAAATCAATCACTATTCAGATTTCGGGTGACTATGCTTTTGGATATTTGAAAGGCGAAAATGGAATTCATCGTCTTGTTCGCATTTCTCCTTTTGATGCCAACGCCCGCCGTCATACCAGCTTTGCCAGTGTTTATGTTTTTCCGGTCCTTGATGATTCGATTGAAGTTGAAATTAAACCTGAAGATCTTCGTGTAGATACTTACCGTGCAGGTGGAAAGGGTGGACAGCATGTAAATAAAACTGATTCTGCAGTTCGATTTACCCACCTTCCAACAGGAATTGTTGTAGCTTGCCAGACTGAACGCAGTCAGTTATTCAATCGTCAGGCCTGTATGAGCATGCTTAAGGCTAAACTTTACGAATATTATCGTGAACAGAAAGAAAAAGAAAATGAAAAATTTGCTGCTGAAAAAAAGGACAACTCATTTGGCAGTCAGATTCGATCCTACGTATTCTGTCCATATACTATGGTAAAAGACCACCGTACTAAATATTCTGTTGGCTCTATTCAGAATGTTATGGATGGCGATCTTGATGATTTTATGAACTCCTATCTGGTGGCCAAATGGAAAGGTCTTCCAATGGATTCAGATGAAGATGAGGAAATGTAACCTTATTCAGAAATTATGTATTTTCTCTGTTCTGTTGATTGTCAATGGATTTACATTTTTGTACGCCGCTGATAATCAATGGACTGTTGCAGCCATTCCTTTTCAGGTGGATGTTAGAAGTGGAAGTAAAAATTCAATTTATAAAGAATTTGAAACCCTTTTCCCAAAACGAATTCTGGATAATCTTGCTTTTGGTAATCAGCGGTTCATCGATAAAAGTGAAACAGATGAAAGAAAGCTTTACGACCTAAAAAAAAAGCAGACTGCAAATTTTCTAGAGCTTTCTGGTCTTGTTAAATCCCGAGACAGTCTTTTTTTGTATGATTATTCAGAAAGAGAACTTAAACGAAAAATAAATGAAGCTGAAAAAAAAATTGAAGCGTGTAAAAAGAAAATTGCTGAAAATCAGGTTCTTATAGACCAGCTTGTTTTGTCTAAGGCAGATGCTTCTTCTACTTACAATGTGCATAAAATTCAGAGTGAAACAGAAAAATTTCAGAATCTTTTTAAGAATCTTTTTTCTACAAATGTTGAGTCTGAATATTATGAACAGGTGCAGGTTTACGGTTCTATTGATAATCCTTTTATTGAACTAACTGAACAACAGCAGGCAGATTTTCTTGAAAACGGGTTAAACTCTATATTTATAAAAAAAATCAGTGATGAAAAAAAAATCCGTTGTATTCTTACAGGAAAAGTAACAGTTATTGATGAATATATTTCCGTTTCAGCAGTTCTTACTCTTATGCCGGGAAACCGTGAGCTTTGCCGGGAATCAGAAATTGGAACTACATCTCAATCTGAAACTATATGTGATCTTCTTTCTGACAGCATGCTTCAATATGTTTTTGGAACACTTCCAGTAAGTATAAATGTAAAAGTGATGAATGAAGAAACTGTTGATGGAGTGAAATTCACTTTTGACGACCAGGTAGTTTCAAATTTTTCCATTCCACAGATTTTTGAAAGTGGCATTCATACTGTATCTTTTTCAGCACCTGGATATAAAACTCTTGTTACCTCGTATCATTTTGAAGGAAATCAGAATTACGAGATTGGCGTGCATCTTGTAAAAAAAGACAATGGTTTTATTAATTTTAGAATGAAGTATTTCCAGGAAGGTACTCTTTTTGCCAATGGAATGCCTCTTGTTTCTTCAGATCAATATAAAAACACTTCAAGAATTGAAATTGATGGCAAAGAAATTCTTGGAATTTTTGTATCTGAAGACGGACTTTCTGATTTTTATTATATTGATAGTAAGAAAATTTCTGACGGTAATTTTTATCAGTCGAATATAAAGGCTATGGATACTGCTTCTTATATTGATTTACGTAGAAAAATTATGTATGGAAGCTACAGTGCATTCATGATTTCAATGATGGGCTGGTGTGTAACCTATGGAAGTCTTTATAATACTTTTGCAGCCTATCAGCAAAATCCTACAATAGAATTATATGAGAAGGCAGTAAAATGGCAGAATGCATCAAAAGTAATGACTGGGTTTGCATGGGGAACTGGCCTTTTGTGGGGATATACACTTATCAGATATCTTATTGCTGCTGACAAAGTGCTTCCTTCTACAACAAAGGTTTTACGACCAGAAGATTTTGAGATTATTTCCAATGAAGATAAAACAAGTATAGAATTCAGTGAGGAACAAGATGAGCAGATTCAGTGACAAACTAAAATCAATGTTTAATAAAAGAATTATTGATGATGAGTTTTTTGAAGATTTGACGGATACTCTGGTTGAAGGTGACATTGGTGCTAAAGCCGCTTATGAAATCGGTGAAGAACTGGAAACTATATGTAAAAAAAATAAAATTACTGATGAAAAAGAAATTATAGCAGAGCTTAGAAAAATCCTTGCAGAAAATGTAAAGAGTACTAAACTTGAACCAGTCCCTGGAAAAGTAAATGTTTGGATGGTTCTTGGCGTTAATGGTGTTGGAAAAACAACTTCCGTTGCAAAGCTTGCAAATCTTCTTTCTAAAACTACGGATAATCTTGTTCTTGCTTCAGCTGATACTTTCCGTGCGGCTGCCATTGAACAGCTGGAAATGCATGGTAAAAATATTGGTGTACGTGTTGTAAGTCATCAGCATGGAAGTGATCCAAGTGCAGTTGTTTTTGATGCAGCTGAAGCTGTCCGAGCCAAAGGTTCTGGTCTTGTACTTGCAGATACAGCCGGTCGTCTTCACAATAAAGAAAATCTTGTAAGGGAACTTCAGAAAATTGATAAAACCTGTCGTCTTAAGGCAGATGAAGGGTGTTACAAAAAGATTATAGTTGTTGATTCCACCACTGGACAGAATGCTCTTGTTCAGGCCGAGGTTTTTAATGAAGCGGTTGGAGTGGATGCACTTATTCTTACAAAATATGACTCAACTGCTAAAGGCGGAGTTGCGGTTACAATTGGCAGACAGCTTGGAATTCCTGTTGCCTGGGTTTGTTTTGGTGAAAAATATCCTGATATCAAGGAATTCAACGCAGATGATTATCTTGATGAATTCCTTGGACTGTAGAATTTTTAGTAAATAAATTTGAGGTTTTTTTGAAAAAAATACTGTTTGCTCTTTCTGTTATGTTTTTCTCAATTTCTGTAATGATTGCCCAGGAAGAAAGTTCATTTTACGAAAAGGAAAGTATTTTTTCAGTCTCAAAAAACGGTACTCTTTCTTTTGACAGTGTTGATGATGAACTTTTTGTTCCCTTAAAAAGCGAGACTGGAGCTGTTCTTGTAAGAAAATCGGGAAATGTGGTGGTTCGTGGATTTTATGATGATAAGCACAGACTTGTAAAAAAGCAGTATTGGGAAATTAGAACACTTTCCGACAGCTTGATCACTAAAACTGAAATCTATACATACAAGGGTGATGTTCTTAGAAAACTTGAAGTTGTTCTTTCAAATGAAAAAATTATTGTGTCTTATAATGTAAATGGTGATGTAGTCGCCGAAAACAGATTTGCACTTTTAGATGGTAAAGAAATAAAAATTTCTGAAACTGAGTTTTTATGGAAAGAAGGATTTTTATCTAAAAAAACAGAAACTTCCTGGATTTACGAAAAGGAAAATTATTCAGGAAAATCCAAAAAACTTGAAAAAAAATGGGTTTATGAGCGAAATGGCGGCGATATTCCTGACAATTACACTTACTATGAAGATAATTCCGTAAAAGTTATAAAAAAATATACAGATTTAGAAGATTTTGAATTAACTTCTTACTTTGACGACGGTCTTTATGTTGTGGCCGTATATGAAAAAGGAGTTAAGGTGTCCGAAATCATGTATTCAGGTAACAAGATTTTGAGGAAAAGCCTTTGAAAAACTGGATTTATTTTGTAGCAAGACGAATATCCTCAGTAGATGCTAAAGGCAAAAACCGTTCAACTTCGGTTCTTTCAGTACTTGGAATTGCTTTTGGTGTAATGACTCTTATAGTTGTAATGAGCGTAATGAATGGATTTCAAAGAAATTTTATTGATGCCATTCTGAATCTTTCAAGTTACCATATAAGAATAGAAGAAAGTGAACACCATGAAAAAGAGATTTATGATTTTCTGGAAGGACGAAAAGCTGTTTCCACTGTAACTGGTTTTCTTGAAGCTCAAAGTCTGATTACCACTGATAACGGTCGTGAAGGAGTTGCTCTTATTCGGGCAGTTGATCCAGAAATTTACAAAAAGGATGCTGGTTTTGCTAAAGAACTGAATATTGTTTCAGGAAATTGGAAGCTTGATGATGACAGTATAATTATTGGTTCATTGATGGCTCGTAATCTTGGTGTTAAAGTTGGATCAAAAATAAACTTCTTTGCATTAAGCGGTTCTTCCGATGTTGATTTGCTCAGTCATGAACGTATTTTTACTGTTTCTGCAATCTATAAATCTGGTTACTCTGATATTAACAATACATTGGTATTTATTTCACTTGAAAAAGGCTATGAAATTCTTGGTGAAGATGCAAGAAAGGTTACCGGAATAAAACTTTCTTCGGAAAATGCTGACCGTGTTATGTGTTCAGCTCTTTCAGAAAGATTTCCAGAATTAAATATTAAGTCATGGAGACTATACAATAAGTCTTTTTTTGGAGCCTTGAGAATCGAAAAAAATATACTCGGACTTCTTGTCTTTTTGATTTTTCTTGTTGTTGGAATAAATATTTACAACGGAATGCGAAGACTTGTTTTTGAAAGAAAAAGTGAGATTTCCCTTCTGGCAGCACTTGGGGCCAAAAAAAAGGATATTCAGTCTATTTTCGTAATGCGGGGATTTGTTTCAGGACTTGCCGGTGCTTTTTCTGGTCTTATTCCAGGAATTCTCATTTCCCTTAATTCCAGCACAGTATTTTCTTTTATTTCCAAAGTGATTTACTGGTTTTCCTACGGATTTACATGGCTTTTTAACAGAGCCAATCTTTATTCCATAACAGAAAATCCTATGTACGTTTTATATGCAGATATTCCTGCCAGAGTTTTTCCCATGGAAGTAACAATGATTTTTATGTTTGGTTTGCTTGCTCCAGTCATTGCCAGCTGGCTTGCCGGAAGAAATGTGCTTAAGTTAAATGTTTCGGAGGTGCTCCATGAAGAATAATATTCTTGAAATCAAAGGACTTGAAAAAACTTTTGAATCAAAGGCGGAATGCCTTACAGTTCTTAAAGACCTTGATTTTTCTGTAATTGAGGGTACAAAAAACGTTATTACTGGTGAAAGTGGTTCAGGTAAATCAACTTTGCTGAATATTATCGCTGGAATTGATCGGGCTACAAAAGGGCAGGTGCTTTTCAATAATCAGGATATTGCATCTTTTACCGAAAGTCAGATTAGTTCTTATCGTTCCAATAGTATTGGCCTTGTTTTTCAGTTTCATCATCTTCTTAAAGATTTTACAGCTCTTGAAAATGTTTGCATTCCCGCAATGATTCTTGGTACTTCCAAAAAAGAAGCTGCAGAAAAAGGCGAAAAGCTTTTAAAAGATGCAGGTATTTGGGAAAGACGAAATCATCTTCCGACAAAGCTTTCTGGAGGAGAACGTCAGCGTGTTGCCGTAGCCAGAGCTTTGATTAATGATCCGGCTCTTATTCTTGCTGATGAACCCACAGGAAATCTGGATCCGGAAAATGCAGCTGTTATTGGCGATCTGCTTTTTTCAATGTCCGATTTATATAAAAAAACTTTAATTCTTGTTACCCATGATAGAAGTCTTGCATCAAAAGGTGATTATTGCTGGACTATAAAAGAAGGAAAACTCTGCCTGGTATGAAACTGACTGCATATTTTGAATTTGCAAAAAGCCTTCTCTTTCCAAAAAGCGAAAAGTCCTCTTCCGCACGAAGAAGTCTTACCGGGTCTATTGTGTGCATTGGAATTTCCCTTGTTCCTCTTGTTATTGTAAGTGCCATGTCAAACGGACTTATAAAAGGCATGACCGAACGTATAATTGGACTTTCATCTTCTCATATTCAAGCTTATGTTGCTCGAAATCAGGGAATTGTTGGAAGCTGGGATTCATATAACGAATATGCAAAGCAATTTTTGGAAGAAGATGGAGTTCTTTCTGTTTATCCTGAGATTTCTTCAAGTGCCCTTGCCAGTGGAAATGAGTACCGTACTGGTGCAATGATCCGTGGAGTTCAGACTGATATTTTTGAAAAAAATCATGCCTTTAAGAATCTTCTTGAAGTTACGGAAGGTGATATAACAAAATTCAGCGAAGGTGGTAAAATCTGTGCAATTGGTGAAAAGCTTTCGGAAACACTTTCTTTGCATCCTGGCGATAAATTAAAGATTATTACAACCAAGAATCTGAATGGAAAAGTTACTCCAAAACTAACAGTTCTGAATATTGATGCTGTAGTTACTTCAGGTTATCAGGAACTGGATGCTCTTTGGGTTTTTGTTCCAGCTGAAAGTGCCTTTACATTTCTTCCGCTAAAATCTTCTACATTCTCTGTTATGATTGAAACCAAAGATCCATTTTCTGCAGAACTTTCTAAAACAAAAAGAGAACTTCAATCAGTTTATGGAAAATCTGCCAATTTTTATACATGGAATGAAGTGAATGCTGCTCAGTTTGAAAATTTTTCATCTACCAGAGTTATGCTTCTTTTTGTAATGATTCTAATTGTACTTGTTGCCTGTGTGAATATTTCTTCAGCATTGGTTATGCTTGTTATGGAAAGACGGCGTGAGATTGCAGTTTTAAAAAGTGTAGGGGCAAAGAACTGGGGAATTTCACTTTCATTTACCATCGCGGGTACGGTTTCCGGTCTGCTTGGTGTTTGTGCCGGTGTTCCTGTTGGTATTCTTTTGTCTTTAAAATCCAACGAGTTTGTTCTTGCTATTGAAAAATTAATTAATTTTGCAGCAAGAATCTGGTATGGACTTAATGGCCTTTCATCTTCTTATGAAAATATTAAACTTATGGATCCGGCCTATTATATGAGCTCAATACCAGTTACAATACCGGTAAAAGAGATTATTATTATGGCTGTTATGACTGTTATTCTTTCCATGCTTGTTTCTCTGGTTCCGTCCATAAAGGCAGGAAAGGAAGATATAGCCAGTCTTTTTACCAAAAATTAAAGGCAGGTTCTGATGAAACGTTTTTTTGCTCTTATTATGATTTTATTTTTTTCTGTACCAGCTTTTTGTGAATCAGATAACTGGCTTATGAACAATCTTTTTGAAGATGGAAAAGCTTTTTCACTTGATTCAGTACGTGAACTCATTATTCTGGGAGCCGGATCTACAGTTTATGGTACAGACCTTATTCTTCGCTCTTCAATTGATAAGAAAGAAGCTGATGTTTCAAGCTCATCTTTTGATAAAAATGAAATAAATTTTTTCGATCGTTCTTTTATGCAGCCTTATTCACCTTTTTTGGACACCATTGGTGATGTGACACTTGCTTTTTCCTTTGCAACGCCTTTAATCTGCCTTACAGCCGGAACCACAGAACATTTTACTGTCTCAATTATGTTTGGAGAAACTATTCTTTGTGCACAAGGTACTAAAGAGCTTTTGAAATTCCTTGTTTCTCGTAACAGACCTTATATGTATTATGACAATTATCCTTCGGAAGCTGTTGAAAACGGTGATTTTGCAGAAAGTTTTCCTTCTGGTCATTCAACGCTTGCCTGGGCTTCAGCAGTATTTACTTCCTATGTTTTTGCATCCTATTTCCCTGATAGTCATTGGAAGCTGCCTGTAATTATGGGAAGTCTTTCTTTTGCCGCTGGAACTTCAGCCCTTCGTGTAGCAAGTGGAAATCATTTTCCTACCGATGTTTTGACTGGTGCACTTATTGGCGGATTTACAGGTTTTCTGATTCCTTTTTTACATAAAAACAGTCTTTATACAAAAAAGGGAACTAGAATTGATTTTGTTCCTGTTGCTCTTGGAAGCTCTTCTGGCATGGGTGTAAATATAAGATTTTAGAAAAAAAAGATTTATAACCATTTTTTTTTGTGCTATAATTATTTTAATATGAGTGCAATTACATTAATCGTTTTGGTTTTTATGGTAAGTATTCCTGCCATTTCAAACATTTTTGCTTATCCTGTTTCAAAAAAAATAAGCATGTTTATTTCTAACTATATTTCCGGAGTTCTTGCTCCTCGTCTTTTTTCTATTCTTCGTTGTTATATGCACTTTTATTTCTGGGGTTATAACGAAACTAAATCACTTCTTCCAAAAAATTATATTATTATTTCTAATCATCAGAGTCTTTTTGATATTCCTGTATTTATGAAATTTCTTCATGAAAGACAGGTTCGTTTTGTTGCAAAGGATACTCTTGGTCGACATGTTCCTCTTGTTTCAGAAATGCTTCGAACTCAACAACATTGTCTTATTCCTAGAAACGCAAAACCCATGGAAGCTATGAAAGTAGTTGAGGATTTTGGAAAAAGAGTTGCTGATAGAAATCAGGTTCCTATTCTTTTCCCAGAAGGACACAGAACTCGTGATGGAAATGTTGGTACTTTTTATTCTGCAGGATTCAGAAAACTGGTAGAAAGTTCAAATCTTCCTGTTGCAGTATGTGCTTTGGATGGAGGATATGAACTGCGTGATCTTTCAATGATTTTTAGAAAATTGAGACATGGCTGTTATCGTGTAAAGGTGCTTAAAGTATACGATTGTCCTAAAGACAAAGATGAAGCCCAGAAAATCCTTGAAGAAAGTAAGGTGCTTATTCAGACCCAGCTGGAAGAATGGAGAAAACTTCCTTCAACAGAATATTGATTATCTGTAATAACTATGAAGTCCATGGCGGTGGGAAAAAGAGAAGCTGTTTCACACGAATTACCGCAATTGTAAAATCTGCATCCCAAAATATTGTATAATATTTATATTATTAAAGGAGAATATAAATGAAGAAAAAATACTTATTTACAATTTTTTTAAGTATATTAGCTATTATATTTATAAGCTGTGGCTCACCATTAAGTGATTATAATAATGAGATTACATTAAGTGATTATAATGATGAAATTACTTTACCTTATGATAAAACAGAGTTTACATATTCAATTAACGATGCAATTGAAAACAGTAAAACATTTGTTCAGCAATCAATTCAAGATTATTCTGGCAGCAGATCCGCTTTTGCAGAACCTAAAGAAGATGATAAATGGCAGGGTTTTATTGATGGAGTGTGGAATGTACCTTCAAATGTATATGGTACTGATTTAGTTGCTGCAAGAAATTCCCTTGTAGTGAATACAGAACATTTAGGAAATCTTCAGAATATGGTTTTCCACAAAGACGAATATGGTCATATTACAAAAGGTGTTTTCCAATATAAAGGTCATCTTTATTATGTTTTAGATAAAGGTAACTATGTAGTTCTTTCTTCTGAAGACGATTTGGATCATATCTGTGTTGATCAAGAAGGTTATACCAGTTCAGATGATTTCTCTAATTTCAAAATTTGGGTCTGGGATAAAGATGCAAATGGAGATTTTTACAGAGATGGTAATTTAGGATATGCATATACATTAAGAAATGTACAAATGCTTGATGGAAGTTATGCAACTGTTACACTTTCTGGTTTTAATTACTACTATTATGGATTTAGGGTATGGATTCAAGGAACAAATGGAAAAACAGAAAAAAAGCCTTATCCAAATCAATCTGAAGATACATACCAAAGACCAACAGATAAAAAACTACAGGATTTTATTAAATTGTCTGAATCGAAAGATTATGATTTTATTTATGAAGTTGAAAATAAAACAGATAAAAAATTGACTGTACAAAATTACCTTCGTAACGTAAATGAAAGAAATTTTGATAGAGGACTCATTACTCAAACAGAACCTGTAGTTATTGAAGCTGGAAATTCATATCAGTTTACATATAAATTAGATGAATTAAAAAATGAATGGCCAGAAATAAATTCAACATATTTAGGATGTTTCTTTACCCCAGAGGATAAGTGGCAATGTGGTGGTTGGGAAAACAATTTACTCCAATCGGGGAAAATTCACAAAGTAGTTATATCTTCTGAGTGTAATGCCTAACCGCAACTTGGACTAAAACAGCAAAGCTAATAAGGTGTATAA
>JAEDJA010000049.1 GCA_016296575.1 Treponema sp.
TATTAGCGGCTTAGCAAATGTTCAATTTTTCATCCACAACATTTGACAATTTCTCGAAATCTTTGTTGTGGTTATATTCTTACTTATATATAAAACTCAGCCAGAATTATTTTATGACCAATACAGTTTTATTAATATTTCTTTAAAAAATATTTATGTTTATTCGGTCATTTATTTTGCACTTACACTTGGTGCAATTTTACTATTCAAAACCATTACTAAATATGAAGTGTTATTGCGGCTTATATGGCTATATTTTTTATACTTGCAGATTGAATCATTAATATATCAAGGCTATAACATAAGTAAAGAAAGCCTAATTTTCCTATTACTGCCTATTTCATCATTGATTCCATGCGTCTGCATAAAAAATCTGTTATCTTTTATACTGTGGATGCAAGGTTAGATATATCACTGAAAACAGTTTACTTATTAATGTTGGCTTTTCTCTAGTGTATTTGATTTTTAAATTATCTAGAAACTCGGTTTCAAACTCCTTCAATATATCCTCATCTTGCTGTGTACGCTTAAGGCGATTAAACTCCTTGGTTTGTTCTCGTAGTATATAACTTTTTAAGGTGATATAAGGTTTTTCAGCGGTTTGAAATATTTCGATTTCAATGATTGCAGGAATATTATCCAGATTTACTTCAATGTACAGGTATTCAAACAAAGCTATAGACTCATGTCCAGTTACATATTCTCTGATTTTCTCACCATACCAGAACCTTTCATTATCATTATAATAATTTGTGATTTGTTCTATTAATTCATTCTGTGATTCTAATTGAAATAAATAAACTTCATTTTCAAAACACCAGGGTGCAGATGCTGGAGATGAAAAAATAAAAGAAAACAATAGTATAATTAAAATTAATGGAATAATACGTTTTTTAATGATGCGCATTATAACGCTCCTCAATTGTCATAGAAATACCATAATTAGGCTGGTTCTCAGGTTTAAATGCATATCCTATAGTTTTAAATAGTGCTAATGTAGAGAAAACTACGGAAGTAAGCAACGATCTACTCTTATCTATTAGATCAGGATTTGTAACAAAATTTTTCATATTGCTAAGTACCAACTGCCAATCATCATAAATAACGTCTGTATTCAATAACGCACCTACAGTACCTGCAGTTTTGTTATTAGCATATGCTTTATCATGAATAATAGAAGCATCCTCGCTTTTATTTCGTGGAATATAATCATAATTACTAGAGCCCGAATATGTCTTTGGATTTTCAGGCCCAGTATAACTAGTTCCCATAAAATTTTTATGTAATGTATTGGGATCTACGGCATTTGAATTCAATGACACAAAGATATCATACTTTTCTGCTTGTATAGGAGTGATTTGAGTGATTTGAGTGCCATCGGTCCTAGATAAAGTCCCATCTTCATGAAATATGTAACCATCGAGTTCAAATCCGTCAGGAATAATAACACCTTTGGATTCAATCCATGAAACAGTTGTTCCTTGTCTTTTTATTTGGTGATAAGTATTAAGATTATTTTGAGATATTATGTCAGGGTCATAAGTATATTCGTCTATACCGTTTACAGTTTTTTTTATCCAATTACCTTTCGACTTGTTTTCATTCATTTTCTCAACATAATTTTCAATTACATTATCAACTTCATTCTTATCATAATTTCCAATCACTTCTTGTTTCTTTGCTTTCTGTTCATCCAGAGCATCCCAGTACTGAGGAGGAACGCCTTGATATTCTGAACTTGTTCTAGCAGATGATGTAGTCTGCTCTGCAGTGGCAGCTGTTTCTTGTATAACAGAAGATTCCGTAGATTTGGTTCCAGTTGAAGAAACTGCTGAAGTTGAATTATTACCGCTTTTTGTTGTTGTATTAGTTTTTCCAGTTCCCGAAGTACTTGAAGAAGTCTGCTGGGGTTGTGAATTCGAAGTTTCAGTTACAGACGTTGGAGTACTGTTAGTTGCCGTAGTTTCACTTTCGCCCACTTGTTTTTTTGCCCAGTCAATATCGCCTTGAGTAATGGTTACTGTTGTTCCATCGTTTCTGGTAAGGGTGTCACCAGGCTTTGCATTGGCAACACCTTTATTTGAGTTCTCAATTTCTGCACCACCATTGATTTTAAACAGAACGTCTCCAGTTATTTCTTCTGCGTAATCTGAGAAATCGTAATTGTCTAGAGGTTTATACTTTTTCATTACCCAACTTTTCCCTTATTATATAATATTTTCAGAAAATTTACTAATTTTTTACAAAAAACTATTGAATTTAACATCTTCTTACATTACATTTACTTCTTTTTTTCTCTGTCAAGTGATATATTTTTCATCATGAGATTTAAAAAGTATTATTGCCTTGTACACCAACAAGATGAAACAGACTGTGGCGCAGCTTGTATTTCTACTATTGCAAAGTATTACGGAAAGAAAATATCTATAGCAAAAATTAGAAATCTTGCAGGAACTGACACGAAAGGCACCTCCGCAAAAGGCATTATTAAATGTGCAAACAGCATTGGTTTTTCATGCAAAGCGTTAGTATCTAAAGAAAAAGTTTTAAAACAAGACCTGCCATTTCCTATCATTGTTCACTTGGTTAAAAATGACCTGGAACATTATGTCGTTGTTTATAAAATTAACAAGCAGAAAATACTTATTGCAGATCCTGCAGGATCAATATACTGGGAAAAAGCCGAGAAGTTTTTTGAATGGTGGTCAGGAGTTTTCTTTCTTTTATCTCCAAATCAAGCTTTTGAAAAAACAGATGATGATAAATCTTTTTTTCAGAGATTCTGGTACATTTTACAAAAAGACCGTAAACTTGCTTTAAGTATTTTTTCAGCCAGCTTCTTTATAACTATTCTAGGTATTCTTGGAGCCTTTTACTTCAGATTCCTTATTGACGATGTAATTTATTCTTATCTGCCACAAGCACTTATATCAGTTTCTCTTGCTTATTTACTCGTTATAATATTCCAAAGTCTTTTAAATTTTGTCAGAAACAATCTGATTGTATTCTTTAGTAATAAAATAGAGGCTGCATTAACTCTAGAATATTTTAATCATATTCTACATTTGCCATTAGACTTCTTTACTTCAAGAAAAAGTGGTGTAATTCTTTCCAGAATAGGCGATATAGGAACAATAAAAAATGCTCTTTCCAGTATGACCATTGGAGTTCTTTTAGATTGCGTTATGCTGATTTTTGGAGGAATTGTTCTATTTACATTCAGTTCCTCTCTTGTAGGAATTGCAGCTATTCCTGTTATTCTTTCAGCAATTTTAGTTCTTTCTTTTTCAAAAAGATTCAAACAGTTAATCTACCGGCGGTCTGTACTTGAAGCTGAAAAGTATTCTCACTTTGTAGAAACCATAAATGGCATTTCAACAGTAAAAGCACTCTCCTCTGAAAACGATTCTTATGATAAAGCCGAATTAAAAATAATCAATACTATCGAAAAAGATTTTTCCTTATTAAATATGAGTAATGTTCAAAGTACCTTACAGGAATTTTTTACTCAGGCAGGAAATCTTGCTGTTTACTGGTACGGAAGTTACCTAATAATGCAGGGAAGATTATCACTTGGAGAACTGATCAGCTTTGTTACTTTATTAGGCTATTTTTTAGGTCCATTAAGCAGGTTGATTACATTACAACCTCAAATTCAGGAATTATCAGTTGCAAGTAAACGCTTGGGCGAAATTCTTGATATTCCTGAAGAAACCATAAATTCTGGTTTATTTACCTTAAAGGAAGTAAAGGGTTATATAACCATGAAAGACATTTCTTTTTCTTATGGTACACGAGGTAATACCCTTGAAAACATTTCTCTGCATATTAATGCTGGTGAAAAAGTAGCTTTTGTTGGACCATCTGGTTCTGGAAAGACAACACTGATAAAACTGCTTTTAAAATTCTATAAAGCTGATACCGGGGATATTTTAATTGATGAGAAAAGTATTAATGACATAAATACTACATCATACAGAAGTCACTTTGGCTATGTTCCACAGGAAATTCTTCTCTTTAGTGGAACCATTGAGGAAAATATAGCATGGGGAAACTATGAAGCAACTCCTGAAGATATTTTCAATGCAGCAAAAAATGCAGAAGCATTAGATTTTATAGCAAAACTGGATAATCGATTTGCCACTAAAATTGGAGAAAAAGGAGCATCCTTATCTGGCGGTGAAAGACAACGAATTGCCTTAGCAAGAACTCTTTTACGAAAACCCAAAATTCTTGTTTTAGATGAAGCAACCTCTAGTTTGGACAGTTTGTCCGAAACAGCCATTATGAACACCATAAACAGAATTGGTACAGATGTAACAACTATAATAGTCGCACACCGTCTTTCAACAATTAAAAACTGTGACAAAATCTTTGTATTAAAGGAAGGTCAACTTGTTGAATCTGGAAATCATAAAGAACTACTAGAGAAGAATGGTGTTTATGCTGAAATGTGGAAAAATCAAAATCAGGAAGATTATAAATGAAGATATATTCAGATAATACTATACCTTACACCCAGGAATATTTTTTACAAAAAAAGCCCATTTTTCAATTTGCCACAATGTGGATAATCTGTATCTTCATTATTTCTACATTATTATTTATCTCATTTGCAAAATTTGAAGAAGTAATCAAAGTTACAGGCTTTATTAGACCAGAAGAGAATATTTCTACTGTATCCAACGCCGTTACTGGAAGAATTCAATCTATAGAGTATAAAGCTGGTCAAAATGTAGAGAGCGGACAGTTGCTTCTTAGAATAGATCCAACACAATTAGTCGCAGAAAAAGAATCACTTATCTCACAGATGGAAGATGAAAAAGAAAGACTTTCTGCACTTTATGAAATCAAAGCAAGTATAAAGCAAGGGAAAAATGTAATAAACAAAAAACATTACGAAGCATTTCTGCGCTTTGAACTTTGGGAAACAAATCTTGAGAAACTTTCAAATATACGTACTCTTAATCAAGAAAGGTATGAACAGGAAAAAGAACTTCCCAAAACCATGACAACGGTCGCAAAACTTCGGGAATTAGAATCAGAATATTTGATTTCTTGTAACAATTATGATGATTATAATATTACCTTCCAGCATGCCATTGAATCTGAAATCATTACTCTGGAAACTTCAGAAAAAATAAATGAAAACAAACTAAAGCAAATAAATGATTCTATTTTATTTACAGAAGTCAGAGCTCCTATTGATGGCATGATACAGGAAATCTCTGTATATAACAAAAATGACTGGATTCAATCTGGACAGATACTATTTAACATAGTACCAAATGATGTAAATCTTACAAAAGTAGAACTTTCAATTCCAGCAAAACAAGCGGGAAAAATCGAAGAAGGGATGACAGTGAAAATGCGTTTTCCAAGTCTACCCTATCACGAGTTTGGTGGAACAGAAGGAAGAATAATAACTATAGATCCCGATGTTACTAAATCTCAAAATGGAGAAGCATTCTTCTTAATTAAAACAGATATTGAAAAACAAAGTCTCAAAGATAAGAAAGGAAAAGAATACCCTTTAAAAGTTGGTTTACAAACAGATGCACGGATTGTCCTTTCAAAGAAAACAATACTTAAATATGTTCTGGAGAAAATGAGTTTATGGTATTAGAAAAAAAATTATATATTGCTCTTCTTCTCTTTCTCCTGAGCAGCCTATTATTTTCACAAGAAGAAAACTATTGGAAAAAGACTATTAGTACTGCATTTGAAAACAGCGAAAACGTAAGTAATATAAAGCGTGATTATCTTTCAACAAAAATAAGTAAAAAACAATATGATTTGCAATGGTTTCCTCAATCACAAATAAGTTTGCAAGGTTCCTCGAGTACTACCAGAGGCGATGGTCTTTACATATTGAATGAAGCTTCAGATTCTGCATTGACGCAAGTATTGAGCCCATTCATAAATTATTCCATCTATCAAAGACTTCCCGGGCAAGGCTCACTCAGTTTTTCTGCAGGATATGGTTTTAATTACATCCCTACCCGGCGTACATTTTTACAATGGCCACAAATAAGTCTTTCTCTAAACCAGTATTTAGGGAGAGGCGCCTTTGGTTTAACAAGAAATCCAGAATATAAGCTTTTGAAAGAACAGTTGAAATATTCAGATATAATGTACAAAAAAAATCTAACTTCCCAAATACAGGAAATTCTTTCTTTAATCCAATCTTTAGATATTCTATGTGCCCAAGAAGATTATTATACTTCACTGGTAAAAGAATATGAAAGTGAATTAAAAACTGCAGAACAAAAAAATGCAGCTGGCATGCAATCTGGACTTGAAGAACATTATGCAAGGTTTCAGCTATCAGAAGTAACAAGTTCTTTAACTGAATTACAGTATTCAAAGAAACAACTATTAATAGAAATTTCGATTCTTATTCCAGATTTTGATATCTCTGATTTACATGCTAAAAGAGATGAATTACTGGATATGGTTAACAAGCTCTATGCAAAAGTAAATCCTAACAGCAATTCCATAAACAATAATACTTACAACGTTCTATATAACAGTGTTTTGCAGCAATATCTTTATCAATACCAGAATAATGAAATCAGTTACGCACCGTCTCTGGTGATTTCTTCAAGCCTCAGTCCAGACGGGAATTACTATGGGTACTATTCTGACTGGTATAAATCTTTCCGACTCCTAAAAGAAACTCCATATCCTATCAATTTTTCTGTAAGCATAGGAATACAAAAGAGTTTTGAATTGCCGGGTGCTAGAAAACTACGAAAAGAAATCTACAAACTAAGCCGAGAGTCAGTTGAAGATGAGTTATATCTTATTCAAAAAACACAGGAAAAAGAACTTGCCATTTTGCAGGAACAAATAAAATCTGATCTTTCTTACATAGTAAATTTAGAGAAAGATATTTACACCGAACAGACCTTTAGAGAGAAGCGCAAAAAACTTTTCAATGACAATATCATCACAGAAGATGAGTTTACTCAAAGTGAAACTGTATATTTCAAAATATATAAAGATTATATCACTTCGTTTTGGAACGTCATAACCAATCAAATTCAAATAATTGATTTGTGCGCAGATGATTTTCCTTTACTGGAGGACTTTATAGGAGAACACTATGTTTACTAAAAAACGTTTTTTTATTCTCATTATTTTGGGCTTTTTTTTCTCAATATTTATTGGATGCAGTTTTTTTGAGGCCCCCGAAGGAAGTGTAGAATTGCTTGACGTATATACAAGAGATGAAGAAGGTTATGTTGAAGAGTACTACACCTTTGGAGACAGCACATCGGAAAAAAGAGTTTCCAAAACTGAAGAAGTTCTAATTTCATACCTTTGCACAACAGTTAAAATAACAAATACCTGCGACAAAAATATTTACAACACAACAATAAACATTCAGGCAAATGCAGGTACAAGAACTTATTACAAAACCATTTCACTGGATGTAACAATAACCCCAGGAAGCTCGATATACATTCCTGTAGAAATTGAAAAATATACAAAACAGTTAACTGCTGTCAATAAAGATAATGATGATAAATGGGATACAAATTCCATAAAAATTATAAGCGTAAGCTGGAAGTAAAATATGAATTTCAAGATTATTGCACTTGGGATGATTCAAGATGAGATATATTATTAAAGGATAAGAAATGAAGGTGAAAAAGTTCAACGACTTAAACTGTTACGATTTCTCAAACTACGCAGAAGAAATAACTGGAGACGCTCTGTTTAAAATCAATGGCGGGGCAGAAA
>JAEDJA010000050.1 GCA_016296575.1 Treponema sp.
ACTTTCAAACGCACCTTTTTCTACAGTTACCGCATCAATGTTTACTGCAGAAAGTACTGAGCAACCAATAAAAGCAAACTCCATAATTGTTGTAACATTCTTCATTTCAACAAAATTCAAATTAATTGCATAACCGAATGCATACCTGCCGATTGTTGAAATATTCTTGAGTGTTACTGTATCAAGGCACTTGTTGTTTTCTGAGTAATCTCCATTCGATGAAGAACCAAACGCATAATCACCAACTGTTTTGATATTTTCCAGATACACAGTCTGTAGACTTTGACAGTTCCTAAATGCGAATGTTCCTATTGTACCTGCATCTTTCAAGTAAACACTTCTAAGATTCTTACAAGATTTAAATGCAGAATCTCCAATTGTTTCTGTGCCAATAATTTCAACAGATTCTAATGCATCACAAGAATCAAAAGCATAAGTTCCTATTGTTTTTACAGTCTTTGGAATAGTTATACTACGTAAACCATCACAATTATAAAACGCATAGCTTCCAATCGTTGTTAGACTTGACGGTAAAACAACTGATACAAGTTTCTTACAATCCTTGAAAACAGAAGTATTGCTGCTTGCAGTGCTTATTGTTACCAGCTCCTGTGTTTCTGATAAATCCAGTGTAATTTCAAAATTTGATTTTGCAATTTTTGACGCTAGGCTCACAAGTGTCGCTTTCGAAATATTACCTGTCACTTTTACTGTAAAGGCATCAGTAAGATTAGTTAAGTTCAAATCTTCAACTGTTGAAGCAGAAACAGTAATTCCGTAATACCACTGTGCATATAAAATCAAATCACAATCAACAGAGACAGTTTCCTTATTTTCATAAACTACTTGTCCATTAGAAGAAGTAGCCCATCCATTAAAGGTATACCCGGACTTTTCAAATGAGTTTGTTCTTATTGCCTGCTCAACTCCATAATAAAAAGTCTGAGACGCCATATTTCCACTGCCACTGTTAGCATTAAAAGAGACTATATATTTATTTCTGTCATAATAAATCTTTACGACAGAGTTACCACTCTCATTGATGGTCACTTGTGAAAATGTCTTAGCTGTAAAGCCTGTATAAGTTTTAGCTGCTGCCTGTGTTAATTCCCCGGTTTTTCCAGAGAGATTCTGAGTGTCACCACTTACCAGCTCATAATTATTTCCAAGGGAAGTTGTCTGCTTATAATGCTGAACTTTGTATGTAACTGTTTTTGGTTCTTTCCAGACAGCATACAATGTAATGTCACGAGAAGTATCAAATACTGTTTGATTAGAATATTCAACATCACCTGTTGCGGAAGAAGACCAGCCGACAAATACATAACCAGTATTTGAAAAACTGTTTTCTGTTAATGGCTCTGGGCATCCAAAGTAAAATTCCTGGGTAAATGCTTCTCCAGTTCCGCCATTTGGATTAAATAAAACAGTATAATTTCTTCTATTATAATATATTCTAACGACAGTTGTGCCATCTGCAGCAATCTTTGTTTGTGAATATGAATCTGCAATAAAACCTTCATAAGCTTTTGGAACAGCCTGAGTTAAAGAATCTGTTTTAAAAGAATAACGAAGTTCCTGCCTGTAGTTCCGCATAAATACCAGTAACAGGCTCTCCCGTAAGGGAAACAATATAAAACCTGAGAGTTCCCAATGCTTCAAGCGTAACCAATTCATTATTTTTCTCAAACATGTCGTAACTAGCCGCTGCTTTTGCACCTATAGATACTTTTCTCCATGGACTGTAATCAAAAGCAAAACCTACAGACGGTGCTATAAAATCTAGCGAGTTTTTATTAGCCTCAAGAAGAAAACCAAGAGAAACTTTCTTGTAATTTGGAGCCCTTCCTAAAAGCTGCTCAGTTTTCTGAGAATACTGAAACTCATATGTTTTTCTAAACAGATATGCTCCGGTTTTTACATCCAGCATCCGAACACGCAAAATATAACTGCTGTTAAACTCTTCCAGTTTTCCAAAAACAAGGAATCTGGCTCCAAGTCGTTCTGCTACCGAAAGAATCGTTTTCTCACTGACAACCCCTGAATTTTGAAACTTCAATTCTTTTTCTACCTTATCCATATGTTCCCGAGTAACTATCTGGAGCAGTCCATCTTCTGCAAAAATAGAATCTGCAAGCTGCTCGCGAATATATAAGGTCATTGCCTGGCTGGGGCTTTCAAAATCATCTATGGCCAGAATTGATTTGGCATCACATTTCTCTGTAATATCAACAGCTGCTTTTGTAATAGCTCCATCAATTGTTGTATTTGCGAAAAGCTGTCTTGAAAGCAAAAATGAGATAGTTAAAATAATTAATCGTTTCTTCATAGATACCTCTGCTTATTCGAAACATTCTGTGATAAAGCGTTCTTCCAATTGTTCTTCGAGATTAGCAAAAGCAATCTGTTCGATGATCTCCCGATTATAAGCAGACAGTCTTTCGCACTTTGCGGCAAAAAATGCTAATCCCGTATTATTATTACTTACGGTAATTTGTATCTGAGGAATACTGGAATAAATCCCATTTAATTGAGATTCATTCCAGAAAACATCAGCACTAAGCACATATCTGGTATTCGTTTCTGCAACAGTAATTCCATTTTGTGAAAGCAAAGAACAAATTTTTCCTTTAATTCTGTTCTGCTTATCACCATTCACAATAACTTTTATCGTTGCTTGTGACCGGATTGAAGATAATACTGATAATTCAGAGACAATCTTCTCTGCAAATGCTGTATATTCTGAACATCGGTGAGGATATATTGCAAGAGCCATCTCATACAACGAATAAAAATCAGAATATAATTGTTCTGTTCGATTAAGCTGAATCAACTGATTTAAAATCTCAGTTTCCTTATTTATCTGTTTTAATGAAGTTTTACAGTTGTTCATTACTGCATCCATTTTCTGGGAAATAACATTCCAAACATCTTTTTTGCCTAGATACGCACAGATATAAAATTTCTCATTACGTTTGTCATAAATACTGTTTGTATATTGAACAGAGAACAAGTCTGATTTTGTTGATGAAATCAGATTCTGCTTTACATCACCTTTTTCTATATATGAAGAATTGTTTCGTTCAATACATCTCAAAGCCTGTGTTTGAGAAGATATAGTTTGGTTAAAATATGAACTTAATTCAGAGAGTGCCGACTTCTTTGCAGAACTCTCTGAATTACCTTCTCCAATAGCCCTGACATAATCTTCAGTCGGAAAAGCCTTCTCCAAATCAGTCAACCACTTTGGACTTGAAGCAAAGCAGAGGGCTGAATACATAAAAAGAATTGAAATGTTGATAATCTGTTTTTTCATATTCAGCCCCCTTTCTCTTATTCTCTTGCTTCTATCATTGTGTAATTCATGAGATACTGGATTAAATCATCAACAACTTTGTCGTCTTCACCTTTGAATGCATTTTTAATCTGTTTTGCATACAAATCTTCATCCATTGAATATACGACGAGGTATGTATACTTTGATTCAGTTTCAGACTTCTTCTGAATACGTGTGCGGCCAAGTACCCACCAGTCAGTTTCCTTATTAAGGCCGGAAACAGTAACTGCAGAGGCACGCGCTGAATAACGTTCTACGGTTTCTTCAACATCAGACTTATCGCCATCTGCTCTTGCCCCAACAAAATCAGAAATCCCCTGTTTAATAGAAGCTCCAATTTCTGCGCGTGCATCAACCTGATCTGCCCAAGTCTTTATAAAATCGAGATTTTCCCCACTCTTAGAAACAACCCATATATGTTTGTCGATTCCAAGAGCCTTACTGAGAGTTTTCTGGTTAGGAGTTGCAAGCACCGTACCAACCCAGTCCGGCTGTGCAACACCAAATGCAGTGCCTTTGTGTTCAATAATTTCTGTTGGTCCAGAAACATCTTTAACTTTTGGTGCACTTGCACAGCTAGAGAGAGTAATAGCACCAACCAAACAAATTGCGAAAAAGACAGTATTCTTTTTCATAGACGTCCTCCTGCGCTGTTTTAAGCAACAGCAGCTTATATATCAAAATATAAAGTACGTATATTCCCAAGTCACGGGAATGATTCAATTATTCATCATTGCTTGCAACATTCTTTCGTAATAGACGTAGTGCTTTTGCTTCAATCATGCGGATCTTTTCCAGAGGAATATCAAAGGCAAGTCCAACTTCTTCAAGGGTATGACTATGTTCTTCGCCCAGTCCAAAACGCATTGATATTACTTTCTGTTCAAATGGTTCTAAACTTCCTACAATCAGGTTTAATCTTTCCTGTAATTTTACGAAATCATCATTTGAATTTTTCTTAGGCTGCGTTGCTTCTGATAGCTTTCCGTGAACTGAAGCTCCTGAATCACATCCTGAAGGTAGTTCAACATCTTCTCCAATCGTTGCGAACACATATAATGAAATATTTAGCTTACTAACAGCTATACTCAATTCCATATCAGATAAAACATGGATATTAGAAATCCCTAGTGAGGCCAATAAGATTTTTACACTGTAACGAAGCGGTTCTACACAAAGAACTACAGGGGAGAAACCTTGATCTATCATTTCATTGATTTTCAAAGAGAGTTCATTATAAAATAGTTTTCTTGTGGTGGGGTCAAAGGCAATTTCTCCAGTTTCCGTCAAATTATCAAACATATGCTCAGATAATTTCTGCGAAAGCATCAGTGCCTTAATGTAATTATTGCAATCACCCAAAGAATCAATAACATCAGGTATAATTGCACACCTTACCTTGTTCACAAGAACTTGAAGTTTTGCTCTTTCATATTTTGGTTCATTTGAAATAGTTTCCAAAATTGGAATCAAGTTTCGAATACTAACTTCTTCATCTAAAAGCGAACAAAGAACCATTTTTACAACAGACAGGGCTGCATTTTCATATTTTTTTACTATCTGAGTACAAAGAAATTCATTTTCTTTTAGTACCTCATCCAATAATTCCCCAACATATTGAGTCGTAATAACTGATGATAAATTCTCTTTTACCGTTTCAGACAGATGAACTCTGATAATTCTTGAGAATGATAATACAACATATCCATTTTTCTCTGCTTCGGCTTTTCTTCCCTTTGTAATCCACAAACCAGGGGCTCCAAAAACAGGCTCTTTTACAGGCTTACCGCTCATTTCTGTTTTTACAAAGCCAGTATTCAAAATCAAAAATGAATTCTTTCTGAATTCAAACCTTCCAGATGAATATCCATTCACCTTTATTACATACTCAAGAGGCTTAAGAGTTTTATTACTTTTTACACGTACATTCGGAATAACAACACCGTACTTATCAAAAATTTCCTCACGAATCAAGGGAATTGTTTTAAGAATTTCATTGAGGCATTTTTCTAAACACAAATCGCTGCCAAGTTCCAATGTAAATAAATCAAGTTTTCTGTATTTTTCCATAATCTTTTCCTCCGCCATCTTTCCTAGCCACTAAATCCAATGCTTCTCTTGCCCAATTCTTTTTCTTCCTGCATTTTGCACAATTCATCAGTAATGTATGTTTCAGTTACCTTTTCCTGATTCATAAAACGGAGTCTGGAAGAAAGATTTCCAAAATCACCTGGAGTTGCGCTCTGAAACCTCGAAATCCTTCTGATATCTTCTTCATTAAAATCAAACTGAGGGAAATACTTACCCAAAAGATTTTCTACGCCTTCATATTTCAAAGCTTTGAACTCCACCATAATATGAAAGCGCCTCTGCATTGCCTTATCCATAATGTTCCGAAGGTTTGTTGTACAGATTACAATTCCCTCAAATTTTTCCATTTGCGTTAGAAATTCATTTACCTGAGTAATCTCCCAGCTTTGAGACGAATATGACCTTTCGCGAAAAAAAGAATCTACTTCATCAAAAAGAAGAATCTTTTTCTGTTTCTTTGCTTCTTCAAAGGCTTTTGCAATATTCTTTTCAGATTCACCTACGAACATTCCCAGTATGTCTGAGGCATTTTTTGTGATTATGCATTTACCTAACGATTCAGCAATATAATGTGCAAGATTTGTTTTTCCGGAGCCGCTTAATCCGTAAAAGAGAATTCGAATGCCTTTTTCCTTCCCCTGAGATTTCCTGTCATTAACAATAGCATTCTGAACCATCTCGACTATTTCCTGAGCTGGAATTGAAGTATTTAAGACTGATAAATCATAAGAGAGATTAACAGATTTTTGCTCGAGAGAATCCAACTCATATGGATTTTCAATTATTGTGGTCTTCTGTGATTCTGATTTTTCTGTAGTATAAATCTGTCGCAAAAGGTATTGATAATTCATTAATTCACTCCTAAGTTTGATATCGGATATAAGTCAGTCATTTACTTGGAAGTTGACATTTCGTCCTGATGATATAGAATATACAAAGCAGTTGTTCCCAATGCACGGGAATGATTTTGAAATTAAATTACGGAAGAAAGGAAGAAGATATGGCTGTAGACTTCAGTGAAAAAGCAAAACGTTTTCAGGCAATTGATGAAATAATTGCTTCTGGACGAAAGCTTAAATGGAACCAAATTATTTCAGAACTTAAAGACGAATATGATATTAAAACCAGCCGGACTTCTTTTTTCCGTGACATAGAAGAACTTCAAGAAAAATATGCCGCTCCTATAGATACAGACTTTGAAACTAACGGATATTTTTACACTGATCCCCAATACAGACTGCCTCGTTTATATACCGATGAAAATGCCGCTAAAGCTGCTAAACTTATCAAAACGCTGATGGATATGGTAAAGGGAAATCCACTTTACAAAGAAGCACAGGAAGTTTTCGAATCCCTTTCAATAGAAAATCATGACATCACACTTGAAAATATCAAAATCAATAAAAAGCCTGATAATGACAGAATTATTTTCGTTGGTGCGCCAAATACAAAAGTCCCTGCCGAAACCTGGCGAATTATAGATAAGGCTTTACAGGAAAATCGGGTTATTACTTTTGACTATATTTCGAATGCAGATAAAGAATCAAAATTCCGGCAAGTTCAACCCTGGCAGCTGATTTTTGATGACGGCAACTGGAACCTGCACGGCCTTGATGTTGTAAAAAATGCCCGCCGCAGATACTCTTTGGAAAAAATCAAAAACCTGAAAATTACAAACGACGTTTTCACTCTACCAAAAGATTACGATTTTAGAAACATGACCCGCGGTTCCTTTGGCTGTATGTGTGACGATGATTACCTGGATTACAAAATCCATCTTCATGGATACGCCGCAAGATACGCCCAAACAAAACTCTGGGGCGACAATCAAACAATTACACCAGACAAAAAGAATCCCGGTCCTGATGGAGATGGAATCATTCTTAGTTTCAAAACTAATCAGCTTATTTGTGTTCAGCGCTGGGTTTGGAAGTGGGCAGATGAAGCCTGGCCGATTGAACCTAAGGAGCTGGTGGAGGATTGGTTGGAGAAGAGGGAGAGGGTGAATAAGATTACAATGGTAACCGTCAAAAAATCACCACTGGCCCAAATCTTTCCAAGGAGTAATCTTTATATTCCAGGGCAGGAGCTTTGACCAGTCGGAGTTCTCATCAAAGTCGGCCGCCT
>JAEDJA010000051.1 GCA_016296575.1 Treponema sp.
TCTGGGAAAACCAGGGATATTCTTTGCGCACAAATCTTAACTACAGAAATAAATCACTTAATGATGAGATTCCTGCAGGTGAGTAAACCTGTTTTACCAACTACAAGTTTTATTTTAGTCGTAAATCAAGGTTATACTAAACAGCTGAAATTGCGCCGTTCAGTATAACTTGTGTTTTCTTCGAAAACACTTATTTGACATGTTCGCTCTCGCGAACTAATTGTAAATCCTCAGTAGTTGAAACTACTTCCGATTTACAATTTTAGTGAAAGCTTTCTTAAGATTTCCGTCAAATCCAAGATCTTCGTAGAACTTATGGGCTTCTGTGCGTTTGCAGTTGCTTTGTAAAATCACTTTGTAGCAGTTGTTTGCTATGGCGTCTTCGGTAGCCATTTCTATAACTTTGCGTGCCAATCCCTGTTTGCGGTAGGCGGCATCTGTAACTACATTTTCCAGAAAGCAGATGGAGCGGCCGTGGGCTGTAAGATTTGGAATAATCGTTGTGAAGCAGGTGGAAACGACTTTGTTTCCGTTGGCAGTATCAACTGCGCCAAAATATTTAATGTTGGGATTTTTTGAGATTTCTTCCCACACTGGCAGGGAGCCTTGGGCAGACAAATCCTTGTTGTTTTCATCCAGCTGAACGTAAAGCTCCAGTAAGGATGGCAAATCTTTTTCTGTAAGCAGACGGAATTGAATATTTGGTGCTGGCATGTGGTACTCCTTTTTTTCTAATATATATGAAAATTATGAAATTTTCAGCAAGGGGTATACGTCTTCGTCAAGGCACGCTGACGCTTAAAGCCTTGACAAATCCGTTTACCCCGCTGATGTATAAATTTTCAGCGGGGTATACGTCTTCGTCATGCACGCTGGCGCTTAAAGCCTTGACAAATCCGTTTACCCCGCTGATGAATAAATTTTCAGCGGGGTATACGTCTTCGTCATGCACGCTGGCGCTTAAAGCCTTGACAAATCCGTTTACCCCGCTGATGTATAAATTTTCAGCAGGGTATACGTCTTCGTCATGCACCCTGGCGCTTAAAGCCTTGACAAATCCGTTTACCCCGCTGATGTATAAATTTTCAGCAAGGGGTATGGAGCAGCGCGAAGCGGCCACCGCAGGAGCGACGGTAACGGAGCGACGAGGAGGCTGATCGTTAGGGAACTGCGGAACACCCCGGTTTTTGCGTCAGCAAAAATGCTCCTGAATCTAAGCAAGATATTCCCGAGCAATATGCTCAATCTGTTTTGTGCTGAGGGGCGTATTTTTTGTTTCAAATGTGATGATGAGATTTTTGCCTGGAAAATAGCTGCTCTTCTGGTAGTCGTGGATTTTTGAAACTGCATTCTGAGCGTAGGTGGGATCATCCATCATGCCAAAGTGTTCCCATGCAAACTCCCGGCGAGTGCGCAAATTGAGGCAGTAAAAATCCGGGTGTGCGGTGTAATTTTTGAGGCGGATGGGAAACTCGTAGCGGTAAGGAATTTCAAGGCGAGTGAGGGTGTCGGCAATGATGAGTTCGGACTTGGAGCGCACTCGGTGGCCTGTGGTGGTCTGCAAAACTGGGGCGGATGGATCAAAAGGTTTGTGATGATATTCCACGGAAAGCCATTTAGATGAAAAATCTTTGTTGGAAAGTGTCACGGGGTGGAACAATTTTTTTCGTCCAATGTGGAGGTTGTCATAAACCTGGTGGTGGTTCTGAGCGCTGGAAAGGATGTTCTTGATTTTGGCAAGTTCCTTTTGCAGGAGTGGCAGGATTTTTTTGTTGTAGTCGGCATGGGCCAGTTGTGCGGCCTCGTGGATGTTATTTTTGCTGATGTAAGTGCCCAAAGTGTCTGCGTTCTCAGTTATTTTATAGTATTGGTAGGTGCCTTTATTAGTGGATACCCGAAGTCTGCCTTTGGGAGCCATGGAAATCTCTTTTTGCTTTTGCGAAATAAGCTGCTCAAGCTGATTTTTACGGACTAAAAGCTGTTCTGTGTATTGTTCAGGTGGTAATTCTTCGATTTTAGTTTGCATTCTTCTCTCCATTTTGTGCTGATTTTGTGATATTTACCACTCATTACGCTCTAAAATAGCAATTTGAGTGGTAAATTTAAGTCTCCCAACGTTGGGGGCGCTCATTTAACTTGGGAAACTACCACTCAGATTAGGTAAAATGCATCATTTGAGTGGTAAAATGCCGCCTCCCGCCGCCGAAACAACCCACGCAACGAGGGAAATTACCACTCAAATCGCTTTGCAACACTAAAATGAGTGGTAATTTTCTGACTCGGCGCCCCCAACACTGAAATTAACAATCTCACCTCATAAAAAATAATAGCACCACCACTAAAAGACAAGAAAAATAAAATCCACTAAATAAATTCCACAAAATTAAATCACAGCTTTATGCAAAAAGATCCAAATCTTCTTATAATAAAAGCATGAGTAAGTATTATAGAGTTCACACCGCAGATATTGCCTGGATTACCCAGCAGCCCCGCGGAATTTTTACAGCCATTGGTAAACTTGTGGAAGCAAAAACTTTAACAGAAGAAGAAACTGCCGAATATTGGAAAAACCGTGAATATTTTGAAAAGGTGCTGCCAGTTCCACCATTTTATGAGCAGGGAAATCCAGATCACGCAACAACCTGGTTTAAAAACACCAAAGAAGGAAATGATATTTACAATCAGATGACATTTTACCTAGCAATGGCCGCAAAATATGGATTACAGTTGTATAAAACTGAGTGCGACCAGATACCAGGTGAAATAATTTACGAAGATGATTTCCAGATTGCCGTAAAAAATACCCCAGCAGATTTGAAAACTGTAACCAAAAAATTGTAGGGAAAGGCTAAATAGATTTCAATTCGCGAACTGACCGTCGCAACTTCTACCTTTCAATTCTCCTGGCCACAAGCTCCGCCACAGCATTAATACCTGCAACCATAACCAGCAACACTACTGCTGTAGCAAAAGCCTGCCCAGTATGCAAACCTTCCGAACTCAGCACATACATGTGAATTGCCAGCGTTCGTCCAGATCCCATCAAATTCGCCGGCACCTGAGCCACCGTCCCCGCAGTATAAATCAAAGCAGCAGTTTCACCTACAACACGTCCTGTAGCAAGAATAATTCCGCTTAAAATTCCAGGCATTGCACTTGGCAAAACAAGGGTAAAAACTGTACGTAGTTTTCCGGCCCCAAGACCAAAGCTTCCTTCACGAAATGAATCTGGTACTGCAAGAAAACTCTCTTCCGTTGTTCGCATGATAGTGGGTAAAATCATAATCGCTACTGTAGCTGCTCCTGCCATGAGAGAGTATCCCCAATGTAAAAATCCTACAAAAAGAAGCATACCAAAAAGGCCATAAATTATAGAAGGAATCCCTGTTAGTGTTTCTGTTGTCATTCGTACAATCTTCACAAATTGATTTCCTTTTTTTGCATATTCAGCAAGATAGATTGCACTTCCAATTCCCAGAGGGCAGGCAATTACAAGGGCCAGCAGAGTCATCACCAAAGTGTTTACCAGCGCCGGTACCACCGAACAGTTTTCCGAAGTGTATTTCCAGCTGAACAAGTCACCCCTCAAAAATGGAACTCCCTTTACCAAAATGTAGCCCAACATGAACAATAGAACTTCAATTGTAAATCCAGCACAAAGATAAACGCAACCTCTTACAAAAAGTGATTTTGTATTTCTAAAAGCATATTTTTCACTTTTGACTATTTTTTTATTATTTTCCATTTTCATAGGCTTAATTTAGAAAAGCATTGTTATATTTCTTGGAAGTTTTTGTTAAAATTAAGTTAAATACTAAATCATCAGCTTTTGGGAACTTATCTTTTTTTTACTGTTTATATTCACTCAAATCAGATATATATTTTAATTATGAGAAAAGAAATTAGACGTTTTATTATGATTATTTTGGGTGCAGTTTTGATGGCTGTAAATATCAACACTTTTGTTCATTCGGCAAATTTAATACCAGGCGGATTTAGCGGACTTGCACTTTTAATCCAAAATATCTGTCAGAAATATTTCGGACTCAAATTACCATTTTCAATTTTAGTTTACATATTCAATATCTTTCCTATCTATATTGGATTCAGATATATCGGCAAAAAATTTACTCTATATTCTATGATGATGATAATTGTATCCGGATTTTTAACTGATATTATTCCGGGCCTCAAAATTACCAATGATATTTTGCTGTGTTCAATTTTTGGTGGAATTTGTAATGCCATTGCTATTAATTTTTGTTTGATAGCAGATAGCTCTTCTGGTGGTACAGATTTTATTTCGATTTATGTTTCAGAAAAAACCGGTAAATCTGCCTGGAATTACATTTTGGCAGGTAACTTCTGTATCCTGATTGTTGCTGGTATTTTTATTAACTGGAATGTGGCTTTGTATTCAATCATCTTCCAATATGTTTCTACTCAGGTTCTCAATTTTCTTTATAGACGGTATGAAAAAATCACATTGCTGATTGTTACCGATAAACCTGATGAAATATATAAAATTATAAAAGAACAGACCAACCATGATGCAACGGTATTTAACGGAAAGGGCTGCTATCAGGGAATAGAGCATACTTTACTATATTCCGTTGTATCTGGCTCTGAAAGTGGCAATCTTGAAAAAAAGATTCGTCTGGCAGATCCAGATGCTTTCATAAATGTAATTCGTTCCAAATCCATAGTTGGCCGGTTCTTTAAAAGAAATCTAGAATAAGGGTACTATTTTCCTCTATTTTTCACCAGATTAAAACTTAGATTTATCACCAGAATAAACACAAACAGCACCACACCAGTAGCAATGAGGGCTTCGCGGTGAAGATCTGTTGCATATCCCATTTCAATAACAATGTTTGCTGTAAGAGTACGCACACCTTTTAAAAGTGAATCTGGGATTCTTGCCTGATTTCCTGCAACCATAATTACTGCCATCGTTTCACCAATTGCACGCCCAATTCCAAGAATAATTCCTGCCATAATACCTGAGCGAGCGGCGGGAAGCATGATCATAAAAACACTGCGCTCATGAGTTGCTCCCAATGCACGGCTTCCTTCGTAATAATTTGGGGGAACTGCATTTAAGGAGCTTTCAGAAACTGAAATGATTGTTGGTAAAATCATCATGCCCAAAAGAAGGCTTGCTGTAAGAATTGATGAACCGTTTCCTCCAAAAACATTTCTTACAGCAGGTACTATTACCATAAGCCCGAAAAATCCATAAACTACACTTGGAATTCCTGCCAGTAAATCAAAGGCGGGTTTTATAATTTTGTGGAGCCATTTTGGACAGAACTTTGACAAGAAAACTGCAGTCATGAGCCCAATTGGAACGCCTACAATAATTGCTCCTGCAGTAACATAAAGACTTCCCACAATCATTGGGAAAATACCATAAAGATCTGAGCCCGGTTTCCATTTTGTTCCAAACAAAAAATCTGTTAGACCAATTTTGTTCATGGCTGGAATTCCATTAGCAAATAAGAACAAACAGATAAGCAAAACAGCAAGAATACTGAATCCTGCTGCCAATAGAAAAACAAATTCCCAAATTCTTTCCTTAAGATTCCGCATACCAGAGTTCAAAACCTTTTTAGACTGCATTTTTTGTTCAATACATTCCTGTGTAATACATTCTTTTTCTTTCATGGCATTATATATAGAAGAAAAGCTGTCTAACTGAAGTTCAATTTATTCATAATTCACTTCATAGACAGCCTGTTTATATTTTATGTTTATTTTACCATTGACCACTTGGTAGTTTTACCTGTAAAAATCTGTTCGACTTGTGTTTTAGTAAGGTTATTTGTAGGGTTTTCTTTATTCACAATTACGGCAATTCCATCTATGGCGATTGTAATTTCCTGAACGCCTTTTAATTTTTCACTGTCTTTAAGACCGCGGCTGGCCATTCCAATATCGCAGGTTCCGTTGATTGCATTTGTAACACCTGTTGTACTGTCAGAAGTTTGAAGCTCTATTTTTGCATTAGGATTTACTTTTTTATAAGCTTCAATCAATTTTTCCATTACAGGAGAAACTGAAGATGAACCTGAAATCACAACTTTTCCACTAGCTTTTGATGATTTATAGGCTTTTGAAGGAACCTGAATATATTTATTTGCTGCAATAACATTCTGGCCTTCTGAAGATAAAATGAAGTTTACAAAATCCTGAGCAACTGGAGACAGACCTTCCTTTACTGCAATATTAAATGGACGGCTGATTTTGTAAGTACCATTATTAATATTTGCTATACTAGGAACTGTTCCATCAATTTTTACAGCTTTTACAGAATCATTCAGCGAGCCCAAAGAAACATAACCGATTGCGTAGTTGTCCCCTGCAACACTTGTAAGCATTACTGCTGTAGAGTTTGTGATTGCAGCTTCATCTGTTGTGTAGTCAACTTTTTTTCCATTAGAATCTTTTTTTTCAATACCAAAAAGTTCAATAAAAGCACCACGTGTTCCAGATCCGTCTTCACGACTCATAACTGAAATTGCTTTTTTGCTGTTGAATTTAGGGGCTGCAAAGACAACCATAGTAGAAGCAACAAAAGCAGCCCCAATAATCATTTTTTTCAAATTAATTTTCATAGAAAACTCCTATAGATTTGATGCCTCAAATCTATAGAAGCTTTGTTAAACTATTGCGAAAACAATGTAAAGAAAATGTTAATTATCTTTTCTAAATACCATATAAATCAAGCCGGCAAGCACAACGAATCCAAGAACAACTTCAATCACACCGCCTACTCCACTTACGCTACCTGTACAAAGGCTTCCAATCTGATTTACGATAAAGGAAATTACATAGGCAAATCCACATTCATATCCAATAGCAAACCAGAACCATTTTCTGTTATTCATTTCCCGTTTAATTGCACCCATTGCTGCTGTCACAATAAATGCACCCATGAGTACACCTGCGGTATAGGTTCATGCCGTTTTGAGAAGATAAAATTGATTTTGCCTGAATAAAATGCATGTGACTCTCTAAGATTTTCTAGTATTAAAGCTGTTACTTAATCCCCTTCACAAAATAACAGCAC
>JAEDJA010000029.1 GCA_016296575.1 Treponema sp.
AGCGGTCGGTATGGACAGCTCACAGGAATTAATCTGCCTCAAGGAGGAAATGTCCGGCTGGAATATGCAGAGCAATATGGAACAACAAAGAATCCAAACTTTAAATATGTTCTTAGTAAAGTGACCATGAATGATGGTTGTAACGAAACTGTTCCTGAGATAAAACACGGAAATCATTCTGTAACCACTGTTTATGAATATGAAGACGGCTATTATGACAGACAGAAAAAAGATTTCTTCGGATTCAGAATCGTAAAGACGACGAATGCTGACGGAACGTATCAGGTAGATGAATATAACACTGAGGGATACTACGCAAAGGGCAGTCTTAAAAAGAGTTGCTCTTATGCTAAAGACGGGGCTATTCTTACTATGAGTGAAACAACTCTCAGAGAATCTCCTTATGCACAGCCTAAATGCGAGTATTCTTGGACTTACGAAAAATCCAGCGGAAATTCTGATTTTATTCATACAGAAACAGAATATAATTACGATGAATTTGGTAATTGTATTGAAATAAAACAGAACTTTGGTGATGGGGAAAGTCTTACAGGAGAAATAATTTATGATAACTCAAATGTAGCCGACTACATAATCGGACTGCCTGTTGACATTTATGTTTACGGAACTGACGGTAATCTGTTGCGACACAGGTCGGGAGATTATGACGATTTAGGACAGCTCAAAGAATTGAGACAGTATTTTGATGGCTATAATTATTCTGTGCATACATTGAAATACGACAGCTACGGAAACATAAGCTCCGTAACGGACAGTCGCGGAGCCACCGTCGCCTACTCCTACGACGGAACCGAGAATATGTTCGTCACGGATATCACGCAAAGCGGAACGGATACGGACACTTACAAAGGCTCAATCAGATACGACATTCCGACACAGACAAAAAGATATGAAGAAGACTGTAGTGGAAATACAATTAATTATGATTATGATGACTGGCAGCGAATTGTTGAAATAAGAACAGATTATGATGGTAAGGAGAAATCAAAAACTCCGGCTGTAAGTTATGAGTATCACACACCTGTTAGAGATGATAATAGATCACAGGATTTATGGTATGCCGTGACAAACAATAAAGTCACCTTTGACGAAGATGACGGTTCGGTAATTCAGACCGTTCTCCAGATTGACGGTCTTGGTCGAGCCGTCCGAACCGCAAAGACAGGCTTTGTCAACGGCGTTGAAGGATGGAACGCAAGTGGTGCTGTTGAATATGATGAAAAGGGAAGAGCCGTAAAGGAAGGCATGACGGAATTTATTGAGGGAGACATTCAAACACTTCTTGAATCCGTACCAAAAATGACAGCTTTATATACCGCTTATGAATACGACGAGAAGGATAGGCAAATAAAAACTATACTTCCTGACGGTTCAGCTCAGACTAACGTTTTTTATATAGAAGAAAACCGCCTCGTAGCGGAAAAGGCCGACCCGCTCGGAAATGTGTCTGCGCAGGAAACTGACAGCCGCGGAAACATCGTGCGCGTTGCAAAAGAAGACAAAGACGGAAAGCAACTTACACAAGTTACATACCGCTATAATGAAATGGGCGAAATGCTCAAAGCTTTTGATGCAAAAGGTCATCCGATAACGGCTGAATATGACCTTCTTGGTCGCAGAACAGCTCTTGAAAGTAAGGACAGTGGACGACAAGAGTTTTTCTATGATGAGTGTTCTAATCTTGTCCGCGAGAACAACAGTGTCCTGCGAGAGAACAACAAGCAGATAAATTATGAATACGACGGGCTCAATCGTCTTGTAAAAATTGATTATCCAGATTCCGAAGATACTGTTTATATTTACGGCGGCACAAATGCAGCAAACGGTTCGGCAGGGAAAATTCTTTCTGTAACCGATGCTTCGGGAACTTTGGAATACGAGTACGGAAAACTTGGAGAGGTGACAAAAGAGACAAGAACGCTCGCCACGCACCTTAACCGAGAGAGCCAGACGGAAACCGCCGTCATGGAATATCGCTCGGATTATTTAGGAAGAATGCAGTGGATTGTCTACCCGGACGGTGAAAAAGTTACCTACGGTTATGACAACGGCGGTCAGGTAATTTCTGTAACTGGCACAAATTATGGATACGAATTCAATTATGTTACTAACATTCTCTACGATGAGTACGGACAGCGGACACGCATAGACTACGGCAACGGAACTTTCACGGAATACGGCTATGACCCCGCCCGCCGATGGCTTGACACGATAAAGACTGAAAACAAATGGGGGCAGATTTATCAGAATATTTCTTACAGTTTTGACCGTGTAGGAAACGTCTTAGGCTACGAGAACGACTGTCTTGACTCCGTAACAGGCAACTACAAGACCAAGCAGACTTACAGCTATGACAACCTGTACCAGCTGATAAAAGTAAACGGAGAAACTACCTATAATCCGTATCGCTCCGCTGTGCCAGAATTTAAGTCTGACTATTTCCAGGTTTTCACTTTTGATTCGGACGGCTTGGGCAACATGACTTCAAAAGTCAGTTCTGAAACTGTAACACCGCATAAAACAATCGGTGACAACCTCAATTACAGTTTTAACTATGTCTACAATGAAAACTATGCTCACAGGCTTGTCCGTGCGGGCGACCGTTACTACAAATATGATGCAAATGGCAATATCATTTGTGAACAGGACGGCAGCTTTGAGAGCAACGATGATGATGTTTCTTACCATAAGATTACAAAAGAAACAGAGGATGTTTACTCAACTGATTACGGCTGGGGCTTATTCAAGGAAGAGAATAGCTCAGGCGGCGGTGTAAAAGGTTCTAAATATTGCAGGACTTACGCATGGAACGAGAAAAATCAGCTTATTTCAAGCGTTGATTCAAACTACAACACAGCTTATATCTACGGTCAGGATGGCCAAAGAAGCAACAAGTATACTGCAAACAGCGAAACATTGTATTTTAACAAAATGTGGACTCTCCACACCGACAGCGGAAACAATATTTATGGCGGACAGACGGCTAAAAATATCTATCTTGGCGAGACTCGCATTGTCACAAAACTCAACAGCGGTACGAACCCGACCTATCAGGAGGAATACTACAAACAGTATTATTACCACTCTGACCATCTCGGCTCCGCTTCGCTCATAAGCGACTATAAGGGCGACGAGTATCAGAGAATCGAATACACTCCATACGGCGAAACTTGGGTAGAAAAAACGAGCAACACAGGGCTTGAATGGCTTCCATACAAATTTACCGCCAAGGAACTAGACGAGGAGACTGGACTTTATTATTATGGAGCTAGATATTTAGACCCTAAATATTCAATGTGGATTTCCACTGACCCTGCACTTGGGGAATACATCCCAAAAGCGCCAATAGACGAGGAGGCAAAGAAATATAACCAGAATTTACCGGGCATGGGTGGTGTGTTTAATCACATCAATGGTAATTTGTATCACTACGCAGGGAATAACCCGGTACGCTATATAGACCCTGATGGCAATGAGCTAACTCTTGGAGCTGCTTTAGGAGTTTCATTCTTAGTATTAGCAACTTATTATACTCTTCTAAATTATTATCAGAATCCAGAAGTAAAAGAAGCAAATAGACAGTTAGCTGAATCTGCATCGCTAGGAATAGAGACTGCTAAAGAAAAAATAAAAAATGCTTTTAGCAAATCAAAGAATAAAAATCCAGAAGCTAAACCTACAGATAAACCAAGCAGTTTACCAAAGGAAGGTGTGAAATCAGGGGAACAAAATCCTCAAAAAGAACATAAAAAGCCTAAATCCGGTTCGGGAAAAGAAAAAGCAGATGATGTTCCAAGCTGGGCAGAAGGAGAAGCCCCTTATGAAGGTGAGTCGGGAAAAGATTTCTCAAAACGACTGATGGATAAGAAATACGGCGAAAACAATTATGATAAAGGACCAGGTTCTGAATATAACAAACTGAAAAAGTGGGGGGATAGAGGATTTGAGTGATAATAATGAATATTATGCTGTAAAATTCAAAATTCAGCAAAGAAACTTTTTCTCAATTTGGATTTCGGGACAAAATGGAGATAGCTTTCTGAAAAAAAATAATCAATTAGTATTTTTCTCAAATAGCAAAGATTTATATAATTTTTGTAAAGAAAATTATATAACAATTGAATCTGAATCAGCTTTTGATTTTGATGTTATTGATTATACGGATTGTAATAATATGATAAACCTATGGAACATTATAAGTGATTTATCAAAAACATTAGGTTTGCTTTTTATAGGAGATACAAATGCAATGATAGATATTTATAAAAAACTCTTGTGTGGTTGTAATCTTCCTGCATTAAACCAATGTAGTGAAAAATATAAACCGCTTTTTTCAGATAGTGAAATTGCTGCTATTAACAATGTAATCTCAAATATGAAAGAAATTGTGAAAACTGTTTTTTTTGATTAAATAGTATGCTACACTACATCTAGCGTTTTCACCCAGTCTGAAAACGCTAGGTTTTACTCCTACAAATGACAATTTGTAGGAACAGGGCATAAAACGCGCAGAATTTCGGAAGAATTCCTGCTTAAAAGTCAGAATTCTTCCGAAATTTAAAAAACAGAACACAGAATTTCTGTTTTTCCGTGGTATAACAGGGCAAGAGGAGGCTGAAAGGGCGTTTAGTTAGACAAATGGTAATTTGTATCACTACGCGGGGAATAACCCTGTCAAGTATACAGACCCGGATGGAAATAGCATTCTTTCAGGATTAGCAAAAACAATAGCTGGTTCGGTTCAAACTGCCATAGGAACGGCTGGAGCATTCTTATGTGGTGTAGCGGCAACAGCTTTAGTTGCTGATGATGCAACTCTTATAGGTGTTTTGGATGATCCTCTTGCATTAGCTTTAGCAGCAGGTGCTACTGCATCTACTTTATACGCAGCGTCAGGTGTAAAACTTGCTTCCGATGGACTAAATGAAACAGCAGAGGGAGTGTCTGAAGCAGTTCACAATTTAATACAAAGTGCAAAAGCTCCAGCGGCAGCAGTTTCTCCAAATCCATTACCACCTGATGAAGATAACAGTCAAGATTCAAAACAATCTGCTAAAGATGCTAAAAAACTTGATAATAAAGGTGCAGAAAAGTTCTCACAGGAAAAGGGTTATAAAGATGCGCACGAATTAAAGAAAGATATACTTAGAGGACAAAAAGATAAAACTGTTGGACATTATGATATATATAGTAATGCAAAGACTGGGGAAGCCTTCTTAATTAATAAAAGTGGAACTGTTGTTATTCCAATAGAATAGGAGTAAGTATGTACATTGATTTTACGATATGCTCATCAGAGAATAATCTAACAGAATTGGCTCGTTTATTTCCTGAGTCAAAATTAATTCTAAAGGGAGAAAAATTAAAATCCGGAAAGGAAATGTCATATAATGAAATGTCTTTAAAATATGAGAAAAATGGTTTTTGCTATACTGACGATTTATTATCGTCATTTAAAACATATATAGGTGAACACTTAGAAGGTTTGACAAATTTTATACAATTAAATAAATTGACACCCTCTATTTGCATTGTCATAAAGGAATCAGAAGAAAAACCAGCTTTGTCAATATCCAATGAAAATCTAAATTTATTATGTAAGTTAAATACAAGCATAGATTTTGATTTTATATGATGTATAGTAAACAAGAAATTTTTTGCTTGTTCCCACAAATGACAATTTGTAGGAACAGGGCATAAAACGCGCAGAATTTCGGAAGAATTCCTGCTTAAAAGTCAGAATTCTTCCGAAATTTAAAAAACAGAACACAGAATTTCTGTTTTTCCGTGGTATAACAGGGCAAGAGGAGGCTGAAAGGGCGTTTAGTTAGACAAATGGTAATTTGTATCACTACGCGGCAAACAATCCGGTACGCTATATAGACCCTGATGGAAGAGTCTTTAATATCATCGCAGCGGGGGCCGGTGCCATTATAGGTGCTGGAGTTGGAGCCGTAACGACAGCTCTTGCAGGCGGTTCAAAAAAAGATATAGTAGCAGCGGCGATAGGTGGAGCTGCCGGCGGTGCATTGGCAGGATTTACCTGCGGAGCTTCTCTTGCTGTTACAGCAGCTGTTGGTGGAGTAGCTGTAATTGGAGGCGCTGCTGTAGCAGCAGGTACTGATGTTGCCATAAATGCATATCAGGGCAACAATCTATTAGACGGTGTTGATAAAGCCGCTTTAGGCGGCGGAATCGGAGGCGGCGTTGGTTATGTTGCGGGAGTTGCCATTGGTTCAACCGTTTCACAAACCAAAACTCCAGATAAATTTCAACAAACATTAAATACCGTAAAAGAAACAGGAAATCCTCCTAATGGATATAAAGGTGGTAGAACTTTTCAAAATCGTGGTGGTGATGGTTATCAGACATTGCCAAAAACAGATTCTAATGGAAATCCAATAAACTATAAAGAATGGGATGTGAACCCACATATTCAAGGACAAAATCGAGGAGCAGAAAGGTTAGTAACAGGTTCGGATGGTTCTGCATGGAAAACCACAGACCATTACAAAACATTTACACAAATGGAGTAAAATATGTTGAAATTTATAAATACAACGGAATTTAAAACTATCATAAAAACAAATTCAGCAAATTTATTTATCCTTGAAGGAAAAAATATGAAAACAAGAAGTGATTTGTTTTCTGAAATAGCAAAAATATTATACTTTCCAAATTACTTTGGAAATAATTGGAATGCCCTTGATGATTGTCTTCAGGACTTGGATTGGATACATTCTAATTCCATAATAATTATAATCAGAGATTTTGATAAAATTTTGTTAGAAGACAATACGAAAGAAAAGAATATTTTTCTTGATTGTGTAAAAGCTGCTAATGATTTTTGGGAAGATGGACAAGAAAAAAAAGTGGATTTTTATATTCAAAATTAAAGATTATCCCCATACCCCCCTACATCTAGCGTTTTCACTCCGTCTGAAAACGCTAGGTTTTATTCCTACAAATGACAATTTGTAGGAACAACTTATAATTCAACCCTTATAAAAACGCTGTTTTTCTTGAATTCTGTGATTTTTGCCATTTGCCATAAATCGCAGAATTCATACTCCTCAAAAAAAAGACAGACCGCTCTTACATAACGCATTTTTCTCTGTTCTGCATTATCTAAAGTTTCCTGCAAATGTAATTTCATTTCCAGAAAATAAACTTCATTTTCAATAATCCTGTCTTTTTCCGTAAGCTCCGTCTGCTCAAGGCTTACGGTAACAAAAGGTAAGGTTCTATGACTGTTTCCAAAAATTCCTATGCCGTAAAAATCCTCAATCTGTATTCCGCCAGAATTTTCTTCATTTACAGTTTTTATATATGTAGATATGTTTTCTGCAAAAAATGTAGAAAACTCAATTAAAAGCTTCTCAGCATTTTTCATTACAACAGCTTTCTCCTGTACGGTTCAAGAATTTCTTTGACATCTTCCGGTATTTTAAGATTATTCAGAATGGAATATTCGTTTGCTTCAAGCCCGCCTTTTATTCTTTTTCTTAAAACCTCGCTTTTGTGCATAAACACATTCATAATGCATTCTTCTAAATCCGCAGGTAAGTTTTCTTCTGTAAAACCGGCATTGTATCTAATTAACGCTTCATGATTTTCAAGATGAAGATTAGAAAAAAATACATTTTGACCTTTTAGACTACATTCAGTTACCAGAACTTCTCTTGCTGATAAATCAAGCATTCTGTCAATTTTAATGGGATTCAATTCTTCAAGTATTATTTTTTGATTTTTAATTGTCTGTATGCATATATACTCATTTAAACATAATTTACGGTCTAAATAATTTTCTATCGCTTTCTGAGAGCTTTGCAAAATAAGCAAGTCTCTTTGTTTTTCGCGTTCATCAAGATTAAAAAAAATCCTTATTTTTTCATAACTTACAATAATCTGCCCTTCATTCATAATTTATTTCCTGTAGTCAATGACACGGCAAAAAAAAAGCGCGCTCTTTTTCTGCCGTGTCATAAAACTATGATTTTGCAGTTTTTAAGACAGCCATACTTTTTCCCATGGTTGTTAAAAATCCGTCACGCTTTCTGAACCGCAAGAACTCCTGTCCGTATTCAAGGCTTTCCGTAGTGTCAGAAAAGCGTTTAAGCTCTATTTCCTTCCTGTTGCCGTGGATAATCCGCTCTGGGTTCATAAACACCGCAATCGGAGTGTCGGCTTTTAAGTCGGTAAACTGCGGCAGAACGCTGCAGACAATTCCTTCATAGCCGTCAATCACGCCGGGCATCTTTTCCCACGGTTGCCGCCAGAGCGGTTTTCCGTTAGAATCCTTTATGTTGGTGATTTCGTTAAGAACGGTATCGTTCAAAAACCACTTGCATTTTGCCCGCTCCGCGCTCGGCACAAGCATTTCAGCTTTCCTAAAATCCTCGTAGCTCAGCTTGCTTCCGTCCGTACTGGAAATACTCTGTACATTCACGTTCTTTGCGTTCAACGCTCCTGTAAACGGAGTAGCCTTTGCTGTCAGGCATTGCGTGTCAAACTCGTGGGCGTAAGAAGCCTTGAATTTCTTTATGAACCTTCTGCCAATGTCCACAAAAGCGTCCTCTTCAAACTCGTCATACCAGCTTATAAAACCGGCGAGCGTATATGCTTTAAGCTCAACTCTGCTTGGAGAAGTTGCGGTTACGCTCTTTATCTGCTGTCCGTAGTTTGTGTTCCAGGTCATCTTTACCAGGCTTCCTTCGTCCTCGTCAAGAAAAAGGCTGGGGCCCGTCATTCGCCTTTCAGAAACAAGTTTCATCATGCAAGATTCTTCTGCGGCCGCTTCAATAAGAATTTCTGAATAAACAGGATTTATAAGATACTGGTCATTGGATTCCATGTTCCCGATAGGATCTCCCAAAGCGTCTTTCGAGCGGATAAAACCTTTTCCAGTTATCCAGCTGTAATCCTTGATGTTCGTCCACTTATCCATGCCGAAATTCGGACAGCATTTCATTTCGCCAAGTGTCTGCCTGTTGTTAGTCCAAAGTGCGGCAAGCATTTTTCCGATTCCGTATGCGGCTTCCTTTTCGTCCATGACGGTAATGCTTTTGTCCGCTTTTTTCAGCTCGTCCTTCAGCGATTTGATAGTGTCCTTCATGCTCTCCATTTCCGAGGTGGTAACGCCGTGCATATCAATCACAGCTTTCGTTATGTCCTCGATTATGGTGTCCTGCTCGGAAAAATACCTTGCAATCTGCTCGTCGCTTGCCCCCGCCTTTGGAATCATGTTCTTCATTCCTTCAAGCTTTTTTTCCAGTAATGCGATTTTCTCGTTCAATTTCTTCTCCTTAAAATTACGCTAGAGTTTTCTCTAATCTGAATGGCGTTTCCAAAAATGCATTCAGCCGTCTTTTATTTCAGTTCAGCCTATATCCCCCTTTTTTCAAGAACTCATACAGAGACTTTTCCTCTCCGCTCCTTGCCGTGCGGATAACTTCCGCGTAAGGATTCGCCGGAACATTGCAGACGCTGAATTCCAAAAGCTCCTGCTTTCTGAAAATCAAATCCGCCTTTTCATCCGGATTTACAGAATGATTCACAACTTCTGCTTCAATCACCCTGAATCCCACGGAACCGCAGTTCAGGCTTCCCTTCAAAAGCCTCTGTCCGATTCCCCACCCGAAAGGGTCAAATTCCCTGTCGTTAAAAATCATCTCGCCTTGCAGTGTTTTTCCAAGAATGATGTTTTCCATATATCCTATTGCCGGAATGTTCCTGTCATGCGACCACAGTATCACGGGATTTTTTTTGTAGCCGTCAAGAACCCAGCCGCTCTGGTCTATTTTTTCGTTGTCGCGGTCAAGATCGCCTGTGCTCATCGTTATGCAGAGCCTGTCCTTTTCGTTTTTTTGAGTACATTCCATCCGCACGTTCCTGTAGATGTCTACATTGCGCGCCTGTTCTCCTTTTTGGCGATTTTCGTTTAGCAGCTTCGCCAGCGCGCTCGTATTCAACGAGCACTCCTTGCTGTAAATCCCATCCACAAAAACTGTCATATTCATCATCCTCCAAATGAGAGTTTTCTTTTGTCTGAAGCATAATCCTTACCGCTTCCGTAGTAGTCTTTGCTCCGAGCCTGTTTCTTATGCGCTCAATGTATGTTCCAAGCATCGTTTCGCTTATGTCAAACCTTCCGCAAATCTGCTTGTATCCAAAGCCGTAGCTTACAAGACATAAAAACTGGAACTCCTTTACCGTCGGGGCGTTGTAGCAGTCCTTCTTGTCAAGATGCTCTCCGTTGGCTATAAAAGCCGCTATGTTGTCTGGAAAAACTCTCTGACCGCCAAGGACTTTCTGCATTCTTTTTTCTGTGTCGTTACCTGTAATCACATGGTCTAAAAGCCCCCGTATGCCTGTGTTGTAAAGTCTGAAGGCAAACTGTTTTTCAAATTCCATCTCGTCAAAAATGACTATCTCCGTTTTCGGGTTTACCGAAAAAATCTTAAAGAGCTGATTCTCAACATGGAATCCGAAATAATACCTGTCGGCAAACAGTATCACCCTCTCGTCCTGTGCTTCATAATTGCTTATAAAGTCGTTGAAGTCGGGGACTGTCACGATGTTTTCCTCACAAACAAATTTTTTAAGAATGTTCGTAAGATTCAAAGAGTAGCGTTCATAATTACTGCCTATAAAACATCTGACCATCTTTTTTTACAGTTATCCTTCTTTTATTAAATTTGATTTTCTATACCAATAGTCGCCCCATTTTTTTGTTTCCTGTCCTCTCTCCCTAAGGACATCGTTTATAGTCCGCAGTCCGGCGTTTATTTCCGCAATATCCCTTTTGCTCCGCGCGTCCTTGCTTTCCTGCAATTCAGGAATTCCGTCAAGGTTAAAGCTTCCCCTTTCCTTTAAATGAAAACGCCTGAAAAACTGAACCTCTACAATCTGCGAAAACTGCTGAAGCAGGGGAATAAGCGTGTAGTTCCAGAACGCCGTGTGCTGGCTGTTAGTGTCCGTTCCGCTCAGACTGCTTTTTGCATCCTGTATGTTCGCCACCCTCGGCGGTATTCCGTATCTTGCGAGAATCGTATACAGATTCCATTTTTTCATGTCATATAATTTCAACACATCAGGGCTGAAAGTCAGTTGCTGATATTCAGTCCCCTTGCCAAGAACGGCAATCTTATTCTTTACGCCGCTTCCGTATTTGCTTTCCCATTTCTTCTCAAGTAGTTCCGCATCGGCTTCTGTAAGTATCTGGTCTGTTTTTAAAAGGCCTTTTGGAATTCCCCCTTCTTTCAAAAGTTTCCTGTATTGTCTGCTTGCAAGTATGTCTTCTCCGATTTCGTCTTTCATGCACAAAAGAGGACTTAACCCCCTGTAATGGTTGTAAGGATTCCAGTTCTTAAAATGTATTATTTCGGAAGGAAGGATAATGAATTTCTCCCTGTTTCCCTCGTAAACCCATTTAGTTATTTCTCCACTGTTCATCACAGCTTGAATCTTTCTTGGATTCAATACATGAAGCTCCTTCGGAACTCCACTTGCATAGTCATTGCCGAAATACCAGAAGGCTTCCCCCTCTAAGCTCCACCATGCGGCAGTCCTCTGCCAAAGCTCAAACCGACTCATATACGGATTTGGCTCGTCAAAAAGCCTTGCCGCAAAACCGTCCGATGTTTTCACTCCGTTCACTTTTATTTCAAAGTCAGCTCGCCCGACGTTTCTTGATATGATGTCCACACAGTTAGCCACCCACACATCCTGCATGTAAGGATCTCTTACAATTTCTTCTTCGGTTTGCGCAAAATCATCCTGCAATTCCTTTTCACTTATTTCAGAGAATGGTTTTAATGCCTTTAAAATAACTTTCCGCAATCCCATATCAAATCCTATCCCATCACAACACCGCTGCTCGCCGCGCTGAAAACCGCATATCGCATTGCGTCCATGTAATGGTCATTCACCTTTATAATCTGGTTGTTCTCGTCACGGGCATAATCCCAAATCTCGCTGAGAACTCCTGAGCAGCTTTTAGCCACAAAAAATCTGCCTCGCTCCATAAGAGCGCATATATAGTCAATCCCTGCGTCAACGCTGTTGTTTGCCTTAACTCCGCCTGGAATCTCCTGAATCCTCTCGCCGCCAGCAGGGTCGCAGTAAGTCGTAAAAATCTCGTCATACCAGCCTTTTTCCGTCTGTGCTTCAACTGCCGTCCTCGTTGTAATGTTAAAGCCGCCGTGGTCGCATATAACATATACCGCGCCGTCTTTCCACCCCACTTTCACCGCCGCAATATGGAGTCCAAAATCCTGTCCGCCTGTTATACGGTCATAAGATTGCGGCATTTTATCCGCTTCAAGAATCATGCTTTCCTCAAAGCGGTCATAAACAACTCCTTCCGGTTTTACCCAAAGCCCATCGCGGAATCTCGCTTTCTGCTTTTCAGGCAGATTGTCAAGGATGTCCGTTATATAGTCCTCTGCCAGATTCTCTGCGTTGTCGGCAGGATTCAAAACCGCGCTTGCATATAGCTCAGGCTTTTTCAGCTTTTCATCTGTCCTCGGCTCGATTTTCCTTATGAAAATCTTGTAAGCCCAGTGCATTGGACTTGCAGGGTTGCAGTCATAAAAAAACTTGTTCCTGCACCCCTGCACATTCATCGCAAGGCGACTGTAGGCAGTTGTAACGGCAGAATATGAAATTTGGCTTACTTCGTTAAAGTAAATCGTTACATACTCATGCCCCAAAATCTTGTCTACCTGTTCCTTGTCGCCAAGTCCGCCAATCCATATTTCAGAACCGTTCCAAAGCCTTATATATCCCTCATGGACATTCGGCTTATACCGCCGTATACCCACAATCCTATTAAGCCAAGGCTCCAGTGTTTCATGCCATACAGAACTCTTGGCGTCCTTTGCCCTCAGTCGGCATATAAGGTGCCGGCTCATAGGATAGGCGCATGCCCTGTAGATAATCGCAACGACAAGAACAGTAGTCTTTCCAGAGCGCGAGCCGCCAAAAAGAAGAATATGCTTTGCATTTCCCCTTAAGAGAGCAAGAGCCTTTTTTTGTACCTCTGTCGGCTTGAAAACACCTTCCGTCACCCTCAAACGCCCTTGAAATCCTCAACAAACCGAATTTCAAGCTGTCCGCCATTGCCTTTGAGTTTCTCGTCATCATCTCCACAAAGATATCCGTCAAGCCTCGCAGAACGTTCCAGCAAGTCCATCGCCGTGTCCGCGTTAATGTTTTTCGCCTCAAGCTTTCCTATGCTGTCGTCAACAAGTTTCGCCATCTTCCCAATCATCGCCATAAAACACTTTCTGTGTTCTACATGCTCGTTTATAAGGTCTCTCTCAGTTTCTTTTGCTATGTATTCATCGTAAAGTGCGGCACGATTTTTCCAGTCAAAAATCCGAGCCCATCTCGCCCAGCTTCCGTATTTCTTAGCCTCAATTCCGTGAAGCTCCATGCAGGCCTTTATGCTCCGTCTGTAGCCCATAGCCCTGTAAAAGCAAAAAGCGTTAAAAGCCTTGGGGCTTTCACCATTCATGCGAATTTCCCAAGGCTTCGCGCTTTCTGCCGCCACAGGCGAAGCGCATCCCCTGTCTTTTCCAGACAGAACCGCTTCTTCCAAAAACACCCCCTTTTTTATAATCGATGCAATGCGGATATGCCTAAAACGCGGCTGGCTCTTCCGCCCGACAAAATTATGATAGCCATAAAAAAAGAGATTTTTATGATGATAAATCACATCAAAAATATGCCGTCTTTATATTTTCCGGAGGGAATAGGGCATTGTATGTTCCGCTTCGTGTTTGTAAAGGTCATGCCGCTTCGCGGTTGCTCGCTCCCTTTTGTCGCTCACAAACCTTGACAAACACTCCGCTCCACATAATTTTTTCTTGCCCCTCCGGAAAATAAAAAAAGGCAAAGCCGTTTTTTTAGCCTTGCCTTTGTAAGTCATATCTTTGTTCTTTCACGCTTTTTTTATTTTGATATTACCACGCGGTTTCCCGGTCTTCTGAGCAGGTTGATTTCGTTCTGTTCGCATATTTTCAGTGGCTGCCCCTCGTGCATCGTAATCGTGATGCCGAAAGTGCCGTATTCCTTCGTCCGCAGAATCTCGCGGATTTTTTCAGCGATGCAGTTCACAATCTCGTCAGCGTTCTCAATCATAGGACACCCCCCTTGCATTTTGAAAGAAGCCACTGTTCAAGCTGAGAGCGGATAAAAAGGATTTTGCGGCCGAGCCTAAGATGCGGAACAGCCCCCCGCCGGACATAGGCATACATCTGGGAACCGCTCAGATGCACGAGCTTACAGGCTTCTGGCAACTCCATCACCTCAAACCGTCTCCGAGCGTCAAGATAAGTCGCAAGCGCATCCACCGCCGAAACGCCCTCAAGCACATTCCCGCCCACAGCCTTTACATCCGCAATCGAAACCTCAAGCGGTGTCGCAGGGTGCTTGGAATTTTCTCCTGCCGTTCTTTCATATCCAGCCATAAAAATCGCTCCTCTCAAAACTTCCTGTTTTCTATGGCTAAATGATAAATGCAGAAACAGCGAGTTTTCCGTTGTTAAATCACATCAGAAAACACGCTGTTTTAAAGACTATGCCACAAGCTGAAAGGGCAGTATTCTGATATTCTTTCGTAATTCTGCCATAACATTTTGAACAGCCACCATATGTTCCTCGCTTTCGTGAGATGCGTATATTGCGGTGGTACTGGCATCTTTGTGTCCAAGCAGCTTTTGAGCCGTTCCCATCTGAACCTTCTCGCTTATTTCGGTCGCGAAGAAGTGCCTCCAGCTGTGAAAGTCAATGTGCCGGGCTTTCCGAGCCTCACTCGAAATGCCTATATGCTCCAGAGCCTCGTCAAGCCCTCGCACCCACGCTTCGGGGAGAACAGGCACAGAGCCTTTTTTCTGCCGCGAGAAGAATACAAAGCAATCGTTTGAGAAAGACGGATTTTTCTTTGCAAGGGCTTTAAGAGCGGAGCAGATTTCCGGCGGACATACAACCCATCTGACTTCGTGCCGTTTCGGATCTTTTTCTCCGTCAACCACGCTCCAGTTGTGGTTTACATAAATCCTGTCGTCGTAAATGTCACAGTAGCGCAGCGCGGACACCTCTCCGGCTCTCATTCCCGTGAATGCCGCAAGCATATTTGCAAGCTGCTTTTTCTTGTTCTCCCACTCAAAGCTGAAAAGCCGTTCAACTTCCTTACGGGTAAGAATTCCGCGCTCTGTCTTGTCGCATCCGAATCGCTCAATGCCGTCCATAGGGTTTGAGCTGATTTTGTGATTCTTGCAATAAAACTTGAATGGAACGGCCGCAGAGTTAAGAACCTTGTTTACCGTCGAGCTTTTAAGCCCTTTGTCCGCCGCAAGGTAAATAAAAAATTTGTTCAAGATTTCACTCGTAAGGGAGTCAACCGTAGAACTTCCGAAGAACGGAATCCAGTAACGCTTTACCATATCGCGCATATTCTGGCAATGAGTTCCGTTGATGTCCTTTCGGTGGGCTTTCTGCTGCTCGTAATAAGGACTTTTTTCTTCCGTCCAAAAGTCCGTGATAAAGTCTGCGATTTTAACGCCATTAAAAATGCCAGCGTCAAACTTTTTGCGCGAAAGAGAAAGCGGAAGGTCAGCATCCGTAATTTTTTCAAACGCAAAATCCCGCTCACCTTTTTCCGCCGTATTCTTATCCGTAACAGTAACATTTTTCGTGGCACCCATAACCGAACTTTCAGAGCCAAGCGAAAAACCGTGTTTTTTAGCAAGCAATTTCAAAAGCGCAAGTTCCTCAGATTCAGAAAGTCCGCCCAAAGGCTTCGAATTTTCAACAGGCGCAGAAACGGCGCGAGAAGGTTTCGTATCAAGAGATTTTTTTTCAGAGGATTTTTTAGTAACAGGTGAGATGCCGTCGCGCACCCATTCCCAGGCAAGCCGTTCAGCCGCCTTTCTGTCAGAAGTCCGTGAACTGCGGTCGCAAACAATCAGTCCGCTTGCCATATCCACGAGCCGGATTCTGTAATAACCGCACCTGCCTTTCGTAATGTAAAAAGGACGCATGAAACCTCCTCGATGGTTCTAACCATCAAGACTACCCAACCCCTTTTGGTGTAATCCTTGGGGTAATTTTTGGTGTAGTCTCAGTTTCAGGCGTCCTTCCAAACTAAAAGGCAAACCTAAAATAATAAACTTACAGTGTTAAAAATCTTTTAATTCCTTATATTTTAAGAAATTAAAAGGCTGGTACAAGATTTTGCGCCAGCCAATAATCTATGGGCCATCTAAGATTTGAACTTAGGACCAAAGGATTATGAGTCCTCTGCTCTAACCGCTGAGCTAATGGCCCGAAGATATACAAAAAAAGTACGTTGTTTAGAATAGCATTTTAGTGATTTTTGGTCAATGTACTCTAATTTCATGATTGGGATGAACGTTTGTTGTCTTTGTTTTGGCAATCAGAATCGAACTGAAAGATTATCTGAAAAACTGCCGATAATCTTTTTATGAAAAGAATCCGAAAACTTTTTATTACCGCAATTATTACTGCCCTTTGTGCACAGTCTGCATATTCGTTGGAGGTTTACCGCGAAAAAGCTACAGCATCTTTTTATGGAGCCGACTTCCACGGAAAACGTACTTCCAATAATGAAAAATACAATATGTATGCCTATACCTGTGCCAACAAGGAACTACCTTTTGATACAATTCTTAAAGTAACAAATCTTGCAAATGGAAAAACTGTGCAGGTTCGTGTAAATGACCGGGGCCCTTTTGTTTCAGGCAGGACTGTTGATCTTTCTACCCAGGCCGCCATTGATCTTGAAATGACAAAAGCCGGTCTTGCAGCTGTAAAACTGGAGATTGTAAAAAGAGGACCTGATACAAAGCTTTCCAGAGATACAGCTGCCAGTGCAAAAAAAATAATGGCAAATATTGAAGCAAAATCCAGCTCCCAAAAGACCACTTCAACCAGAGCAACAGCCGCCGGTGGAAAAAACGTCTCCGGTGGAAAAACTGCCTCAAGCGGAATAACAGCCTCCTCAAAATTGGCCGATGCTGAAGTGCCTGCAGGAAAAATCTGGGATATTCAAGTTGCATCTTTTAGTTCAAAAAGCAATGCCACAGAATTTGCAAAAAAACTTTCAAAAGAAGGCTTTAAATCTATTGTTTTCCAGACCACAAAAGCCGGCGTTATTCGTGTAGTGGTAAGCAAAGTTCCAGGCAGCAGTCTTAATGAAACCCGTCAGAAACTTCGCTCTTTGGGACACACCGATTTCATAATGCGGGAACGAAAGAACTAGTCATCATGCAAGATAGGGTGCTATAATCAAAAAGAAAGATTATTTTATTCCATCTGCTGTGTGGCATTTAGATAGAACATGGAGAAAAAAATGAGCGGAACACTGGTTGAAAAAGATTTTGAAGGCTACCTTTTTGGTCACTTTATTGGTGAAGGTGATGAAAATGGGGAACAGATTTATTTTGCGGTTAGTGAAGATGGATTGAACTTCCACGATATGAATGATGGAAAACCGGTTCTTACAAGTGTTATTGGTGAAAAAGGCGTTCGTGATCCTTTTCTGTTCCGATCAAAAGATGGAAATCACTTTTTCTTGATTGCCACTGACCTTTCCATTTATCACCGTGGAGGTTGGTTTCAGAATGAACAGGGCTACTACGATGCCAGCACCACCGGAAGTCCATATCTTGTTTTGTGGCAGAGTGATGACCTTGTAAACTGGAGCGAACCAAAACTGATTAAAGTTGCTCCTGAAAATGCCGGAATGGCCTGGGCACCGGAAATGATTTACGACGATGAACACCAGCAGTACGTAATCTTCTTTTCATCAAGTATTATGGATCCAGCTACCAAAATAAAGGCTAAACCTAATGCAATCTATTACGTTACCACAAAAGATTTTGAAAATTTCAGCGATACAAAGCTTTTTATTGACTGTCAGGTTGATGAAGAATCGGGAAAATGCCGTGAAATTATTGATACAACTGTACTTAAAGTGGGCGATTGGTATTACAGCGTTTCAAAGGATGGCGATAACTTTGAAAAAAACGGTGGTATTCTTGTAATGAAGACAAAAAATCTTCTTGATTACAAATCCTGGGAAAAAGTGCTGAATCTTTCTGACTTGGGACTTGATACCAGCGGACTTTCTGTAAAAGTGCTGGACAACACAAGCCTTGAAGGACCAGAGCTTTTCCAGTTCAATCAGAAAGACTGGGCAGATCCTGCTGTTCCTGAATACGGACTTATTGCAGATCAGTATATGGCAGGTACTGGTTATCTTCCATTAAAAACTACAAATCTGGAAGACCGTACCAACGCTGAAGGTTCTTGGAAGCTGTTGAAAGCCGGGCAGTATTCTTTTGACAAACTGAAAAAACGCCACGGTACAATTCTTCGGATTACACGGGAAGAACTTGACCGCCTGAAAAAAGCCTTTAAATAAAAAAACGGGCCCCAGAAACTGAACTACCGCGGGTGAAAATGCTCCCGTCGAACACGGCTGCAGCCACAAAGTCCTCCGCGCTTCGCTTGTGCGGGATGTGTCTGCAGCCGTGTTCGGCTCCGCTTTTCACCGAACGGGATTGTTTTTCAGGGACCCGTTTTTTTTTATTTCTGTTCTATTTATTTAGCCTTTTTTGATGGAACCAGGTAGATGAATACCAGAAGGCTTACCAAAAGCAGAGCAGGATAGAACATAAATGGAATGATGTTGAATGCACTAATTTCACCACCCATTGTATGAACGGCAGAAATTGCTACCAGCATCTGTGCACCGTATGGCAGGATTCCCTGAAGAACACAAGAGAATGTATCCAAAATGGAAGCTGCTTTTCGTGGTGTGATTTCATATTCACTGGCCATTTCTTTTGCAATAGGGTTAGCCATAACAATGGCAACTGTATTGTTGGCAGTGGCAATATCCATACATCCAACCAGAACACCCATACCAAGCTGGCCGCCCTTATTTCCTTTGAAAGCTTTTTTAATACCGTTAAGAAGGGCAGTAAATCCACCATCTTCACGAATCAAAGCACAGAGGGCACTTACCATAACTGCAACCATACTTGTTTCAAACATGCCAGAACATCCAGCCCCCATATTGCTGATAAGCTGGAAAGCAGTAATATTTCCTGTAGCCAGCATGATGATTGAACCTGCGATGATACCGGTAAGCAGAACCAGGAATACATTGAAGCCGATAATACCACCAATAAGAACCAGTACGTAAGGAATAATCTGAATAAGATTGTATTCTTTTGCAACTGATCCCTGAATATCTGTAGTAAAGGAAATAATCAGAATAATAACCAGAGTAACAAGTGCTGCTGGAAGAGCAATCTTAAAGTTTTCGCGGAATTTGTCCTTCATCTGACATCCCTGTCCATTACAGGCGGCAATTGTTGTATCAGAAATGAAAGAAAGGTTATCACCAAACATGGCACCACCCATAACTGATCCTACGCAGAGAGGCATGCTGAATCCAGAAGCTTGAGAAACTGCACAGGCAATTGGTGTAATCAAAGAGATTGTTCCAACTGAAGTTCCCATGGCAGTAGAAACAAAGCAGGCTACAACAAAAAGAATTGCAACGGCAAGCTTTGGTGGGAAAAGTGAGAGCATGAAGTATGCAACACTTTCGGCACTTGAACGTCCTACAACACCAACGAAAACACCGGCAGTAACGAAAATCAAAAGCATGGTGATGATGTTTTTGTCTGCCAGGCCCTGAGCCATGATTTCAAGCTTGTCATCGAATGAAGTTTTTCTGTTCTGAAGACAGGCTACCAGAATGGCGACCATAAATGCTACAACTATAGGAATGGCATAGAATCCCATGGAAATCTTCATCACGTATTCAAAAATGATGCCAAGCCCAAGGTATAGAACAATGAATACTCCGATTGGGAGCAGTGCTTTAGGATTACTTTCTTTCATAAAATTCTTCCTTTTTATATAAGTTATATCTCATAAGTATACTATAAAATAGAATAATTTACACAAAAAAAAGCGCCCCCGAAGGAGCGTTTGCATTACTTTGCTAAAAAGTCTCTATTCCAAAGATGTTTTTTGTGCAACAGGAACTTTCTTTTCGTAGCAGGCGAATGTTGATTCTACAAGGGCTGCGTCTGGTTTTCGTGTGAACAGACTAACGATTGGAACGATTACAAGTCCGGCTACCATGGCAATTACACCAGCGTTGATTGGTGACTGCATGATTACAGGGAATTTTCCGCGGATAAGCATGTTCAAAATCATCAGAACTGAACCAAAGATGAAGCTTACGTAACAGGCAGTTTTTGTAGTCTTTTTCCAGTAAAGTGAATAGAGGAATGGAGCCAGGAAAGCACCAGCCAAAGCACCCCAGGAAACACCCATCAACTGAGCAATGAATGTAACGCTTGATTTGTACTGAACCAGAGCAATTACTGCAGAAATTGCAATGAACACTACGATGAAGGCACGCATCATCAGAACCTGTGCTTTTTCACTCATGTCTTTTTTGAATCCACCAATGAAGTCGATTGTAAGTGTTGAAGAAGAAGCAATTACCAGTGAAGAAAGTGTACTCATTGATGCAGAAAGAACAAGAATAACAACCAGCGCAATAAGAATTGGACTTAAAGTTGAAAGCATTTTTGGAATGATTGCATCATATCCGCCTGCTGGAACTCCATTTGCACCAACATTAAGTTCATCTGTAAAGAGACGTCCGAATCCACCAAGGAAGTAAGAACCACCAGCAACTACCACTGCGAAGATTGTAGAAATGATAGTTCCTTTTTTGATTGATTCTTCATTTTTAATGGCGTAGAACTTCTGTACCATCTGTGGAAGTCCCCATGTACCAAGAGAAGTAAGGAGAACAACGAACATAAGGTTCAGTGGATCTGGTCCAAAGAAGCTGGCGAAAATTCCAGGTGCAGTAGAAACTTTTGGATCTTCAATACGAGCAAGTCCGTCCAAAGCAGCCATGAATCCGCCTTTTGATTTCAGAACTGCCAGAATGATTACTGCAATTCCAATCAGCATAATGATACCCTGGATAAAGTCGTTGATAGCAGTAGCCATGTAACCGCCGGCAATAACGTAAATAGCAGTAAGAACAGCCATAAGAACGATACACCAGGCGTAATCAATATCAAAAGCCATTCCAAAAAGACGAGAAAGACCGTTGTACAAAGAAGCCGTGTATGGAATAAGGAAGATAAAAATAATTACAGATGCAAAGATTTTCAGTGCAGGTGAATTGAATCGTTTACCAAAGAACTGAGGCATTGTGGCAGAATCCAAATGCTGTGTCATAATGCGAGTGCGGCGTCCAAGAATAACCCAGGCAAGAAGAGAACCGATAAATGCATTTCCAAGACCTGCCCAAGTTGCCGCAACACCGTATTTCCATCCGAATTGACCGGCATAACCAACGAAAACTACGGCAGAAAAATAAGATGTACCGTAGGCAAAAGCTGTAAGCCATGGACCAACCGAGCGGCCGCCCAAAACAAATCCGTTAACGTCAGTTGCATTTTTGCGGCAGTAAAGGCCAATACCTATAAGCACTGCAAAATACAACACCAAAAGAAGAACCTTAATCATTTTAAGACTCCAAGGTAATTTTATTTATAAGCTCTCTCTAATTTAATTAACCCAAGTTTTGCATTTCTACCAGCTTGTCGGCACCATACTTTTTGCGTAGGGCTGGTTTTTCTATTTTACCTGTAGCATTTCGTGGAACATCAGCAAAGATGATTTTCTTTGGACGTTTGTAGCGAGGCAGTTCACTACAGAATTCGTTGATTTCATCTTCTGTGCAGGTCATGCCTTCCTTAATGCTGATAATTGCTCCAGTAATTTCTCCAAGGCGTTTGTCAGGAAGACCGATAACGGCAACATCCTTAATTTTTGTGTTTTTGCGGAGGAAGTCTTCAATTTGAACAGGGTAAATGTTTTCACCACCAGAAACAATAACATCCTTCTTGCGGTCTACAAGGAAATAGAATCCGTCTTCATCCTGTTTTGCCATATCACCAGTTCTGAGCCATCCGTCAACAAGAACTTCGGCAGTGGCTTTTGGATCGTTGTAGTAGCAGGTCATTACGCCTGGACCTTTTACACAGAGTTCTCCCACATCACCTTGATGTTTAACAGGTTCTCCGTTTTCATCAATAATTTTACATTCCCATTTGTAGCCAGGCACTCCAATGGCACCTACTTTGTGAATGTTTTCTACACCAAGGTGAACGCATCCAGGACCAGTACTTTCTGAAAGTCCATAGTTGGTGTCGTAAAGGTGATTAGGGAAGTACTCTTTCCAGTGGCGGATAAGTGAAGGTGGAACAGGCTGTGCTCCAATGTGCATAAGTCTCCACTGTGAAAGCTCGTAATCTTCTAATTTAATATCTCCGCGGTCAAGAGCGTCAAGAATATCCTGTGCCCAAGGAACTAAAAGCCAAACCAAAGTACATTTTTCTTTGGAAACAGCATCAAGAATGATTTCAGGAGTTGTTCCTTTCAAAAGAACAGCCCGGCTTCCTGCACAAAGGCTTCCCATCCAGTGGAATTTAGCTCCTGTGTGGTAGAGTGGTGGAATACAAAGGAAACAGTCGTCACGTCCTGTAAGGTGATGGCGCATTTCCATTTCGGCTGCCTGAGAAAGACTTTCGTGATTGTGGAGAATGGCTTTTGGAAAACCAGTTGTTCCCGAAGAGAAGTAGATTGCAGCATCGTCACTTTCTTTGAGAGAAATATCCGGTGGCAGGCTTGAGCAGTCAGCAACCAGAGAATGATAGCTTTCTGCAAAGGAAGGACAACCATCACCAACATAGAAAAGGAGTCTGCCCTTATTCAGTTTTTCTTCGATGGTTTCAATGCGGCCAATAAATTCAGGTCCAAAGAACAGAATGTGAATCTGGGCAAGATCAGCACAGTATTCAATTTCATCAGCGGAAAAACGGAAGTTGAATGGTACGGCAATGGCACCTGTTTTCAGAATACCAAAATAAATTGGGAGCCATTCCAGACAGTTCATCATAAGAATGGCAACACGGTCACCTTTTTTGATGCCACGGTCCAAAAGCATATTTGCAACACGATTGGCCTTTTCATCAAAGATGGCCCATGTAATTTCGCGGCGGTATGGCCTTGGATTAGTTGTTTGAACAAGATCGAATTCTTTCCAGATGGTTCGTTTTGTTTCAGGCATAGTAGGATTAAGCTCTACAAGTGCAATTTCATCACCGTAAAGTTTGTGGTTGCGTTCAAGAAGGTCTGTAACTGGCATTTATTACTCCAAAGAAAAGTTGTTTTCTACTTATAATATTTGCAAATTCTATGTGTTGAACCGTCTGTTGTCAAGAACAATAATACAGAACAATAAAACAATCTTGTCCATAATCCATTTTTTTTCTATTATAATACCTATGGAATTTAAATGGATTATTTTGGCTCTAGCCGTATTAATGTACCTTCTGGTAATTATTTTTCAGGACAAAAAAGTTGTTTTTACGTCCTCTGTTGCTTTGTTGATTCTTGTTCTTGGTATGATTTTCCCGGGGCAGATTTTTACCACTGGTTCTGCCGCTGACCGTTTTTATCCTATTCTTCATTCCCTAAGTGAACTGATCAACTGGAATGTTCTTATGATTTACGTTGGCAGTATGACTATTGCATCACTTTTTCTTTATTCTGGTGCTCCTGCCCGAATTGCAGATTTGATGGTTTCTTCATCAAAAAATGCTGGCATTGCCATAGTTCTGATTCTTGCCATGACTGGTATTATTTCCATTTTTGTAGAGAACGTTGCTACAGTTCTGGTAATGGCACCAATTGCTATTGCTCTTTCAAAAAAGCTGAATATCAATCCTGTTCCTTTTATGATCGGACTGGCAGTTATGTCAAATCTTGAGGGAACTGCCACATTGGTAGGGGATCCTCCAAGCATGATTTTTGCTTCATATTCAGGTTACAATTTCAACGACTTTTTCTTCCATCAGGAAAAAATGTCAGTTTTCTGGATAGTTCAGACTGGAATGATTGCAGGTTGTATATTTTTCTATGTTTTCTTCCATTCTTACAAGGATAAAGCTGAAGTTGACCGTGAACCTGTTATTTCCTGGATTCCATTTATCCTGCTTCTTTCCATGATTCTTGGACTTGCAGTTCTTTCGTTCTTCAGTGACGGCTTGAATTATTCTTCTGGCTGTCTTGTTATGGCATTGGGAATTACAGGTCTTTTGTGGTACCGTTTTAATCAGAAAAAATCTCTTAACGATGTAAAGACTCTTGTGGTAGAGCTGGACTGGGAAACTATCTTCTTTTTGATTGGTATTTTTATTGTTGTAGGTGCCGTTAGTGAAGTTGGGCTTTTGGAGGATTTTTCCTTGTTCCTTCAGAATGTAACTGGTGGCAGCAAATTCCTGGGCTTCCTGTTGATTCTCCTGTTCTCTGTATTGATTTCAGGCTTTGTTGATAACGTACCTTACATTATTGTAATGCTTCCTGTTGCAGGTTCACTTGCTACAGGTATGGGGATCAACAAGGAACTTTTGATGTTCGCACTTCTGATTGGATCCTGTCTTGGTGGAAATCTTACACCATTCGGGGCCTCAGCAAATATTGTGGCTATGGGTATTCTTAAAAAAGAAGGAAAACCAATCAATTTTGGTGGCTTTCTTAAGATTAGTGCCCCATTTACGCTGATTACAACTGCATCATCTGCAATTTTATTGTGGATTTTATGGAGTTAATATGGCAAAGGAATCTTTATTTTCTGTTGTTTATTCTGATGATGATATTGTAGTTCTTAATAAAAGTTCAGGTCTTTTGATTGCTGCTGACCGTTATGACGAAACAGCACCTCGTCTTGATCTTCTTGCAGAAAAAGAATTTGGTCGCCTCTTTGCCGTTCACCGAATCGACAAAGATACTTCCGGCATCATCATTTATGCCCGTAATGAAGAAGCTCACAAAAATCTTTCAATGCAGTTTGAAAAAAGGGAAGTGCAGAAAACTTACTACGCGCTGGTTTACGGTCACCCAATGTGGGATGAACTGGAAGAAAAAGCACCACTGCTTCCAGACGGAGACGCCCGCCATCGAACTGTTGTGGACAGACGACTGGGAAAACCATCTGTAACTTATTTTACCCACGTAGGAAATGTGGGACCTTTCTCCTGGATAAAATGTGAACCAAAAACCGGCCGTACCCACCAGATTCGTGTACATCTTCAGGCCAATAAAATCTCCATTGTTTGCGACCCTCTTTACAGTGGAAATCAGAAGCCAGTCAGACTATCGGAAATCAAGCGAAAGTGGAACGGTGATGATAAATCGGAACGTCCGCTGCTTTCCCGACTTGCTCTTCATGCCTACCAAATCGAATTTACCCATCCAAAAACCGGCGAAAAGGTAACATTCAAGGCACCATTTCCAAAAGACATGGAAGCAACCAGAAATCAACTGGAAAAACTCTTCGGCATTTCCCCAGACCTGTAAAGTGCACCCCAATTATTGGACACATTAAATTCCAAGTGGAATAAGAAATTCTTCACTGAGGATTTCCCCAATTGTTGGTGTTTCGATAAAATCAGACATAGTTTGCTCCTATAATACTCCACGTTAGTGGTCGCACATGGATGTGTTTTTTTTACATTCCTAGTGGTAATCCACAATCTCTACATTGTAATAATGTCCGTCTTTTTCTGTAAAACAGACACGCCACTGATCATTTATGCGGATTGAATGCTGTCCTTCGCTTCTTCGTCTAAGTCCTTTAGTTATATTTCTCATATTCTCATGTCAAAGGTCTTTTTGTTTCACTACTAAATCCTAAATTTTCATAAAGCTGGTGGGCTTCTTTTCTTGCAATTCCACTTAAAAGTATTACTTTGTAGCAGTTATTCTTTTTCTAATTTATTCATATCGTCGACAATAGAAATTGGTTTTATTGTCATTTCGACCCATGCAGGCACAAATCCACTTTTTATCGCATTTTTTACGCTGCGAATGTTAGACCAGGCAGAACAATAAAATGGAATTTTATTTCTCTTTATGATTTCCAATGCAAGTCCTGCTGTCAATGAAGAGGCAATACCTTTTTTCCTATATTCAGGAAGAACATCAACTCCTATCTGCCACATATCTTGCGCATCTGCAGAACAGGCTGCCAGTCCAATAAGTTTATTACCTTCATATGCTCCAAGACCAAGAACGTCAAGTTCTTTTCTATCTTCACAAATAGCATTGCTCCATTCTGGCAAATATAAAGCTTGAAAATCTTCTTGTTCTAATAAATGTATATCAAAGTTACAAGAGAGTTCTTTTAATTTAGTTACATCTGGAAGGTAATATTCTGCCATAAAACAAACTTTATTTCCTTTTTTGAGCAGTTTTTCATTTAACCAATGCAAATTTGGTGTTTCAAAACAGTGATAAAACTCGTATCTGGAAATATATTCTTGAATTATCTCAGAAACTTCATTTGTTGTTGCTGCAACTAGATTATTACCATAAGAAACAAAATTTGCTGTAATCGGTTCCTTATAGTATTTTCTTGCATTTTTTCCAAGTTTAAATGGAACAACAACATTTTTACTTGAGAAAAAATCTTCTGCTTTGCAACCTATATCTTCGGCAGACTGTTCAGTTGCGATTTTAATAATTTCTTCATTTGTCATTTTTTTACCTTTTTAATTTAGTGCAACACGCGGACTCGATAGAAGCTTCGCTGCGAATGGATTGGTTTGTCGGATTTGAAATTCTTGTTATACGAGTACAGCTTGTTTTTTTGCTCATTCTTATTCATTTTCTATTTTTTCTCTAAGTGCCTCAAGTAGCGGGTCCGTATAACTAGCGTTTTAATACGTAAAAACGTTTTACCAACGGCAAAATTGGCGCAAAGCCACGAATAGCAACTTTTGTGACAAAGTTTTCATCGGTTTTGAAAACCATATTATGTGCTTCTACTTAGCAAACGCAACTTCCATATGTTTTTTTCGTTTGTAGTTGCTTTTCAAACAACCAGAACTTTAGAATTACTACTTATACCAAAATAATAAAGCTGTCCTCTTCTTCCGAATGGTCTGGATCTGCAATGAATTTTGTATTTGGATCATAAAAACAGTTTTCGCTTCTTCAAACGATACTTTATGCTTTTTAAGATTCAATGCAGCTTTTTCTTCGTCCCATTCAAATTTTATTCCTATAATTATACTATAATTATGGTATTGAAAATTTATCAAATAAAAAAGCGGGCTTAGTCGCATTTTTATAAATATAATTATGCAAATAGAAAAAATAGTTTATAAATAACTAGTCATAAAACACTATTTTGTGACAGCACTTTTTGTTTCCAGCAAGGATAGATTCTGTGCATTCAATTATAAAGTTTTTCTGAGGAACAAGATTTTTAAATACACATTTCATGCTTTGTCTTGAACATTCACAAAGATTATTTGAGTTTATTTTGGCATGTGTATATAAAGGGCAGCCACATTTTGTAAAAATAAGTTCATAAATTTTCCCAGGTTCAATAACTTTTCCTTCAAGGTCTTTTTTTTCATTTAATCGCAAAAAGAATTTATCTAAATCTTCGTTGCATTCGTTAAACAGATCTTTGTATAAGTATTTCAAGGCATCACATGAACATTGTTGCGCACATTTAGAAAATAATTTTGAACATTCTTCTTGTTTCAGTTGACTCAAGCCTTCATCGAAGGCTTTAAACCATTTTTCAAAGAATTCTTTATCCATAGTTTTCATTTATTCTTTCTGCACCCCAAGTAGCGGGCGTCCACATAACATAGGTTGTACCGCAGCGGGCTTGACTGCCTGTCGACTTAGAACTTCTTGTTATGTGATTTTATGCATAAGCAAACATCTTTATTGTTTCAAACTCTGGTGCATGATTTTTCTCTTCTTCTTCTAAATCGTAAAGATTCTGAAGATTAAGCCAAAACTCTGCGGTTGTTCCAAAAAACTTTGAAAACCGAATTGCTGTGTCAGCTGTTATGGAACGACGTCCATGAACTATTTCTGAAATACGGGTTTGAGGAATATTAATATCTTTTGCAAGGCGATATGCAGAAATATTCATTGGAATAAGAAATTCTTCCTTCAGGATTTCTCCCGGGTGAATATTCGGTAATTTGTCATTAGTGGTAATCTGTGATTCTAACATTGTCCGCTCCTCCATTCTCAAAGGTAAATACAATTCTCCATTGGTCGTTTATACGGATTGACCAAAGCCCTGCAAGATTTCCTACAAGTTGTTCAAGATTATTTCCTGGCGGAATTTTTAAGTCATTAACTTCTTTTGCAGCTGCAATCATTCGGAGTTTCCGTCGGGCAACATTGTGAATAGTCGGCGGAAGTTTTTTGCTTCTCTGACCTTTATAAATTAATTCTGTTTCAGAATCTCCAAATGAATTTATCATAACTATATACTAACGTATAACGGAAGTATTGTCAAGAAAAATACGTACTTTACTGATAAAATATACGATCCGCTAATGATGTAATTCTTTTACCATATACCCACAAGTAAAGGGGAAAAAATCAAATTTCTCTGTTCCAATATGTACGAATCCTTCTTTTTCGTACCATTGACGAAGAATTGTATTTTCTTCTACAATTCCAATGTTGATTTTAGCGCAATTATGAGCTTCCGCCTGACTATAAGCATCTTTTAGTAATTTTTGTCCAATTTTCCTATGTCGATATTCCGGGAGAACGCAAAGGTTATTTAATTCGCATTCACCTTTACCTTGCATCAGAAGAGAATAATACCCGATTATTTTTCCATCAGAATTGGAATAAGCAAACATGTATCTTGGTTCGTTGTCCAACTGATATAAAAGTCTTTCTTCTGTCGTAGCAAAGGCCGTAAATCTTGGAGCATTTTCGATGGTAAAACCAAATTGCTCAGCAATTGTCATAAAACTTGACCTTATGACTTTCACACATTCTGATACATCGCTTTTGTTTACTTCTTTTATCATTTTTTCCCACAGCGCCTCAAGTAGCGGGCGTCCACATAACAAGTGCTTAAACGGTGGCGCGGCTTGACCGCGACATCCGCTTTGAAGCTTTATGCTTTTTATTATAGTCGATATTGATTTTTTATGATATATTTATTTTGGGAGTAAATATTGCCTGTTGTTAGTGAATTTGAAGGAATAGAAATTTGCCTTTATTTTGATGATCATTTACCACCTCATTTTCATGCAAAATATGCTGGTCAAGAGGCATTAGTAGAAATAGAAAATTCTTGTGTACTAAAAGGAGCTATCCCATCAAATAAATTAAAATTGGTTTTAGCTTGGTCTGAATTGCATAAGCAGGAACTTAAAAATAGTTGGAATCAGGCTAAAAATATGGAATTACCAGCAAAAATAGCTCCACTTAAATAAGGAGGTGTAAGATAAAACCGCTAAAATAGCGTGGCTTTATCTTACCTAAAGTTTGCGTTGCAAACTAATTTTTGAACTGCTGTTCCTCATTACATTACGGAACAGCGTAAAAACTCAATCGATTGTTGAAACAATTTTCTTGACTTTTTATGGGAGATACAAATGGAAATTGTACAGGTTTTGCCTAAAGACAATTACAATATTTTCGTTTATTTCGTAGATGGAAAGATAAAAAAATATGATGTATCTCATTTAGTAGGCAAAGGCGTTTTTTCTAAATTAAATGATTTAGATTTTTACATGAATAACTGTACTGTTCTGAACGGGTCTCTTGCATGGACATTGGATGGTAAATACGATAAATACAATTGTATCGATATTGACCCTTATACAATTTACGAAAAAGGAATTGAAGTAGAAGATCCTTTGGCGCATATTGCCTGATCAGCTACTTTATACTCTTAAAACCTATTTTCAATAATTCAACATCACCAGGACAAAATTCAAAATCGTCTATTTCGTTTTCAGTAATCCATTTGATTTCAGAAATTTCATTTTTATTGAAAACAGGTGCTGCATGGGGGATGATGACGAATCATATCCAGTGATTTTTTAATTCGGTATTTTCAGGAAGGGAACAAAGTGATTCGGGGATTGCAGTACATAAACAACCATCTTCGAAACCAGTTTTAGGACATTTTCTGATTTTCAGAATCTGATTCCTGTTAACATAGCAAAAGGGTTCTACGGCGGATTATTGACCTGGAGCGGGCTTGCAGCCTATGCACGAATATCATAGTGGTCACTACCGGACAAGAGCGGACACTGTTCTTTTCCTGCTTTTTACATATTGACTTTTGGCTCACCATATCAACTGGTTGTACCGCAGGCAGCTTGACTGCCTGTCGGCTACGAACCTTTGTTATACGAGTATTGCTTGCTTCTTTGCAATAGAGATATGTTCTTTTTCTGAATTCTTTGCAAGAAGATAAACGCAATATTGATTCATACTTACGCCTTCTTTTTTTGAATCTTCTGCGAGGGTTTTGTGCAAAGTTTTAGGAAGGCGAAGCTTGAACTGACCGGAATATGAATCTACAGTTTCAGGTTCTGCAATTTCGATTCCATCTTCGATTGCGGCAGAAATCCATGTTTTTTTTGCGTCTTCTGCATTCGCAACGACTTCGGCAACAGTTTTGCCACAAGTAATACAGCCAGGAAGTTCTGGATATGAAGCAACAAAACCAGATTCTTCTGTATCTGGAATTATTTCCAATTTGTAAGGTAATTTCATATATTCTTCTATTGTTTTCATATCAGTCCTCCCTGTTTTTTTTTCGGATTCTACAATCTCTTTTACCATTTTCACATAAACAATTTTTATTGGTTCATGATTTGGAATGGTAATTGGATTACAACCGGGTTTTCTGAAAGTGTAATGACTGCTTCCTCCTTTCGGTTGTGAAACAGAATAACCATAACTTTGCAAAACTTTTTTAAGTTCTGCAAACCGCATGTCTTTGTCGAGGGATTTTATTTTGCTTAAAAGTTTGTCCCATTGTGCCACAATTCAATTATAAGTGGTGTTATATATGGTGTCAAGTAAATCTTAAATTCTATTCTTATTCATCCAATTAACTGCAAAGTCTACAAATACTTTCTGATTAATTAATTTACATTCTGCGTTTCCTATTCTTCCAGAATGAAATACTGTTATATTATTTTGAAATTCTTTTTCAAAATCAGAACCTATTTGATTAAAATCTTCATCTTGATATACAACATCATGAAATGGAATTACTTTTCCATTGGAAGATTTATATTCTTCTGTAAAAATGACTTTTGAATGCCATGATGCTCTGTTTTCTGCAAGATGAAGAATGGTACAGGTAGAATAGTCTGTTCCAAGAAATAATGACCATCCATTATTTTCATATAAACGAGCAAGTGTACTTATAATAAGCCGAAAATCTGGACAAAAAATTCAAAAAATAGCGAATTTGCAGTACTATAAAAGTAAGGCAAATTATGG
>JAEDJA010000030.1 GCA_016296575.1 Treponema sp.
TCAATACCTCAATCCCTTTTTTTTGCATTTTTTTCACTTTTTTTAAACTTTTTTTCAAAAAAAAAAAAAAAAATGGGGCTGTCCCATACTTTTAGGACAACCCCTTTATATTAGCAATTATTGAAAGATTTTTATTCTATTTCAATGAAGCACTGATTCGTTCAAGAACCTTTTTACGATCCAAAGGTTTGATGATATAGTTCTTGGCACCAAGAAGAAGTGATTTTTTTACAAGTTCTTCTTTTCCAAGAGCCGAAACCATTACAACTCTTGCATTTTTATCAAAAGCCATAATCTGTTCCAAAGCTGTAATACCATCCATTTTTGGCATAGTAATATCCATTGTAACAAGATCAACATTTGGAGCGAGAGCTTTATATTTTTCAACACCATCAACACCATCAACTGCAGTTGCTACAACTTCATACCCTTCACTAGTCAAAATCTGACCGAGCTGTTTTGCTACGAACATAGAATCATCTACAATGAGAACTCTGAAAGTTGTTCCGTCAGCTTTAAGGCCCTCAGGCGGTCTTTCGTTGATTGATGGAAAATCCTGTACTGTTTTCATTTGTTTCTCCTTTATTATGCCCGTTCGCGGATAGCAACGTTTACTTCAATTTTACCACACTCTGAAATAAGTGGTACAATCAATGCTTCTACGTTTTCTGAAGTTCCGCCAAGAGCAGCAATTTCCATTTTCTGTCCTACAAAAAGTGCAGGAGGTGTAAGATCGAACTTAAATCCAAGTTCATGAAGCTTTGTTACAGCCTGAGCTGTAATAAGGTTTGCAAGTTCACTGATAGTAGCTTTTGCAAGATCATCAAATGCTGGCAAGTCTTCACCATTCATTTTTGATGCAATATTCAAAGCTGTTTCCATTGTCATATCAAACAGAACACGTCCTTCAACATCTCCTGCAAGACCTACAAGAGCAGCAACACCCATTACCGGCATTGCTGTGGATTTCAAATACAAATCTCCTCGTTTAACTTCAGCACCACCGAGTACTTCCTGTAAAACTCTAAATGATGTTTCAACAAACGGGTTAATATACTCTACTCTCATTTCACACCCCTTAATTTATTCTTTTGTGTACGCAGTAAGCGAACCCACAGTATTTTCTCCAAAACCAAAACCACTTGAAAGATTTTCGTTTTCCCCAACAATAATCACAGCATTTCCTTTCATCTTTTCCTGGAAATCTGCAACTACTCCATCCAAAGATTCGTCATCTATAAAAGATAACATATCACGTGTAAAAATCAAGTCTACCATTGGTAAGGCATTTGTATTTTTACAATCATGGTATTCAAACATTACGCTATCTTTTATATCTTGTTTAAATGTACACTCACCATTTGCTTTTTCAGCAAGGTAAGGTGCCATCCAAGTACCCTTTAAAGAACTTGGTACAGACATAAGAGGAGCATTTGATACAGCAAGAAGATCCGTATCTTGAGCGTAAATTCGAATTTTTGCTCCAGGGTATCTTTTTGCAAGTACACAAGCCAGAGAGAAAGACTCCTGACCACCTCCACAACCTGGGTTCCATACCATAATCTGTTTTGCATGATTATCCGGAAGGATTTTTTCTACAGCGGAAGCATAGTCATCATTCCAGAAATTACCGGTACAACTTGAATAGAATGGAGAAAGGAATTCCTGAGCTTCAGCTTCATTCTGAATCTGCCCTTTTCCACTTTCAGTCCATTCTTTAAAACGATGCATAACCCATGATTCATTAATGGAAGAAATATTAAATTTTTTATAATTTTTTAAGCTTTCGGCAACAAAAGTAACATCCTGTTTTGGCTGAACAGCTGGGCTTTCTTCAACAACAGGAGCTTCAGGACTTTTAGGCTGAACCGAAGCACTTTTTTCAACTGATGCAACAGGAGCAGCTATTTTTTCTTCCACTGCCCGTATATCAGATTCTGCAATACGTTTTTGTGCTGCACTTTCAGCAGAAGCCTTTGATCCAAAGATACGTTCAATATCAAGAAGAACATATAGATTTTTTCCACTTTCTACAACACCATAAATGTACTTAATATTAATATCGCCGAACAAAGGATGTGGAGGCTGAATTGTTGATTTCTGAACACCTACAACTTTATCAATCTTATCTACAACAACGCCAAAAGTCTGGTCGCCAAGTGTAAGAATAAGAAGATTTTCCATCTTATTATCATCACGTTCAGGAACATCAATATTGAAGAAAAGTCTCAAATCAAGGATAGGAATAATATCACCACGAAGATTATATACACCAAGAACAAAAGGCAAAGTATTTGGAACATAAGTAAAGCGTCCAGCTTTTGCAATTTCCTTTACATACATAATATCAATGGCATAATCCTTTCCAGAAAGAGAAAAAGTTACCATTTTAAAATCAACGATGGAAGCAGTTTTATTATTTCCCTGACTTTCTTCGGTGTACTGATTGAATATATCCTGTGTTTCTGCAAAATCACTCATCTCACTACCCCTTATTCAGAAATACGCTCTTTCTGCTGGTTTGAAAGTTCCTGCTGAACTCCCAATTCCAGAAGCTGGCTAACATCAATAATCAAAGAAACTGAACCATCACCAAGGATTGAAGCACCTGCAATTCCAGGAGAGTTTGTAAACTGATCACGCAAAGGTTTGATTACAACATCTTCTTCACCGATAAGTGCATCTACGATTACGCCGATCTTCTTTTCCTGTGTACCAACAATTACTACATAGGTTTCATCAGAATCAACAGCACTCTTTATATTGAACAGACGTGAAAGACGAAGTACGCTGATTACTTCATTACGTACATTCATAATCTCGTAGTTATCAATTCTGCTGATATCTTCTCGGTGGATACACTGGCTTTCAATAACGTTTGCAATAGGAATAGAGTAAACTTCTTTTCCAACCCGCACCAAAAGTCCCTGAATAATGGCCAGAGTAAGTGGAAGACGGATGATAAATGAAGTACCTTCACCTTTTACAGAGTTAATGGAAAGTGTACCATTCAAATTGTTGATCATAGTGCGGACAACATCCAGTCCTACACCACGGCCAGAAATATTTGAAATCTTGTCTGCAGTAGAAAAACCTGGCTGCATAATAAGATTGAAAGCTTCCTGATCGGTAATTGTTTTATCAGGATGAATGAGACCGCGTTCAATTGCCTTCTGACGAACTTTATTTACATCAATTCCAGCTCCATCATCACTGATTTCGATAACAATCATGTTACCTTCATTTGAAGCTTTAAGAAGAACTGTTCCAGTTTCTGGTTTTCCTGCCTTAATTCGATCTTCCGGCATTTCGATTCCATGGTCTACAGAGTTTCGAACACAGTGCATTACAGGATCAAGAAGATCATCTACAACTGATTTATCAAGTTCTGTTTCTTCACCTTCAATTTTAAGGTTGATTTTTTTATTCAAATCACGCTGAAGGTCACGAACAACTCGTGGGAAACGGCTGAAAATCTGACTGATTGGAACCATTCGGATTTTCATAACACCTTCCTGAAGTTCGCCTGCAATACGACCCAGATTCTGTGTGTATGAACGGAATTTTGTTGACTCGGCTTTAAGATCAACATCGTAATTCTCAAAAAGATTAGCCATTCCACCATATTCGGCAAGAACTGCTTTTCTTACTTCAGAAATTGGAGTTCCCTTCTGAACTTTATCAAAATAAACAGGAAGCTGATCAAAAAGCTTATGAATTCTTTCTTTATATGAGTTTTCAAGGGACTGGAAAACAAGAACTTCATTGGCAAGCTGGTTGGCAAGCTGGTTGAATGAAGCCTTGGTAATAACAGTTTCTGAAACAAGATTCAAAAGATAATCGATACGGCGTGAATCTACGCGGAGGATAGATCCCTGAGAAGCACTTCCAGAACCCGAAGCCTTTTTTTCCGCAGGAGCTTCTTCTTTCTTTTCTGAAGCAGCTTTTACAGGTGCAGGAGCTGCCTGCACTGGAGCAGGTGATTCAACTGCCTGAACCGGAGCAGCTTTTGAAACTGGAGCAGCTTGAACTGGTTCACTCACAGGTTCAACAACAGATGTCAGTTCAGAAGGTGCAACAGATACTGAAGAGCCAGCAAGCATATCTTCGGTAACCATTTTTGCATCAGTAACAAGAGTTACATCACTAAGGAAAGCTGCATCTTCAAGTGAAGCGCCATCCATAGTTGTTGCAATATAATAGTAAACATATTCGTAAAACTGATCTTCATATAATGCATCAAAATCAGGCACAGTTTTAAGAACATTACCTGAATTTTTAAGTGAAGCAAATACCTGGATTCCACCAACAGAATTCATTGGATTTGATTCATCAAACTGAACTGCAACACACCAAAGCTTCTGACCACCTTCAAGATCAGTAACCATTTCGCGGTAATCTTCTTCATCCAATGGTGGAAGAGGAAGCCCTTCTACAACAGGTGCTGCAGGAGCGGCAACCGGTTGAACTGGAGGTCTGACTGCACTAGAAGCAACAGAAACAGGAGCTTTTGGCTTTGAAGCAGCTGGAGCGCTACCTTTTGCAGGTATATAAGAATGAAGTTTGTTCAAAATTGCTGTTATATCTTCAGAATATATTCCACCATTCTGTCGTTCTTCAAGCATAGCTTTAATAACATCAATGGAAGTAAGGAGAAGATCAACTACATCTTCATCAACTGTAACTCTATCCGAACGAATCTCATCAAGAACATCCTCTACTGAATGAGTAAACGTTGAGAGTTCAGTCATTTCAACTGTAGCAGAACCACCTTTAAGGGTATGTGCTGCACGGAAGATTTCATCAATTGCCTCATGATTTGTTGGATCATTTTCAATGACGAGAATATTACTTTCCAGCTGCTCAACCTGCTGCTCTGCTTCAGCGAAGAAATCTTTTAAAAGTTCTTCGTTATTAGGATCAAGATAATCACTCATATCCCTCATTATAACACAAAATATCAAACTGGCAAGTACTGAAACTCAAAAAACTCAAATAACTCTAATATAATAAAGTTATGGTGGCTCAGATTTCTCTATACTTTTGAGGAATTTCTGCCGATAATATATTGATATTCTCTGTTTTTTTTTGGAGACAATATGAAAAAAATTAAATTTATAACAGCAGTTATTACACTTCTGACACTCTCTTCGCCCCTTTCCGCCCAGGTATTTTTTAGCGGTGCTGCGGGGGGAAGATTAAACAACGGTTTCTATAAAAACACAGAAGAAAAGGCATGCGCAGATCTTACAGCAAATGTTTTTTTCCAGAGTCAGACAGGAATCACCGACAACCTCTGGCTTCATGCAGATTTTTCTATGGAAACTTCAAACATTGCAAACGCAACTTTATTCAATAAAACTCCAGCTTTCTTTCAATTTGACGAACTTTCATTAACATACAAATCCCGGTTGGACAAATTTACAAACTATATCGGGGTGTACATGGGAGCATTTGACGTTGCAGGCTCTGATATTTTTCTCCGCCGCCAGTTTGGTCTTAAAAACATCAGCTCAAAACTGACAGATGACTGGCTTGGAAACAATGGAAAACTACTCTACCCTCATTTTGGAGCAGGACTTTCAGAGACTATTCAATTTCCTGGAAACCAGGCAGCAGCTCTTTATCTTTACATAAATAAAGAAACAACTGATTTTAGTGATTTTATGGTTTTGAACGGGGATCTTCGTTATGCCTATGCCTCTGAATATATTACAGCAGATTGTTCACTGGGTTTTGGTGGTCCATTAAAAGAAACATACAAAGCTAATGATGTATTTGTAGTCATCGACACACTCTACCTTCACACAGGACTTACTCTGCTTATCGGAAATAATTATACACAGAGTGTTTTCCTTCAGGCTGGACTGGCAAATGCAGAATATTCAAAGAAAACAAAAAAAATTGCAGTTACAAACAAAAATCTTTACTTTTTACTTGAACCACGTTTTAAAACAGATTTAATGAACATTCACATTTCTTTCTTCTCACTCACACCAAGAGCTTGTGAAAAAATGTTTTTTGTAGATGACACTTTTGGATTTGCTGTAAATGTTTTTGATGACAGAACTGAAAGCAGAAACAATGGCCTTAAATGGGGAGTAAACACAATCTTCTCTTTTGAAAACTGTTCCCTTGTTGATATTAAAACTCCTGGTTACATCAGCAAAGCTCAAAAAAATCTTACCGTTAATCATTATGGCGGAATCAGAGTTTTTGGTGGTGAATTAAATGCAAATCTTCGCGTAAATCTGATGTATCTTTTTCAGAAAGAACACAGTTTCTACGAAGGAATCAAATTTAATGTAGGATATAGAGCTGAATTCTAGAATTGGACAAATTTGAGAAAATTGAGAATTTATGTTGACATGGTCTAAGACTGTGTTATAATTAAATAAATTACGGTTTTAGTGAAATTACCGTTTGTTACAATTTCACTGAAGAAAAAGGAAAAGAGCTATTAGGACATTGATCCGAACGTCTTTTCCTTATTTTATTTAACCCCACCCCTTCCACCCTTAGTCATTATCCTTAGTCATTAAAATTGAAATTTATCAGTTTTTTTTCTATAATATGTTTCATGAAACAGCACGGAACACTTACTAAAGACAATCACGCAGCTTTGTGGCATGGACGCTTTGAAGAAGGCCCTGATGCAGAAGCAGTTGATTTTGAAACATCTATCCACGTTGATGAAAGAATGGCTCTGGATGATATAAAAGGTAGTATTGCCCACGCAACTATGCTTTCTAAAGTGGGACTCATTTCCAAAGATGAAGAAAAACAGATTGTGGAAGGACTTAAATCAATCGAGAACGACCTGAATTCAGGAAAACTTGCTATTGATTACAGTGCCGAAGATATTCACTCATTTATTGAAGCAACACTCACAGATCGAGTTGGAGAACCTGGAAAAAAAGTTCATACAGGACGCAGCCGAAATGACCAGATTGCTTTGGATGAACGACTTTACCTTAAAAGATTTATTCCTGAACTTCAGGCAAGCATCGTAACTCTTATTGATGCACTTTCTTCCATAGCAAAAAATCATACAGAAGATTTGATTCCGGGCTTTACACACATGCAGCATGCCCAGCCTGTAACACTATCTCAGCATCTTTGCGCATGGGCATTCATGCTTACAAGAGATCACGGACGTCTTTCTGATGCACTTAAACGAATTGATTACTCACCTATAGGAAGTTGTGCTTTAGCTGGAAGCGGACTTCCATTGGACCGCCGTTTTGAAGCTGATCTTCTTGGATTTGCAAATGTTACTCAGAATTCATTGGATTCAGTTTCAGACCGAGATTACTGCATTGAAACTGTAAGCGCACTTTCACTTTGTCAAATGCATCTTTCCCGTTTTTGTGAAGAAATTGTTCTTTGGGCAACTACTGAATTTGGATTTATCGATCTTAGTGAAAAATGGTCCACTGGTTCATCAATCATGCCTCAGAAAAAAAATCCTGATTTTGCAGAACTTATCCGCGGAAGAACAGGAAAAGTTTATGGTGATTTGATTGCTCTTCTTACAATGATGAAAGCCCTTCCTCTTGCTTACGATCGTGATATGCAGGAAGACAAGGAAAGTCTTTTTGATGCCTGTGATACAGTTCTTTCCTGTATTCGAGTATTTACACATATGATTTCAACAGCTAAATGGAATACACAGCGTATGGAAAGTCTGTGCGACGGTGGATTTTTGAATGCTACAGACGTTGCAGATTATCTTGTATGCAAAGGACTGCCTTTCCGTACAGCCCACGGTGTTTCTGCAAGATTAGTTCGTCTTTCCATCGACAAAAACTGTAAACTGGAAGATCTTTCTTTTGAAGAATACAAAGAAGCCTCCCCTCTTTTTGAAAAGGACATTTTTGAAAAGATTACACCAAAAGCTTCTGCCATGGCTCGAAAAACAACAGGTGGACCATCGGTAGAAACTGTAAAAGTTCAGATTGCGGAATTGGAAAATTTCGTAAAAAATAATTAATTTCTTTTTTGGAGAAAAAAAATGAAAAAAATCACTTTGATCTGTGCAGTCCTTATGGCTCTTGCACTTACAGGATGTAAGAAAACAGAAAAAACAAGCTCAGCTGATAATTCAGTTGCAGAACTGAAAGCCCGAGGAACATTTGTTCTTGGTCTTGATGATTCTTTCCCACCACTGGGATACCGCAGCGATGACAATGAAATCGTAGGATACGACATTGATCTTGGTAAAGAAGTTGCAAAACGACTTGGAGTTTCTTTCAAAGCTCAGCCAATTGACTGGGATGCTAAAGAAATGGAGCTTAATACAAAACGCATTGACTGTATCTGGAACGGTTTTACAATGACAGATGAACGTATCAATGCACTTTCATTCTCAAAAGCTTACCTTAACAACGAACAGGTACTTGTTGTTCGCGCCAAAGACAATATCAAATCACTTTCAGATATGAAAGGGAAAGTTGTAGGACTTCAGAGTGGTTCAAGTGCTCAGGAAGCTGTTGATGGAAACACAAGTTTCAAAGATTCTCTTGGTTCAATCGTATTTTTTAAGGATAATGTAACAGCCCTTAACGACCTTGGAATTGGCGGTGTTGACGGTGTTGTAATGGACAGTGTAGTAGCAAACTATGCAATTTCTGAAGGAAACCTTCCTTACGTAATTGTTGATGAAGCACTTTCACGTGAATCATACGGTATCGGATTCAGAAAAGAAGATGCACAGCTTCGTGATGAAGTACAGAAAATACTCGAAGAAATGGCCAAAGATGGAACTGTTGCTAGAATCAGCACAAAATGGTTTGGTAAAGACATTTCTGTAATCGGAAAATAAATTAAATCATCTGGAGGATTGGAAAATGGATCCGCGTTATGTAAAAATGATTATCACTATGCTTCACGGAACAGTTACATCCCTTGAAGTATTTTTCCTGACTCTTCTATTTTCCATTCCTCTTGCACTTCCTGTTTCATATGGACGTATGAGCAGGAACAAGATTATTTCGGGAATAACAAATTTTTTCCTCCTGATAATCCGAGGCACTCCTCTAATGCTTCAGCTTCTGGTTGTATATTTTGGACCTGGGCTTTTAGTACGCTGGCTTCAGACAAAAGGATTTCAGATTAACTTTAGGTGGAACCGATTTGCTGCCGCTATAATTGCACTTACCATCAACTATTCAGCCTATTTTGCAGAAATTTACCGTGGAGGAATTGAATCAATACCACAAGGACAGTATGAAGCTGCAAAAGTTCTGGGATACACTCAAGGTCAGACCTTTTTCAGAATTATATTGCCTCAAGTACTTAAACGAATTACTCCTGCCATGGGAAATGAGGTTATTACGCTTGTAAAAGATACAGCTCTTGTATCTGTAATCGGTGTAAGTGAACTTCTTATGGTAGCAAAGGAAAGACAGAGTGCACTTTTCTCATTCTGGCCTTTATTCATTGCAGGTATTTTCTATTTTATAATGAACTGGGGCGTTTCTTTTGCCTTTGAAAAACTTGAAAAGAAGTTTGATTACTATAAATAGATTATGTGAGGAGGATAAAAATGGAAGAAATCATTACCGTATCAGGAATTAAAAAATCTTTCGGAACAACCGAAGTTCTTAAAGACATTTCATTTTCTCTTCACAAGGGAAAAGTTCTAAGTATAATCGGACCATCTGGCAGCGGAAAATCTACAATGCTTAGATGCATTTCCCAGCTTGAAACAATAGATGATGGAACAATTACCATCTGTGGAGAAAATCTTGTTGAAAACGGTGTTTACGCAAACAAAGATAAACTCCGTTACATTGCCCTAAAAAGTGGTCTTGTATTCCAGAATTTCAATCTTTTTCCACACTACTCTGTTTTGAAAAATATAACAGATGCTCAGATCCATGTTCTTAAAAAATCCAGGGAAGAAGCGGAAAAAACAGCTCTTGAACTTTTGGACAGAATGGGACTTAAAGACAAGGCAAATAATTATCCATGTCAGCTTTCTGGTGGACAGCAGCAGCGTGTAAGTATCGCACGAGCTTTAGCATTAAAACCTGAAGTACTTCTTTTTGATGAACCCACCTCTGCACTGGATCCTGAACTTACTGGTGAAATTCTTGAAGTTATAAAAGATCTTGCAAAAGAAAAAATGACAATGCTTGTTGTTACCCATGAAATGGCTTTTGCCAGGGACATAAGTGACTACATTGTTTTCATGGATGGTGGAGTTATTGTTGAAGAGGGAAAACCAGAAGACGTTATAAACAATCCTCAACAGGAACGAACAAAAGCTTTTCTTAAAAGATTTTCAAACTAAGTTTAATCATCAAAAACTATTCTGAAAGCCCGGCCAATCTTGATTTTAGAAGCTGGGCTTTTGCATTTGAAGGATTAACAGAACAGGCATAGTCACAGGCACGCAAAGCATTCTTAATCTGTCCTTCAGATTTATAGATTTCTGCAATGCGGTAAAAACATTCTGAACGCAAAGATTTTCTGCTTTCACGGCCACTTGCTTTTCCGTAAAGATCTAGTGCGTCTGTAACTTGTGTTGTTGAAAAATAGAAATTAGCAAGATTCATTACAGATTCGGTAGAAACACCGGCAGTTAATTCATGATCATTTCGTATTCCCGAACTTTCAAAACAGACATATTCACCAAGGCGAGCAGCCTGATCTTTCTGTCTATAATAAAGTGCAAACCAGAAGGCAAATTCACAATCAAGATTATCCATTGAATCAACATTATCGGCAGACTGATCTATCATACTGGCGGTTGCTGAAAATCCGTATTTCTTTACAAGGAATTTGGAAAACAGCTCATAGGCTTCATCATAACGTCCAGTCTTCAATAAGAAAGTCAGTGTATAGTGAACAAGAACATCGTTGAAAATGGCTGTTTCATAACTCTGATGTTCAATAAGCTTATAAAGATCTGTTACCTTTTCAGTGTCTGAGCTTTTATTGTCTGATTTATACTGCAAATCCAGCCGAGTAATATACAGATAAGGATTTTTTGTTTTTTCCAGAGCAAGGTCCAGTCTATACAAAGCATCAGACAATGGAATTTTTGGACGATTATCATAATCTTCCATTTCAAGAGTTTTAATTCCAGCTTTTCTTAATGACTGAACTTCTGCATCTTCAATTCGTTCCTGATTAGATTCCCATGCAAAATTTGAATAAAGTATAATAGAAGGAACATAATAAGGATAATTCATAACCGCATCACAAAGCAAATCACGGGCTTTTTCAGCATTTCCCTCATTCATGTTCCATAAAGCAGCATTTGCAAAGGTAAGTGGAAGAATTTCATTATCCTTAAGATCTTCACTCACCTCTCCATTTACACAGTAGAGAGAAAGAAGCTTTTCACGTAAGGTTTCTGCATTCTCATAATCATAGTTCAAATAACGGCAATCACTTTCCAGAGCATAAAGACGGATTACAGAATCTTCGGAAAGAAAAGAAGAATTACCTGAGGAATTATAAAAAACAAAAGTATCCCAGATACATTCAAGGGCACGTGCATAATTTCCGCAGTCATAATTCACCAGCGTCCAAAAATATGAATCCATGGCATTGGAAAAAACTTCCGGTGTAATTTCTGCTGCCTTGGAATAATGACCGGTACGAAGAAAATAAGCGGCTGAATTTCTTAACCATACCGGATTTTTGCTGACATTATATGCACTATAAAATAATGAAAGATATTCCTCATCAAGAAGGAACTGTTCAACACTTTTATTCTGAAATTCTGATTCGCGGAAACGGAAAATATATTCACTATATATGGAAGAATAATCTGTTTTTTTTAGCTTTCCAGCATACTTTCCAGCTTCTTCAAGATTATTTTCATTCAATAAAAGCTTTGTATAAACTGCAAGAAGTTCCGGATTATCAGGATTCTTTTTTACTGATTTCTGGAGAAGTTTTCGTGCACTTTCAGTTTCATCTAGTGTAACGTAGCGTTTATAGATGCCAAGGACAGACCAGCTGTCACCAGCATTCTTTTCAAGCTTCTTAAGATCTTTAAGGGCTTGTTTAGTTTGTCCCATGCGTACAAGTGCATCAATTTCGGAAAGTGTTGTTATAATGCTTGTTGAATTGGCTGATGTAGAACAGGACATAAAAAACCCGGCACAAAGAACACTTAATGCGAAAAACACTCTGAATATTCTTTTACCGGATTTTTTCATGCTTAGGAAGCTGATTCCTTTGAGATTTTATCAAGTACTGCGTTTACAAAACGATATGATTCATCTGGACTGAAATCTTTAGCAATGGTAACAGCTTCATCAATAACGATGCTGTGATCAACAGTTTTCTGCCAGATCATTTCATAAACACCAAGACGCATTGCAGCAAGTGCAACTTTATTCAATCGTTCCAGACTCCAGTCAGACTGAAGATGAGAAGCAATTTTTTCATCAATTTCCTGGATATGTTCTACTGCTCCACTTACAAGGAAACGGGCAAAAGTTTCTTCTTCTGTCTGTTTACTTGATTTTTCTACAGGTTCTTCATCCATATCCATTGGGGATACAAGCTTTTCTGTCCAGTTAAACTGAAGAACATCCTCAATTGGTGTTCCACCTACATCCCAGGAAAACAAAGCCTGAAATGCAAGAATTCGTGCGTTACGGCGTGCCACTAGTTGTTCCCCCAGTCAAGAAGCTTTGTAAGTGCATCACCTGTCTTCTTGCGTTCAAAGTTTGTTTCTGTTTTAAGCTGCTGAACAACCTCGTTACCGGCTACAGAAAGATACTGATTCTGTTTCTGCTGAGTAAGGATTTCACGAATATAATCGTAAACTGTTATTGTTGTTTCAGGCTGCCAAACATCACTGATTGCACACATTTTTGCAGCATACTTTTTCTGAATCATAATAACTTCAAAGAACTGGCCTACATCAACAATGTCTGAAACAAAACCTTCTTTTTGATTAAACAAATTAACATAATCAGCATATGCAAGTCCTACTGTAGCAGCATACTGTTCAGTTTTTGGAAGGATAATTGAACTTGCCTGGAATGCACCCTGTTCAGCTTCAAGAGTAATCTGTTCAGCAGTTTTTTTCTTGTCCACAAGAGAATTTCTAAGTTCGTTTATGCGGATTCGGGAAGCATCAGCATCAGCTCCTTTTGGATAAAGAATAACAAAAGTCTTTGCCATATCATTCCATACAAAGCTGGATTTATTGCTTTCATAAGCCATGCGGATTTCTTCATCAGTTGGAGCTATTTTAGCAAGTTCAGCCTGTTTAAGTGAATAAACGTAATTCTGTGCAATAAGCTGAGTTTTAATATAGGCCTTATAATCAGCAGAGTTCATACCAACCTGTTCAAGAAGAAGTTGATCCAGTGTATATCCCTGAGCTTTTAAGGCTTCATTTAATTCCTTTTCAGAAACGACAGCAGCCATGGAAAGTGCATTACAAATATTCTGAATAAAATACTGATCAACATAACTGTCTGGAAGAGAAATACCGGCTTTAGTTGCGGCCTGTACTGTAAGTTTTTCTTCAATAAGTCCTTCAAGAACCTGTTTTCGCTGATCTACAGTAAGAGATACTTTATTTGTCTTTTCAAGAACTTCACAGCGGGCCTTAACCTGCTTTACGGTAATAGTTTCATTTTTATTGATTTTGATTACTGCAAGAGGCTGAAGATCATTCTGTGGGAATGCAAAACCTGTAAGTAAAAGTAAACTAAAAAAAGCAACAAATAATTTTTTCATATAATTCCCCAATTATATTTGAAGTAGTTATGCTTATATAACGAACAAACTGTCTGAAAGTTACTAAACTTTTAGCCTTCCAGTGGAAGACCACCGCTGATTGTAGCACGAATACGACGTACACCAGCTGAAGATGACTGTTCTTTTTCAATCTTAAAGTCACCAATCTGTGCTGTGTGCTGAACGTGTGGACCACCACAAACTTCCTTAGAGAACCAGTCAGTTTTTGGATCCTTACCGATTGTGTAAACCTTAACTTCTTCACCGTATTTGCTGGAGAAGAGAGCGCGGGCACCTTCGGCTTTTGCTTCGTCCAGAGTCATAATGCGCATATCAACTGGAAGGTCAGCCTTGATCTGTTCATTAACCATGTCCTGAACTTTCTGAATTTCTTCTTTAGTCATTGGACGTTCGAATGTAAAGTCAAAGCGCATACGTTCGTTGTTGATATTTGAACCTTTCTGAGCAACCTGTTCACCAAGAACATTAATAAGAGCCTGCTGCAAAAGGTGTGTAGCTGTGTGATATTTGGTAGTTACTTCAGACTGTTCAGCAAGACCACCTTTTGCGGCTCCTGCATCAGCAGTTTTTGAAGCTTCCTTATGTTTCTGTTCTGCTTCTTTGAAACCTTCAACATCAACTGTGAACCCGTTTTCAAAAGCCAGTTCCTGTGTAAGTTCCAGTGGGAATCCGAAAGTATCGAAAAGACGGAAAGCAACTTTTCCAGAAATTTCTTTTTTAGGATTCTTCATAAGGTTTGGAAGGAGGCGCTGGAATTCCTTTTCACCATTTTTAAGGGCTTCACGGAATTTTGCTTCTTCCTGTGTAAGTTCAGATTTAACTTTCTGTGCATTCTGTTCAAGTTCAGGATAAGCATTCTTGAAGTTTTCGATTACAGTTGCGGCAATTTCTGCAAGGAAGTCTTTGTCGATTCCAAGCTTCATTCCTTCGCGAACTGCACGGCGAATCAGACGGCGGAGAACATAACCTGCTCCGATGTTTGAAGGAGAAACACCTTTCTGATCACCAAGAATAAATACAGAAGAACGTGAATGATCAGCAATAATGCGGACTGAACGGTCTTTTGCTTCATCTGTACCGTAAGTGTAACCTGCCAAAGCTTCTATTTTATTGATGATTGGCTGGAAAACTTCTGTAAGGTAAACAGATGTTTTTCCCTGAAGAATACAGTTAGTTCTTTCAAGCCCCATACCTGTATCTACATTCTTTTTTGGAAGAGGAATAAGAGTCTTTTCATCTTTGCGTTCAAACTGCATGAAAACGTTGTTCCAGATTTCCATCCAGTTGGCGCTGTCAGTACCTTTGTTTGAACCCTGTGGTGGAAGACCTTCTCCAACCCAGTAGAAAATTTCTGTATCAGGACCACAAGGACCTGTAGGACCTGCTGCCCACCAGTTGTCAGAAGCTGGAAGATATGCAATTTTATCTTCAGGCATACCAACTTCTTTCCAATAACTGGCTGCTTCTTCATCGCGAGGAGCATTTTCATCACCGGCAAAAACTGTTACAGAGATTTTTTTAGGATCAAGAGCAAGCCATTTTGGACTTGTAAGGAATTCATATGAAAATGCGATAGATTCTTTTTTGAAGTAATCACCGAGCGACCAGTTACCAAGCATTTCAAAACATGTAAGGTGACTTGGATCTCCTACTTCATCAATATCACCAGTGCGAACACACTTCTGATAGTCTGTAAGACGAGTACCAGCTGGATGTTTTTCACCAAGGAGGTAAGGTACAAGTGGATGCATTCCGGCTGTTGTAAACAAAACCGACGGATCATTTTCTGGAATTAAAGACTGGCCAGAAATTTCTGAGTGGCCTTTTGATTTAAAAAATTCAATATACTTACTTCTAAGTTCGTTTGCTGTCATAATAGAAGATTTTAGCACAAAAGAGAGTTATTTACAATGGAGATTTAGAGGCTTTAGGTGATTACCTTTTACTGGGCAGATGGTTCTTCCACCAGTTTAAGCTGAATGACAGCACCTTCAACTTCATATATTTCCACAGGTGTAATGTAAACCGGAGTAAGAATAAGAATTGTATTATCTTCAACCACTTTTTCTACTTTCTTCTTTTTGATTGTTTCTGTAACTACCTTTGTACCAAAACGAACAGAGTAATATGTCTTAAAGAAAGAAGATTTTGAACTGCTTCTGAACTGAATTACATCGGTATCCTGAATTGTGCAGAAAGAAAATACACCCTTTTCTTCTGAATCATCACTATGAAGAGTATAAACAGGATCATCAAAAGATATTTTATAAAGATCATCGCCGGTGGTCCAGGTTTTGCCCTTCATATTTTCAGGAACAACACGTATCTCTTCAGTTGAAATAACAGAATCATACTGTTCAGTTTTTTTGTACTGACCATCCCAACGTGTACTTTCCTTGATGATCATGGCAACATCGTCACTGATGCTGATTTTTATTTCATCAACATTGGTAAGCGTAATATTAAAACGACGACTGTAGGAATTGATAATAGAGTTTACTGCGGTTAAATAAATCCCGTTATGGCGGATACTGCTGGTCTCCCACTGAAAGCTTTCTTCTGTATCACCATTAAGGAAGATGATTTCCTTTTCTTCGTAATCAAAATAAAGATAACGCTGACTGCCATCAGAAGATGAAGTCATATACCACAAACCGTCCAGGAATCCTGCAAAAGTCTCAACAGTACCATCAAGAATTCTGGAAAGTTCCTTGGATTGAAGGCGACTTGCAGAAACTTTAACTTCCTGTGCATATTCATACTTTTTTGTTGAATAATTATATCTGTATTCCCGCTGAATCTGACTTACACCAGTTTTTTTTGCAGATTCTGTTTCACTTTTATCTGTACTGTAATTCCATACTGAAAAAGCATCACCTCGAGCGGTAGAAAGATCGTAATCCTCGGAACGCACAACCTGCTGAATGAAAACTGTACCGTCGGAAGAAAAATCTCCTATTAAATTCAATGTATTTACATTATCCATAGTATCACAGGAATAAATCTGCATAACATATAAGCCTGAATCATTAGTACCCTGGATTACCAGTTCCTGCTTATGATCTCCTGTCACATCAAGAGTCTGGCAGGAAAGAGCTCCTGTTGATGAAAATCCTGTAGGAATAGTAGCAAATCTTTCATAAGCAGATTGAAGTTCACTGTAAAGACCAACAAGAACAATAAGTTCCTGACTACCCTGTCTACGAAGAATTACAATCTGATCATCAAAAGTATCGTTGTTAAAATCAACAATCATGGAACTGATAAGAGTTTCTGTTGTCTGAAGGGGAACCAGTGCTGTAAATGTTTCAGAATCAAAGGTGGTCAAATCCTTTTCGGTATACACTACTCCTGTATCAGAGCTTTTTGGAGTAACAACCTTAGCACGGGAAACGGTATCTTTTTCGGCTGTCTGTTTGTAATAAGTTGTATAATAGAAAAATCCGCCAAGAAAAATAATGGCAAGAAAAAACAGGAAAAAGACAATTTTTGACTTCATATCTTCATAGTACCACAAAACTTTACAAAATGGAATGAGTGCTCTATATTAACAGAACGGTGAGAAAAAAAATAACATTCGGAGTAAATTATGAAGAAATTCCTCCTGCTGACAGTTGCGTTTTTAATGCTTTCTACAGCCTGCAGCCAGAAAAAAAAGGACATTGCAAAGCCTGCAGCAAACGTTGAACCTGTAAAAACAGAAGCTGTTGAATCGGTAGAAAAAATTGCCCAGACAGAAATTGATGACGGAAGCTTCCATCTTACTGTTCATTTTAATAAAGAACGTGCTTTAATAGATAATGGAACTGCCAAACCTTACAAAGCTGAAACACCTTTTGATGTAGTTACAAACATGAAAAACGGATGGAACCTTGGAAACACTTTTGATGCAATCGGCGGAAGCGGAAATGGATCAGAAACTTCCTGGGGCATGCCATACACAACAAAAGAAATGATTGATGAGTTGGCCGCAAGCGGAATAAAATCAATAAGAATTCCTGTTTCCTGGGTTCGCCATGTTGAAGACAAAAACTACACCATCAATCCTGCATGGATGAAACGTGTAAAAGAAGTTGTAGACTGGGCCATTGAAAATGAAATGTATGTAATTTTGAACAGTCATCACGACTGTGCCGGTAAAAACACTGCAATAAAATATGGACAGGGCTACTACCCTACAAAACAAAATTCTTTGGAATCTCTAAATTTCCTTGTAAACCTTTGGGAACAGATTTCACTTGCTTTCAACAACAGCTATGACGAACACCTTATGTTTGAAGTAATGAATGAACCACGTCTTGCTGGTACAAATTATGAATGGTGGTTTGATCAGAATTCATCACAGTGTAAAGAAGCGGCAGAAGTTCTTAATATGTGGAACCAGGTTCTTGTTGATACAATTCGTTCATCGGGAGGAAACAATGCAAAACGTGTTATTGGAATTCCTGGACTTCAGGCCTCACCAGATTCTTCACTGAAAGCTGAATTTGTAATGCCTGAAGATGATGCTAAAATGCTGGCTCATTCAGTTCACATGTATACACCATATTCATTTGCAATGGAAAGCCCTGGTGAAACAGTATTCACTGAGGCCCACAAGAAAAATCTTGTTTCATACTTTGAAGGACTTAACTACAAATTTGTAAAAAACGGCTATCCTGTTTATGTCGGTGAATACGGTGCTACAAACAAAAACAATCTGGATCAGAAGGTTGCATGGTTCAGTTTCTTCAATAAAAATGCACAGAAATACGGAATTCCTTGTTTTCTTTGGGACAACATGCAGTTCAAGGTAACAGGAACAGACGGAAATCGTTTTAATGAAAAATATGGATTCTATAACAGAAACACCAGAACCTGGTTTGAACCCGAAATTCTGGCTGCTATTATTGAAAATACAAAATAGATTCTGTTTAGTAATTTGACATACTTACAAGATCAAAGCCGGAATCCAGCAATGCACAGATTAAAAGATCAAGGTGCTGGTAAACGGCTTCTTTCTGGGCGGAGTGAGAGAAACCTGTTGTTACAGGGATTATTCCTTCGCCCGTTGTATTTATTAAAGTAATATAATCCTTAACCATCTTTTCAGGTTTTGCAGTAAAATCATCCTTACCGGCAACATAGTAGGAATTAACATATGCATAGCCAGCTTTATTGCCAAATGAAATCATATCGTAATCTGAAAGATAATATGGTGCATGCCAGAAAAGCGAAAGTTCCTTTCCAGTACAGCTGAAGAACTCATCTTCATTTCGGGCAAGTCCTCTACGGATAAAATCTTCATCAACAACAAAAGAACTGTCGGTAAGATCAGAAACAGTAAAGAACATAGATGCACATTCATAACCATTGGAGGAAATCTGGCGGACTTCATTTGGATAACGGCGGATAAACTCTCCATTAATGAAGAAAGTTGCCGGAACATTGTATTTTTTAAGAACAGTCAGAATCTGGGCAAGACCGTCTGCATTGTCGTAACAGTCAATAATAAGGGCTACTTTTTTTCTTGCGTCTCTTTTCTGAGTACTTATTTTAAATACCGGCTTAGTTACTGCTTTGGAATTCAGGCTTCTTATGTAAAGAGCATTGGAAAATTCCTGATTCTGTGTAGTTCCGGTGAAAACACGATACTTTCCATTCTGAAAATTAAAATCAGAAAAGCTTGAATGAGAAGATGGGGTCCATAGACCTTTTGATTTTGAAAAGGTAAAACGTTCATCTTCATCTTTTTGAGCAACAATTCTTCCTTCGTTATCCCAAAACCCATAATCGGCAGCTGAAAGAGCTATTGTTTCTTCAGACTGTTTTTCAAGATTCCAGATACGGATAGATTTTGTTCCCCCCACATACATAAGATTATTATTTTCCCAGAGAATTGACTCTACTTTTTCACCAGTTAGGATTGCAATGCGGTTCCAGGTAGTTGTATTGTACACATAAACTGTAGACCCGGCTTTAAATGCTACTTTTTTTCCATCGGGACTAAGGAATGGCTTTCCAGAATCTTTTATTTCAAAGAGCTGGGCTGTATTTTCATTAAGACGGAAAACTGTACAGGTTTTTGTACCACCATCATAAGGCAGTTTTTCAAGCCAGAGAATTGGATTTCCATAATTATCCCAGAACAGTGTATAGTCTGTAAGAGATGACTGATTGTCGGTGTAAGGTCTGGAATGGAGAATTTCCATAAAATCACATGATGCAGTATAAGTTCGATAGTATGTAAAGTTTTTACCATCCTGGCAAACAACAAGACCTGTTACATCACTATTTACCGAAAAAGTATCCTGCTCGCAGACAAAAGCAAATGGAAGACGACCGATGATTATTCCCTGTCCGATAATTCCAGAATAAAGTCCAAGTGTATAAAGCTCCCGGGCATTGATTTTATAAACCATGTAATCATCAATGTAGACAAGACTTTTTGCTCCAGCCCACTCAACACTGTTGATATTTCCCTGCCCTATTTTACGGTACTTTTCTTCTACTTCCACATTTTTCAAAAGTGCTTCAGGTGAGCAAAAATATATAGCATCATTTTTTTCGTAAATCAGCGTAGAACTGTCGGAAGCCCATTTTACCGGCACTTTTTCATATGAAATCTTTACATTCTGAGCAAGAACAACTTTTTTTCCTGAAGAAACACTTTCAAGAACAAGATCCCCGGTAGAAACATCGTTTTTTTCAATTCTTGTAATCCATTTGCCATCAGAAGAAACAACTTCGGGCAGACAAGGAAGACTATTTAATGGAATTTCCTTGGTTCGATCAATCCAGGAAATAGTTTTTGTTGCAGAATAGTAGCGTGCTGTTCCGTAACGGTTTCTGATCTGGAGTACGGTTCCTCCCATAAGAGAAAGCCGTTCCATTCGTTCAGGATAATATGTAAGAATTTCAGGAGTTTTTTCGGTTTCTCCATCCTTGATTTTTGCATAAAAAAGAGAATTATATGATGAGGTACCTTTCAGATCATGCTTAACTGTAAAAAGCACTTCATCTTTTTCATTAATGTCATAATCACCAAAACTGATTCCAGCCCACATCGGTAATAAAGAAGCGGCAAAAATCAGAAGGCAGAAGATTTTTTTCATTTATGCATCTCCGCACTAAGAACAAGAACTTCAAGTTCTTCCTCCAGCTTCTCCAATTTTGAATCCATTTCGTAAATTTTATCAAGACGTTCATTTTCAATCTTCATTGAACGGTTTTCTTTTTCCAGGTTTTCATTTCCCTCTGCAAAGAAACGCTTTTCTCCACACCATGGACAGAATCTGAAGGTTGAATCTACTGATCGACCGCAGCCGGAACAAACTGAAATGTACATAAAATTCCTCCCTATTATAACTTAGGCAATACAGTTCTTGGATTTATATGACTTCCGTTTTTGAAAACAGAGAAATGCAGATGTGGTCCCGTAGACTGACCTGTACTTCCAACAAGTCCAATCTTTGTATTATTGTCTACTGACTGGCCCTTTACACAGGTAATTTTTGACATATGGGCATAAAGTGTCTGGTATCCGTTACCGTGATTGATGATTACGTAATTTCCATAAACACGGTCATTTTTACATACATAAGCTACTGTTCCGCTTTTTGTTGCATAAACTGGAGTTCCTGTAGCACAGGCAAGATCAATACCAGAATGATTTGAAGGAGTTCCTGTAAGAGGATAAAGACGATAACCGTATTCTGATGAAATTCTGTATTTTATTTTAAGAGGATTCATGAAAAGTTCACCCATAGCATTTTTAAGGGCTGTAGGATCCATTTTTCCACCAGGAATATAAAGCACCTGACCAGAAGTAAGAATCTCTGAATCCAGTTCATTGCAATCAACAAGATCTTCTACCGAAATGCCGTTTTTCTTTGCAATGGAAGCAAGACTGTCACCTTTAGAAACCTTATATTCAATTCCGTCAATATTAGGAATACGTAGTTTTTTACCCACATAAAGCTGGCGGGCATTGGAAATATTGTTTACGGAAATCAAAGTAGAAATATTATAAAGACCGAATTTTTTTGTAATACCAGAAATAGTGTCTCCTGAACGGACTGTATAATTCTGAAAGGAAACCGGCTGTACAATCTGAACATGAGGAACATCCTGACCAAGAACATCACCGTCTTCAGTATATTCGCCATAATTATCCATGGCAAAGGTTGCCATAAGGGCGTTGATTCTGTCAGTGTCATTTGATTCAAGCACAATGTTTGAAACATGATTTTTTGAGTAATTAACAAATATAATTGCACCAGTTGCAAGAGTAGCTGCAATTACAACTGACATGGCTGCAATTCCCACAGCTTTTGCATTATTTTTGAAAAAATCTCCTGTGGAGGTAAGCTTTCGTCCAACAGAAGCCAGAAAAACTCTTATTGAAAAATCCGGTTTTACTGCAGGTACACAGCTCTGCCAGGGATTATCAAAAGAAAACTGATTTCTTTCTCTTTTACTTTCAAAGGCTGTCCTTGAGTAGGAACGACTGATCCTTTTTCTCAGAACTGAAGGAGTCTTTGCACTGTGCTTATTGTCATAATCAACAAAACTATAGATTTCCATATTGTCATTTTCGGTAAAAAATAAAGACAGGTTTATAGATTTTTTAGAAGTTAAAGTTTATACTATATAAAGGGTGGAATCTAATTGAATAATTTTTTTTGCAAAGGCAAGACTATATTCGTTTTTTGTCTCCTGTTTTGTATTACTGGTTATGTAATCTACTGTTTTGGAAAACTGGCTGTTACTCCTGTTGAAGAACGGGTAGCTGTTGCTCAGGAACAGGATCGTGGAACCATTGCCGATAGAACAGGTTCACCCCTTGCAGTTCAGACAATTTTTTACAACATAGGAATTTCACCTAAATCCGTAAAGGAAAGCCAAAGATATGAAGTTGCACAGGACATTGGACCAATTCTTGAAATGGATCCTGGAGTACTGCTTACAATTCTTGAAGACAATTCTACCCGTTCCTATGTTACTCTTAAAAAGAAAGTAGATCAGACTGTCTATGTAGATTTGAAAGCAATAGCAAAAGAAAAGGGATATAATTTTATCACATACGATAAGATTCCTGGCCGAGTTTACCCAAACGGTTCAATGGCAAGTCAGTTGATTGGATTTATGGGAAGCGAAGGTAAAGGTCTTTCGGGAATTGAACTTACCGAAGATTCAGTTTTATCTGGAAAAGATAACAAGGGTAATGTTTCCGATCCTCACAATGTTTTCCTTACAATCGACGCAAATCTTCAGTACAAGCTGGAACAGATTTCCTACAAAACAATGGAGAATACTGGTGCTGAAAGCATGATGCTGGTGGCAGTAAACACTAAGACTGGTGAAATTTTATCTTACATTTCCCTTCCAGATGCCGATCTGAACGATTATGGAAACGCACCTGACATGGGAAAAGTTGACCGTCCTGCCGTAGAAGCATATGAACCTGGTTCAGTTTTCAAGATTTTTACCGTTGCAATGGCTTATGACGAAGGCCGAATCAAAGCCAATGACAGTTTTCTTTGTGATAAGGTTTATGAAGCAAAAACTACCAGAGAAACAATCAAAATTAACTGTCTTGATTACCACGGCTGGCTTACTCCAAAAGATGCACTCCGTTATTCCTGTAACGACGTTCTGGGCCAGATTTCTGACCGAATGAATGAAACTGAGTTTGTAGATAAAATCAGATCCCTTGGATTTGGAACAAAGACCGGCGTTGAATTGCCTGGCGAAAGTACCGGTTCTGTAAAAGACAATACTTCTCGTTTTTGGTCAGCACGTTCCAAACCAACTATGGCAATCGGTCAGGAGCTCAGTGTAACAGCCCTTCAGATGGTACAGGCCGCAACTGCTTTTGCAAACGAAGGTGTTCCTGTAAAACTGAGTTTCATCAACAAGATTACAAATAAAGACGGTACTGTAGTTTACAGCCACACTCCGGAATACAAGGACAGACTTTTTAGAAAATCAACAGCGGAATACATTCTTAGCTGTATGGAAAGTACCGCTACATCAGGAACAGGTTCCCGTGCAAATCTAAATGACGTAAAGATTGGGGTAAAAACCGGTACTGCTCAGATGGCTGACCACGAAAACGGCGGTTACAGTTCAACAGACTTCCTTTCTAACTGTATGGCAATTTTCCCAATTGAAAATCCGGAAATTCTTCTTTACATTGTTGTGCAAAAAGCAAAGGGTGAAACTTATGCCGGTCGAATCGTTGCACCTGTTATTGCGGAAGCAGCCAGCGTTATTATTGACCACATGGGTATGAGCCGCGGAGGAGCAGCTTCCCTCGAACATAACGGCCGAATTGTTATTACCGGCCAGGATCAGGTTGAAATTGGTGATACAGTTCCGGATTTTTCACATCTTACTAAGCGGGATCTTCTGCCACTGACAGAAAGAACAGACATCAACATAAATATGAACGGAAGCGGATGGGTTGTTTCTCAGACACCGGAACCAGGCACACCTGTAACGGAGAACATGACAATTGAACTCTATCTGGAATAAAAACCTGGAATTATTTAAAAATAGATTTCCAGCTCTTTACCAACGTCTCTCTGACAGCATTAAAGCTTTTTCTCCTGGTGAATACTGGGTAGAAAAGGCAAAAAATGGTGAATTGACTGCAACCTTTAACAACACAAGGCTCCATTCCTCCTATAATCCCAGCCGCGAAGCAGAATCAACACTGAATAAAGCAGTTTTGGAAAACACAGAGAACCTGATTTTTTTTGGTGCAGGTCTTGGATACAATCTCCTTTCCGCATCAAAAATTTTTCCGGGGAAAACCCTTGTCTACATTGAAAAAAGTGTTTCGCGATTTTTGGAAATGTTATGGCACACAGATTTACAAGCCCTATTTTCCATGGAAAAATGCATTATTGCCGTAGAAGCTGATCCTCAGGAAATCTCCCCTGTTTTTACCCCATGCACCTATGAAAATACCGTTCTATTTGAAAACCCGGCCTTTATTTCTGGAGAAAAAGATTATTTTGACGCCATAAAAGCTTCCATAAGAAGCTGTCAGAACCGTCACCAGATTAACGAAAATACTAAAAAGAAATTTGGAAAACTATGGATCCGAAACGGGCTTAAAAACCTTGATAAAAATCAGGAGCTTTCGGGAGTTTGCATTTATCTAAACGGAGCTGAAAACCTGAATCTGCCATTTTTAGTTATTGCGGCAGGTCCAAGTCTGGAAACAGTTCTTCCAAGAATTAAAGAACTAAAGGAAAAAGCAGTCTGTGTATGTGTTGATACAGCTCTTTCTGCCCTTCTGAAAGCTGGTGTTGAACCGGATTTCATTGTACTTACAGATCCACAATACTGGGCTTACCGCCACATTTCAGGTCTTTCTTCACCATCCAGTGTACTAATAACTGAAAGCAGCGTTTATCCTTCCGTATTCCGATTTAACTGCCGGAAAACAGTACTTTGTTCATCACTTTTTCCTTGGGGACAGTACTTTGAAAATATATTCGGTGCAAAAGGGACTCTTGGAAGCGGCGGTTCAGTAGCAAGTTCAGCCTTCAATTTCTGTGTGTTGGCAGGTGCTAGAGAAATTCTTTTTGCAGGAATGGATCTTTCTTTTACAAAAAACCAGACCCACATAAAAGGAAGCACTTTTGAGCAGGCGGTTTTTACATCAAACAGAAAGAACAAAACAGGTGAAAGTGCAACCTGCGGGACTGTATTTTCGGCAGATATTTCAATAAAATCAGATTACAACGGTAATCCGGTTCTTACTGACAGCAGAATGAAAATGTTTGCCTGGTGGTTTGAAAAGCGAATTGATGAATTAAGACTCAATAAAAACAATGCATCAAATAAAAATACAATTTCCATTAAAACCATTACTCCACAAAGTATGGTTGTAGGTGGCATTGAAAAAAGCAGTGCAGAAGAATTTCTTTCCAGTCACAAAGACACTGCACAATTGAAAAAACAGTTTTTTGCCTGTGAAAAAAGAGAAGCTGCATCAATATGGAACAAAGAATTGTTTCAAAAAGAAAAAGAACGTTTTTACAAGCTTATAGAAAAAAAAGATGAGAGTATAAAAGAAATTCTGGAGTATACAAACTTATTATGAAAAAATCACTTAAACTTTCAATCATCATTATTCCATGTGCACTTATTCTTTCATTTTTTGCTTTTACTGGTCTTAGGTTTGCAAAAATAACTATGGCTGAAAGTGCCACAACTCTTTCACAGGAAGAAAATACCGCTCTAAAAAATCAGCTTAAATCTATTTATTCAGATAAATATTCCAATTTAAAATCACTTCCCTACAATCTTTCAAAAACTGAACTTGATATACAGGCAAAAGCTGCAATTCTAATTGACACATCTAATGGTTGTATTCTTTATGAAAAAAATGCAGACGAAATAATACCACCGGCAAGTATGACAAAGCTTTTCTCGATGTATGTAGTTTTTGAAGATGTAATGAGCGGAAAACTTGCTTTTGACCAGGAAATTGACCTTCCACCTGAAGCCTGGGCCTGCAATGCACCGCCACATTCATCCCTTATGTTTTTGGGAAAAGGTCATCATGTTACGGTAGATGAGCTTTTAAAAGGTACTTCAATCAGTTCTGGAAATGATGCGGCTTATGCTCTTGCTTATGCCACAAGTGGGTCCATGGATAATTTTATTGACAGAATGAACAGTCTTGCAGATAGATTTGGTCTTAATGAAACTCATTTTGTTGAAGCAAGCGGTTATTCTGAACTCAACTCCACCACCGCCCGTCAGATGGCTGATTTTGCAAGGCGTTACATCAATTTTTATCCTGATGCCATAGAAAAATATCACTCAATTCAAAGCTTTACTTATCCTAAAAAAGAAAATATGGCTGACGGTGATATTTACAAAGCCCAGGACTGGAGTGCAGGATTACCAGAACATATAACAATGGGAATTACCCAGCAGAACACAAACCCGCTTTTAGGAAAACTTGATGGTGTTGACGGACTTAAAACCGGCTACATTGATGAAAGCGGTTACAATCTGGCATTAACAGCCCGAAGAAAGGGCACCCGTTTTCTTTCGGTGACTATGGGAGGACCTGGAAATAATGCCCGGGAAGGAAATGCTGGTCGGGTTCATGATGGAAAAGAACTTATGGAATGGGCTTTTTCAACTTTCAAAGATTATACAAATATGAAGGCTGTAAAATCGTATTTTGTAAGAACCAGCGGTGCTAAAACTATTTCTGTTAATCTGATTCCAGCTTACATTCCAGAAAGCCTTACAGTTCCCTTTATTTATGGAAATAGTGTTGAAGAAAGCGTGGAAAATGTTCGGGTGTTACTTAATCTCCCCAAAAAAATTGATATTTCGGCAAACCCAGGCGATATTCTTGGAAAAATAAGCTTTACTCTTGGTGATACAGTTCTTGAAAGTATTCCTCTTGTATGCGACCGTGAAATAAAAAAGGCAGGTCCTTTGACCCGCCTTGCAGACACCATTGTTTGGGCAATTATTGGTATGAAAGATTAGTCTCCTGCATAATTAATGAGGGTTGTTACCTTAGAAGGAGATAGAACTTCTTCATATTTAAGATCAGGAAGACCGATTACGCCAAAGAAATCTGAAACTGTTGCTCCACCCTGTTCAAGAAGATTTCGGGCTGCAGCAAGAGTTCCACCTGTTGCAATTAGATCATCAACAACAAGAACGTTCATGCCAGGTTTAACATCGGCTTTGTGAACTTCTACTTCGGCAGTACCATATTCAAGCTCATATTTACAGGTATATGTGTCCCCAGGAAGCTTTCCTTTTTTTCGGATAAGAATCAGCGGAAGACCAGTAAGTTCTGCAAAAGCACCTGCAAAAATAAAGCCCCGGGATTCAACACCGGCAACGGCATCAATCTTTGAATCTTTGTAAAGATTGATCATTCGGTCAATGCAGAATTTATAAGCTTTAGGATTTGTAAGCACACTTGTAATGTCATAAAAAAGGATTCCAGGCTTAGGAAAGTCAGGAACACGTCGAATGGAATCATCCAGGAATTTTACATCTTCTGTCATAATAAAACCTATTATATGTCACTTTAGTTAATTTGGCAAATATACTGTAAATCAACAAAAAAAAAATCCTCCTACAGTAAACTGCATCACCATAGAAGGATTATTATTGACTGATTTTTAGTATCGATTACTGTTCAAGTGCATCGATGGCGTGGCCGCTGGCAGGCTTTAGCATTCTACCTGTTTTGCCACGCATGTAGTTTTACTTCGTAAAACTACTGTTCAATTGCGTCAATATAGCTAAGATTCAGTCTTCCCTGTTTGTCTACTTCAAGAAGTTTTACAGGAATAACCTGTCCTTCTGTCAAAACGTCTGTAACTTTGCTTACGCGAGTTTTAGACAGTTTAGAAATATGACAGAGGCCTTCTTTTCCAGGAAGGATTTCAATGAATGCACCAAAGTCCATGATACGTTTAACTGTTCCCTGGTAGATTGTTCCAACTTCTGGATCTTCTGTAATTCCCTTAACAGCCTTTTTAGCAGCTTCTGCATCAAGTCCGTTTTTAGAGTAGATTGTAACAGTTCCGTCATCATCAGTGTTGATTGTAACGTTGTACTGTGAGCAGAGAGCTTTAACATTCTTTCCGCCAGGTCCAATAAGAGCACCAATCTTATCTACCGGGATTTTCATTGTAAGAATCTGTGGAGCGTTCTTAGCCAGTGGAGCTGGTTTGTCGATACATTTTTCCATAATTGAAAGGATGTGCATACGACCAGCACGGGCCTGTTCCATAGCTTTTTTCATGATTTCAGTTGTAACACCGGCAATCTTAATATCCATCTGGAAACCAGTAATACCGTCTTTTGTACCTGCTACTTTGAAGTCCATGTCTCCAAGGTGATCTTCTTCACCAAGGATATCAGAAAGGATCTTATAACGTCCGTATGGATTGTCTCCTTCTGGTTCTGTAATAAGACCCATAGCAATACCGGCAACCATTTTCTTCATTGGAACACCGGCAGCAAGCATACAGAGTGTACCACCACAAGTAGAAGCCTGTGAAGAAGAACCGTTAGATTCCATGATTTCAGAAACTACGCGGATTGTATATGGGAATTCTTCGCGGCTTGGAACCATAGCTTCAAGTGAGCGGCGAGCAAGGTTTCCGTGACCGATTTCGCGGCGGCCAGTTGTAAGACGACCTGTTTCACCAACTGAATATGGCGGGAAGTTATAGTGGAGGATGAAGTTTTCGCTTCTGTCTCCGTCGATATCATCGTATGTCTGTTCGTCCATAGCTGTACCAAGTGTACAAACTGCCAAAGACTGTGTTTCGCCACGTGTGAAAAGTGCACTTCCGTGTGGAGTTGGCAGAACGTTGATTTCACATGTAATTGGGCGGATTTCGTCAACTTTACGGCCGTCAACACGAACACCGTCATCAAGAATAGACTTGCGAAGGAGTTTGTACTGGATGTCGTCCATAAGGGCTGCGAAAAGCTTTGCCTGCATTTCATCAGCAAGCTGTTCAGCGTGGTTAGCTTTTACCTGAGCGATTGCATCGTGAATAGCAATACCACGGTTGATTTTTGAATCTTTGAAGCATGCAACTTTAAGAAGTGGTGTTGCTTCAGCTTCGATTGCTTCTGCATTTTCAAGAGTTACATCAAGTGGGTTCAGCGGAAGTTTTTCTTTTCCACATTTTGCAACCAGTTCTTCCTGAAGTGCACACATGTCTTTGATGAATTTTTCAGCTTCAGCAAGAGCGCCAAGCATTACTTCTTCAGAAACTTCTTTTGCACCACCTTCAACCATTGTGAAACCGTCTTTTGTACCGGCTACTACAATTTCCAGATCCCCTTCTTCGATTTCTTTGAAAGTTGGGTTGATGATGTATTTTCCGTTCTTGTAACCAACACGACAAGCTGCGATTGGTCCGTGGAATGGAATGTCCGAAATACAAGTTGCTGCAGAAGCGGCAAGAACAGCCAGGATATCCTGTGTGTGTACGCCATCAGCTGAAACACAAGTTGGAACAATCTGAAGTTCGTGTCCGAATGAAGGTTCAAAAAGTGGACGCATTGGGCGGTCAATAAGACGGCTTACGAGAATTTCTTTATCTTTTGGACGGCTTTCACGTTTTACAAAACCACCAGGGATTTTTCCTGCTGCGTAAAATTTTTCATTGTATTCAACAGTTACTGGAACAAAGTCCTGTCCTTCTGTAACTGAAGAAGAAGCACAAATAGTTGCAATAACAGCGGCTCCGCCCCACTGAGCGTAAACACAACCGTTAGCCTGTTTACCGATTTTTCCTGTTTCCAAAATCAGGTCGGCGTCTCCAAGTCTGTAGGTTACTCTTTCTACTGACATTGTTTTCTCCTAAAAAAGCTTCCTGATTTTCATAAGGAACAAGATTAAATAAACTGGTTGGGTGTGTAAGGTTGCTGGCAACCGGTGTTCTATAGCAAAGCGTTAAAAAAAAATGCACTGCATTATTTAGCTTTACCTATATTACTCCCCCTGGCTTCAAAGTCCTGTGATTTCGACAAGCTCAATCACCGTCCTTTTCCGCTACCCCCTCTGCGGGCTCAAACGTCGCCCGCAACGCCTGCTTACTTAATCTTGTTTCCTATCCTTAGAGACTGTCCAATAAGTTTGCATTACAGTCATTTAGTGTAGCAGTCATTTCGACGAGCTCAATGAGCGCTACACTCATTACTTTTGGGACAGCCCCTATCAGGAAACCGAATTATTTTAAATCCAAAAACTTTGGACAATACACTTAATAATAGAAGATTAACATTTTTTTTTCAATGTATGAGACTATTTTTGTTTTAACAGATTTTCATCACTTACTTAGAAAACTATGCAATATGAAGTGGTAAGTATAATCTCCATATACCTGGATTTAGTTACCTGATTCGTATTTAGCTAGTTTATTTTCAAGTTCCTTTATTTTGGCTTCGTATGTTTTTGTGGCTTCAGCTTTTCCTTCCTCACGGCCTTCTTTACGTCCTTCTTCCAGGCCTTCTTCACGAGCAATTTTTAATTCTGATGCAATATGAGTTTTCCAGATATATCTTTTGTTTGTAAGAAAATCGTACATTCTAGTTTTCACCTCAGAAAAATGAACCAGCAAAAAAT
>JAEDJA010000008.1 GCA_016296575.1 Treponema sp.
AAGATTTCCGTGGACCAAATAGAACTACAATTACTCGCCGTGTATCACAGGTTAATAAAGCTATGTGTCATGGTTGTGGTGCTTGTACAGTTGCTTGTCCTTCTGGAGCAATGGATCTCTTGGGATTCAGTAACAAACAAATCTTGGCGGAGGTTGACAGTGTTCTGTAAATCCGGTCATTGAGCCTGTCGAAATGACCAATTGTGGTTTCGACAAGCTCAACCACCGTTTACTGAATATAAAAATGATTATGGCTGAAAATAAAGAATGGGAACCAAGAATCGTTGCTTTCTGCTGTAACTGGTGTTCTTACGCTGGTGCTGACTTAGCTGGAAACAACCGTCTTGAATATCCTAAGAATGTAAAAATCATCCGCATCCCTTGTTCATGTCGCTTGAACCCAATGTTCATTTTGCGTGCATTCCAGCGTGGTGCTGATGGTGTAATTTTGTGTGGTTGTCACCCAGGTGACTGTCACTACTCTACAGGAAACTATTTTGCTCGTCGTCGTATGACTCTTCTTTTCTCTATGCTTGATTTCTTGGGAATTGATAAAGGCCGTACTCGTGTAGAATGGTGTTCTGCTGCTGAAGGTGTACGCTTTGCAGGAATCATGAATGATTTCGTTGCTCAGATTAAAGCCCTTGGCGAAAACAAAAAGCTGGAGGATGTAAGATGCAAGACAAATTAATCGCTCGTGCAAAAGAATTACTTTCTGAAGGCAAAGTAAAGAAAGTTGTAGGCTGGAAAAAAGGTCTCTTTGAAGATGATATTACTCCAGCAGTATTTACAACTGCAGAAGAATTAGATAAAGACTTTGTTTTCAATAAATATTGTAAAGCAAATCTTTCAAAATACCTGGTTGGTATTACAAAGAACATCGAGATTGCTAAATCAACAACTCGTATGAACAATACAATGGCAAAACAGCGTGATCCTAACGCTCAGGATGCCCCAATTCCTCAGGAAGTTGTATTGGTATTCTTAAAACCAGCTGATACATATTCATTCACACAGCTTTTGAAAGAAAGCCGCATTACTCGCGAAGACGTTTATGCAATTGGTGTTCCTTGTCAGGATACACTTGATGGTGGAGACCTTTGCGATAATTGTGCAGGTAAAAAGCCAGTTTCTTGTGATGAATATATTGGAGTTGATCCAAATGCAGACCTTAGCCCAAACACTTCTCGTATGGAAGAAGTTGCAAAGCTTGAAGCAATGTCTGTAGAAGAACGCTACAACTTCTGGAGAAATGAATTTTCTCGTTGTATCCGCTGTAACGCTTGTCGTAACGTTTGTCCTGCTTGTACTTGTGAAAAATGTGTATTCGATAACAACGCTCTTTACACAACACAGAAGGTTGCAGAAACAAACTTCGAAGAAAGCCTGTTCCACATTATCCGTGCATGGCATGTTGCTGGCCGTTGTACAGACTGTGGCGAATGTTCAAGAGTTTGTCCTCAGAACATTCCACTTTATCTTCTTAACCGTAAATACATTAAAGATATTAATGAAATCTACGGTGACTACCAGGCAGGAGCTGATATGGAATCAAAACCAGCTATGCTCTGCTTCCAGGAAGATGACCCAGAAACAACTATTGTTTACGACAGATCAAAAGACGGAGGTAATGAATAATGCTTAGTATCGCAAAAGATAAAATTGATTCATTATTTGAACTGATTGGTTCTGCACAGCCTTTGTATTTGCCTGTTGATAACAATTCAGGTAAAGCTGATTTCCAGAGATGGGAAAAAGGCACAAAACTTTCTGAAAGCTTGAAAACAACTCGTTCTGCTAAAGATTTCTTCTTCCCAAAAACAGAACATATGGTTTCATATGAATTGAACGGAAAAGAAGTAAAGGTTGTAGACCCACGTAAAGAAGTTGAAGACTTTGTAATCTTTGGTGTTCGCGCTTGTGATGCCCGTGGTTTTGAAGTAATTGATGGTGTTTACCTCAACATGGATCCAGTTGATTCTTACTACAAGAACCGACGTGACCACGGTACAGTAATTGTTCTTGCTTGTAACTCTCCTAGCAAAACTTGTTTCTGTCCAACCTTCGGAATTGACGCTTCGCTAGATTCTCCTTCTGGAGATGTAAGCTGCTGGCTGGCAGACGGAAAATATTATTTCCAGGCAAACACAGACAAAGGTAAGAAATTTGTAGAAAATGCTAAATCTGTTTTAGTAGACGCTGCAGATGCTGCCGTTGAAGAAGCAAAGAAAGATATTAAAGCTAAAGTTGAAGCTCAGCCTTTTGCTCATCTTGATCTTTCAAAGTTCCAGGGCAAAGACATGCTAAAGATTTTCAACTCTAAAATTTGGGATAAAGTTGCAGAACCTTGTGTAGGTTGTGGAACTTGCACATATGTTTGTCCAACTTGTATGTGTTTCGATGTTCGTGACTTTGATACAGGTAACGGCGTTCGTCAGATTCGCTGCTGGGACTCTTGTATGCACAATGACTTTACTCAGATGGCTGCAGAAAACCCACGTCACACACAGAAAGAACGCTCACGTCAGCGCTTTATGCATAAACTTATGTACTATCCAATGGCACATGAAGATATGTTTTCTTGTACTGGTTGTGGTCGCTGTATTGAAAACTGTCCAGTTAATATGAACATCGTTAAGGTTATTAAAGCCGTACAGGAGGCCGACGATATTTAGTTCTAAGCGGTCATTGAGCTTGTCGAAATGACCGTGGTGGTTTCGACAAAGCTCAACCACCGAAAATTGAGCTAAAACGGAAAAATGCGTATGGAAAACAACGAAAGCTTTATTCCTTATGTAGGAAAAATTATTGATATTAAACAGGAAACTCCTGATGTAAAAACCTTCAGTGTAGTTGGTCTTGATGGAAAAAAATTGTTCAACCACATTCCAGGTCAGTGTGCTATGCTCATCGTTCCTGGTGTTGGTGAATCAATGATTTCTATTACTTCTTCACCTACTCTTGAAACACACATGGAATTCTCTATCAAAAAATGTGGATGTGTAACTGAATGGTTGCATAACGCAGAAGTTGGTCAGCAGATTTGTCTCCGCGGTCCAGTTGGTAACGGATTCCCTGTAGAAGGAGCCCTTAAAGGAAAAGATATTCTTGTAATTGCCGGTGGTATTGGTATTGCTCCAGTTCACTCTGTAGTTAATTACATGATGGATCACCGTGAAAACTATGGAAAAATCCAGGTAATCTACGGTGCTCGTTCTAAGGCTGATTTAGTTCGTCTTGATGAAATGCAGAATGTTTGGATGAAACAGCCAAACTGTTCAATTGATATTACAATTGACCGTGCAGAAGAAGGTTGGGATGGTCACGTAGGATTCGTTCCACCATTCATCACAGAACTTAAACCAGATGCTGGAATGACAGTAATTATGTGTGGACCTCCAATTCTTATCCACATGTCGTTGAAGATTTTGAAAGACCTTGGTTTCAAGGACGAACAGATTTTCACAACAATGGAAATGAGAATGAAGTGTGGTATTGGTAAATGCGGACGCTGTAACATCGGTGACAAATTCGTTTGTAAAGATGGTCCAGTATTCAGCTTCGACCAGCTCGGAGAACTTCCTCCAGAGTATTAATAAATTATAATGAAGAATTAAAAATGAATATTTCTTAATTCTTCATTTGTGGTTTTTAATTTTTAATTAAGGATTTAATTATGGCAGAAAAAGAAATGGCTACAATATATCTGTTCGGTAAAAAATATGAAGTACCAGCAGAACTTACAATTATGAATGCTATGGAATATGCCGGCTACCAGCTGAAACGCGGCTGTGGATGTCGTAACGGATTCTGTGGCGCTTGTGCAACAATTTACCGCATTAAAGGACAGAACCAGCTTCAGACCTGTCTGGCTTGTTCAAAGAAAGTTGAAAACGATATGTACATCGCAACACTTCCTTTCTTCCCACTGGTAAAACAGGTTTACGATATCAATAATATTAAACCTGAACAGTCTGTAATGATGCAGCTTTATCCAGAAATTTACGCTTGTGTTGGATGTAACGCTTGTACAAAAGCCTGTCCACAGAGCCTGAACACAATGCAGTACATTGCTTACGCTCAGCGCGGTGATTACGCAAAATGTGCAGACCTTTCATTTGACTGTGTAATGTGTGGATGTTGTTCTTCACGTTGTCCTGCTGGTATCTCTCATCCACAGGTTGCTGAACTTGCACGCCGTATCAACGGTAAATACCTTCAGCCACAGACACAGCACCTTTTGGACCGTGTTGCAGAAATCGATTCAGGTGCTTGTGAAGAAGCAATCAAAAAATTCGTTGAAATGTCTACCGGCGACAAAGAACAGATCAAAAATCTGTATAACAACCGTGACATTGAAAAGTAAGGAGACAGAACATGTACGGAAATTATCTTGATGACGCAGCTAAAATTGTTGCAGAAAAACGTGAAGAAAACCTGAAATTTGAACATGCACGCCTTACAGCTGATGAAAAAGATCAGATTCTTAAAGAATATCACCCAGACCGCATTACAAGTGAATTTGTTGAACTGAAAATCGGTCCTAACAAAGGTGAAAAAGCTCCTATCCAGCTGGCTGAAATGCTTCAGGCAAAACCTCGTATTGAACCAGAACACATTGATCTGGCTCATGTAGATTATGAAACAGATGTTCTCGTAATTGGTGGTGGTGGAGCTGGAACTTCAGCTGCAATCATGGCTTCAGAAGCCGGTGCAAAAGTATTGCTTGCAACAAAACTTCGTGTAGGTGATGCAAATACTATGATGGCAGAAGGTGGTATTCAGGCTGCTGATAAACCAAATGACTCACCAGCACAGCACTATCTTGACTGTTATGGTGGCGGACATTTTGACGGAAAACCAGAACTGGTTTACACACTTACAAACAAAGCTCCATCAGTAATCAAATGGTTGAACGATCTTGGTGTTGAATTTGATAAAGAAGCTGACGGTACAATGGTTACAACACATGGTGGTGGAACAAGCCGCAAACGAATGCACGCTTGTAAAGATTACTCTGGTGCTGAAATCATGCGTACTCTTCGCGATGAAGTATTTAATCGCCCAGATCAGATTACAGTAGTAGATTTTACAGCTGCTATTGAACTGATTAAAGATGATAAAGGAAACGTTTGTGGTGCCGTTCTCCAGAACATTGAAACAAATGAAGTTCGCATTGCAAAAGCCAAAGTTGTAATCATTGCAACTGGTGGTGCTGGACGTATGCACTATCAGGGATTCCCAACATCAAACCACTACGGTGCTACAGCCGACGGTCTTGTTATGGCTTACCGTGCAGGTGCAAAACTTTTGTACCAGGATTCACTCCAGTATCACCCAACAGGTGCTGCTTACCCAACACAGATTCTTGGTAAACTTGTAACAGAAAAAGTTCGTTCACTTGGTGCAAAACTTATCAACAAAGATGGTGAAGTATACATCCACCCTCTTGAAACACGTGACGTAAACGCTTCTGGTATCATTAAAGAAGTTAGAAACGGCCGTGGTGTTAAAAATGATGTTCAGGATGCAGTATGGCTTGATACTCCAATGATCGAAATGATCCACGGAGAAGGAACAATCCTAAAATCAATTCCAGCCATGTACAATATGTTCATCAAATACGGTATTGATATCCGTAAGGAACCAATCCTTGTTTACCCAACACTTCACTACCAGAACGGTGGTGTTGAAATCAACTCAACTTGTCATACAAATATTGCAAACCTTCTGGTTGCTGGTGAAGCTTCTGGTGGTGTTCACGGAACAAACCGCCTGATGGGTAACTCACTTCTGGATGTAGTTGTATTCGGACGTGAAGCTGGTATTGAAGCTGGTAAAATGTTCAAAGACATTAAACTTGTAGAAACTTCAAAAATGAACCTTGATCACGTAACAGCCTTCGAAAAAGAAAGAGCTGCTGCAAAGATTGAAGGGGATGCCGTTTCTCCAAAAGTACTTCCAAGCTACACTCATGGAAACAAAGAATTCGAAAAACCAGGTTTTCCAGGTGCAAGTAAATAAGTTTAAGAGCTTATAAAGGTTAAATAAAAAGGGGATGTCCCAAAAGTAATGCGTGTAGCGCTCATTACTTATTGGGCAGCCCCTTTTTTTAGATTTTTATATATGGAAAAAAATAAATCTATAAAGGATATTATTTTAAAGAAATTTCAAGACTTTTAATTGCAATGTTGGCAGCTTCAAGGAGTTCTGCACTTTTTTTGATTTTCTTAGCTTTATTCTTGTCAGTTACAACAGCCTGTAAAAGCTGAATCTTTTCCAAAGCCTTATCTAGTTCTTTCGTAGCTGATTTTACAAGATCTAGTGTGTTTACTGTCAATGTGTTTTCGCCCATAACTTAATCTCCTTTTATCATTATAACATAGCTTTCAGTTCTGCCAAGTTTAAAACAATATTTCCTCGACTTTCGTACTTTTCCTTTACAGCTTTCAAAATATTTTCAGAATAAATAAAGTAACCGTTCTGACTAACATGTCTTGTAATTACTCCGCCATGATCGTAAATCAGTTTCGCAACTTCAAAGGCATTTTCCAAATCCTTATAAATTCCCTTATCCAGCTCAAACATCTTCTTTTTGAAAACATCTTTTTTAGGAAATGGATTTTTCTTATTTGTCAGTTTTTCAATCTTTTCTTTAAGTTCTTTTTTGTACTGACGTTCAGCAACAACTTCCAGCATTTTATCACTGGTTACAGTAAAATCATGATACTTTTCATAAAGTTCATCACCTGTAAGACCTAGTTTTTCACAGACCTTTTTAAAACAAAGCATGGTCATTTCAGCATCATCAACACTTCTATGAGCTTCAAAAGCTGCTGTATCAATTTTTAAATAGTCGCACCACTCTTTCAGCTTCATCTTATTATTGTAAGACTGATTCAAAATCTTTTGTACATCAAATGCACAGAATTGAATATAAGGCACTTCAGAACGTTCACAGGCTGTATTTACAAATCCTACATCCCCATCAACAGCAAAGCCAAAAATCTTTCTGTTTCCTGTGGTAAATAGCTTTTTTATATCCTTATAATAAGCTCCAAAATCAGGATGAGCACGAAATTCATCTTTTGAGTATGCAAGATGACATGGATTTTTTGGATTTAAAATATACCAGTCAAATTCACAGTTTGGATTAATCAAGACATCGTCTTTTTCTATAATATTAAAATCATCATCAGTCAAAACATAACCAAGTGAACAGATTTTTCCTTCACCATCAAAACAGTTTGCACATTCGCAGTCAAAAAAAAGATAAGAATTGTGATTCATAATTTAATTTTACATTCAATGTTAATAAAACGCAAGAAATGTAAGTATTTTCAAATAAAACTTCATTGTATATTGTGATGATTTTGAGAAAGTATTATAATGAACTATCATATCATAAAATAATGAGGTTTTATTATGGTACTCTTCGGAGGCATTCTTTCAATCAAAGCAGTAACATTCCTGATTTTCACTGTATTTGTTATCGCTGCTTTAGGTTATTTACTTGGTAGAATCACTATTAAAGGTGTTTCTTTGGGAACTGCAGGTGTTTTCATCGTAGCTCTTCTTTTTGGTGCTCTTTTGTACAACCCACTGTCAGCCCAGCTTAAAGTTGGATCAGCCAGTTACGTAACAAATGCACTTAAAATTGTAGAAACAATGGGATTGATTCTCTTTGTAACTTCAGTTGGTTTTATTGCAGGACCAAGTTTCTTTGGTGATCTTAAAAAGAACTTCAAATCTTACATTCTTCTTGGATTGATTATCATTATCGTTGGTGGTCTTGCCTGTGCAGTTTGTACAATTATTGATATTAAAGCTTTTGGTCGTACTCCTGAAGAAGCAGGTGCCATGCTGGTTGGTCTTCTTTCTGGTTCACTTACATCAACTCCAGCTTTCTCCGCTGCAAAAGCTACAGTAACTTCTGAAGAACTTGAAGCAATTGTTGCTGTTGGACACGGAATTGCTTACCTCTTTGGTGTAATCGGAGTAGTTCTTTTCGTACAGCTGGTTCCAAAAATGGCTAAAGCCAACATGGAAGAAGAAAGAGCTAAACTTTCTGCTGCAAACCCAGAAACTCCATCAAAACTCAACGGTTCTGAACTTGAACTGGATCCATTCGGATTCTGTGCATTCTCTATTGTAGCTTATCTTGGTATGATAATCGGATGTTTCAAATTTGGAAACTTCTCTCTTACAACTACAGGTGGATGTCTTATTCTTGCTCTTATTGCAGGTCACTTCTCTAAAATCGGAAAAGTATCAATCATGCCAATGGAAGGAACTCTTAAAGTATTCCGTGAGCTTGGTCTTATGTTGTTCCTTATTGGTGCTGGTATTGCCGGTGGTGCAAGTTTCGTAAAATACTTCCAGTGGGTTTACTTTGTCTACGGCATCGTAATGACTATTGTTCCAATGATCATCGGTTTCCTTTTTGCAAAATTCGTTTTGAAACTGAACCTTTTGAACAACCTTGGATCAATCTGTGGTGGTATGACTTCTACTCCTGCTCTTGGAACTCTTATTTCTACTGCAGGAACAGAAAAAGTTGCCGGTGCTTATGCTTCAACTTATCCAATCGCTTTGGTTGCTGTTGTAATCATTTCTCAGGTACTTATCATTATTTTCAGATAATCTGATTTTAAGACATATAAGAGGCTGTCCAATAAGTTTGCATTACAGTGGTTGAGTTTACGGTCCCTGAGCCCTTCGACAAGCTCAGGAACCACCTGTCGAAGGGCTCAATGAGCGCTACACACTCATTACTTTTGGGACAGCCCCTTTTTTTTGCACAAATATACAATTCAAAAATAGAATTATTGTTCTACTTAAATAGCCAATTCGTTATACTGTAATCATGGACAGTTCAAAAAATCAAAAAAAATCTATTTACAAAACTATTATTGATCAGATTTCGGGCATTTTTATGCCATTTATTTCAATAATTACCGCCGCAAGCATTATTAAATCTATAATGATTCTTCTTGCACAAACTAAAGCTATTGATTCAGCATCAGGACTTTATAAGATATTTTACGCATGTGGTGACGGATTTTTTTATTTCCTGCCATTCTTTCTTTGTTTCTCTGCCGCAAAACAATGGAACTGTAATCCTTACATAGCACTGCTTATTCCAGTTTCAATGCTTTATCCAGATCTTCTTTCCATTCTTGAAAACAATATTTCTCTTTCATTTTTAGGACTTCCTATAAAACCTGCAATATATCATTCAAGTGTAATACCAGTGTTACTAGGTGTAGGACTTCTTCATTTTGTTGAAAAACCTTGTGACCGATTTATTCCAGAATACATCAGATCATTTTTAAAACCTGTAATCTGCATGATAATTGTTCTTCCACTAACATTCATTTTATTTGGACCAGCAGGAACTTTCATTGGAAATCTTCTTACAAAAGCATTCTTCTGGATTTATGATAAAAATGCAATTTTAGCTGGTGCTTTCATGGGATTTTTCATTCAACCAATGGTAGTAATTGGTGCTCACTGGCCTTTGATTCCTGTTGCATTAAACAATATCAGCGTAAATGGATACGATGTTATAATGCCTCTTTTAGCAGCAGCAGTTTATGGGCAATGTGGTGCAAGTCTAGCAATCGGACTTATGTATAAAAATATTGAGAAAAAACGAAATGCCTTCCAGTCAAGCTTCTCTTGTGCCCTTGGTGTTACAGAACCAGCACTTTATACTGTAAATCTTCCACTTGTAAGACCTTTTATTTCAGCTTGTATTGCAGGAAGTATTGGTGGTGCCATTACAGGATGGGCTGGAACTCACTGTATTTCCTTCACTTTTCCATCATTTCTTACTTGTGTTGCCTTTATCGGTCCTGGATTTATTACTTTCTGCCTTTCTATGGTTTTAGGATTTATTCTTGGATTCTTACTAACTTATCTTCAGAAAAATTTTATTATCCTATAAGATTAGTAGGATTATAAACTCATTTTATTGAATTTTCCCTAATTTTTCACTATATTATAAGTAGAATAATTATTATTGGGGTTATTATGTCTTTATTGAATGTACAGAATCTGTGTGCTGGAATTGAAGGTAAACAGATTCTAAACAAACTGAACCTTACAATCAATCCAGGAGAAACTCATGTACTTATGGGTCCTAATGGGGCTGGAAAATCTTCTCTTGGAAACACTCTTATGGGAAACCCGGTTTACAAAATTTCTGATGGAAAAATTATATTCAAAGATACAGATATAACAGAAGAAACAACAGACAAACGTGCTAAACTTGGCATGTTCATGTCTTTTCAGCAGCCTCTTGAAGTTCCTGGTATTACTGTAGAAAATTTCATTCGTCAGGCTATTCAGCATAAAACAGGTGAACATGTAAAGCTTTTTCAGTTTCAGAAAGAACTTAAAGCAAAAATGGAACTTCTAAATATGGATCCATCCTATGCCAGCCGAGATTTAAACGTTGGTTTTTCTGGTGGTGAAAGAAAGAAAAGTGAAATTCTTCAGCTGCTTATGCTAAAACCGGATTTTGCAATTCTTGATGAAACAGATTCTGGCCTTGATGTTGATGCAGTTCGATTTGTTTCAAAAGGTATAAATGAATACCAGAAAACTCAGAAAGGTGGTCTTTTGATTATTACCCACTCAACAAGAATTCTTGAATCTTTGCATGTTGATTATACCCACATCATTGTAAAGGGACAGATTATCAAAACTGGTGATGGAAGCCTGGTTAAAGAAATCAACGAAAAAGGTTTTGAAGCTTTTTTGGGAAACAAATAAACTAATAACAGATAAATATAATGAATAACGAAAAAACAAACATACAAGATATAGACCGAACTCTATACGACTTCCGTTATGAAGAAAACGAAAAAGATTTTTATCGCATGGAATCAGGTCTTACTGCTGAAATTGTTACAAAACTTTCAGAAGAAAAAGGTGATCCACAATGGATGCGGGAGTTCCGTTTAAAATCTCTGGAAATTTATAATACACTTCGCACTCCAGACTGGGGTCCAGACATCTCTGAACTTCACATGGAAAATATTGCCACTTATGTAAAACCAAAAACCGATATGGCAAACACATGGGAAAATGTTCCTCAGGATATTAAGGATTCTTTTGAAAAGCTTGGTATTCCAGAAGCAGAACGCAAATCCCTTGCTGGTGTTGGTGCTCAGTTTGACTCAGAACTTGTTTATCACAATGTTCAGGATGAAGTTGCCAAACAGGGTGTAATTTACCTGGGATTTGAAGAAGCTCTTAAAAGTGAAGAATGGGGACCAATGGTAAAAGAGTATTTTATGACTCTTGTTACTCCAAAAGACCATAAATTTGCAGCCCTTCACGGTGCTGTCTGGTCAGGCGGTTCCTTTGTTTATGTTCCTAAAGGTGTAAAACTTTCATTTCCATTGCAGTCATATTTCCGACTTAATGCAAAAGGTGCTGGTCAGTTTGAACACACACTCATCATAGTTGATGAAGGCGCTGATCTTCACTTTATTGAAGGCTGTTCTGCACCAAAATATAATGTAGCCAATCTTCATGCTGGATGTGTTGAACTTTTTGTAAAAAAAGGTGCTCATCTTAGATATTCCACCATTGAAAACTGGTCTAAGAATATGTACAACCTGAACACCAAACGTGCAAAAGTAGAAGAAGATGCAAGCATTGAATGGGTTTCTGGAAGTTTTGGTAGTCACGTTTCATATCTTTATCCGGAAAGTGATCTTATTGGAAAAAATGCTAAATCTGAATTTACAGGTGTAACTTTTGCAGGTAATGGACAGAATCTTGATACCGGTGCAAAAATGGTTCATCTGGCTCCAAATACATCAAGTGTAATTACTACAAAATCAATTTCCAAGGGCGGTGGAACTTCAATTTATCGTTCTGCTGTTTATATTGGTAAAGAAGCGATAAATTCCAAGGCAAGTGTAAGCTGTCAAAGTTTAATGCTGGACAGTGAAAGCCGTTCTGACACAATTCCTGCCATGCAAGTTATGAATGACTCAAGCGATGTAGGACACGAAGCAAAAATTGGACGTATTTCAAATGATGCGATTTTCTATTTAATGAGCCGTGGTATTCCGGAAGACGAAGCAAAAAGCATGATTGTTTCAGGTTTTGCAAATCCTGTTAGTAAGGAACTTCCTTTGGAATATGCAGTAGAAATGAATAATCTTATTCGTCTTGAAATGAAGGGGGCAATGTAATGAGTAATTTGATTTTAAACAACAGCCCTGCCCTTACCTGGACTTGGCTTAGAATGAACAAAGCCAGAATTGAAGATGATTTGAACAGCTCAATTGATTTTTCAAATGCAGAATACAATATCATTTCAAAACCAGAATCAGTAAAAATTATTGATTTAAAGGACTTCTCTACAAAACTAAAGACTCCATTATCTGCAGTTTTTAACAAAACATCTGAACTTGGAATTCAATATAAATCTGTAGAAGAAGAAAATGTAACAGAACTTAGTGCAAAAGATACATTGGTAATACAGGCCTCAAAAAAAGAAACTGATCCCATTGTAATTAATGTAAAAGCAAAAGGAAATACGGCATCAAATCAGATTATCCATGCACTTTCCGGCTCTGAAGTTAAGGTAATTCTTATTTCTGAAAGTGAAAATGAGGAAGGAGTAAATCTTATTCGTACAAAATGTTATGCAGAACAAGATTCTAAAATCCATATATGCAAAGTTCAGCTTTTAAAAAACGGATATTACCATATTGATTCAACAGAAAATGTGTGTGGCGAAAATGCAACCGTTGTTTATACTGAGCTTCAGCTTGGTGCAAAGAGTGTTTATACCGGCTCTTACACTGATCTTTCCGATTACAAAGCTTCTTACAAATCAGATACTGCATATTTTAGAAAAGGGAATCAGAAAATCGACATGAACTATGTCTGCTGCCACAATCATCAGGGCAAAAAAACTAATTGTTCAATGTCTGTTGCTGGTACTCTTAAAGAAGATGCAGCAAAGATTTACCGTGGAACAATTGACTTCAAAAAAGGCTGTTGTGGTGCCAAGGGAAATGAAATTGAAGAAACTCTTCTTCTTTCACCTAAAGCAGTTAACCGCTCAATTCCTATGATTCTTTGTGATGAAGAAGATGTTGAAGGCGAACATGGTGCAACAATCGGCCGCTTAAACGATGACATGCTTTTTTATATGCAGACTCGGGGAATTCCAAAAAATAAAGCAGAAAGAATGATAAGCAGAGCAAAAATTATACAGGTTGCAAATCTCATAGATCACGCCTGTACTATGGCTCAAATTGAAGATTATCTGGATAAGGAAGCAGGTTTATGAAAGATTTCAGAAAAGATTTTCCCTTCTTTGAAACAAAAGAAAACAAAAATCTGATTTATTTTGACAATGCTGCCACAAGCCAGCGACCTAAGGTTGTTCTTGATGCAATTACTGATTTTTACAAAATAAACAATGCTAATCCGCTTCGAGGTCTTTATGAGCTTTCAGTACGAGCAACTGATGCTTACGAAAATTCCCGTGAAACAGTAAGAGACTATATCAATGCAAAAGATCTATGTGAAATCATCTTTACAAGAAATGCCAGCGAAAGTCTGAATCTGATTGCTTACACTTATGGTATGGAAAATGTTTCCGAAGGTGATGAAATTGCAGTTTCAATAATGGAACATCATTCAAACATTCTTCCATGGCAGATGGTTTGTCGTGAAAAAAAAGCAAAGCTTGTTTTTCTTGAGTGTGATAAAGAAACAGCCGAAATTCCTGAAACTGAACTTGCTAAAATCACAAACCGAACAAAAATTGTAGCTGTTACACAGACAAGTAATGTTCTTGGAATTACAAACGATGTTAAACACATAGCTGAAATTGCTCATAAAAATGGAGCTGTTATTGTTGTTGACGGTGCTCAGAGTGCTCCACACCAAAAAGTTGATGTTCAAGATATTAATGCAGACTTTTTTGTTCTTTCCGGCCACAAATTATGCGGACCTACTGGAATTGGTGCGGTTTACGGAAAAAAAGCTCTCCTTGAAGCCATGCCACCATTTCTTCGCGGTGGAGAAATGATTGAATATGTTACACGTGAAGAAGCAACATGGGCTGAACTTCCTCATAAATTTGAAGCTGGTACAGTAAATGCAGGTGGTGCTGTAGGAATGGCTGCAGCAATGAAATACCTGAAAGAAGAAGTTACTCTTGAATATATCAAAGAACACGATGCAAAACTAACTGCACTTCTTATGAATGAATTAAAGAATATTCCTTTTGTAAGTGTTCTTGGCTCAAAGGATAGTTCGAAACATTCTGGAATAGTATCATTTACTATAAATGGAGTGCATCCTCACGATATTGCATCAGTTCTTGACAGTGAAGGAATCTGTATAAGAGCTGGACATCACTGTGCTCAACCTTTGGGAGCTTATCTTGATTTACCTTCTACCGCACGTGCCAGTCTCTATTTTTACAACACAGAAGAAGAAGTGTATACTTTTGTAGATAAAGTTAGAAAAATTAGAAGCTGGATGGGCTACAAAGATTAATTTTTAGGAAATATAAATGGACACAAAAGAACTTTACCGTGAAATCTTAAATGAACACAACCTGAATCCTATTCATAAACTGGAAAAAGAAGGTGCTACATTTTCCTGCAATGGAGTAAACCCTTCCTGCGGTGATAACATTACCCTCAATCTTAAAGTTGAAGATGGAAAGATTTCAGACGGTTGGTTTACAGGCTCCGGCTGTGCTATATCACAGGCATCCTGTGATATGATGATCGATCTTCTTATTGGTAAAACTGAAGAAGAAGCAAAAAAATTAGCTGATATTTTTGACCGTATGATTAAAGGAGAAGTTACTGAAGAGGAGCTTGAAAATCTTGATGAAGCTGCAGCTCTTCAGGATATTTCCCATATGCCGGCCCGCGTAAAATGTGCAATGCTTGGCTGGAGAACAATGAAGGAAATGCTGGGTCTATAGACATAAAGGCCGATTTTTGCTATTATATATTCAGTTGGCGCTTTAGCTCAGCTGGATTAGAGCAATTGCCTTCTAAGCAATAGGTCGCCTGTTCGAGCCAGGCAAGCGTCATTTTAGAGTCACCATTTACGGTGACTTTCTTTTTTAACGGATCAGACAGATATTTCCGCCAGTAATACCCCATCTATCAAAACAATAATCATTGATCATTTTTGCAGCATCTTCAAAATATATTCCCTTTGTTTCTTTTACATAATCAGAAAGTACTTTTGTATATTTCATAACACTTCCACGACCAGCAAGACTAACAAAATATTCTGCTACCTGATTCTGAGGCTGTTGCAAAAGATAGGCCATGAATTCATTCTGCATAAGATAATCATCATTAGTATCATAGCCAAGATTATCCTGGGATTTAAAATAATCAATCAGGAAATTCAAAGAGTTTGAATCACAGGTATAATAACAGGCTGTAATATAATTACGGAACTCTTCATCACTGAAATAGAACATATGCCATCCTTCATGCGCAAAAAGTCTGTCACGAAGCCAGCCATTTGATTCCTGGGAAATAGATAAAATACATCCTTCACCAGCATCAAATCCATCCCCGGATTCAATAATTATTTTATTATGAATAAGAATTTCTTTTAAAAGCTCTTCTTCATTAGTCAAAAGAAAATGTTCTGCTTTTGCTTTAGTAAAAAATTTTGCAAGACTTTCTGCAGAATAATCATGAGCATTATAATCATGTTTTCCATTCAATTCTTCATTTGTAAGAAGCCGACCTTTATATCCTTGTTTTTCAATAAAAAAAGCAAGTCTTCCAAGAAATTTTGACTGAACAGAATAATTCTTAAAATCAAAAATCAGGTAATTTGGAAAACGGTCCCAGCAAAAGAGCTCATAGTCTGGATTACGCCATTTTGAGGGTGACCAGTTCAAAATAAGACCAGGATCAGCAGCATATGGAATAAGCACTTTTCCGTTTGTTTTAGACTTGTAATTAGGTGAAGTTGAAGACATTGTAATTCCGCTTACATATTCTGCTCCAGACTTTACTTCAACAAGTGAAAACGGATTCTTTAAAGGCAGCACAGGAATTTTTATCTCCTTTAATCCAGGTGCAGTTTTTAAAGAAAAGTTTTCTCCACCAATTGTAATATCAATCTTATTCTGAATAAATTCCTGATTGTCATCTTCACTAGATTTTTTAAGCCCTACTGTTATTGTTGGCATATTTGAATATGCTGTTTCATAAGTTGGAAAAACAAATTCACTGCCTGAAAAATCTACGGCTCCCAAAAATTTTGAAAGCTTTCCACCATTAGAAGAAAAACAATAGCTTGTAATCTCACTATCAACGGTACCAGTTATTGCTGGAATTGCTATTATACTTACAAGTTTAGTTTTCTGCTGTGCACAGAAAGTAAATCCTTTGGGAATCTTAACTTTATCTGAATTTTCTATTTTAGGAAGGGCAAATGTAATCATTACAAAACGATTATCTGAAACCAGTGAAAGATTTCCAGAAACTTCTACCCTTTCTGTATAAACATTTATATAATTTCCTTTAGCATCAAAATCAGAATCATAAAGATAGGATAGTTTGAAATCATTTTCGGTATAATCTCCAAGTTCTTCAAAAAGAAAAGACATGGACAGAGTTTTATCAAGCTTTGAAGTAAATTCAATATCTTCAATCTGCTTATCAGTAAACTTAAACAAAGCATATCGTCCATTTTGAACAATACCTTTCTGAGCCGGTACGGAAAGGGCTTTTGCATAGGAAAACTCACTGTTGGCAGAAGTAAGAAGAGGAACTTTGGAAGACTGAGTACCTATATAAGGTCTAATAAGAAAAAATATAATAACTGCAAGAGGAACAGAAACTATAAAAAATTTCTGTGTATCATTAAGCTTTTTCCATAAATCTTTTAGTTTTTTCATCTTCTATATACTACAATATTTTTAAATAAAGAACTATACTAAAAATATGGTGGCTCTTGTTCTAAATCCAAACGATGAACTTATTATAAAAAACTATACATCTACACTTATAAGAGAAAATAACGCCCAGGAAATATTACTTTACCCTTCTTTTCCATTCTTTTACTTATTTGAAGAGGAATTTTCTGTTTCAAAAGATTTTATAAAGAACATCTCTGTGGTAAAAATTTTTAAACCTGTTTATAAAGAAAACAAAGTGATTTCAGAACTTGAATTGAACACCTGTGAAAATAATTGTTATAAAGCAAAACTAATTCTTGCAAAAACAAAAAAACCTTCTTCCACAATAAAGCTTATGGAAAAAGGTTTCGTTGAATCTATTAAAATTTTTAGAATTGCAGACGTGGATTTTTTCCAGGAAAATAATCTGGTTACCTGGAAAATCAACGACAGTCTTTGGAAAAAGCTTTAATCCTCATCTGCAGTTACAGGCATTTCATCCACTTCATCTGCCGAATGCAGGTAATCACAGTTTGGATTGATACAAGACTTATAAGATCCGTTCTTTTTATCATATTTTTCAACCAGGAACCATCCGCATTTTGGACAATAAGAATCAATAGGTTTGAAATGTGAGATAAAGTTACACTCAGGATAATTAGTACATCCATAGAATTCTTTTCCACGGCGCTTAGTTTTTCGTGCAACAATTTCACCATTACAGCCATCAACAGGACATTTTGCAAGTGGAACTGATTTTGTATTATGGCACTCTGGGAATCCTGAACATGCAAGGAAGAATCCAAAACGACCAAGTTTTTTAATCATTGGTTTTCCACAGTCTTCACAAATCTTATCAGTCTGTTCGTCAAGGAAACCTTTAATACTTTCCTGATTCTTTTCAACTTCACCTACCCGTTTAATAAAAGGACCATAGAAATCACCAATCATTTCGGTCCAAATTAAATCATTTTGAGCAATATCATCAAGTTTATTTTCAATTTCTGCAGTGAAGCTTTCATTAATTACTTCAGGGAATGACTCAACAAGAATCTTATTGATCATACGACCAAGCTGAGTTGGAATGAGCTGTTTGTTTGATCTTGTAACATAGTAACGATCCAAAAGAACAGAAATTATGGAAGCAAATGTTGAAGGACGTCCAATTCCTTTTTCTTCAAGCAGTTTAACAATTGAAGCGTCAGTATAACGGGCAGGTCCCTGTGTAAAATGCTGTTCAGGACGGAATTCTTTTGGATCAATACTGTCACCTTCTTTCATTGAAGGAAGACTTGGAGATTTTTCTTCTTTTGATGAAAGCAGTTTAATTACATGATAGAAACCTTTTTCTGTAACCTTGCTGGAAGCAACACGGAAAACGGCATCTCCACTGGTAATTTCAACACTTGTAGTAGTTGTCTTTGCATTATTCATCTGGCTTGAAACAAATCTTTCCCAGATAATTGAATAAAGACGATACTGATCATGAGTAAGGTATTCCTTAATGCTTTCAGGCGTATAACTTGTATAAGTTGGACGAATACCTTCATGGGCATCCTGGGCTTTTTTACCAACTTCATAAGAAATTGGTTCTGCTGGAAGATCCTGAGGGAAATTTGTGCCAATCCATTTTCTTACATCGTCAAGAGCAGTCTGAGAAATACGAACTGAGTCGGTACGCATGTAAGTAATAAGACCAACCCGGTTTGAACCAATAGCAATACCTTCATAAAGCTGTTGGGCAATCTGCATTGTTTTACGGGATGTAAATCCTAATCTATTGGCAGCTGCCTGTTGCATTTTTGAAGTTGTAAAAGGAGGTTTTGGTCTAACTGTTTTTTCTGTTTTCTTGATAGAAGAAACTGTGCATGGATTATTTTTAATTGCTTCAATAATGTCTTTTACAGTGGCTTCATTTTTAAGTTCAGGTTTATCACCTTTGTATGATACAAGCTGTGCAGTAAATGACTGTTTACCTTTCTGAAAATCAGCTTCCAAAGTCCAGTATTCTTCTGGAATGAAATTTTCAACTTCATCTTCCCGTTCACAAATCATGCGGAGAGCAACTGATTGAACTCGGCCTGCAGAAAGACCGTTTTTGATTTTTTTCCAAAGAATTGGTGAAAGATTATAACCTACAAGGCGATCAAGAACACGACGAGCCTTCTGTGCATTTACCATGTATTCATTGATTTCACCAGGATTTTTTACAGCTTCCTGAACAACATTTGGTGTAATTTCAGGAAAAACAATTCTTTTGATTTCTGCTTTGGTTTTATCCTGAAATGCATTTCTTAAATGCCAGGCAATTGCTTCTCCTTCACGGTCCGGATCCGATGCAAGGAAAATTCGATCAGCTTTTTTTGCTTCTTTCTGAAGATCTTTAAGGATTTTTGCCCTTCCGCGAACAGTAATATATTCAGGCTGAAAATTATTTTCAACATCAACAGCCATTCTGGATTTTGGAAGATCAATCAAGTGTCCCATAGATGAAAGAACAACAAATCCAGGACCAAGATATTTTTCGATAGTCTTTTGTTTTGTTGGAGATTCTACAATTACAAGAGTCTGGCCTGTTTTAGTCTTCTTTGTTTTTTTTGCGGTGTTTTCTGCCATTTTCTATACCTCTATATTATCTTCAAAAAGAGAAAGCTGTATTATTCCTCTATTACTTGAAAAACTTCGTTGGCCAGGAGCTTCTTTCATGAAATTACAAAAATCCATGTAGTCTTCAATTACAGGAGCTCCAGCTTCCACAAAGCTTTCCACGGTATGTTCTATTTTACTTCTGGACACCTGTTTATGAGCCAAACGAATATCCAGTTCATGTTTTACAAGTTTATTTACTTTTTCTGCCTGTTCACCAAAACAAGCCTTATGGAATACAAGATCCCGTCCCATCTGAAGGGCATAATCGGCAGTTATTAGAGCCCCACTTCCTGGTGGTGCCTGAGTAACAACCGTTACTGGCGTTAAACCGGCAATAAGTCTGTTTCTGTGTACAAAATGCCAGTTTGCAGTAGGTACCATAGGTGCATATTCACTTATGAATAATCCGCCATTTTCAAGAACTTTTTCTGCAAGCTTCAGATTGGTTCTTGGTGTTATTTCATCGATGCTACATGGTAAAACACATACCGTAGGTGCAAAACCCAGCTTGGACTCTTGAAAATATGCTTCTAATGCACCTTTATGTGCAGATGCATCAGCACCAAAAGCAAATCCAGAAACAATTACCTTTCCATCCAATGCAGCTTTCTTTGAAAAACTTGAGGTTGCATTCCTTCCATATGGAGTAAGCCGTCTTGTGCCCACTACAGATATTCCAGGATAAAAAAGATTTTCAATTCTACCTCTGTAAAACAGCAGATATGGTGGATTTGAAATTTCCTTCAGCAAAGAAGGATAAGCCTTATCTTTTATATGAACAAAGCCTATCTTCATCCTGTTACAAACCAATAATTCTTTTTGGGCCTCCCGCAGATTATTTTCAGGATTATATTCAGTCCTGAAAGAAAAATCTCGACCTACCAAAAAAGAAATATCGGTAATGGAAAGTCTTGAAAATTCTTCTGCCGTAGCATACTTCTCTTCAAGAAACAACTTCTCAGCACACGTTAAAAACGTAAGCCTTGCCAGCGAAAAAACTAATAAACTCTCTCTCATTTCCTCTCCGAAATGTTTATTTAATTATATGAAGCCTCCAATATGATTTTTTTATTATTTTCAGCCTCAATTCTACGTTCATCAGACTTTGTATTTGCAAGAACTCTGTCGTACATTTCAATAGCTTTTTCAAACTCGTAATTCATGTAGTAAGCTCTGGCAAGTACGAACATTGCATCAAGATGGCGGGTATCAATTGAAAGAAGTTTTTCCAGATATGGAATAGCTTTTTCGCTTTCATCCAGCTCAAATACATAAAGTACACCAAGGGCATAAAGAGCACGAGTGTACCTGTCATCAATATTTACAGCTCTAAGATAAGATTCTTCAGCAAGTTTTAGATAATTATATTTTTTGTCCTGATTTCCTGTGGCATCAAAATCAAGGGAAGCATGGCTCAAATAACCTGCACAAACTCCAACATAGTAATAAAGATTCTGATTGTCTGGATAGTAAAAAAGAGCCTGTTGAAAAGCTTCAAGAGCCGGACCGTACATTTTATTATCAAGGTAGCGTGTTCCAAGGATTTTGTACCAGATACCAATTTGGCTCATTGCAAGCTGTGTATCTGCAACTCTTTTCTGATATTTTCCAATAGCTTCCTTTAATTCTTCAACTGAAGTTGGACTTCCCACACCTTCTTCCATCTTCTGATGACGAATCACTGTTTTATTTGAAACACCACAAGAAACAAGAAGAAGGGAAATAAAAATGAAAGCAGTAAGAATCTTTTTCATATTACTCTTTTTCCTTTTCTTTATCTTTTTCCTGATCAGGATATTCGATACGACTGTGATAATAACCTGCAAGAAGCTGTACAAAGGATTCCTTGATTTTTGTAATATCACGGAAAGTTAAATCACAGTTATCAAGCTGTTTATGATCAACCTTAGCATTAACCAATGTAGTAATAAACTTTTCAAGACGAGGAACTGATGGATTTTCCAGGGTTCGGCAGGCTGCTTCTACAGTATCAGCCAGCATAACTACGGCACTTTCTCTAGTTGTTGGAGGATTTCCCATGTATGAAAAATCTTCAGGTTCAAGAGTGGGATCTTTTTCCTTTGCTTCATTATAAAAATAAGCAATTACACTATTACCATGATGTTCTGCAATAATATCAATAATATTTGGAGGAAGATGAAGTTGATGTGCCTTTTCTACACCCTTTTTAACGTGACTTCGGATAATTGAAACTGAAAGACTAGGATTAATTTTGTCGTGGCTATTTTCGCCTTTCTGATTTTCAACAAAATATTCGCTCTGATCAATTTTTCCAATATCATGATAATAAGCACCCACCCTTGCAACAAGAGCATTTGCTCCAATTTCACGACATGCATTTTCTGCAAGCTGAGCCACCATCATGGAATGCTGGTATGTACCGCTAGCCTGAACAAGCATATTCTGCATAAAAGGATTATTCAAATCGCTTAGTTCCATAAGTCGGAAAACTGAAGATGTATTAAGAAGAAGTTCAAAAGGTGTAAGCAGTCCAAGTGCAAGAATTCCAGAAAGGAAACCTGTACCAGCTACAAATGCAAATTCTCTTCCCAATTCCAGTAAATCTGAATTAAAAATAGTTGCAATAATTCCAAGGAAAAGAACATTCAGAACAGCCATTACAACTGCGGCAATAACCATATCAATACGACGCTGTATACTTCTTACAAGGATGCAGGATACAAGACATGTAAACATTGTATAGAAGAATGGAACCAGCTGCCAGGAAGAAGCATTCAAAACTCCAAAAGAAAGGAGAAATGAATAAAGAATTGCAGGAATATTTCCATAAAGTATAGAATAAAGCACAACAAAAAGCGTACTTGGAATTGCAATACAAAGAGAATAAGGTGTAGAAAAGAATGGTAGTTTTCCTGCAAAAGCTGCAACAAAATAAATCAAAAGGAAAAATATTACCTGAAACAAAACTTCCGAAATCTTAATTTTTCTGCCAAAAGGGATAAGCGAGAACAACAGATACCACATAACAGTAAGAATCAGCAAATAAATTTCATTGTTTGCAAAAGCACGGTAATCCATATAAACAGGAGAATTAGCAAGCTTATTCAATTTTTCAATTGATTCTTCTGTTACAGGAAAACCTTTTTTTACAATTTTTTCACCTTCAATTACAGAAACAGGATTAATTTCATCACCAGGAAGCGAGCGGTCTGCAATAATCGTTTTATCAGAAATCATTCCCAATTCAAAATCACTTACAGTAAAAGCAGCAACTGTCTGTGCAGTAGAAATTTTGAAAAAACTTATGGCAGATACAAGAAGCAGCGTAAAGAAAGCTATCAAAATATAACCATATTTTTTTTTCAGGTAATCACCAAGATTCGAGAATGTTTCTGAAAAGATTGAAGAACTTTTATCATTACTCTTCTTTTTCATTTTCGTAGGCCCTAACTATTTTTTTTACAAGAGGATTTCTCACTACATCATCTGCAGTAAGTTCCATAAATCCAATATCTTCTATTGTATGCAATAAATGAATTGCGTCAATAAGTCCAGAAGGTATTTTTTTAGGAAGATCAATCTGAGTAGTATCACCAGTAATAAAAACTTTTGAGTTCTCGCCCATTCGTGTAAGAAACATTTTCATCTGGCTTGGTGTAGTATTTTGAGCTTCATCAAGGATTATTACTGCGTTATTCAAGGTTCGTCCTCGCATATAAGCAAGAGGAGCTGTTTCAATTATTCCAGCTTCTGTAAGCCGGCGTACAGTTTCACCTGGAATAATCATTTCCATAGCATCCTTTAATGGCTTAAGATATGGATTAATTTTCTGTTCAAGATCACCTGGCAAAAATCCAAGGTTCTCACCCGCTTCTACCACAGGCCTTGTAATAATCAGTTTTGATTTATTGTGTGTAAGAATAAGTCTAAGAGCTTCTGCCACGGCAAGAAAAGTTTTTCCACTTCCAGCCGCACCTGAACAGAAAACCATATCTTTATTCTGAAGAAGCCATATATATTCTGCCTGATTATCTGTTCTAGGATAAACTTTACGGAAAGCACCTGGAACCATTACAGAAGAAGATCGCCCTGTGGATTTCTGTGTATTAAGAACAGATACAACAATATCATCAGAATTCTTTTCACCTGCTGTAATCTCATCAATAATCCGTTCAATTATGAACTGAAATTTTTGACGGATGGCGTAGTCTTCAGTTTCTATGGAAATTTCATTTCCTCTTGTAAAAACACTTACACCAAGGGTATCTTCAATCAGTTTAAGGTTAGAATCATTCTGTCCGCAAACAAGAGAAAGAATGTCGTTATCAGGTACAACAATTGTGTAATCTTCCATTAATTAAAGCTCCATTCGCCGTATTTATCGGTAATATTGGCTTTTATGCTGTCCATAGGGTTCCATACAATACCAAGCTGAATCAGCGGATTAAAATCATAGCGTTTTCGTCCTGTTACCGTGTCAGTTATTAAGCGAGGTTCCATTTTTAGTTTATACTGAAATTTCCAGTCATGCAAATGATGATTTATATCAACATCCAGGCTTTTAATTTTGAAGCCCGAAGCCTTCCTTTTTGTTTCATCATGGAAAGCAAATGAATTCATAAGATCCTTAAAGATATTTTCTTCACCTGGAACACGACCTGGAGTGCCAAATGCTTTCTGAACATAACGATAAATCACGGAGTTTCGAGTTGTTGCAGAAAATGATACATCAAGAAGCTCGTTCAAGCGGAAAGTCAAAGATGGTGAAAAAGTAAAATAAGAGTTTGTTGGTTTTAAAAGATCAGCAACAAGACTAGTATTCATGGAAGGTGCTACTGAAATTCTGTTTTTCCACGAATAGAAGGTTTTCTTTTCCGGACTCCAGTAAACAGACAGTGAAGTTGGAATAAATTCTTCTTCTTTTTTTATCTGCCATTTCCTAGAATTTCCTTCTTCTATAAAATCATAGCCTTTAGTCCAGGCCATGGTATAAGCCAATGAAAATGAAAGATAAGAAAGATTAAGTTTTAAATTCTGTGCATTGTGGTTTTCAAGATCATAAGAAAAACTTTGGGTAAGTTTAATACTGCTAGAAAATAACGGAACAGAAACTGAAAGATTTTCGGTAAATGGATCTTTTATAAAAGTATCATCATCTTTGCTTTTCTGCTGAATTCCCGTAGAAAAAGATGCCGTTACATAAGGGAAAATAAGATTCAAAATAGCTGTATAACTGTCAAGCTGAGGTGGCAGGTTTGCAGAAAGTGTTAAAGTCTGTTTGAACTTTTTCTGCATTTCAGAAGTAGCAAAAATTAGGGAAAGTTTGTGGGATGTAAGAGATTCAGGATCAGTTAAATCCGGAGTATTATATTCATAAATTGGTTTTGATAATCCGTCCCAATTTTTTTCATCTTCAATTTTTCTTTCAAGAATTTTAATGCTTGTATCCCACACAATGGCAGTTTCTTCAAACATTTCAAATCCTGTAAGAGGTTTCAATGAAACAGAGTTTGTATTTGTAATTTTTTGTTTTTCAGAAAGATAATCTGACCTTACAAGTTTAATTTTATCAGCAAGGCTATATCCGGCTTTTGTTTCATCAACAGCAATATATGGATGCTTTTGCCACAAGGACTCATAATTAAAACGGTTATTGATAGTAAGGAAATTCTGGAAAAAATTTGCACTTGAAGTAATGGATGCCGGCATTCGATAGGTTTGAAGAACAGATTTATAATTTCCCCACTGAAAATCTTCTGGAACTAAAATCATATTTCCGTCATAGGTAAGCTGAGTTACAGAATCTCCGCTTAAAGAATATCCAAGGCTATATTTGAATGGCTCAACTTTGCCATTTGTATTTTTCGATTGAAGACTATAAGAGAGCTCCTTTACATTTAACGGAACCTCATAAGAAACTGCTGGTTCATCATCAGTTTTAGAAATAGATGTTTCTGAAGCTTGAGTATCTGAAATAACAGGATTTTGATCATCTAATGATTTTTCAGTTTCATCATTGGTCAAATTCTTTTCCGTATATGTTATAGGAACAGGATAATTAATTTTTTTTGATTCAGTGTTTTTTACATTAAAAGGATATTGGAACAAATTTCCACCAATTGAAAACGTAAAATTAAATGGATTTGCATGAGAAGGATAATAAAAACTACGTCTACTGGAATATTCAGAAAGATTATCATTAAACTGATCAAAATCCTTCATCCATTCATTGCTGGTTTTCTTTGAAGAAATATTTACATTTGAAGAAGAAGTAAAAGAAAGTGAATTAATGTAAGGCTTTATGAAATTTGGAACTGGAACAGAATAACTTGTAGAAAGTGACCAGGTATAAGAAGAAACTTCAGCACCCTCTTTTCCCTCTTTTTCTTCTTTCATGTTGGTCAATTCCCGGATTGTGGTAATCCAGTTTAAATCTTCACTACGGTTATTGAAGTCTTTGGTAAAATATGGATCCGAATAGAAAGGTAATTTTAAATTTACAGATAATGGTTTTGTTATGCCCATTTCAAGGTTACCCTTAAAACGGAAAGGAAGTTCAACACCAAGAAAATTAGAAGTCTGATAATATGTATGTCCAGAATTTGAAATATTTGAATAATACTGTTCTTTTGGAAAAATTGTATAAGAAAATCCAAGATCCAGAGCGAATTGAAGCTTTGAGAAAATTGTATTTTTGGGTGAAAAGCTTCCCTCCAGGCCGGCAAGTCCACCAGTATTGGAGTACCAGTCACCAAGCACTTTCAGATAATCTGAAGAATCACCTTTGTAATCTTCATCAGTATTATGAAGTACAAGCCCTTCCAGAACCTGCTCCTTCATGGCAGTTGGTTTCATAAAATTATAAAGAGAATCAATGGCCTTGTCGGATTCAGTTTCTCCAGCAGTTGCGTTGGATTTTTCAGTTTTTTTCCTTCCAACAATATAAGTAGTGGTCTGAATAAAAAATCCCTGCTTTGTTCTAAAACCAAGAACAGGATTGAAGACCAGTTCATCTTTTGGAAGATAAAATGCAGGAAAATACATGACAGGAACAGGACCAACAAAAAGAAGAGCATTTAAGAAGGCAAATTCACCACCAGGCAAAAGCCAAAGTCGGGAAGAATCAATATGCCAGTGAGGATCTTCGTCATCACAAAATGTAAGCTGGGAGTTTTTAAATGCAAAGGTATTGTTTTCACTTTTTCCAAACAGTGATGAAAATACTACCAGGGTCGAACCACTTGGAAGATTAATAGCATCACTTTCCGTCTGCACTACTTTTCCATCATCAAAAACGCCTTCCAGGGTGGAAGTATTCAAAATAAGACTCTGAGCAAAAACCTGATTCTGGGAAGAGCCGTTATCCGTAGTAAGTTCAACATTTTCATCAGCATAAAGGATTCTTGTAACACGATCGTAGGAAATAAACCCGGCTTTTACATTTGTCTTGGTTGTACCCTTTTCTACTGAAAGTTCAACATCACCTTCCAGACGAATTGTTTCATTCTTTGAATCTTCTGATTTTACATATGATGTAGTTCGGGCATTCAATATTGTAATTACAGTTACTTCCTGAGCAAAAGCAGACCATGGGAGAAAAAATAGAAAAATGACTGAAATTATACGCCCTTTCATCAGTGCTTATGGGAAAGTGTCTCCTTAATAAACTGACCCGTAAATGATTTTTCATTTTTGGCAACTTCTTCTGGGGTACCACAGGCCATAATTGTACCGCCACGGAATCCACCTTCAGGTCCCAGATCAACAATCCAGTCTGCCTGGGCAATAACATCAAGGTTATGTTCAATCATAAGAACTGAATTTCCCTGATCAACAAGTCTCTGGATAACACCCATAAGCTGTTTTACATCGGCAAAATGAAGTCCAGTTGTAGGTTCGTCCATAATGTAAAGTGTCTTACCAGTAGAAGTTCTGGCCAGTTCGTTGGCAAGCTTTACACGCTGGGCTTCACCACCACTTAAAGTAAGGGCAGACTGTCCAAGAGTAATGTATCCAAGTCCTACTGAATTCAGAGTTTCAAGCTTTCTTGAAATATGAGGAATTCCTGCAAAAAAAGTACAGGCTTCTTCAATGGTCATATTCAGAACATCATTAATATTTTTACCTTTATAAGTTACCTCAAGAGTTTCCCGATTAAATCGTTTTCCCTGACACACATCACATTGAATATAAACGTCAGGAAGGAAGTTCATTTCAATTACAATTTCACCGGCCCCACCACAGTTTTCACAACGACCGCCTTTTACATTAAAACTGAAGCGTCCTTTCTGGTAACCTCGAGCCTTACTTTCAGGAAGTGATGCAAAAAGATCTCGAATAGCATCAAAAACACCAATATAAGTAGCAGGATTGGATCTTGGTGTTCTTCCTATTGGGCTTTGGTCGATATTTATAACCTTGTCAATGTGTTCAAAGCCTTTTACTTCTTTACATGCACCAACAGGATAATTAGTTCGCATAACTTTATTGGAAAGTGCCGGATAAAGAATATCTCTCATCATGGTAGATTTACCGCTTCCACTAACTCCAGTTATGCAGGTAAAGGCTCCAAGAGGAAATTGAACATCAATATTTTTTAGATTGTGCTCTGTGGCTCCATAAACTTCTATGAACTTACCATTTCCTTTTCTTCGTTTTTCAGGAATCTCCATATAAAGCTTTCCTGAAAGATAACGACCCGTTACACTTTCTTCAACTTTTGAAACCTCTTCAGGAGTTCCGCATGCAACTATCTGACCACCATGTACACCTGCAGCAGGACCAATATCAATAAGATAATCGGCGGTACGTAAGGTCTGTTCATCATGTTCAACAACAATTACGGTGTTTCCGTTATTTCTAAGATTTACAAGTGTATCAATAAGCCGCTGGTTATCCCTCTGATGAAGTCCAATACTTGGTTCGTCAAGAATATACATTACGCCGCACAGTGCAGATCCAATTTGAGTAGCAAGACGAATTCTCTGGGCTTCACCACCAGAAAGTGTTTCTGCCGCTCTTTCCATTGTAAGATAATCAAGTCCAACATTCTGCAAAAAACTAAGACGGGATCGGATTTCTTTCAAAATCTGTGAGGCAATCTTTGTTTCGCTTTCAGACAGCTCCAGTTTATCAAAAAATTCAACTGACTGGGAAACCGAAAGACTTGTTATCTCGAAAATATTTTTTCCACCAACAGTAACACCTAAGGCTTCTGGTCTAAGACGTTTACCACCACAGCAGGAACATTGGTGATGAGCCATGAATTTTTCCAGATTGTTTTTCATGGCGTCACCCCAGGCTTCTATGTAGCGTCGGTTCAAGTCATTTAAAATTCCTGGCCATGGCTGATTGTATTCACTCATTCCAGTGCCACTCTGCTTATAATAAATCCAGTGAAGATTTTTATCAGAACCGTTTATAAGAACATCATACTGCTCAGCAGTGAGATCACAGATTGGAGTTTCAAGAGAAAAGCCATATTCTTTTGCAACAGCTTCTATACGACATTTATTCCATTCAGAAGTTGGATTATAAGGCACAAGTCCGTGTTCCATAAAGCTTTTTGAAGTATCAGGAATAATAAGACTTAAATCAAACTGCATTTTTTCCCCAAGACCTGTACATTCAGGACAGGCGCCAAAAGGGTTATTGAATGAAAAAAGTCTTGGCTGAAGTTCAGGAATGGAAATTCCACAGTCGGGACAAGCGTTTTTCTGGCTAAAAAAAACTTCTTCTTCTTTATCACCGTTCCGCTTAGTAACAATTACAATGCCGTTTGAAACTTTTAATGCTGTTTCAATACTTTCCGAAAGTCGGCTCTGGATTTCTGAGCTTTTTACAATTCGGTCTACAATAATTTCGATGGTATGTTTTTTCTGTTTATCCAGTTTTACAAAATCATCAAGATCAGCCATAACACCGTCAATTCTGGCTCTAACAAAACCTGATTTTTTTGCGTCATCTATTATTTTCTGATGTTCACCTTTTTTTCCGCGGATAACTGGAGCCAGAATCTGCATTTTAGTTCCATCTTCCCATTCCATTACAGAATCTACAATCTGGTCAATGGACTGCTCCCTAATTTCACGGCCACACTGAGGACAATGAGCATGTCCAATTCTAGCAAAAAGAAGGCGGTAATAATCATAAATTTCAGTAATTGTACCTACAGTTGAACGTGGATTTTTATTTGTTGATTTCTGTTCAATGGAAATGGCAGGAGAAAGACCTTCTATAAGATCAACATCCGGTTTATCCATATTACCTAAAAACTGTCGTGCATAAGAAGAAAGACTTTCCATATAACGACGTTGACCTTCTGCAAAAAGTGTATCAAAAGCAAGAGAACTTTTACCAGAACCAGATAAACCTGAAATAACAACCAGTTTGTTACGTGGAATATCTACATCAATGTTTTTAAGGTTATGTTCACGGGCACCGCGAATAATAATTTTATCGTCATTCATATATTTATCCTGATTTTATTGTCCGGAAAGTTGTTTTTTCCATCTGGAAACCAGCTGCAAAGCTTGAAATGGTGTAATATTGTCTACATCTGCAGACAGTATTTCATCAAGAATGATTTCTTCATCAGAAAAAAGCCCTGGAGCTGTAATTATTGGTTCCTTTACTGGTTCAAATTTTTCAACAGCTTTTTCTTCTGATACTTTAGGTAGTTCAAGAGCTTTGCTGCTTCCTCTAATTACTGCTAAAATTTCTTCTGCACGCTGAGTAACAGTCTGAGGAACACCAGCCAGCTTCGCAACATGAATACCATAACTGTTCTGTGCTGCACCTTCACGAACCTTTCGAAGAAAAACTACAGTTCCCTGTTCTTCAGAAACATCCATAAAAAGCATGCGGATATTTTTATGTTCAAGCCTTGTAAGCTCATGATAATGTGTGGCAAAGAAAGTTCTGCAGCAAATATTATTTAAAAGATGTTCACTTACAGCCTGGGCAATGGAAAGACCGTCTTCTGTGGAAGTACCACGCCCTACTTCATCCATGATTACAAGAGATTTTTCTGTGGCCTGTCTAAGAATGTTTGCAGTTTCTGTCATCTCAACAAGGAAGGTTGATTCACCACGAGCAAGATTATCACTTGCCCCTACACGGCAGAAAATTTTATCAACAATACCAAGGCGGCAATAAGATGCAGGTACAAAAGAACCTATCTGAGCTAATAGAACGATAAGAGCATTCTGTCTAAGATAAGTGCTCTTTCCGGCCATATTTGGACCAGTTATAAGATCAAAGCATGGAAGTTCATCTTCATCAGAGGAAAGCATGGTATCATTTGGAATAAATTCTCCGCTTGGAAGATGAAGTTCAACAACAGGATGACGTCCATCCTGCACTTCAAAAGCTTTCGAATCATCAACAATAGGTTTTACCCAATTGTAAGCACTTGCTGAATAGGCAAAAGAAGCTGAAACATCAACAAAAGCCAGTTCCTGAGAAACCTTAAGAAGATAAGGCACGCTTTTCATAAGTGAATTACGAATCTGTAAAAAAAGATCCCGTTCCAATTCAAAAATACGTGTTGTTGATTCTACCAGTTTATGTTCAAGCTCCTGCAGTTTTTCCGTAGTATATCGTTCACCATTTACAAGAGTTTTTCTCTGAATAAAATGAACAGGAACTGAGCCAAGCTTTCCTTTGGAAACTTCAATAAAATAACCTGCGGCATTAGTATATTTAATTTTCAAAGTAGAAATGCCGGTTTTTTCCCGTTCTTCTTCCTCATAAGAAGCAAGAACATTATTAAAATTATTATGGATATTTCTCCAGCTGTCCAATTCTTCATTAAAGCCAGGCTTAATAATTCCGCCTTCAGTAAGAGAAGTTGCAGGATCTGGAAGAATGCTTTCACCAATAAGTTTAATTATGGAAAGACTTTCCTCCTGTGGAAGAAAATGAAACCCAAAATCCTTAAGATAATCCTGAACTTTATTCCAGTTTTCAAGACTAACTCTAAGTGCCTGAAGATCCTTTGCATGGGCCTTTTCCATGGCAATTCGACCTGTAAGTCTTTCAACATCAAGAACTGGAGAAAGATCCTGTCTAACTCTATCCATTAAGTCCGGATTTTCAAAAAAGGTCTCTACGTTTTTCTGTCTGGCCTTTATTTCTTCTGTTTTGGTTAATGGAAAACAAAGAAACTGTCTTAAAAGTCTTGACCCCATGGCAGTTTTAGTATGAAGAAGACACTCCATAAGGGAAAATTTAACTGAACCATCACGCATATTTTCAGTTATTTCAAGATTTCGTCGGGAAGAATCGTCAATTACAAGATACTGACTTTCCTTGTACACTTCCACTGATTTTACATGGGGTACAACAGTATTGGTAGTTTTATCAAGATAATCCAAAAGGAAGCCAGCGGATACAACCTCAGCATCATTTTCGTCCAATGAAAAAGCTTTTAATGAAGTAACTCCAAACTGAGAACACATTTTTTTATATGAAAACTCAGGATTAAAATCCCAGTCAGGATAATATGAAACAGCAATATTTGGTAAAAGTGCCAAAGCAGTCTGAATATCCCTATTTGATTTAAGGCTCTGAGGAAGAATGAATTCTCTTGGATTTGCCCTTGCTATTTCCTTAGAAAAATTCTCCGCCATTTGCGAAGCTTTCCAGCTGGTTGCAAAAAATCGTGATGTAGAAACATCAATAAAAGCAAAACCGGCATTTCCTTTGTAAATACTTAATGCAGCAAGATTATTTTCTCGATAACCATCAAGATATTCTGATTCTACTGCCGTACCTGGAGTAATGACTTCAACAACTTTTCGTTCTGTAAGACCTTTTGCTTTTGGATCCCCAATCTGCTCACAGATAACAATTTTTTTTCCAAGTCTAAGAAGTCTTGCTATATAAATTTTAGCCGCATGATATGGAATTCCACACATGGGGCTTTCTGCTCTATGAGTAAGTGTTAAATTGAGAAGACGCGATACTTCTACCGCATCTTCATTGAACATTTCGTAAAAATCTCCAAGACGAAAGAATACAACTTCATTAGGGTAATTAGCCTTAATGCTGTCATATTGTACCATCATTGGAGATCTGGTATCTTTGTCTGCCATTTACAATCCCAAATCTGAAATAACCTGTTCTGTAATATCAACAGAGTTGGAATACCATAAAATTGAATTGGAGTCCTGAAGGCTTAAAATCATACTGTAGCCCCCTGATTCTGCAATTCTTGAAAGAACCTGGTATAGTTTTTTATAGAACGCATCAGAGCTTTCCAAAGATTTTCGCATGGATTCCAGTTCAACGTTTTTGGCGTTGGTATATTCGGTGAGATAGTCTTTTTTCTTGGTGATTTCAGCTTCAACCTTAAGTGCTCCAGAATCGTTTCCAGCATCTTCATATTCAAGTTTTTTCTGCTGAAGACTCTGAAGCTCTTCTGTGCGTTTTTGAATTTCTTCTTCAAATTCCCGACGCTTTTTTTCATAGTTGCGAACAGGAGCTGAAGTTCTGAAATAAGCATTATAAACCTTTGCTGTATCAACTACGCCAAATTTTGTAATCTGCTGAGAAAAAGCTGGTACAAAAAAAGTAAAAAGAAGTGCTGCTGCAATAAAAAATTTTTTCATTTATATCCGTCCTATTTATTTACAAGGTTGAATGAAAGCACGAACTGTGGCTTCTTATCTAACAATTTAATTTCACCATCAACAGTCTTAAACTTCCATGTGAAAAGCATATGAAGCGGGAACTGAGGAAGAAGGAATCTGATTGAAGGTCCATAACTGAAGTAAAAATCATCAAGTTTTGTCTGTGTGAACAGTTCAATTGTGTCATTTTTTACAACAGCCGCATCAAAGAATCCTGCAACACCAATTACATTTGGTGCAAGTGGAATACGCAATTCAATATTGTTTGTCCACATAGCTTTTCCACGGTATTGAGGAGCATAAAGGGTCTGCCAGCCTCGTCCATTGAACATACCATCAATATAAAGCTTGTGTGTATCACTGAAATAGTTAGATGTTGGATATACGCCGTAAAGCCCAGTCTGAGCAGCAAATACAAGTTTAAATGACCAGATATCAGATACAGGAATATCAAGAAGCTTTACATATCCTTCAAGTTTTGTTTCTGAACGAAGATAGAATTCAGACTCAACCATAGGTATAAATCCATACCAGGAAAGTTTTTCAGAGAAGAACCATCCTTTTGTTGGATCATAGTTTACATCACGTCCATCCATAGAGAATGAAGTCCAGATACTGTTGGAAAGTCCCCATCGGTTGGCATACTGTGCATAAGTTGGATCTACAGGGATATAAATACTTTCATCATAGCGATTGGAAGTAATTGCATTGTTGATACCACCAGCCAGTGTAAGAATAGCAAAATTTGGTACCCAACGGCGACCAATTGAGTTTCCAAGATTTACTGTAAAACCGTCAACCGGCATATAATAATCTTTTGTATTGATAGTACCGTCGGCATCATTTCCAATGCGCAAAGCCTGATCTGTATTATGTGATACAGCCAGAGAAGAACTGAACTGAATTGGAAGATTTTTAATCCATGACTGTCCGTAAGTTACATCCAATGACTGCTCTGTTGTAGAAAGTGTTACACCTGTTGAAAGGGATCGTCCTTCACCAAAAAGGTTGGAATTTTCAAGTTTTCCAAAAACACTGAATGGCATTACAAAATCACCGGAGGTCTGAGCCTGAGCACCAGAGAATGTAAGACCAAACTGAACTGTATTTGTAGATTGTTCTTCAACAGTAAATACCATATCTACAAGGTTTGGTTCACTACCCTGATTATATTCCGGGTTTACAACAGAGAAATACTGTGTATTGTAAAGGTTACGAAGACCACTCATAATGCGGTCACGGGAGAAAACATCACCGCTTTCAATAGGAATTTCACGAAGGATTACATAATCTTTTGTTTTTGTATTTCCTTTTACAGAAATGTTTTCAATGTGGCTTCGAGGATTTTCAGAAATAAAGATGTTATAAGAAATCTCATGTTTATCTGCATCTTTTGAAGGAACAGGATTAAATCCAAGGCTCATATAACCGTTCTCATAATAAAGAGAAGTGATATTCATCATTGCCTGCTGGAATTTAGTATTATCGTAAACTGCACCCTGTTTTAAAGTAATATATGAAGCAAGTCTTTCTGTTGGGAAAACTTCATTTCCAACAAAAGATGTACCGTTATAAATATACTGTGAACCTTCTGAAATGTAATAAATGATGGAAAGTTCATTCCGTGATTTATCTTCATTTAAAGTAGATGTGATTACAACATCATCAATGGAAAAATCAATATAACCGCGTTCCTGATAATATGCACTTATAATCTGTTTATCAGTTTCAAGTGTTGACTGCTGAAAAGCTCCATCCTTAAAAAGACCAGCTTCTTTAAGTTTAAGCTTTCCTTTTAATGTACGTTCAGAAACAATTGTATTTCCTGAAAAACCAATTTTACTAATTACAGTCTTAGAACCTTCATCAATATTGAAAGTAACTACAATATCACCTTTATCAGTTACAGATGTTGTATGAGATACTGTAGCGTCTGTAAAACCTTTGGAAATATAGTAATCACGGAGATTGCGGTCATCATAAAGGACAGATGATTCAATATAAACATCGCTCACCTTTACATTAACTTTATCTCGTAAATCACCGTTTCTAAGCTGACTGTTACCATTAAACTCAATTTTTCCAACAACAGGTCGTTCAACTACCTGAAAAACAATACGAATTTTTTCAGGATTTCTGGCATGTTTTACATAAGGAACAATATCTTCAAAGTAATCAAGAGCATAAAGACGATCAAGCATTTCTGCATATAATTCTTCGGTAAACTCTTTATCTTCATAAGAAGATGACACTGCAGTAAGATTTGATTTTTTTACATTATTGAGACCTTCATAATCTACTTCAGCAATTTTACGGTTCCAGAACCAGTCATCATCTTCAGCAGAAAGGTTTGTAAGGGCTGCAATAACAAGTAAACCAGCTACTATAAATTTCTTAAATACTTTCATAATTCCTCAGGTTAAAAGTTAAATTTCCAGGAAAGCGTCAATGACGAATCTGGAACAAACTGTTTTTTCATCAGGGCTTCCAGATTTGGAGCAATGTTCCATCGTATATTTCCAAAAGGAGATTCCATTTCAAAACCCAGTTCAGGCTGGAATAGAAGTCCGCTTCTAAAAAAGTTCTCGCTTAAAACACGCTCATTGTAAGTTACATGCATCATGGCATCAAAATACAATGAACTTCCCAGGTACTTACCTATATAAACAGTTGAGTTATCAAAAAAGTTACCGAAAGAATAATTTTTTATACTGCTATTTTCTCGATCAGTTCCGATACTCAACGCATTCTTTATAACATTGGTTCTGACAGAAAATATATCAAAATTCATCAAATCTCGCAATGTATTTTCAAACTTTCTTCCTATTGTAGAGGATATTGCATAGTCACTTGCCGTGAAGATAAAATCCCTTACATTGGTAGAATCACCGATTACAATCTGTCCCAAAAGATACATAATTTCATTTTCTGATCTGGCTGGAACACTGGAGAAACGAGGCTTTAGATTCTGAAGATACTGGTTCTGAGCAGAGAAAATGATTCTGATATTTTCACCTTTTTCATCCCTTTCACGAGTTTCTGCAGTAATAGTAACAAGAGGATTAAGAAGTCCTGAAATTTCGTTATTTGTAAACTGAATTTCTCCTTCCTTAATATAGAAAGATCTGTTCAAATAAGAAACGTCTCCTGATTTAAGTAAGAATTTTCCATTGAGCAAAAGATTTTCTAATTCACCATCGTAAACTACATTAAATGCTGTATCCGGAACAAAAACACAGCGAAGGATAGGATCTACAGAAAGCTTTGCATGAGAACCAAGTGTTACATCAACATTACAGTTTGTAATTATAGGAGGCTTTTTTTTATTGCGGTTTATCATGTTGATATTAAATCTGGCTTCAGCATTTTCAGCAAAAACCTTACCTGTTACATCAAAAATCTTTTTTTCAAAAACCAGATCCAGATCAACAGAAGCATAACCTTCAATAACAGCATCTATCAAATCAAGAGTTACAGGAACAGAAGCTTTTTCTTTTGTATAAACCTTACCTTCAATATGATCCAGATTCCATTTATTCATAAAGATTTTACAGCCGGCATAAAGATTATTATTTTTCTTAACTTTATATACGTTTTCAACTACAGTAATTTCATTCTGATAAAGTGTAATCATTGTTTTTTCAGTTGAAATTTTTTCAGGTATAACCTTTGTAATTGATGCCTCTGGTTTTAAAACAGAACAGGCACCAGTAAATTCAGGATTATCAATATCACCAGTAATATTGATTGATCCATTTAAAATACCGTTGTAAACATGAATTGAATCATCAAGGTTTATATAAGAAAAAATATTTCGTAAATCAGCAAAAATCTTTGAAAGACGAATAGCAATTTTTGTTTCTGAAACTGTTCCAAATGCAGTCATAGACATAAAGCCTTCGGATAACAGTTCTGCATTAATTTCTTTTGTTGAAAAATTGAAAATACCGTTTAATCCCAAATTGCTGCTGGAAGAAAATGTAACTAAATCACCAAATTTTCTTGCATCAATAAAGAAGCCGGTCTGTTTTTTGAAGAAGGATCCTCCCAGGTTTGGACAGGAAAGAGTGAGTGCACAAGACTGTGGAATAATTTTTCCCTGCTCTTTTACAGCATCATAAAATTTGAGACTTACAGGAATATCTACATTTTTATTGGAAAGCTCAGTAAGCAAAGTTCCTTCCATTTCGCCGTCATAACTGTCTAATGAAAAATTCAGTTTGTTAATAGCAAAAAGAAGATTGTTGTAATTTATAGAAAAACTGTCCGCGGTAATAAGCTCATCTTCCAGGTAAGCTGCACCAGTAAGCTTTGCAATGTAGCCGTTGAAATATGCAGAACAGTTTTCAATATTAACGCCCACATAAGGATGCTCAAGAGTTCCCGTAAATGAAACAGAAGCGGTAATGGTATTATTCTCGTTATTGACGTAAGTCCATCGGTTAAGACTTATATTATTTGCAGCAATTTCACAGTCAAAATAGTAATTGTGAAGGAAAGCATCAATACTGAAAGGAAGCTGTTCTGGATTTGAAGCATTCATAAGAATTGAAAGTGATTCATCGGTCACAGAATTCGAAAGATTTAGACTAAGACCAACACCGTCAAAAATACCATTTTCCTGATTTACATAAACATCCGCATTTCCATTCATAACTGAATAAAGATCGGAATAAGAAATATCATGAAGCTGAGCTCCGTAGCGGTTAAGTGTTCCTGAAATAAACGCATGAGGATTTGTTGAAAGCTGACCGGAAGCTTCATCCAATTCAAATCTAATAATCTTGACCTCAGGTCCCTGTTCCTTATTATATGAAAAAGTTGTATCAAAGGTTGTAGTAAAGGTTTGATCAAGTACTGGAATTGGAAAAGAATCAGCAATAATCGAGCCATACAAAGAAGGATTTTCTGTATTTGCAAGCCCATCAAGGAAAACATCTAAAGTAAGATTATAATCACCAGAAACATGAAGCACATCTTGCAGATAATTTCCGCTAAAGTGATAAGGAATGTTAAACGCATTGAAATCACACTGGAAGAAAATGTCACTGCTGGAAGGATCCATATCAAGGTTGAAGGATGCATGGAAGGAATTTTTCCCAATTACAAGATTCATATCATTCAAGGAAAGGTTGATTTCGTTTCCGTTGACACTTGCCATAAGAGCCTGATTTTCTAGTGCAGTATTGGCACAAAGAATGTAAGGAACATTGTAGGAAAAAGTGTTGAAATCAGTGGAAAAATATGCATCCGAAGAAAACATGAAGGTAGATAATTTTGATGAATAGCCCTGGAGTTTACTTGAAGTTTCCAGTGGAAGAAATTTACAGGCCGTATCAAGTAGAGAATCCAGATAAAAACTGTTTACAGAAAGTGAGGACTGAACAAATCCAGAAGAAAAAAGATAACTACCGTCTACAGCAATTCTAGAAGGCTCTTCATTTTCGTAATGAGAATAGTCATAAGCTTCAAAAGTAAAATCAACAGAATCAACATTTGGAAGAATATTTAACTGGAGAGCAGTAAAAACCTTGTCGTCGATGAAAACCTGTGGAACAAAAACCATAAAGCCTTTATCCATAGGATCAAAATATAATTCCGTAGAAATAATATTTCCATTTGGAAGAAGAATTTTCTGGACTTCAGCCGAACCTGTAAGGGAAAGTGTTTTTAAATCAAAACCTGCATTCAGGGAAGCATCGTATTTTTCTCCCTTTACAGAAAGGTTTTGAATATTAAAGTATCTTTCATCACCATCAGCTTTTAAAGAATATAGATTCCAGCCTTCACCATCCGGGGCAAGAACATCCCCTGTCAAATCCCAGAACAGTTTTCCATTTTGATAAACGGCACTTGCCTGTGAATCAATTTTAAGATTCTGGAAAAGATGTGCAAAATCTGACTTAACTGATGCTGAAAAAACCTGTTTTGGCGAAAGATTCTCGGTTTTTACCACGGCAGAAAGTTTTTTATCTTTAAGTGAATAAGAACAGTCAACGAGCAAAGGAAAAGTATTCTGGATTGTATCAAGAAAAAATGAATCATCAGCAAAAAAAAGTTTAAGATTAAATTTGTTGAAAAAATAATTCCCCGCCCTAAGATCACTAAGTGTAAAAGTAAGGGAAGAATCATTTAAACCGTTCAAAAGAAGTCCTTGAAGATTAATTGATGATGAAATTTTAAAACCATTGATCTTAAAAAATGCAGACAGTACACTTTTCATTGAAATTTCCAGCTGCTGTCTTTTCTGAGTATAAACAAGTCCGATTTTTTTAATATCCAGTGCACCTTGAACTGTTTCATTTTCATAAGATACAGTGACATTTTTTACAGAAACGTTTAATGGAATTGTAATTTCAAATTTTTCCTTTAAGTAAGTGATAAAATAATTTACATCCAGCTGACTATTTTTTTCCTGGTTTTGATTTTCAGCAAGTCTTGTAATTACGGGAATCAGTTTTTCTGCTTTTAGATCTACACCGTCAATAACAATCGAAGAAATAATGTTTTCATATCGTCTGTGTATAAGATTCCAAAAACTGTAGTTCACCTTAATTTTTTTAATTGAAGCAACAGTTTCATCAGAATCATCGCAGACAGAAACACCGGTAAGATTTACGGAAGAAAAGATTGATGGTGAAAGATTTTTAAAAGAAACGTGCAGTGAAGTTGTCTTATAGATTTCTTTCTGAGCCGATTTAACAAGAGAAGAAAACTCATTAGAAATTAGTCTCCCTACCGGTTTTGAAACGAAAACCGACAGCAAAATGAGAAATGCAAAAACAGCGAGACTAAAAATTTTTTTCGATTGAGTTTTCAATTCTTTTCTTATATATTATATCTTATTATAGCGAAAAATAAGCAGAAAAAAAACAGGATTGAATCAATGATACTTAAGAATTTTTATGTATTTGAAGGAATAGACGGAAGCGGAACTACAACGCAAATCAATCTTCTTAAAGAAAAGCTTGGCGAAAAATGCGTAAAAACCGCTGAACCTACTTCAGGAGAAACCGGACTTTTTTTACGAAAAATTCTTAAAGGCGAAATTAAAACTGATCCTAAAACACAAGCATTTCTTTTTGCCGCAGACCGGTGTGAGCATCTTTATGGTGAAAATGGAATCATCAGTAATACGGAAAAAGGAAAAATTGTAATTTCAGACCGATACCTTTTTTCTAGTCTTGCATATCAGTCTGTTTGCTGCGGTGAAGAGCTTCCAAAATTATTAAATCAAAGTTTTCCTCTTCCAGAAATTCTTTTCTTTTTTGAAATTGATCCGGAAATCTCTTTAGAACGGGTAAATAAAAGAGGCGAAACCAAGGAAATTTTTGAAAAAATTGATTACCAGAAAAATACAGCTCAATGGTACAACAAAGTAATTACAGCCTACGAAAATGATCCTGAATGTAACATGAAAGTAGTCAGAATTGATGCATCAAAATCCATTGAAGATATTTCAAAAGTAATTCAGGATAACCTCCGATAAATAAATTATGAAAAAAGCAGTTCTTACTGTTCTTATTTTTGCAGTTTTCCTCACTACACTTCCTGCATACATGGTAAAATACAAGGAAGATTATTATAAACTGTACCACGTTCATTATCAGCAGCTGCCTGACGACTGTATTGAAAATATTTACTGGCTTGAAAAAGCTGCACAGGCTGATTTTTGTAATCCACAGTTCACAGGAAAAAAAATTACAACAGAAACTGAATGGGAAAAATACCGCTACCTTTTCCAGATGCACATAAATCTGAAATTAATTGAACAGCATCTTAGATTGGGACGTATTTACGATAAAAAAGTTGCCTATTTTTATGATGCACCTTGGAAGGAAGAATACCTGAACAATATAGAAAAAGCTCTCAGCTGTTATGAGGCAGGATATTACTACTGGCAGGAAGCAAAACTCTGGTATGAAAAAGCCAATGAGTCAAAATTCAATTTTCTTTTTATAACAGATTGTCAAAGCTGGGAAGATGAACGGGAGCGTATAAAAACCGGTGACCTGAATTACGAAAAAATGCTGAACCGTGAAATTGAACGTCTTAAAAAAGTAAAAGCAGACCTTGAAGCAATGGACAAAACCTACTAGGCTTTTTTTGAAACAGGATCTAAAGGTAAGTATTTTTCTTCAAACTCACTGACTGGTAAAGGTTTTGAAAAATAATGTCCCTGGAAAAGCTTTCCACCAGCTGATTTCATAAAGTTCAACTGCTCTTCTGTTTCTACACCTTCAGTAATAACAGGAAGTTCCAGCTCTTTTGCCATTTGCAAAATAATACGAATGATTTTTTTACTGCGTTCTGTATTATTAGTTGTAGCAAGAAAAGCCATATCAAGTTTAAGATAATCAACAGTAATGTCTTTCAGGGAGTTCAATGAAGAATAACCTGAGCCAAAGTCATCCATTTCAATCTTAAAACCAAAATCCTGAAGTTTTTTTAATAGATTCAGCTGTTTTTCCAGGTCAAACATAATTGCCGATTCAGTGATTTCAAGATTAAGCATGGATGGTTCAATATTGTATTTTTTTACAAGAGAAGTAATATCTTCAAAAACATCAGTAAAATAAAAGTCCTTTGGTGATATGTTCACAGAAATACAACAGTCTTTTCGACCTTCATCTTTCCATCTTCTTAAGGTCTTACATGCCATTTCCCAAACACAATAATCCAGCTTTGCAATGGAACCTGTTTTTTCAAAAATGCTGATAAAATCGATTGGCATAACAAGCCCTTTTTCCGGCTGAAACCATCGTACAAGAGCTTCTGCACCAAAAAGCTTACCGTTTAAATCTAACTGCGGCTGAAGGAAAATTGTAAACTGCTCTTTTTCCATAGCCTTTTCAAGCAATGCAGCTATATTCTGTTCCTGAATAGCATGATCACGCATTTCATCAGAATAATAGGCAATTGATTTACTGTAATCACTTTTTATGGATGCAAGTGCAAGTAAAGAACGGTCACACATTACAGAAACTGGAAGAGATTTGTTTGTAACTACATAAACACCAATTGCCATTCTGATACGGTAAATATCACTTCCATCTACACTAACTGATTGGTACGCCATATCAAGAAACCATTTTTCATCATAGCGTTCAGCTGGCATACATAAAACAAAACAGTCACTATGAAGACGCGCATAAATTGAACTTTCCTTGGAAAGAGTTTTTAATGCATTGGCAATCTGTTTAAGAATCTTATCACCGGCACTTTGGCCAAAAACATCATTTATAAGTTTAAATCCTTTAATATTTGAAGTGATAATGATAAAATCACGGTCCGGTTGTTCTGCAAAAACTTTAGCAACTTTTTTATAAAAAGTTTCCCGATTATAAACACCTGTAAGATAGTCATGAGTTGCAAGATAACGCTGCTCGTTAAGTTTGTTCATAAGGTCTGTGTTATCCTGGATAATAAAATAAGAACCAAGATACATCTTCTTATCATCAAGAAGGACAGAAAATGAAACCTCATAATAATGAAGTTTTCCACCCCTTTCAAAAGATTCATCCCATTTTATTAACTGATTTTCCTTCCATTCAGGATGTTCTTGCTGCCAGGTAATAAAATAATTTTCCAATCTGGAAAAATCATTTGTATCAACAGAAATATTAAACAGTTCACGAATCTGATTGTTTACGAAAATTGCACTGCCATCCTTATCAAAGCAGACAACACCTACATCAGTATCATCAAATACATTGAAAAGCATTCCCTTTCGTACTTCGGAAGGCGAATAAAAGATTGCAAAATATTCAAGAATAATACCACCAATCCCAAAAGCAAACACAGAAATGTCTACCTGGAAACGGGTAAAAACGTAAAGCATATCAATAAAAACCGGAATTATAAAAGCCAGAAGCACTTCCACATACTTCCGCTTATATAATTTTGGTGATTTTATGATAGCAAAAATATTTTCAATCAAAATTAAAAAAATTAGAATATACGAAAAAAGTAAATGCAGTGTATAAAGGGAAGATCTGCTGCTGTTAATTTTATAAAAAGCTTCACCCTGAAATTCAGTAATAGTAAGGGTAAAATAAAGCGGGTAAAATGTGTTGATTATAAAAGCTATAGTTTCAATTATACAGTAAATATAACAGCCTATAACAACAAGTTTTATTTCATGGCCAGATTTTGTATATTTATTCGAAAATTTCTTAAAATACAGAACAAGCCAGGAAAAAGAAGCCGAAAACAGATTCATGAATAGAAGAACCAGTTTTTCATTGTGAAGCAAAATAGACATAACATGAAAAACTGATGCCAAAATAGCTATGAGAATAATATATCTTATATCATTAGAACAGTAGTGCTTAGATTTCCAAACAATATTTAATCCAATCGAAAGAATTAATATTGAAATAAAAAGAAAAGATACTGTTAAGGAATGCAAAAATCCTGCCATAAACGACTAAAAAGTATATCAGATATTGGAAAAAAGTCAAAAAAACAGTAATATAAATATATCATGAAATCAAAATCCTTCGAAATCAAATATCCTCAGATTAATTCAGGAGCTGGTATTTCTAACGTTTATATTAGTGATGATGCACCAGACTTCATCTCATATTTTTCAGCAGGTCAGCCAAGAAATGACAACACCCGTTATTTTTTTGTTACAGATGCAACTGTTGCCAGCCTTGACTGCATGAAGGAATTTACAGCTAGTTTTGATGATGGTGTTCTTGGCCAGGACCGACTTATAATTCTTGGATCAGGAGAAAAATACAAGACTATTGAGTCTGTTCTTGAGATTGTTAAAGCTGCAATTAATGAAAATTTTTCCCGAAATGACTGTTTTGTTGGAATTGGTGGTGGAGTTATCTGTGATATAACTGCCTTTGCTGCTTCCATTTTCAAACGTGGTGCTAGAGTAAAGCTTGTACCTACAACGGTTCTTGCTATGGTAGATGCATCAATGGGTGGAAAAACAGGATGTGATTTTGATAATTACAAAAACATGATTGGAACCTTCTTCCCTGCAGAAGATATTCTTTGCTACACACAGTTTATTCCAAGCCTTCCAGAAAACCAGTTTAAGTCAGGCCTTGCAGAAGCATTTAAAACTGCCCTTCTTTTTGATAAAGAACTTTATGACTGGTTTAAAAATGAATCAGTTAAAATCAACAATCGTGATCCATCAACACTTGTTTCAATTATTTCCAAATGTATTTATGCAAAAGGAAAAGTTGTAGAGAATGATTTAACTGAACGCGGAGAACGTGCACTTTTGAATTTTGGACACACTTTTGCACATGCTTATGAATCCATTGTTGGACTTGGAGCTGTAGCTCATGGAGAAGCTGTAGCCTGGGGGATTGGCCGTGCATTAGCTCTTTGTGTACACAAGGACATCTGTTCTGCTGCTTATCGTGATGAAATTTTTGAAGTTATGGAAAAATACGGTTGGGATACAAACCCTATTCCATTTGCTGTTACCGGTGGTGGAATTGGTGAACGTTTCATTACAGCTATGCAAAAAGACAAAAAGAACAAAACAAGTAAAATCCGTCTTATTCTTCAAAAAGGACTCTGTGATAATCTGATTCAGGAAGTTGAAGATGAAGACATTCTTTATATTCTGAAGTAAACAGGTAAAACAAGAAAATGGACAAACCGCTGTATTTTGACTGGGCTGGAACTAGCCCTTCTGATGAAGAAATTTTACGTGAAAGCCTTGAAATCAGCATGAAGTACTGGGGAAATCCTTCAAGTGTCCACAATCTTGGAAAAGAAGCCCGTTGTATTCTTGAAGAAGCCCGTGCTAAATGTGCCTCTGTTCTTGATGTAAAGCCTGAACAACTTTATTTTACCAGCGGTGGAACCGAAAGCGATCATATAATTCTTCTGTCTGTTGCCGCAAAGCCAGTTAAAGGAACTGTACTTATTTCAAATATTGAGCACCCTGCCCTTAGGGAAATGGCTGACAGTCTGACAAAATGTGGTTTTCAGGTAAAAAGTCTTTTAGCAGATGAAAATGGAATAATTACTCCGGAAACTGTTGTATCATCCCTTACAGACAATACCCTTCTTATCTGTATTATGGCAGTTAACAATGAAACTGGAGTAATCCAGCCATTAAAAGAAATCTCCAGCGCTGTAAAGGAAGCAACAAAAGGAAAACGTCGTCCTAAAATTCACGCTGACTGTGTTCAGGCATCAGGAAAGATTCCTCTTGAAATCAAAGACTGGGATATAGATAGTGCAGCTTTTTCCGCACACAAAATCTGTGGTCCACGGGGAATAGGACTGCTATACTTAAAAGATAAAGTAGAACCATTTTTAAAAGGCGGCGGACAGGAAAACGGTATTAGAAGCGGAACCGAAAATCTTTTTGGTGCAGTAGCCTTTTCAAAAGTACTAGAAAAATACCTGATTAGAAAAGAAAATGAAACAGCTGTGAACAAATTTGAAGAACAGAAAATTAATACTGCCTGGTTTATAAATGAGCTTTCAAAAATCAGCTGCTGTACGGTTCTTCCAAAAACAAGACTTTCTAACCAGGAAAAATTTTCGCCTTATGTAGTTCAGGCTGCATTCAATAATATCCCAGGCCAGGTAATGCTCAGAGCTTTAAATGCAAAAAACATCTGTATATCTACAGGAAGCGCCTGTTCTGCCAAAAAAGCAAATCGTCCGGTACTTGAAGCAATGCATATTGACTCAAAATTACGTGAAACCGCCGTTAGATTCAGTTTTGGACCGGGAACTACCCGTGAAGAAATGGAAACACTTGTTGAAGCTGTAAAAGAAGTGGCCGGCACTTTCAATAAGTAACCAGCCACTCCAACTTTTAAGATTTTCTATTCTAATTTATTTTTCTACTCTAGAGGAGCAAAATATCCACTTTCATCACGACCACTTCTGTTCAGAAGGTAAACTTCTGCCTCTACAGGAAGATAAGCTTCACCAAAATTGGTCTTAAGATTTGAAGTATAAGTAAGCTGATAAATTCCAGAAGGATTATCAATAATATCCACAATTACCGAAGAAAGGCCCTGAGGACGGTAAACGTAATAAAGTTCTCCCTGGGTATTTTCAATAAGGTAATTAAGTTCATTGTCAACAGCTTTCTGACTTAACTGAACAACACTTAAACCGATTGAATTATTGTTAAGATAAGCTGCTGTTTCAGACAAACTGTAATGTTCAAAAGCACCCGGTGTAACAGATCCATTGGTGATATATATAATGGAACGCTTCTTTGCACTATTAATTAGATCATTGGCAGACAGTCTCATGGCAAGGTCCAGAGGAACGTAGGTGCTGTATTTTGTTTTTAATGCTTTTTCCGTAAAGTTGGAATTATTCTGAGCAGATCCTGAGTATTCAGTAACTGGAACATTACCTGCACTTACAATTCGCACGGTTCCATTTGCCATACTGCTGCAGATTTCACGTACAGCAAGATCAATCTGTTCACCGTAAAGTTCACAATCTACATTGCGGTCGATTACAAAGGTAATATCAGCATAATCATTATTAGATGCAGCACCGATGAATTTCAGATTTGAAACCGGATTCTTATTTTCAGTCACAAAGAAATTCTCTTCAAGAAGACCAACTACAGGATTTCTACGGCGATTTTCTACACGAAGTTCAAGGGTAACCTGAGGAAAATTATCTGCATTTACTGATTCAACCTGAACAAACATACCACCTACAAGTTCTGAAATTTCAGACATAATGTAGATTTCACTGGCTTTGTAATCACATACAACCAGATTTCCATTTAAATCAGGAACGGCCTGTGTACATCTTGAAGGAGCATTTCCTGTTCCAGCAATTTCTGACAAGCTTCCAGTTTCCATATCAATTCGGAAAATCTTGTTGGAATCACAAAGAACAAGTGCATCATTCCAGATTTTAAGACCTTCAGGCTTTTTGAAGGTATTCTGCTTTACAAGGTCACGAATATAGTTTCCAGATTTATCAAATTCAACAATATTTCCAGTCTGGTCATCTGCAACATAAATAACATCATTGTAAATAGCAATTCCAGTTGGTCCTTTTAGACCTTTGAAAGCTCCCTCTTTTTTTCCAAAAGTAAAAAGTGCATTTCCTTCAAAATCAAAAACAACCACCCGCCGGTTTCCATAATCTGTTACAAAAATGTTTTCATTACTGTCTGTGGCAAGATACTGAGGTCCAACAAACTGTCCGTTTCCCCGCCCTCGTTCACCAATGTATTTTTCAAAATGACCGTTTTTATCAAGAAGTGCAAGTCTGTCACCAAGACTTTCGGAAACAAGAATCTTTCCACCACTAAGACGAAGAAGATCAAAAGGTCTGTCAAAACCATTAACAGGACCTGTAACTCGGCTGGAAATAAAACCATTCTGATTTATCAGGAAAAGCTCATTGGAGCCAGTGGAAACAACCCAGTAAGTTCCATCAGAATTTGGAAGAATGGCTGTAGGACCGGCAAAAATAAAATTACCGTCATAATTTCCCGAGAAAGATCCAGCTTCAGAAAGCTTTGCATCAGCAGAAACATCGGTTGCTCGTCGATTCTGAACAATTTCTATCTTATTGGCAAGAAGAAGACCACCATAACCGTTTTCAAGAGCATTATTCCAGTAGGAAAGAGAAAGTCCTTCAAGCCCAGATTTATAATTTGCCTTACCAAGCCAGTCCAAAATCAAATTGTCATTTGGAAGATAAGAAAGTGCCTTTTCAAACTGAAGAACAGCTTCATTGTAGGCCCCTCTATAATAGGACTGAACACCACGCCGGAATTCCTGGGCGGCCATTCCTTCATCACTGGTCCTGATTCTGTCAACGGAAGCTTTCATACCTGCATTGGCATTTTCAGTAAGCGTCTGGGCAAAAACAAAACCAGAAAAGATTACAGAGAAAACTAGAACAGCTATTTTCTTAGCAGAAAGGTTTAATTTCATTATTTTCCACCTTTTTGAACGGCAAGACGGATATGTTCTGCAATTTCAGCATTTTCTTTATCAAGATTTTCTGCCATTTCAAGATATTTAATTGCATCTCCATAAAGCCCAAGTTTATAATAAACCCAGCCTAGTGAATCCAGGCAGGCCGCACTATTTGGGGAAGATTCAACAGCTTTTTTGCAAAGGCTCAGAGCTTTTGTAAGATCCTTGTCAGAACATGCAAGCACATAGCCCATTCCATTAAGGGAAGTTACATTTTCTGGATCTGCCTTAAGCGATTTTTCATAATATGAAAGACATTTCTCGGTATCTTTCTGTTCCCATGCAACAAAAGCAATGGCTGCGTAAACTGAGGGAGTCATATAACCGGTCTCAAGCAATTTGTTCAATTCAAAATCAGCTAGCCGACGTCGGCCGGAAACAGCATAAATAACGGCAAGAAGAAAACGGCACTGAAGCACCCTTTCTATCTGACCACCTGAAGTAACAACTGTTTCCAGATACAAAAGTGCATCTTCATATTTCTGAAGCTTTGCGTAACAAAGACCAAGGTAATATGCAGTTTCCATTGGATCGGCACCACTATCTGCAGGAAGTGAAAGGAAAAAGTTTAATGCTTTCTTAAAAGCTTTTTTATTGTAAAAATTAATGCCTTCTGAAAGAATCTGATTCTGTTTATTCTCCATTTTTTATCCTCCTTTTTTAGTTTCAAACACAAATAGTGCCTTATGGTTACATTATATTAAAACTCAAAGCCTATATTCTTATTGATAGGAATGCAGTTTTCTTCAGCCAGAATCTTTGCCACAGAAACAGAATGTTTTTCTGTAATGGCATAATCGCTTTTAGAACCGCCTAAAGTAGTACTTCCTCCAGGAAGGAAATGTGTACTAAAGATACCTTCTTTTACAGCGTTTAATTCCACACGGTCTCTATAAGATCTTTGAGCTACCTCTTCTACAAATTCAACTGCTGTAATTTTATCTCCAGAATATCCGTTTACATTTACATAAGCATAAGGAAAACTTACATCGCAAAGAGAAACAAGCTTTTCCAGATTTCGGGCAATAAACTCTGCCATATTATCAAAGGAATAATCATCTTCCGATGCCGAAAACCCCTTTTCGTGTTCAAGACTTACTGCAACAGAAGGAATTTCATACATAACTCCCTGACGGGCTGCAGCACAGGTTCCTGAATATACAATATCTGATCCAAGATTTGCACCTTTGTTTATACCAGAAATGATGCAATCAGGCTTAACAGGAAGAAAATCACTTCTAACTCCAACAGCAACACAATCTACAGGATAACCAGAACAGGACCATTCATTAAAATCCCTTTTGATAACCTCAAGAGAGTCTTTCATATTAATATGATGAGAAACAGCTGATCGATTGGAAGCCGGTGCAATCAGATAGACAGTGTGTCCCTTTTTTACCAGAGCATTTTTTAAAGCCTGAATACCTTTTGCTTTGTAACCGTCATCATTTGTAAGCAGAATATTCATAAAACCTTAATCCACCAAAAGAGATGCGCCATCAACAGGATTTACAATGTAACAGTCAGTCTTAAATCCAAAAATCTTTTCGAATTCATGAAGTTTTTCTGTAAATTTTTCAATATCACTATCGCGAAGAACAGCATAAAGACATCGTCCAAAGCCTTTTCCCGTTATTCTACCGCAGGAAACTGGATTTCTTAACATATCAAGCATAGGTTCAATTTCATTTACCCGTTTCAAAAGCCAGTCAATTTCAGGACAGGAAATTTCATAAAGATCACGCATATCTTCATGACTGTGATTTACAGATCGTGCAAATTTAAAGAAATCATTTTTCTGAAGACCATCCACAGCATCCTGAAGATCGTTATGTTCATTCATAATACAAATCAATTTACGGCGATGAGCTTCATCCATAATTGAAAGCTGTTCATTAATATCCGTAACATTTTTTATGTAATGCCATCCACCGTAATCAGTTGGTTTACGTTCACGAAGATCTCCAAGAACCAATGCATACTGAGGTTCAAAAAGTGATTCTTCATTCCAAACTGCGTAACGAGGAACATGAGTATCAACTATAAGAACTTTTTTATCTTCAAAACTGAAAGGAACATAATCCCATGTATTTTTTTGATGATCTGTTACAATGAGACTGTCTTTTTTTGAGAACATGGCAGAAAAATTGTCAGCGATATAATTATTCTGCTGCATGAAACGTCGATTACCGCGTTCAAGCACTTGTAAAAGCTCAGCATCGGAAAGTGTAAGATTAAAAAGCTTGCGGATTGCAATGGCGAAGGCAGTCTTTATAGCAGTAGTAATTCCAAAACCGGCAGATGGCAGTACATCAGAATAGACTGTTACATCCATTCCTCCAAGGTTAAATCCACCAGAAGTAAAACCGTAAATTACAGACTTAAGAAAGTTAGCCCACTTGTCTTCTTTTTTATATTTAAGTGATGATAGATTGGATTTCTTTTTATCATTTATCTGATGAAAATAGAAATTAGCGGTATTGTCGTCACGTTTAGACACACCGATATAGACGTAAATGTCTACCGCCATAGATAAAGTCTTGTCTTTGAAAAACCAGGAATGTTCACCGATAAGATGGAAACGTCCTGGTGCCTTTGCAGACACTTCGGGCAGTTTTTCCCACGCAGTCAGATGCGCGTCATTCAGTAGTTTCATAGAAGCAGATATTCCCCTCTTTATTGCTTTTTTTACTTGTGCAGATCGCTGTTTTTTTCGATAATATATTATATATCTCTAATATTATAATATTATGAAAGCGATTTTACAAGTTTTTTTATCAGTTTTTTCAGGCGTGCTTTTAGCCTTAGCAATCCCAAACGAATTGTATTTGATGGGGTCCCCTTTTTACACACTGATAGCTATCATTCCATTTTATCTTGCCATAAAAGACTGTAAATCCTTCCGTTTTTCATTTGTTCTTTCTTTCATTCAGACCATTACGGTTCATCTTTGTTCCAGTTTCTGGCTGGGTTATTTCAAAGATTTTGCAGCCCTTACACTTGGAGCTTCTGCCTTTGGAACAGGAATGATTGGTGGAATTTTTGGAATATTTTTTCATTTCCCATATTATTCTGAATCAAAAAGAAACAGACTTAATCTATTTTCATTAAAAGAAAACAACACTCCTGCATTCAGAATATTCTGGTTCTCCTTTATTTATGTACTATACGAATGGTTCAAATCAACAGGTTTCCTTGGTTATCCATGGGGAACAGTTTCTACTGCCGTTTACCGATGGCAGCTGCTTATCCAGATTGCAGCAATTACAGGTACTTATGGAGTAACATTCATTCTGGTATTTTTCAATGCTCTTATTGCAGAAGGATTTTCACTTTACGATACACTGATCATTACTGACAACAAACCGGCTTACCGCATTAAACTCTCATATACAGCAGTAGCTAAAACCTGGGCAGTTTCAATGGGACTTATCCTTATTTACGGTGCAGTATCTTATTCACTACCCCGTAACCCCGAAAAATATCTGGATACAATTATTGTTCAGCAGAATTCAGACCCATGGAAAAATGCAATCGATACAACAAACATTGAAAACTCAATGAAAGAAACAGAAAAAGTACTTTCCATGCTTCAGGATAGAGATAAAAAACCAGACCTTATTGTATGGAGCGAAGGTGTACTTAACAGACCTTTCCCTCATAACCAGTGGTACTATGAAAACAGACCTGAAAACAAACCACTGATTGATTTTATCAAAGACAACAATATTCCCTTTCTTGTAGGTGGAGTGTGGCAAACACGTGTTTCCGACACAAAAATCAATCTATATAATTCCACACTTATGTTTGATGGAAATGGTAATCTCAGAGGTCATTATCCTAAAAATCATCTTGTTCCATTTGCAGAAGCAATTCCTTTCTCAAAAATCAAATGGATTCATGACATTATTTTCAAGATTACAAAAATTTCTGCAGGCTGGACTCCAGGTGATCAATATGTATTTTTCCAGATTCCTGCTTCCTGGTCAGAATATCACAAGGAAGGTGAAGCTAAAACCATCAGCCTTGCAAAATCATATGGGGAACAAATAATAGAAGAAAACGCACAGCCAACTGTTACAATCAGCACTCCAATCTGCTATGACGATGCATTCCCAGATGTATGCCGGCCTTTGTGGAAATATGGAACTGAAGTATTTATGAATCTTACTGATGATTCATGGAGCTTAAAAAAATCCAGCGAATTCCAGCATTTCTGTGTTGCCGCATATCGTGCCATTGAATACCGCACTACCCTTGTAAGATCTACAAATGCAGGCTATTCAGTTGTTGTTGATCCAGCTGGTCGAATCTTATATGACATGCCTCTGTTTGAACAGACTTCCATGGAATGCCAGGTTCCAGTTTACAAGCGAGTTACTACAACTTATGCCCTTCTTGGTAACTGGTTTCCATGCCTTCTTCTTTTCTTATGTCTTCTTTCGATTCTTTATGAAATCCTTATTTTCCAGAAAAGTGATTATATTCCATCTGAGCGGATTATAAAGAAAGGAAAAAAACACAAGAAAGCTTCAAAAAAAGATGGAAAAAAACACAAGAAACATCATAAAACAAAATGATAATTTTTCCTACAAAATGAACCCTACCATAGGATCCGTTTTTCATTGACCCAAGGCCACTACGAGTCTATAATTTGATTATGGACAATAAAAAAGAAATAATCGATGGTAACAGTGTTTTGGGTATTGAATTCGGTTCTACACGAATCAAGGCAGTACTTATCAATTCTAATTTTGAACCAATTGCAGGCGGAAGTTTTACTTGGGAAAACCAGCTTGTTGATGGTATCTGGACATATGATTTAGACCTGATCCACAAAGGACTTCAGGAATGTTACGCTGATCTAAAAAAAGACGTAAACGAAAAATATGGTGTAACACTTAAAAAATTCAAAAGTGCCGGTATTTCTGCAATGATGCACGGATATCTTGCTTTTGATAAAGATGACAATCTTCTTGTTCCATTCAGAACATGGCGTAATACAATTACAGGACAGGCCTCTGCTGAACTTTCTGCCCTTTTCAACTTCCCTGTTCCTGAACGCTGGTCTATTTCTCACCTTTACCAGGCAATTCTGAATAAAGAAGAACATGTTTCTAAAATTTCAAATGTATATACACTTGCTGCTTATATTCACTACCGCCTTACTGGAAAAAAAGTTCTTGGCGTTGGTGATGCATCAGGTATGTTCCCTATCAATAAAGATGAAATGAACTACAACTCAACTATGACAGCCAAGTTTGAAAAACTCATTTCTGAAAAAGGGCTCAACTACAAAATCAACGACATCTTCCCAAAAGTTTTGAACGCTGGTGAAGATGCTGGTACACTTACTGCTGATGGTGCTAAATTCCTAGATCCTGCTGGTGATCTTGAAGCCGGCATTCCACTTTGTCCTCCAGAAGGTGATGCAGGCACTGGTATGGTTGGAACTAACTCTTGTAAAGTTGGTACTGGAAATATTTCTGCTGGAACTTCAATTTTCTCAATGGTAGTTCTGGAAAAAGATCTGGCCAAAGTATATCCTGGAATCATTGATGTAGTTACTACTCCAGATGGAAGTCCTGTTGCCATGGTTCACTGCAACAACTGTACCGGTGAACACAACAACTGGATTAATCTTTTTAAGGAAGTTTGTAATACTCTTGGATTTGAACCATCAATGAAAGACCTTTACGACAAGCTTCTTGGAAAATCAATTGAAGGTGATAAAGATGTAGGTGGGCTTCTCGCTTACAACTATCTTTCTGGTGAAACAATTACAGGATTCAACTCAGGTCGTCCTCTTTTTGTACGTTCTGAAAACTGTAATTTCAATCTTGCAAACTTTATGCGTGCCCAGATGTTTACATCTCTTGGTGCAAATCGTGCCGGTATGGATATTCTTTTTGATGAAAATGTAAAAATTACCAGCATGACAGGTGCCGGCGGATACTTCAAAACTGATGCTGGTCTTAAATTCATGGCTGCATCAATTCATACACCTGTTTCTGCTATGGAAACTGCAGGCGAAGGCGGACCTTGGGGTATGGCAATTCTTGCTTCTTACCTTGGTGCAGGATGTACTCTTGATGAATACCTTGAAAAGAAAGTATTTGTTACCTGTAAAAAAACAACAGCTGAAGTTGAAAAAGACCTGGAAGAAAGCTTCAATATCTTCTATGAAAACTACAAAAAAGGTCTTGCTGTAGAACGTGCAGCTGTAGAAAATCTGTAATAAGAGGAAAATATGTACGAGGATATTAAACAGGCTGCTTACGAAGCCAATATGCTTATTCCTGCCAACAATCTGGCACTTTACACATGGGGAAACGTTTCTGCTTTTGATAAAGATAAAGCTGTTTTTGCCATTAAACCAAGTGGAGTTCCATACCCAGAGCTTACTCCAGACAGTATGGTTATTGTGGATGTTGAAGGAAAAAAAGTTGAAGGAAAACTGAATCCTTCTTCTGATACACCAACACATGCTGTTCTTTACAAGGTTTTTGGCCTTGAAAAAGGAGCAGAAATTGGAGGAATTATCCATACACATTCAACATTTGCTGTTTCCTGGGCACAGGCATGTAAATCAGTTCCTCTTTATGGTACTACACATGCTGATCACCTTCAGAAAGACATTCCATGTACACCTTACCTTTCTGAAGCTGCAGTAAAATCAGCTTACGAACTGGAAACTGGACTTCAAATCATCAAATATTTTGAGGAAAAAGGACTTAATCCTTCTGAAGTAAACATGGTTTTGTGTGGTGGACATGGACCTTTTGCATGGGGTAAAAACGCTGATAAAGCAGTTTACAATGGTACTGTTCTGGAAGAAATCTGTAAAATGGCAACATTTACAAGATTAAACGGGGCCTCCCTGGATGACAGACTCCCAGAATACATCATTAATAAACATTATGAGCGAAAACACGGTCCAAATTCTTACTACGGACAGGGAAAATAAGTTATAATAAAGGAGATGTTTAAAAAGATTTAACAACATCTCCTTTTTTTATGAACCGTAATTTTTCAAGTGAAGCAGTAATTCTTTCTCTTTCTCCTTTGGGTGAAAATAATACCTTGGTGACAATGCTTACCAAAGAACGAGGTATTTATAAGGCTTGTCTTTATGGAGGACCTAAATCCAAACTAAGATCCTTATGCGCACCATTTAACTACGGAACCATATTTATTTACGAAAACACCGAAAAAAATCAGAATAAAATTAGTGATTTTGACGTAAAAAATTTTCACATGAGTTTTTCACAAAATCTATTCAAAACCTATGCAGCAAACCTCGCCTGTGAAATTGCCATTAAAACTGAATGTGGTGGCGACAACAGACTTTTCTGGCCTTTAATCATATCATTTTTAGACGGAATGGAGCTTTCTACCGAAATGCAAAGCCGTGCCGGTCTGTTACGATTTTTGTGGCGATTCATAAAAAATTCCGGACTCATGCCTCAGCTTGAAAACTGCAGTTCCTGTGAAAATACTGTTTCTAAAAATCAGCTTTCCTATTATAATGTTAATGAAAACTCTTTTATGTGCAGTGATTGCGCGGAAGGACATGGTTCCCAGCATCTTCTGCCTGTAAAATACCAGGGACTCATGTATTTATGGGCCTGTGCTAATCTTGATCCTCAGAAAGCCAGAAATTATCCACTGGATGAAGAAGCTTTTAATCAGATCAGGGTTATTATCTATGAAATGACTAAACTCACCTGCTCTGCCAGGCTGAACACTCTTGAAATTGGGATGGGAATTTTATGAGAGCGACAGATATTATTTTAAAAAAACGCGGCACTTTTGTCACAGAAAACGGAAAAAGAATTCTTAAAAACTCTGAACCACTTACAAAAGAAGAAATTGACTTCATGATAAAAGGATGCACTGACGAAAGCATTCCTCAGTATCAGTTGAGTTCATGGCTCATGTCCATTTTTTTTAACGGCATGACATTTGAAGAAACAGCATATCTTACCCAGAGCATGCTTTATTCAGGTGACGTAATTGACCTCCATAAGTCAAATCTTTTTCCAAAAAACACTGTATTCGTTGATAAGCATTCCACAGGTGGTGTTGGTGATAAGATTTCTTTACCCCTAGCACCCATTGTAGCAGCCTGTGGATTAAAAGTTCCAATGATGAGTGGACGTGCCCTAGGTCATACAGGTGGAACTTTGGATAAACTTGAATCAATAAAAGGCTACAATGTAAATCTTACAGAAGAAAAATTTACACAGCTTATCAATAAAACCGGTTTTGCCATGACAGGACAGACTATAAAAATTGCTCCTGCAGATAGAATTCTTTATGCTCTCCGTGATGTTACCGGCACTGTTGAATCTGTACCGCTTATTACCGCCAGTATTCTTTCGAAAAAAGTTGCAGAAGGTAGTGATGCATTGGTATTTGACGTAAAATACGGCAGTGGAGCCTTTATGAAATCCAAGGAAGATGCTGAAACTCTTGCAACCAGCCTTGTTAATACAGTAAAGGCTATGGGGAAAAATGCAACAGCATTTCTTACAGATATGAACACTCCTCTTGGCATGAAAATTGGTAACTTCCTCGAAATTGAAGAAACAATTGACTGTCTTATGAATAATGGACCTGCCGATATTATGACACTTACCCTGACTCTGGGTGCAGAAATGCTTGTTCTTGGAAAGATAGCAAAAAATACGGAAGAAGGTCTTGAAATGTGCCGCAAGGTAGTTTCAAACGGAAAAGCACTTGAAGCTTTCCTTGAAAATGTAAAAGACCAGGGTGGAGATCCTGAACTTCTTTTAAAAGAAAAAGATGTACGTCGTTCAGCATTCCACTACACTTTTACGGCAGAAAAAGACGGCTATATTTCCATGGAAAGTTATCTTATTGGAATTGCAGGGGTTGCGCTTGGCGTTGGACGAACAAAAACAACAGATCCTGTTTGTCCTGATGCAGGAATGATATTGTTCAAAAAAACCGGAGATTTTGTAAAAAAAGGTGAACCGGTAATGGAAGTTTACGGAAAGGATGAAGACTGTCTTTCTGAAAGCAAAACAATTCTTTTAAAAGCGGTAAGCTACACAGATAAAAAACCGGAAACAAATCCTCTCATTTACAAGGTAATTAAATAAGGAAATCCGGCATGAAATTTAATAAAAAAGCAGTCACAAAAGCACAGATTGACCCAATTTGTGAAAAATTCAAAATTGACCCAATATTAGCCTCGATTTTTGTACGCCGGGGTATTACCCAAGGTCCAGATTTGTTTTATTTTCTGGACAACGACATTCATTTTGAACACAATCCTTTTCTTTTTACTCAGATGGAAGATGCGGTAGAACGAATAATGGCCGCAAAAGAGGAAGAAGAAAAAATAATGATTTTTGGTGATCGTGATGTAGACGGCATTACAAGTACGGCAATTCTATATAATTATATGAAAAGAGCAGGATTCGATGTTTCTTATCGAGTTCCCAATGGTGATGAGCCTTATGGTCTTTCCATTCAGGCGGTAGAGGATTTTGCTGCAACAAACGGAACTTTAATTATTACCGTTGACTGCGGTATTTCCTGTTACGAAGAAGTAGAAAAAGCTAACTCACTTGGAATTGATGTCATCGTTACAGACCATCATAATCCACCTGAAAAAATTCCAAATGCATTTGCAATTCTTGATGCTAAAATTGAAGGTGAAGAATATCCTTACAAAGAAATATCTGGAGCTGCAGTTGCTTATAAGCTTGTTTCCGCTTTAAGATTTGCACAAAGTTCACTTTTTAAAGCCGATATTTGCCTTTTAAATATTGAAGAAGTAAATGGCACATTTGAAATCACCGTGCTAAAGGTTCGCAATCATACAAAATACAAGATTATCAAAGAGATTATTGTTCCTGGACAAACCTATTTTACAGACACAAGACTTCCTCTGTTTCTAGGTTCCAATTACATCTATGTTTGGGACAGCCGAGATACAATTGGCAAAATGAAAGCTTTATTTGGAAATGGAATTGATTTTTCCTTTATGGACCTTAAATCTGAAAGTTCAAAAATCTGGCCTGCTTTTGCTTCAAAAAGTCTTGCTCAACTAAAAGACATTTCAAAATCCTCAAGATTCGGCATGTGTCATAACACCGAAATTGAAGCACTTTTCAATATCTACATTACTTATGCCAATTATATGCTTTCGGTAAATGACAAAAATCTGGAAGCTTGCAGAACTGAAGAACTCCAGCTGGTAGGTATTGCCGCCATGGCTGATATTATGCCAATGCGTAATGAAAACAGACTTTTTGTAAAAAGCTGTGTAAAAAGCATAAAAGATGGTAAAGCCATTCCCGCTCTTGCAGTACTTCTTTCAAAATTGAAATTAAATTTCCAGAATCTTTCGGCACAGGAGCTTGCCTGGGTGTTGAATCCCTGCTTAAATGCTGCAGGCCGCTTGGGAAAAACTGATTTAGCACTGGAACTCCTGGTTACTGAAGATCCCAAACGACGGGAAATTCTTGCAGAAGAGCTTCTTCAGCTTAATGAAGAACGAAAAAAACTTGTTAATGATGCACTTTATGTTACAAAATCAAAGGCAGAAGAATCCATTTCCAAAACGGAAGGAAAAATGATTATTGTGGCAGACCAGTCCATCAATAAAGGAATAACAGGTCTTCTCGCCGGAAGATTCTTAAATGAATACAACGTACCTTCCATTGCACTTACAAAAAATGATGGAATATGGGCAGGTTCCATGCGCTCAACTGAAAATGTAATCGCTACAGATTTTCTAAAAGACTTTGGAGATGATTTTTTTGTTGCTTACGGTGGACATAATGCAGCAGCTGGTTTTTCTTTTTCTGAGGATAAATTTGATCAGTTTATGGAAACTACACTTAAACTTTGCAGAACCTTTGATTCAGAAAAAAAGGAAACCGTACTTAACATCGATGCAGAAATTCCACCAGAATACCTGACACCTGCTATTCTTGATACGGTAAAGCTTTTTGAACCATTCGGAAATGATAATGAAGAACTAGTTTTCTATTCACCAAAATTAAAAATCATTGATTCCAGAGTTATGGGAACACAAAACCAGCATCTGAAAGTTACCTTGGACTGTGGAAAACATAAATTCCCTGCCCTTTTCTGGAATGCTGCCGATAAATTAAACAGAGATTTTTCTTTGGGCGATGAAGTTTCAGTTTTGTACAACATGAATGAGAATTTTTTTAATGGAACTGTTACCCCACAAATTATAGTCAAAGATTTATGGAGAAGCTAATGAAAAAAATTATGCTTGCAATTCTTATTTTGAACTCTTTTTTACTTTTTGCCGCTACAGGAAATTTTCAAAGTGAAAATTATTCACTGAGTGTAAAATATAATGAGATTCTAGTGCCTGGAGATGCGGTTTTTGTACGCATGAATTTTATTCAGAACAGTAAACAGAAAAGAAATCTTAAAGCTCCGGAAAAAAATGCAGTTCTAAAGCTGTATAACGGAAAGAAAGCTGTAGAACAAGCCACTTTTTATTCTCTTGGTAAAACTAAAAAATCCGTAAATGACATGCTTTGTGGAATTCCTCTTTCTCCATGGCTTAGCGAAGGAGATTATTCACTTAAAATCATTTTTGATGACGGAACTGAAACTAAGGAATTTAATCTTCCTGTTATTTTCCAGAATCGAAGCTGGAATACAGAAATTCTTGATTTGGATGAATCAAACAGTGCCATTAAAACAGATTCTTCTCCTGCAAGAACTTCTCAGATCAATACATTGAATGAAATCCTTGAAACAACTATTTTTTCAGATGTTTATTCGCTAAAAAAATGGGTTCCTCCAACAGATTCTACACGATACACCGCTTATTATGGTGACAGAAGAACTTATAGATATACTAACGGGAAATCATCAACAAGCCTCCATTACGGAAATGATTACGGGATTCCCACTGGAAGTGATGTGACTGCCTGTGCGGATGGTAAAGTTGTTATGGCAGAAAACCGTATTTCCACTGGCTGGAGCGTAGTTATTGAACATCTTCCAGGACTTTACAGCCTTTATTACCATATGGATTCACTTTGTGTTAAAGAAGGAGAAATGGTAAAAGCTGGAGAGCTAATTGGAAAATCAGGATCAACAGGATTAGCCACTGGACCTCATCTGCATTGGGAAGTTCGCCTTAACATGTGTGCAGTACGACCTGAATTCTTCCTTGATGATTTTACTTTTTCCGAGTAATTAAAACGAATTTCTTTTATGCCGACAGATTTTTATTTCTGCTTTAAAAATCTGTCCAAAAGAATTTTATTTCCTCTCTGCTCTTTTTTTATGCTTTTAGCAAGGTAAGCTTCAATTTTTTCGTTAGATCCAGCAACAAGAATGTGACAATCTTTTGTGAAAATAAAATCAGGCCCAGAAATTGGAAGAAGCTCCTGTTCATTACAACTTCGGCAGGCTATTACATTCAGATTGTATTTCTGGCGTATTCCACTGTTCTTCAAAGATAAGCCTTCCAGTTCATCAAGAATTTCAACCTCGGCAATACTAAAATCTGATGAAAACTGCATGTAGTTGCAAAGCTGTTTTGAAATCAATAAGGGTGTGATTCTTTTTGCGGCTTCAAGTTCAGGATAAATTACCTGTGTAGCACCTGCCATGGTAAGAAGCTCTCCGTGGGTGTCAGACTGAGTTTCTACAATAATATTTTTAATTCCCATCTGATGTAGATAATGAGTTGCAAGAATTGAAGGTTCAAGATTATTGTCAAAATCCAAAATTGCTGCATCCACATTCTGAGGAATAATTTTTACAAAAGCCTCTTTATTGATTACATCAGTTATATAGGAAACCTTTGCCTTGCTTTTATATTTTTCAATCTTTTCTGAATCTTTATCTACAATAATAATTTCAGACCCAACGGCAGACAGTTCTTCAAGCATTCTGATTCCAAAAGCACCAAGTCCTATAATTGCAATCTGCAGCATAACCACCTCTTTTTTTATCCTATAAGAACAGACTCTTCAGGATATATATAATCGTTTTTATCAGTTTCAAAAATTCCAGATTTTATGGACATAGCAAAAATACCAGTTCGTCCAATATACATTGTAAGAATAATTACAATTTTTCCAAAGACACTCAATTCTGGTGTTAATCCTCTGGACAATCCTACTGTAGCAAAGGCTGATGTACTTTCAAACACAAGATCAATGATTGAAAATGTTCCCTCCAGAATCAGATGCTGTTCTGTTACAGCAAGTAAAATTGCAGAAAGAATTATTATCAATATACTTCGGGAAATAATTGTAACAGATTTATTGATGACAGAAGAGGGAATTCGCCTGTTCAAAAAACTTACTGTATTTCTCTGTTCATTGCCGTCAAGAAGATATAGCATTGTAATGAAAAAAGTAGTTGTCTTTACGCCACCTGCAATGGAACCAGGAGATCCACCAATAAACATAAGCACCAGATGAAAAATAGTAGAAGCTGGTGGAAAAGCTTGCTGGGAAATTGTTTCAAATCCTGCAGTTCTTAAAGAAACTGATTCAAATATTGCTGTGAGAATAGTTTTTCCAGTTGAAAAATTCCATGTATTTATGGTCAAAAATGATAGGAATGTAAAAACAAAGCCTAGAAGCAATAAAACAGCTGTAGCAATTAAAACAATCTTTACATGAAGTGATAAATAAAATTTCCGACCTTCTCTTTTTGCCTTTAATTTTTGTCCGATGTTTGTAAAAACCACAAATCCTATTCCACCCAAAATAATCAAAACCATTATGACAGAAAGGACATACCAGTTTTCAGAAAACTGACCAAGGGAATCAGAAAAAGGTGAAAAACCTGCATTACAGAAAGCAGAAATCGAAAGAAACAGTGAATGAAAAATAAATTCCGTATCACCTGATTTATAAAGTCCTGGCATAAGAAAAAGAAAGCCTATGAACTGAATAATGATTGTAATCGAAATTATTTTTCTAAGAATGAATCTTGGGCGGTAATCAATATCATCAATAAAAAAATCTTTTACCAGGTTTCTGTTTGCAACCGAAATTTTTTTTGAAGATACTGTCATTAAAAGAGAAATATAAGTAAGGATTCCTAAACCGCCGGTTTCAATCAGAATCAGAATAAAAACCAATCCTGTCCTGCTGTATATTTCCATGGATAATGTGGATAAACCTGTTACAGAAACAGCGGAAACTGCAGTAAACAGAGCATCAATGTAACTTACAGAAATCCCTTCTTTATATGCAACTGGAAGAACAAGTAAAATTGAACCGATTAAAGAAATAAAGAGAAAATACAAAAACAGCTGAAGCTTTTCGGAAGAAAATTTATTTTTCACAGTCATTTATTAATAATCTTACTCTTTGTGTTCTGCCTTAAAATCAGTAAATTTTGCAGATGCACCATTCTGAGCATATAATCCCCAGAATACACCTGTAAAACCTCCGGCTACCTCACTGGAAAGATATTTTGTATCAGCAGCTCCCAAATGAACCTCATCAGCAAAAAAATCATATCCATAAGGTGAAGCAGAAATTTTTAATACTGCCTTTGATGATTTTTGCAATACTTCTTTTTTTATACTGCTTGCAGGTCCTATTGTAACCTTTAATACTGCATAAATATCATTCCCGCGTTGTTCAAGGTATACATCATAATGATGATTTGGATCGAGGTATGCAGTAAGACCAGCCTCACCTGGATTTTTCAGTTGGCATGATACTTTGCAAGTTTCATTGAATTCACTTTGGCGGATTCCAATAAAAACAGGACTTCCCTTTAGTGTATCAATTGTAAGATCCCCGGAACACAATTCAAAAGAATCTTTGGAAAACTTATATTTAGTTTCATCCGGATTACAAATAAAATTCCAGTCAAGCTTTACAGAAGTATTTTCAAAAGTTTTTTCAAAATTAAGATTTTGTGGTGCAAATGTATGATTTTCAGGACATTCAACTTCCAGTAAAGCCTGTCCGTACCCCTGTTTTTCATTATAGCCTGTTCCAACTACTTTTCCGTAAGCAGTTTTTTCAGCTTTGGTAAAAGGAGTTCCAATGTAGAACCAGCCGTCCTCCCAAATTACAGGCTCCATACAGGTTTCACGGCCAAGGTGATGATAAGGCATATACAAGTCTAACTGACGGAATGCCAGATGACAAAACCACCAGGTTCCGTCAAGAGCCTGAACAATATCTCCGTGACCAGCTCCCTGCAATGAATAACCGCCCATATTTCTGTTTGTAAGAACAGGATTTGCAGGACAAGGCTCATAAGGTCCTTTTATATTCTTTGATCGGGCATAATTTACCATATGACCGTATTCAGTTCCACCTTCAGCATTCAAAAGATAATAATAATCACCAAATTTATACATATGTGGAGCTTCAATAAAACGTCCGCCTGTTCCATACCATAATGGTTCATTTTCTGAAAGTTTTTTTCCTGTGGCAATATCAATTTCACTCATCTGAATATAGCCGCGGCCTTCTTTATCATTACCGTTGGAAATAAAGTAAACTTTTCCGTCATCATCAAAAAATAAGGAAGGATCAATTCCACTTTGCTCTACTTTGATTGGTTCAGACCATTCGCCATAAATATCGTCAGTATAAACATAGAAATTTCCCATATTATCTACATTTGTTACTACCATGTAAAAGCGACCTTTGTTAAATCGGATTGTAGGAGCATATATTCCAGCTGATGTATTGTTTTTTTCAACAAGAAGCTGACTTTTTCGGGTAAGACAATGACCAATCTGTTTCCAGTTAATTAAATCTTCACTTTCAAATACAGGCACACCGGGAAAATACTGAAAAGTTGAACAAACCATATAGAACTTTCCATTGGCTTCACACATACTAGGATCTGGATACATACCACGTAAAACTGGATTCTTATATTTCATAATACCTCTTAATTTTCACCAAAATAACTGGTTGCTTTAAAACAGTATAATACTTCTTTATTAAAGAATATATAAGATTAAAAAAAATTTATATACAATCTAATCTTAACAGAGCTTTACACTCACTTTAAAATAAAAAAATCTCGTAAGTATTTGAACCTACGAGATTTCAAATTATGGGCAGTGAGAGGATCGAACTCCCGACATTCTGGGTGTAAACCAGACGCTCGTACCAGCTGAGCTAACTGCCCATGCAACTTAGTGTCGCTTGATGTTTATATATTATAAAATTAGGAAAAAAAGGTCAATAGGTTTACAAAGATTTTTTGCATTTTTTTTTGTTTTTTTCCTATTTATATATACTGATTTAACCTTCCATAGGATTATCAACATCTTCACTGAACATAAAAATATCACGGATTTTCAGTGAATAATTTGTACTTGGAGCATCAATTGTAGCTTTAGCAGGAATATCAACACAGTAAGTTATTGGAGCATAACCTTCCTTTTTGAATTCAAGCACAAAAGAAAAATCCTTTGTATCCCCTTCCTTTCCTAGAACTGGTTTAGGCCAGAATGAATAAGCTCCATTTGTAGCTTTAAAAGTTTCTGTTGGATTAGACCAGGTTGAATCAAACATTTCGATAAGTTCATTATTGTTCTTGATTGTAATTACAACACCTTCAAGTGGTTCAAATGTTGTTCCATCAAAAACCTGTCCAATAAGAAGTGGCAGATTAAAATTAGGTTTTCCATCAAGTTTAGAAATGTTTTTTGATGTATCGGAATTGTGGAATTTTCTCTGACTTCCGTTAATAAGACGAATTCCTTCAAGAGCCAGTTTGCTTAAGTCAGCTTTTAATTGAACATCATCCAAATCAATGGAATTATGAAGAACCCCGCGTTCTGAAACAATATATCTTGGTTTGATTCTGTTCAAAACAAAACATACAGTATCAAGTCGGCAGGTTTTGCAGTCGCAGCTAAGCCACTTAATATTTTCTGATTTAAGTGTATCGTAAAGTTCATTTACAGTTGAAGAAACATATTCTTCCATAATATTGTGAATATTCATAAATTCCCCTATAAAAAACTATTATAACACAAAAAAAAGGATATCGCAAATATATTTCTAAAATCTCTAATTTAATACAAAAGAATACGAAATTTTTCCTTCATCATTTTTGGATATTACACCTGCAAAATCTTTTTCCAAAGTAAAAACAGCAGCATCACAGGAAAGAGGAAGTTCATGCAAGGAAGTTATAAAGTTCTTTGATTTCAATGGTTTTCCGTGAAAAAAATCCTCTAATGCAGCTAAATCTTTAAGGTAAAGCACTTGCATTCCGCATTCCAAAGCCAATTCCGGAGTAAAAGGAATCAAAGATGAACAGATTGCTTCAAGATCCTTTGGATCAAAAGGTTTACGTTCTTTTGGTTGTTTTGTATTATTTACAGAACTATTTTCAATTTCAAAATACAAGCTTCTATCATCAAGGGCACTTTTAATTGTAAAAGATTTTGAATCATTAAAAAAAACTGAATCTTCCACTTTAAAACTTCCTACTGATTTACGATAAAGTCCAACAAGATGTGCACAGCTTCCAGCAGATTCAGCGATGTCTCTTGCTAGACTACGGATGTAAGTTCCTTTTGAAACTGTAAAACTTATTCTTGCATATTTTATAAAATCATTTTCAATAAAAGTTTCCAAAATATCTGCTGAAAATACGGTAATTTTTCTTGAAGGCAGAACTACTGATTGACCATCTCTTGCAAGACCGCTGGCTCTTTTTCCGTCAATGTGAATGGCTGAAAACGCAGGAGGTATCTGATCAACAGTTCCAGTCCATTTTTCTATACTCTTTTTGAGATTTTCTAAGGTTGGAAGCTTTCCCTCTTTAGTAATTTTTCCAGTATATTCAAGAGTATCTGTTTCTTTGCCAAACTCAATTACCGCTTCATAGGTTTTATCAAAACCAGTAATGAGAGATGAAAGCTTTGTAAGTCTTCCACAGCAAACAACAAGAAGCCCTGAAGCAAAACTGTCCAGGGTTCCTGTGTGGCCTACCTTTGTTGAATGTATGGCTTTTTTTACCTGACCAAGAGAACCGAAACTGGTAAGTCCCGGTTTCTTGCACAGGAGAAGAATCTTGTCGATATTATTCAGACTGTTCTGAGTCATGAGATTCTTTTTCAAGTTCATTCAGTTTCTGCACCATTTTAAAGCCTTCTTTCATGCCTTTATCTACATGAAACTGAAATTTTGGAAATTTTCTGATTCTCATTTTCTTTGCAATTGTAGACTGAAGAAAACCGGCAGCAGAATTCAATCCTGCTACCCCATTTTCTACCTGTCCATCGCTAAGAAAACTTGAAACGAATATTTTAGCATAAGAAAGATCAGAAGATACTTCAACACGATTGATAGTGAGGAAAGTACTTACTCGAGGATCCTTTACTTCTCCGCGAAGAATCAACTGTGAGATTTCATCACGGAGCTGGTCATTAAGACGAGGTAATCGGTATTGGCCCATTAGTCATCCTCACCAGAAACGTTAGATCCATTGTCTTTTTTGGCAGATTTAGCAGCCTTACGTGCTTTACCTTCTGCTTTTGCTTTAGCGATTTCTTCTGCTTCAGCAGCGGCAATTGCATCAGCTTCAGCCTGAGCTTTTTCAGCAGCGGCTCTGGCTTTCTTTTCATTTTCAGCACGTTCGTCAACAAGATCATCACCAAGCTTACGAGCAATTTCAATATATTCAAATACTTCCAGACGGTCACCAACCTGAATATCCTGCCAGTTTTCGATACCAACACCACATTCATATCCAGTAGAAACTTCTTTTGCATCATCTTTAAATCGTTTAAGAGAAGCAAGTTTAAGGTTAGATCCCTTAACAATTCCATCACGAATAAGATTTACGAAGCTGTTTCGTTTAATAACACCTTCTGATACATAACATCCGGCGATAACACCAACTTTTGGAACTTTGAAAGTATTGCGAACTTCCACCATACCGGTAACCTGTTCTTTTGTATCTGGACGAAGCATACCTTCCATAGCAGCCTGGATTTCTTCAACTGCTTTGTAGATAATGCTGTACTTACGGATATCAACACCTTCATCTTCGGCAAGTGCTTTTGCTTTTGGAGTTGGACGTACATTGAAACCAACGATGATGGCATTTGAGTCAGCAGCGGCAAGCATAACATCACTTTCGTTGATGGCACCAGCTGAAGAATGAATAACTGAAAGTCGGATGTCCTTTGTTGAAAGCTTTTCCAAAGAAAGCTTAAGGGCTTCGGCAGAACCCTGAAGATCAGCTTTAATAAGAACCTTAAGCTCCTGGATTTTGCTTTCATCGATTTTATCGAACATGTTTTCAAGTGTAGTTTTCTTAACGGCTTTAGCAGCTTCGAAGCGTTTCAGTTCCTGACGTTTTGAAGAAATTGCACGGGCTTCTTTTTCATCTTCTGTTACCTGGAATGGATCTCCAGCCATTGGCATTTCTTCAATACCAAGAATTTCAACAGGAGTTGAAGGACCAGCTTCCTGGATACGGCGGCCGCGATCATCAAACATGGCACGAACACGACCAGAGTAAATACCGGCAACAAAAGGATCTCCCTGATGGAGCGTACCGCGCTGAACAACAACAGTAGCAACAACACCCCGTCCCTGATCAATACGTGATTCAAGGATTTTTCCTTCTGCACGACACTGATCATTTGTTTTAAGTTCAAGCATTTCAGCCTGGAGAAGAATTGCATCAAGAAGTTCATCAATTCCTTCACCTTTTAAAGCGGAAATATGAACATACTGTGTGTCACCACCCCATTCTTCAGGTGTAAGTCCCTGTTCAGAAAGCTGAGTTTTAACACGGTCAATATTTGCTTCAGGTTTATCAATTTTGTTTACAGCAACAATGATAGGAACCTTAGCATCTTTAGCATGAGCTATAGCTTCAAGTGTCTGAGGCATGATACCGTCATCAGCGGCAACAACCAGAACTACGATATCTGTAATCTGAGCACCACGAGCACGCATCATTGTAAAGGCTTCATGACCAGGTGTATCAAGGAAGGTAATTTTACCTTTTTCATTGTGAACACTGTAAGCACCAATTGCCTGTGTAATACCACCAGCTTCACCAGCAACAACATTAGTATGACGGATAGCATCCAAAGTTTTTGTTTTACCATGGTCAACGTGTCCCATTACTGTAACAATAGGAGGACGTGGCATAAGTTCAACACCGTCATCTTTTTCTGATTCAATAACTGTTTCATCGTAAAGGCTAACAAGATGAACTTCACATCCGTATTCTGATGCTACAAGAGTTGCTGTATCAGAATCAATTGACTGAGTGATTGTAACCATCATACCCATTGACATGAGTTTTCCAATGATTTCACTAGCCTTAAGGTTCATTTTGCGGGCAAGATCAGAAACAGAGATTGTTTCCATAATATCAATTTCTTTTGGTACTACGTTTGCAGGAGTTTCTGTCTTTTTCTTTGTTTCAAACAGATTATCATCATACTGTTCTTCATCTTTACGATTGTAGATCTGTTTTTTGCCTTTAAAAGCGGCTTTTTTATTTGATGGTGTACGAGTATTATTGATTGGAAGAGGAGCTGGAGCACCACCACCAAATCCACCTGGACGGCGAGCAAAACCTCCACCACCCTGTGCACCACTTGTTGAATTTCTGTTCTGAAAACCACCCTGTCCAGGACCACGGTTGAATCCACCCTGACCATTGCCACGGTTGAATCCGCCACCCTGTCCATTGCGGTTATTGTAACCACCCTGTCCACGGTTCTGTCCGCCCTGCCCATCACGGTTAAAATCACCTCTTTCACGGTTCTGATAACCCTGACGAGCCTGAGCACCAGTAAATCCACCGCCTTGTCCGTCACGGTTGAATGGTCTTCCACCACCCTGTCCGTTGCGATTATTGTAACCACCACGGAAATTATTATTCTGTCTTCCGCGATCAGAAAGATTACCGGCTTTTACATTTGGACGAGAAGGATTAAGTTCAAAAGTAGTCTGAGAAGAGCTCTGAGGACGAGAAGCTGGAGCTGACTGTGGTTTTGCTGCAGGTGCTGACTGTGTCTGTGGAGCTTCTGCAGGTTTTTCACCTTCTTTAATTACAACGTGAACATTCTTTTTGTCTGCTTCCGGTTTAGATTTTACAGCAACAGTAACAGCAGGCTTCTTTTTTACAACAATAACCTTCTTCTTTTCTGGAGACTGTGCAGATGGAGCTGAGTCTGACTGTTTCTTGTGTACTACAAATCCAGGTTTTTTTTCGTTTTCTTCGGCCATATATTTCCTTTATTTCCTCTGGGTTTATTCCTGTTCGAATTCAAATTCTACGCCGCATGATGGACAGTGAGTCATTTCCAAAGTGATTTTTGCACCGCATTCTGGACAGAAGTATTCTTCCTCTTCTTCAACTGCAGGTGTTTCATTCTGTTCATCATCAACAAATTCAACGTTTTCTGAAATAATTTCATTTACTTTTTCAAGATCGTCAGCTGTTACGCCGTCAATGTGAATTGTGTCATTTTCAAAGCCATCAAGGAACTGTTCAAATTCAGTAATTCCGTTTGCTTTAAGAAGAGCTGCAACGTTTTTATCAATTCCAGGAAGATCTTCGATGGTGTTGATTTCACCAGAAGTATCATTATCATTAAACAGATTCTGTGCAGTCTGAACTGTCTGAATTTCTGAGAAGTCAATTTCTTCAGCCTGTTCAACAGTCTTAACATCGATATTCCAGTCACAAAGTCTATTTGCAAGTCTTACGTTCTGTCCCTGGCGTCCAATTGCAAGTGAGAACTGAGAATCCTGAACGATTGCAAGAGCAGATTTCTTTTCAGCATCCATAATTACTACACGTTCAACCTGAGCTGGTGAAAGAGCGTTTTTAATAAATTCTGTTGGATCAGGATTATATGGAAGAACATCAATCTTTTCACCAAGAAGTTCACGGATAACGTTCTGGATACGTACACCTTTAAGACCAACACAGGCACCAACAGGATCTACTTCTTCACGAGTTGTTGATACTGCAATTTTTGTACGATAACCTGCATCACGAACGATTTTTACAATTTCTACTGTACCATCAGCAATTTCTGGAACTTCCATTTCAAGAATTGAACTAACAAGTTTTGGATCTGTTCGAGAAAGGATGATCTGAATACCACTAGATGTTTTTTCAATATCCTTAATATATGCTTTGATACGGTCATTTTTTTCGTAATGTTCAAGTTTTGACTGTTCTTTAAGACGAAGCACACCTTCAACTTTACCGGCATTTCCAAGGTCAACAAAAATGTTACCGTTTCTTTCGCGCTGGTAATAACCGATGATAATTTCACCGATTTTTGTTTTGTATTCGTCGTAAAGAGAATTTTTCATTCCTTCTGTAAGACCCTGATGAGCAGTCTGTTTACCAGTAGATACTGCAGCACGGTCAAATGATTTTGGATCTTCAAGAATATCTACTTCATCACCTTCTTCTACTTCATCAGAAAGCTTTTTAGCTTCTTCAAGTTCAATTTCAGTTACAGGATCATAAACTCCATCAACAACAACTTTTCTAGAGAAAATCGAAACATCAGACATATCGTCATTAAACTGAACGATAGCATTTTCATCTGTACCATAAGTACGTTTGTAGGCAGCTTTAAGAGCTTTTTCAATAATCTGCCTAACCATTTCTTCAGAATAACCTTTTACTTCAATCAATTCGCGGATTGCAGCGGCCATTTCAGACATAGCAAACTCCTTAGTTATGAATAAACTTTGCTTTTTTTATTGATTCGTAGGAAACTTTTTTGTTCCCATCGGACATTTCAAGTGTTACAGACTCAGTATCAGCAGAAAGAACCTTTCCACCAACCCAATCTGTTATTGTTTCATCCCAGACACGTACTTCCCGGCCTGTAAAGATTTCAAATTCAGCGGCATTTCGAATGTTATGTTCAATGCCTGTTGAAGAAAGTTCCATTGTAGTTTCTTCAGTTCCTAAAAGTGCTTCAAGACGAGGAAGAAGAGCTCTGTGAACTTTAGCACAGTCATTTACTCCCATGTTTACAGAAGGATCCTTTGGTGTTATAACTGCACTGATTTTTGTAACTGATTTTCCAGGAACAATCTTCAAATCAACAAGATAATAACCAAGACCTTCTACCAATGGTGCACATTCAGGATAAAATTTAAGTGTTTTTAATGAAATGTATTCCATTTTTCCCCTAAAAAGTTATGTGGCTATAAAAAAAGACCCGTTTCCACGAGTCCATCTTAAAAGTAATTAAAATGTACAAATACACTATACAGAAAACGACAATTTATTGCAAGTACTTGTATTAAATAGGTGCCCGTTTTTCTCCACCCTGCTGAATATCCTTATACTCAACAAGAATCCGAATTCCGCAGTTAGAGCCGCTGTTTATGATATTTTCTACCGTGGGGCTAACAACATGTGAGTGCAAAAAGTGATTGACTTCGTCACACTGACTCAAATTTCCAGACGCACTTAAAAAAAAGACTGATACTGTGACATTTTCACATATACCTATACAAAATAAAAGGTATACACTATAATGATTTTTGGAAGTGCCTAAACTGGCGCGTGCGCAGCATAGCTGCTTCGAGACTCACTAAAAACAGTCCACCGGACTGTTTTTGCCTCTACGAGGCCGTTCCCTATCTCCCGAACTCAACTGGTTTTGCCAGAATTTGATTTTAGGGAGGCTTTGCGGAATGACTTTATACGAAATTATTTCGTTGGCTATTGATTTAGCCATTCTCATTCTAGCAGCCCTTTCTTACTTAAAAGATAGAAAGAGTTAAAAAGTAAAGCCGCCCATACGTTCGCAATACATTGGACGGCTTTATCACCAAAAAATGTGGAGACGACCGACAGAATCGGGCATTTTCTTTCTTTTAATATACCACCAACTCGCTTTTTCGTCAAATTAATAAATAGCCTGAAATTCGAGTTTTCTAAATCGCCTGTTCATTGCAGATTTCGCTCCTTTTGAATCCGTACCACCATCCTTTTAGATTTACTTCTTTTTGCAATTCCCTTTGTCACTTTGTCACTCGTTAGTTCTTTTATCATTTTATGCTGATTTTTGGTGATTTTCATGGAATAAATTAAGTGATTTACTAATTTTGTGGGCGGATTTTGCTCAGGATTAGTAAAATTACGTGCGGTAAGTGTTTTTTTTCGGTATTATCCGAGGATTTTACTAATTTTGGGGGAGTTTTTGACTTCTGATTAGTAATAATTCATTACAAACTGATGGATTAATCCTTTTTTTGATATTTTATACTAATTTTTTATGGGTTTTCTCGTTGGGATTAGTAAAAATACAAATGAAGTAGTTTTTCAGCGTTCCCCAGTCTGATTCAATGATGCTTCTGTGCTTGATATGATACCATTCAAAGTCGATTTGTTCGTTACCTTCATGAAATTTTCATAATTCGGGAGATTTGGAACTTTGTCACTCATCAGTTCTTTTATCATTTTATGATAATTTTTCAGATCTCCCGTTTTAAAATGAAATCTGTAGATGTTCAGCGCGACAATCTGCTCAAGACTTAATTGTCTTTTAGGTCCTCGTTTTCCATTGAACTTTGAAATAAGAAATTCATACATCAAATTTCCTTTAAGGCTCTTGAAAAACATGCTGGTTAAGTTGTAAATTTGTTCATACATAAGCGTAACTCTTTTTGAGTTTTTTGGTAAATTCTCAATTAAACTCGAAATTCAGGCTATTAGAATATGATGAACAATTCTATCTCTGAATGGTGCTGCAAAAACTTCTCGTTTTACAGGTTGATTTACAATAAAGCAGGTAGATTTACCTCATATTGCCATTGTTGAAATTCAGTTCCCGGGCGTTATTATTGTTGGAAGGGTTCTGACAACAAGACCAGTAAACGCAACTGCACTTATTTATTGCTACCGGCATTACGCCAGGCAGTAATCTGTTTTCCTATACTGTCCAAAAAATGTTCTAAGTATATAGTTTTGTCTTTTGTTTTATTGGCTCTGTAAATATAACGTACCAGCAAAATGCAATCCCGCTTTAGGTCTTGGCCAAGTGTAAACTTGTACTCCCGCGGGAAGTTTGTTGTTACCTGGAATATTCTTAAAGTCATCTGGTATACATCTTTAAAAACAGGTAAGTCATAATACAAAGCCATATCTTTTCCAATATAATTTCCGGCTACGTCGGAAATTATAAAATTGTTAAATAGTTAAATCGTGCCGCTACGCGCCACTAGTTAAAAGCCCGAACACTACAAACATAATAGACATCGTTGTACTTGAAGCCATAGCCCATATAGCCATCGTAGAAATTCAGTACCCGGGCGTTATTATCGCCGGAAGGGTCCTGACAACAAGACCAGTACCAGCTTATGCCAAACTGACTTCCGCCTGCTTTTGAAAGACTTGCATCTACTACATCTTTGTTCTGGTAGATTGTGTAAAGTTCTGCCACAGTTGGTAAATACCAGCCTATTGCAAGGTCTCCTGTAAGGCCGTTTGTTTCAGCATAAGTTACGCTATAGTTCCATGCAGGGTAATTTTCAGGATTATTCTCTGCATCAGAACAGCCTGCTTTTAGTTTTTCCCAGCCGTCGCTTCCGTCCGTGTAGCCGGTTGTTTTATATCCCTGCAAAGCAGTTATGTTTTTGCTGTAACCTGCGGCACTTTCTGTGCACCATGCAAGACCGCTTCTGTTATGAACTATTCCTACGCCAAGGGCAGGTTTTTTTGAGGTATCAGCACGTACGATTACTGCGGCAACATTTGATTTTTGAGTATCAGTTAATTCAGTATCTTTAGACAAAATTGTTTTGTCTTTTAATACAAAGTCTCCAACACTGTATTTTGGAGTGTATATTGTATAACTAACACTTGCAACTGTACTGTCATTCATGCCGTCCTTTACGGCAATTGCCATAATTGTTACGGCCGCTGTTACACTGATTGCAGCTGTGTATTCTGTGCTAGATGCTGTTGGGTCAGTTCCGTCTGTTGTGTAGTAAATCTTTGCTCCTTCTGTGTTACAAGTGATTGTTACACTTGTTCCGCTGTCTACTGCACCTTCTGCAACAGTGAATGCTGGGGTTTTTACAATTTTTGTACCTTCATCAGTTACAGTATCTTCGTAATCACATACAGAACATTTTCGTGTTTTTGTTCCATCAGCTTCTGTTGTGGCATCATTGTTTGAAACATATTCGCCAAAACTGTGTTCACCCTTGTCCTTTACTTCTGCTTTGTGTTCACAAGTTGCAGCGTACCAGTGGTAGGTTTCGTTACTGGTGTACGTTGTAGCAAATGTGTGTTCGTGGGTGTCAATGTTGTTAGAACAACCAAACATTCCCAATGCAAGAACTGCCAACACTACAACTCCTGCGACTTTTTTCAAAATACTTTTCACATAAAACTCCTTTCCCGGTGGTTTCGATAAACTCAACCACCACATTTAATTTAAATTAAAAAAAGCACAGGTTTTCACGCAATTTTTTTTGCATAAAAACCTGTGCCTATTAAAATTTTCAACTATTATATATTTGTTATCTGTATATTCTTCGCCTAGAGAACTGAGAACTGAGAACTGAGAACTGAGAACTGAGAACTGAGAACTGAGAACTGAGAAACGCTACTTTTTTCCAATTTTTGTGTCAATAACATACTTTTTTTTATTGTAACTCAAATTTCGTGTAAATACAAATATGATTTTTTTTGAAGTGCATGATTTATCTTCCACGAATTTTTTTCATTACTTTTTTATGCCAGAAAGCTCTTAGATTTTCACCGGCAGTAGCAAGCTTATAGACAGCTTTTAACTGAACATCATAAGTTCCGCAGCGGTGAATATTTTTTCCGCCAAAACCAGTCTTAAAAAGATAAAGCCCGTGCATCGGGTGATTTTCGTCATTGGTTGGAGGCATACCATACATATCATAATATGCTGATCCATAAGCCTTTGCATCTTTCATAGCTGTCCATTGAAGGAGAAAATTAGGCATAAGATTTCGTTTTAAATTGCTTGAGCAGCCGTATAGGTAAATTGATTCAGTTTTGGAATTAAGAGTAATAATTGCACCAAGATAATCTTCTTCGTGTTTTGCAAGATAAAGACTGATTACCGGAACATCTTTTCCACAAGAAAGCTCCTCTGAGGATTTTTTCAAAAGGCTTTCATAATACTTTTTCCCGTGAATAGCAATTCCGTCTCTTTCTGCAGTAATCTTGTAAAGCTCATAAAATATGTCTAATTTTTCAGACAGATTTTCATCACTTCCAAGAACTTTTTCGATAACAACACCTTTGCGTTCTGAAAGTCCAATATTATAACGCCACTTATTCTTCATTCTTGAAAGAATTTCTTCTTCACTGGCAGTAAGATCAATCTGAGTCGAATCAGGAGGTTGAATATCAACTTTGTTTTTGTAAACCTTTAATCGGTCAGCATAGGAAATAAGATGCATTCCGTAATTAAAATAATCACGGCTTTTCGGATCTTCAAAAACTACATCAGGATCAAAGCGAACACAGATTGTATTTTTTGGAAGGTAAGGTTTTAATGCAAATGCAAGTTCCTGAAGAAGATTTGCAAATTCAATTGATTGAGTTTCTGCATCTTCCGGACTTTCATCAAGAAAAGCTTCTCCCTCACCTTCCAAAGCGCTGTTTATTTTTTCCAAACAAGTGCATTTAAATGGAAGAGATGGATAAAGAGGTACGTAAGCAAGAGAAAAAGCACCTTTAGCAAAGGAACGTACAAGAACATTCACTTCACTTTTGTTATGAGGTTTTTCTTTAATTGAATTTACAGAATTGTGACAGCTGTCATCATGATCATCTCTTTCTTCGGTAAAAACCCATTTTATAAGAAGTCGAGAAAGACTCCATCCGTGAGAAGCTTTAAACTCACCCCAAAAAGGAGTCTGCAAAAAACTGCCTTCATTGGTGTGAGAAAATTCCTGAAGTTTTTCAATCCTGATTTCGTACATTAGTGAACTTCACCGTTTTTGGTCATTACAGTAGAAAGAACTTTTCCATCAGCAGTAAGTTTTTTACCACTGATTTCAACATTGCAGTTTACAACATTAATTGCAACTCCACAGAATGTATCAATATCAATAGATTCTGGCTTTTTGAATGCAGGATCGGCACCTTCAAGAACAACCTGAGTTCCTGGAGCTGCCCAAGGAGCTGTAAGAAGTTCTACACATTCTTTTCCATTTTCATCAGTGTAATCACTTGCCAAAAGCATACCATGACTTTCAACACCCCGCATTTTACGTGGAGCAAGGTTAGCTGCAATAATTACGTGTTTACCAAGAAGATCTTCTGGCTGAAGATATGGACGAAGACCACTCTGAATGATACGTTCAGTTCCACTTCCATCATCCATTGTTTCAATGTAAAGTTTATCACCGCTTGGGTTGTTTTCTACTTTAAGGATTTTAGCTACTTTAAGTTCAATGTTTGAATTAAAGTGAGCTACCTGATCTTGAGCCAAAGCAGGTTCTTCTTTTTTAGGTTCAGGTTTCTTTTCAGCTTTTTTATTGGCCTTTTCATCCTTAGCTTTTCTTTCTGACTGAGATCCACTGAATTTTTCGCGGAAAGCATCGATGGCCTTGTTATCCAATGGTGTAAAGTAAACTTCTGTTGGATTAAGTTTTTCAAGACCTTCAAGTTTTCCTAAATCTGTCCAGTTAAGACCATCTTTTGAAGAAGTATCGTAATCTGAAAGACTTGGATCAGCAATTTTTGTCTGCATGAAAGCAGCAACTTTCTGAGTGTACTGAGGCATATATGGATGCATCATAATCATTAGATCTTTGATTACATAAGCCAGGTTATAAAGAAGTTTTGCACAGGCTTCTGGATCAGTATTGCGTGTTTTCCAAGGTTCTGCTGCCTGGAAAGCTTTGTTACAAATGTCAGAAATAGCAAACATTTCATGGAAAGCATCTTTAAGATTTGCCCATTCAAGATTTTCTGTAATCTTTGCTTCATGTTCCAATACTTCTTTCCACAAAGCTTCATCTTTTGTACTCTGTGGAATTACTCCATCATAGTATTTATTGATGAAAAGAAGAGTTCTGTTTACAAGGTTACCAAGATTTCCAATAAGTTCACCATTGTATTTTTCCTGGAAATCTTTCCAAAGGAACTGTGTATCCTGGCGTTCAGGACGGTTATAGAAAATGTAGAAACGCCATGCATCAGCTGGAATTCCAGTTTCTTTTGCATCTGTACCAAATACACCAATTCCCTTTGATTTACTGAATTTTCCGTTTTCATAGTTCAGGTATTCAGTTGAACTCATGTGGTAAAGCTTTGTCCAGTCACGACCAGAACCAATAAGGCTTGAAGGGAAAATAACTGTATGGAATGGAATGTTATCTTTTCCAATGAACTGGAACAGATCTACAGGATTTTTTGCTTTTTCTTCTGTACTTTCTGTAGGAATCCACCATGTTTTCCAGTCAAAGCTTTCTTTTCCATCTGCGGAAAGTTTATCAGCAAGTGCTTTTGTGATTGAAATGTAACCGATTGGAGCATCGAACCAAACATAGAAAACCTTATTTTCAAAGCCTTCTTTTGGAACTGGAATACCCCATTTAAGGTCACGGGTAATGGCACGTTCCTGAAGTCCGTCACGAATCCATCCTTTTGTCATTTCAAGAGCATTTTTAGCCCACTCACCTTTTACAGAAGCTTCTTCCATCCATTTCTGGTAATCTTTCTGAATTGCAGGAAGGTTGATGTAAAGGTGTTTTGTATCTTTGATTACTGGAGTTGTTCCACAGGTAGAACAGCGAGGATTCAAAAGTTCAGCTGGTTCAAGCAATGTGCTGCAGTTTTCACACTGGTCACCACGGGCATCTTCATAACCACATTTTGGACAGGTTCCGTTTACATAGCGGTCAGCCAGAAAGCGTTCACATTTTGGACAGAAAAGCTGCTGTGATGTGTGTTCTGTAATATAACCGTTTTTTTCAAGATCAAGGAAAATTCCCTGTGTAATTTCAGTCTGCTGAGGTGTAGAAGTTCTACCAAAATGATCAAATTTGATGTTAAACCAGTGATAAATATCTTTGTGAATAGCATGATAATAATCGCAAAGTTCACGAGGAGTCTTGTTTTCTGCAAGAGCTTTTGTTTCTGTGGCGGTACCATATTCATCAGTACCACAAACATAAAGTGTATCATAACCTTTTGATCGGCAAAAACGTGCAAATACGTCGGCACTGAGAACCTGAATAAGGTTTCCAAGGTGTGGAACGTTATTAACATAAGGTAAAGCGGATGTAATTAATCTTCTATTCATACATTATATTATAGAAGAAAGCAGTGTTTTTATCAATAAAACAGGATTTTTCAATTTCATTATCGATAAAACCACCTTTTTGAATATTTTTAACTTGCAAAATGATAATTTTTGATTATAATATCAAAAGTATGGAAATTATTTTTACAGGTGCCGGTTTTCGTCGGGAAGAAAATGAAAATCTAAAAATCAACATGCCTGAAGGTTCAAAGGAGTACATTGTAGCTCATTTTTACTCTCCAATGATTTTTGAACTACAGGGCCGTATTGTTGAAACAAAACCAAATGCCTGTATAATCTTCAAACCTGGAACTCCTCTGATTTATCATGGAAAAAACGGTGGCTTCATTAATGATTTTATCCGCTTTTTACCAGAATCCACTTCATTTTTTGACGGTATCGATCTTCCTTTTGATGAAATTTTCTATGTTAACAATGATGATGTTATAAAGCCCGAAATGAATGATTTTGTCTACCTAAACTCAGACAGATGGTTCGACAATAGCAAGGCTCTTGAAGAAGTCATGCGGCGTATTCTTGAAAAACTTCAGGAAAACAGGATTCACCCAAGTGCTAAAAATCAGCGTGAAAATGAAATTCGATATAAACTGAAAAAACTTCGAGAAGAAGTAGAAAGAAATCCTCAGAACTGGAATGTAGATCTTATGGCAGATTTCTTCAGCCTAACAAGAAGTCATTTTTCCGTTCTTTATAAAAATACTTTCGGAATAAGTCCCAAAGAAGATATTCATGCATTTCTGAATAAAAAAGCTATTCATCTTCTGGAAACCACTGATATGACAATCAAGGATATTTCCATTGCCTGTAATTATAATGAATGCGAAAATTTTATCCGTGCATTCAAGAAAAACAACGGAATATCACCTCTTCAATACAGAAAAAATTCCTTTAAATAAAAAAGTTCCCTGATCATTAAAAAACAACCAGGGAACTAAACTTTTGTGAGCGGGACTGTCCAATAAGTAATGAGTGTAGCTGCTACACTCATTACTTATTGAACGGCCCCTTTTTTTGTGGAGGATATTTAGTTTTTACTTATCTTTATTTTTTCTTGAAAGAACAACACTCTGAATAACAAGGAAGAGACAGATCATAAGAGATACAGTAATGTTAATCCACCAAGGGTCATCAAGACCAATAGAAGCAACGATATCTTTGATTGTAGCAAGTGAAAGTACACCAAAGAATGTTCCAAGAATATTACCTACACCACCAGTAAGCATTGTTCCACCAATAATTGATGAAGCAATTGCATTCATTTCATATCCTGAAGCGTGGGTTGGTGATCCTGAACCAACGTGCATGAAGTAAACAAATGCACCTATTGCAGCAAGAATACTACAGATAAAGTGTGAAAGGAACTTTGTTCTTTTTACATCAATACCAAGCATATTTGCACTCTGTTTATTTCCACCAACTGCGTAGAAGCTTCGTCCCAGTTTTGTCCATCTAAGGAAACAGAACATGAACACTACAACAATGATAGCAATAATTACACCAGGTTCTACATAAGCTTGAATAAACACACCTTTCTTGTTGGTAGATCCGATTCCTGGAAGAAGGATTTTTGTATATCTGAGAGCATCAAATACAGCATTCTTTACGTTGAACTGTGAAGCATTAACAATTGTGGTCATACCTTTTGCAAAGAACATACCGGCAAGAGTTACAATAAACGGCTGAATATCAAGATAAGCAACCAGATAGCCCTGAACAAGTCCGAACAGAACACCAATCATAAGTGCAATCATAATAGCACCAAAAAGTGAACCATTTTTCATTGATTCATCAAGGTGAACAGCACAGCTCATACAAACAAGACAAGTCATGCAACCAACACTGATATCAATACCACCTGTAATCATTACAAGAGAAAGTCCACATGAAATGATAATAAGACTGGCATTTGCATTCAGCATATTACAGAAAGTCTGAGGTTTTTTAAAACCAGAACCCAAGAAAATTACTGCAAAAACATACATCAAGATGAAAATTGATATAGTAATTATAGTTAGCAGGTTTGTATCAGAGATTTCTCTTTTTTTAGCTAAAGGATTTTTATTTTTATTAAAAGGCATATTAGTTACCTCCCTTAGCAGCAGCTGCCTTAGCGGCTCTTGCATTTGCTATTTTTTCCATTTTTTCACGTACTACAGGAGCACTAAGAATAACAAGAATAATAACAACAACAGCTTTATAAGCAGGAAGAGCTGCAGAACTTACGTTGTATTTGAACAATGTAGTTGTAAGGAACTGAATTACATAAGCACCAATCACAGATCCCCAGATATTGAACTTACCACCACTTAATGCGTTTCCACCAAGGGCAACAGCAAGAATGGCATCCATTTCAATATCTTTTGCAATAACAGAGTATGTAATTGTAGAAATACGGCTAACCTTAATAAATCCAGCAATAGCTACACAAACACCAAGAATTACATAAGTAATAAACTTAATAAATTCAGGATTAATACCGTTAAGTTTTGAAGATGAAGCATTAATACCTACAGACTGGGCATAAAGTCCAAGTGTTGTAAACTTCAATACCAAAACAAATATCACTATACATATTATTGCAAAGAAAATTGGCGTTGGAACAGGACAACCTGGAAGGAAGGTTCCAAAATATCCAAAGGAAGGATCATTTACATAAGGAAGAGTATTGTGATTAATCCAGGCAGCAATTGAACGACCGGCAGTAAACAGAATAAGTGTGGCAACCATTGGCTGAATCTTGAAATAAGCAACAAGAATACCGTTGAATGCACCAAAGAACATCATTACAACAATAGCTACAAAAACAGCAAGAATGATTGGATTCTGCATTTCTTCTGGAGCAGCTGTTTCACCACAAATGAGGCGGAGAATAACAGAACCTGCAATAGCAATACCAGCTCCAACAGAAATATCCTGTCCACCAGAAGCTGCTGTAACCAAAGTCATACCAAGTGCAAGAATTACCAGTTCCGAAGCATTATCCAAAATAGAAATAATGTTTCCAGAAAGAACAGCATCACCGTTACTGTTGGTAACCAATGAAATCTTAAAGAATGTAGGATCTCCAATTAAATTGAAAATAATCAATAAAAGAAGAGCTACAATAGGAATGAAAAGCTGTTTTCTAGTAAGCGAAAGAGCTATTTCCTTGATACTTTTGTTTGAACTCATTTTTCGCCTCCGGCAATAGTTTTCATAATTGTTGACTGAGTAAGATCTTCACCTTTAAGTTCACCAACCTGTTTAGAGTCACGCATAACAAAAAGACGTGAACAGGTGTGGAGCATTTCTTCAATTTCAGAAGAAATAAAGGTAACACTTTTACCCTCTTTTGCAAGCTTCAGCACCAGTTCCTGAATTTCAGTTTTTGTACCGATATCAATACCACGAGTTGGTTCATCCAGAATCAAGTAATCTGGATTTGAAAGAAGAGCTCGTGCCAAAAGAACCTTCTGCTGATTACCACCGGAAAGTGATTTGATTGGAGTTTCTGTAGATGCAGTCTTGATTTCAAGAAGCTTGATATATTCGTCAGCAAATTTTTCACTTTCTGCACGACTAACTGGTTTGAAGAAACCTCTGAGTACTTGATATGCAAGAATTAAGTTTTCACGAACAGAAAGATCACCAATAATACCGTCACGTTTACGGTCTTCAGGAAGATAACTGATACCGTTTTTCATTGCCTGAATTGCTGATGTAATCTTAACATCTTTTCCATTCACTTTAACTTTTCCACTGCGAACTTTATCAGCACCGAAAATAGCACGTACACTTTCTGAACGTCCTGATCCAAGAAGACCTGTGAAACCGTTTACTTCACCTTTGTAAATCTTGAAGTTAAATGGTTTTACACCGTTAGCAGCAGAAAGTCCCTCTGCAGCATAAACAGGCACTTCTTCTGCTGAACGTTCAACGGCAGGTTCCGGTTTAAGTTCTGCAATTCCGTCCAAAGATTTACCAAGCATTTTGGCAACAAGTTCAACCATTGGAAGGTCTTTTATTTCGTACTGACCAACAAGCTGACCATCACGAAGAACTGTAATCTTATCACAAACAGCATAAACCTGTTCAAGGAAGTGAGTAACGAAAATGATTCCTACTCCCTTTGCTTTAAGATCACGCATAAGTTTAAATAATTTTTCTACTTCATTGTCATCCAAAGATGAAGTTGGTTCGTCCAGGATAAGAATCTTACATTCCATATCTACTGCACGGGCAATAGCAACCATCTGCTGAACGGCAATTGAACAAGATGAAAGCTGCTGTGTTGCTTCAGCAGGAATTCCAAGTTCTTTTAAGATCCTGTCGGCATTTGAATTCATCTGTTTCCAGTTTGTAAAATGTCCTTTAGATCTTCCTATATACATATTCTCTGCAACTGTAAGGTTAGGACAGAGGGTAATTTCCTGATAAACTGTAGCGATACCTGTATTCTGGGCATCCTGTGGTGAACGAATGTTTACTGCTTTGTCATATCCTTTAACGTAAACAGTACCTTCGTCTTTCTGGTAAACACCAGTAAGTACTTTAATTAATGTTGATTTTCCGGCACCATTTTCACCCATCAATGCGTGAATTTCACCTTCTTCAAGAGTAAAATCAACGTTCTGGAGAGCTTTTACACCGGGGAAACTTTTATAAATGCCACGCATTTCCAATACGGATTTTTCCTGCATGGTATCCTCCTGTTATGTACTGGAATCCCGGCTTTTTTTTAGCCGGAATATTCAAAAAAAGCACGAGTTTCGGTGTTTTACAAAGCCGTAACTCGTGCCGAACTGATTAACTATAATTAGGTTTCAGATTATTCACCAAGACCGTATTTATCGATATCAGCCTTTTTGATTGTTTTGGCATCAAATCCTTTTTCTACAGAGTAGATGATTTTTGAAGCTGGAACTTTCAATTTTCCTTTGATGATCTGGTTGATTGTTTCAGCCTGGAATGGGTTACACTGTCCATCGTAGTTCCAGCGTCCAGCGAGAACTTCGCGAAGAGCGAACTTGTTGCAGTCGAATCCCATAATGATTACTTTACCGTTTACACCGTGTGTGATACCAGCTTTGTCCAAAGCTTTAACAGCACCCTGTGCCATACCATCGTTTTCTGCGTAGATTACGTTGAAATCTTTTCCAGAACTGATAACTGCTTCAACAATCTGCTGAGCTGTATCAGCATTCCATGTAGCTGTCTGCTGAGTTACGTATTCCCAGTTGTCATTTGATTTTACCATTTCATCAAGAGCACCTGTGCGTCCTTCCTGTGCAGCTGAACCCATAGCACCCTGGATGTGGATGATTTTGTATTCTTTAAGGTTCTGTGAAGCAAGCCATTTAACAGCTGTTTCACCTTCAGCAGGCATATTAGATACGATAGCAGCTTTGTAAAGGCTTGGATCAGCTTCGAGCAAGCGGTCGAAAAGAATTACTTCAATTCCGTTGTCCTTTGCATCTTTAAGAACAGGTTCCCAACCAGCCATGTCAGCAGCAGAGATGAGGAGGTAGTCTACTTCATCCTGGATGAATTTACGTGCAGCCTGAAGCTGTTCATCGTTATTCAAGCTGTAGAATTTTTTCAAATCGTAGCCATTTTTCTTTGTAAATACTTTTTCAAAGTCTTTTACGTTAGCTGTACGATATCCTGATTCGTTAGGATCGTTGTTGATTACACCAACTTTAATTCGTGCTGCGAATGCTGGCATAACTGCAAGTGCGATTGCTGTTGCAAGTACTAAAAGTTTTTTCATTTTTAGCTCCTTTATTTAATTCCTTATTACCGCTTATGCGGTTTTCATAGTTTTATTATTAGGGGATTTTCCTTATTTTGAAATAGTTTTTTTGTTTCTAAAAAAAGCAAAAACCTTTCATTTCGTTTGAAAAGAAAGGTTTTTAACAAGTAAGTTAGTAATAATTTTACGTTATAACTATTTTTATCAAAAAAAAATTGAAAAAAAAGTTAGTTTTCCAAAAAATTCTTGGAAACTGCATAGTCAATGATTAAATTAACTATCATTTCGGGTGTTTTATCACCTGTATCAATAATCAAGTCAGCAAACTGATAGTTTGAGTTGTCGATATTGTAAAGCTCCTTGTATCTTCTTGAATCTTCAGAGTCCCTCATGGCAGTAAATCTCTTGATTTCTTCCAGGTCCCCTCCTTCACGATTGAAGACACGGCCTGCACGAGTTTCATCACTGGCATAAAGATAAACTTTAATATCAGCTTCTTTGAGCATCCAGATGGCAAGACGACTTCCAAGAACACAGGATTCTTTACGTGCCAGTTCAACCTGATGTGTATCAACATAGCGGTCATAGGAATCATCTGTTTTAGCGTTTTCAATAACCTGTGCAAGTGTTATACCACGTTCTGCCGCCATCTGACGAAAAGTATAATTGATCATATTTACGCCAAGCTTTTCGGCAAGCATTGTACTTACAGTAGTATTTCCGCATCCAGATTTACCGGAAATTGCAATACGAAGTTCTTTTCCATCAACAATTTTCATAAAAACACTCCCCGTTTATATACGATACTTGATTTTTTTACCTGTTCCTTCGTAAAGCTGTTTGCGAAGCTCAGTAACCTGCTCATCCTTAATGTAATCATCAAAAGGCATCATACGGTCAATAACTCCGTTTGGTGTAATTTCAACGATACGGTTTGCAATAGACTGAATGAATTCGTGGTCATGACTTGTAAACATTACAACGCCTGGGAACTGAATAAGTCCTTCATTCAAAGACTGAATTGCTTCCAGATCAAGATGGTTTGTTGGATCATCCATAATAAGAACGTTTGAACCGGAAAGCATGAGTTTTGAAAGCATACAACGAACTTTTTCACCACCCGACAAAACCTTTACTTTTTTCAGAGATTCATCACCGGAGAAAAGCATTCGTCCCAAAAATCCTCGGACAAATGCATCATCCTGATCTTTTGAGTACTGTTTGAGCCATTCAGTAATATTGTAATCATTCTGGAAATAAGAATTTGTATCACGTGGAAGATAAGCATGAGTTGTTGTCTGTCCCCAGAAGTATTCACCGTCATCAGCTTTTCTAACACCGTTGATAATGTCAAAAAGTCCTGTAATAGCATTATGTTCAATTCCTACAAATGCAATTTTATCTGTACGGTTTACAGTCAATGAAAAATTTTTCAAAAGCTGAACACCATCTTCAGAATAGCAAAGCTTATTTGTAGTAAGAACATTGTTACCGATTTCACGATCAGCTTTAAAGTTTACATATGGGAATTTACGTGTTGTAACAGGAATATCTTCAAGTCCGTCTGCAAGTTTATCGTAAATCTTTTTGCGGCTGGTGGCCTGTTTTGCTTTAGAGGCATTTGAAGAGAATCGAAGGATGAATTCACGAAGATCTTTCATCTTATCTTCAGTTTTTTTCTGCTGGTCTCGGGCCTGTCGCTGCATAATCTGGCTCATCTGATACCAGAAATCGTAGTTTCCTGTAAATTGTGTGATTTTTCCATAATCAATATCACAGATAAAAGTACAAACAGTATTAAGGAAGTGACGGTCGTGGGAAACAACAATAACTGTATTTTCAAAATCCATAAGGAAGTTTTCAAGCCAGGTAATTGATTCAATATCAAGACCATTGGTAGGTTCGTCAAGAAGAAGAACATCTGGATTTCCGTAAATAGCCTGGGCAAGAAGAACACGAACTTTCTGGCTTTCATCAAGTTCACTCATCATCTTGTCATGGTATTCTTCTTCAAGACCAAGTCCTGAAAGCATCTGCTGAATCTGGTTTTCACTTTCGTAACCACCAAGTTCACCATATTCTGCTTCCAGTTCTGCAGATTTAATTCCATCTTCTTCTGTAAAATCTGCTTTGGAATAGATTTCATCACGAGCTTTGGAACATTCATAAAGCTTTGGATATCCCATAAGAACAGTTTCCATAACAGAATATTCATCGTAAGCAAAGTGATCCTGTTTAAGAACAGACATTCGTTCTCCAGGACTCATTGTAATTGTTCCAGTATCGTGTTCCAATTCTCCAGAAAGTACTTTAAGGAAGGTTGATTTACCAGCACCATTAGCACCAATAATTCCATAACAGTTTCCGCTTGTGAACTTAAGGTTTACATCCTTAAAAAGAGGCTTCTCACTGAATCGAAGACTAACATCACTAACACTAATCATGAGACTCTCCTATTTCTTTCCAAAAAGGCTTTTAAGTTTAGCAAGGAATCCCTTCTTTTCAACAGGTTTCTGTGATTCTTTACTATAGTTTTTCTGTGAACCTTTATAGTTTTTATTGTTGTTGCGGTAATTATTGTTTTTACCGTTCTTGTTGTATGGCTTATGTCCGTCTTTATTATATGATTTGGTCTGTGAATTACCTTTTGAAGCACCATTTCCATATCTGTCTTTATAAACTTTCATGCGGTCTTCAAAGGACATATTCTGCATATCGCCCATATCTTTGTCGGAAAGCTTGTTGTACTTCTTTCCATATTTATTATATGGTTTATCCTTATTGTAAGGTTTTCGATCTCCATCACGGCGTGGACCACGGCTGTCTTTTCTATGGTCACCTTGATTTCTTTTATCCTGTCGATTGTCACGACCACGTCCATTTCTGTCTCGTCGGTCTTTACGATCGTCTTCCTCATAATAATTACCGGTTTTGATATAGATACCTTCGCTTTTGTCTTCGGCCATCATTTCAGGATAGGCAACTTCTGCTGGAATAGACATTTCAATATAACGTTCAATGGCAGGAAGATTATAAACGTCCTGTTCTGAACAGAATGTATAGGCTTTTCCAGATTTTCCGTTGCGGGCTGTACGACCAATGCGGTGAACGTAATTTTCAGCTTCATTTGGAAGATCGTAGTTAATTACCATTTCAAGAGCTTCAACATCAATTCCACGGGCTGCAACATCTGTAGCAACCAGAATGGAGATTTCGCCAGCTTTGAAGGAATTAAGAACCTTAAGACGTTTTGCCTGTGGAAGATCACCGATAATGAAATCACTTTTAAGATCATTCATCTGGAGGCGTTTTGCAATTACTTCACAGGAACGTTTTGTATTACAGAAAATCATTACATTTTTAGGATTTTCGTTTTTTAGGATTCCAACAAGAAGTTTAGTTTTTTCATCGCTTGAAACATGAAGAAGCTGCTGTTCAATTTCTGTTACAGTAACATTTTCAGGTTCAATTTCGATTTCAACTGGATCACGAGTATATTCCCAGGCAAGATTTTTTACATAGGAATTAAGTGTTGCAGAAAAAAGCATAGTCTGGCGTTCTTCTGCTTCTGGAAGCTGTTTAAGGATTTTTCTAAGATCAGGATAGAATCCCATATCAAACATGCGGTCTGCTTCATCAATAACAGTAAAATTACATGCTTTAAGGGAAAGATTATTTCCTTCACAAAGGTCAATGATGCGTCCTGGTGTACCAACAATGACATCAACACCTTTTTTTACGGCTCCAATCTGTCGTTCGTAACCTACACCACCATAAAAACTGAATACTTTTTTCTGTGTGTGTGAAAGAAGAGTCTTTGCTTCCTGTTCTACCTGAACAGCAAGTTCACGTGTTGGAACCAGTACCAGCACTTTTTTTTCTGCATTTTCTGGTTTTGAGATAAGCTGCTGGATAACACTTACTAAATATGCAGCTGTTTTTCCTGTTCCGGTCTGACTCTGTACGTACAAATCCGCTCCGTCTTTGGCAGCGTTATACACCTTTTCCTGCACTTCTGTACAAGTCACATAACCGGCGTCATTGACCCCTTCAAGAAGGGATGCATCTAAGTTAAGTTCGGTAAAATTCATACTCAGATTATATCTGATTTAAGTTAAAGTTTCTATATACTCACTTTTTTTGATTTGCTTTATAGAGTTTTTGGATTTATAATGAATAAAAATTGTTAGTTACAACATAAATTCAATAATAAATGGAGCCAAACATGGAAGAACCACGCGTACTGTCAATTATTCTTGGAGGTGGAAAAGGAACACGTCTTTATCCACTTACCAAAGAACGATCAAAACCAGCTGTATCATTCGGAGGTAAATACCGAATTGTAGATATTCCGCTGTCAAACTGTATCAACTCTGGATACAAGAAGATTTATCTTCTTACACAGTTCAATTCAGCTTCACTTCATATGCACATTACTAATTCCTACAATTTCGACCGTTTCTCAGGCGGATTCGTAGAAATTCTTGCTGCAGAACAGACTCTTGAACATTCAGGTTGGTATGAAGGAACTGCTGATGCCGTTCGCAAAAACTTCATTCATTTCAAGACACAGAATCCAACTCATTACATCATTCTTTCTGGTGACCAGCTTTACAAAATGAACCTTAAAGCATTTATGGATGCACATATTGCTTCTGGTGCTGATGTAACAATCGCCACAACTGCTGTAAATCGCCGTGATGCTTCAGGATTTGGTATCATGAAAATTGACTCAAACAACAGAGTTAAAGAATTCATGGAAAAACCAAACAAAGATCTGAACATTGACTCATGGAAAATCCCTGAAGAAGCACGTGGTTCACTTCCAAAAGAAAAAGAATACCTTGCTTCAATGGGTATTTATATTTTCAATGCTGAAACAATGGAAGAAGTATTGAACAATGAATACACAGACTTCGGTAAAGAAATTCTTCCAATGGCAATCGGAAAAAAGAAGATCAACTCTTACATCTTCGATGACTATTGGGAAGATATTGGAACAATCCGCAGTTTCTACGATGCAAACATTGAACTTACAGATCCTAAACCACGTTTCAATCTTTATGATGGAGAATGTCCAATTTACACACACATGAGAAATCTTCCTGCTTCAAAAATCAACAAGGCAGAGATTGACTCATGTCTTACTTCAGAAGGATGTATCATTACAAACTGTAAACTGAACCGTTCTGTAATTGGTGTAAGATCTATCATTAATGACGGTTGTAATCTTGATGGTGTAATCATGATGGGTGCCGACTTCTATGACATGAAGACTAAAGCAGGTGTTCCAGCAATCGGTATTGGTAAAAACTGTAAGATTGCAAAAACAATCATTGATAAAAATGCACGAATTGGTGAAAACTGTAAAATCAACGTTAGTGGCAAAAAATACGAAGACGGTGATTACGGTACATTCTATGTATCTGATGGAATCATTGTTATTCGCAAAGGCGCCATTATCCAGGATGGTACAGTAATCTAAGTTTATAGAAATTATTCTGAACTTAAGCTACAATAGGACTGCTTCATTTGTTTGGGGCAGTTCTTTTTTTTGGGAGATATAATATGCATTACGAATATAAAACCCAGGGCACCTGCTCTACTGGCATTGAATTTGATATTGATGGTGGAATTATTTCAAATGTACAATTTACAGGCGGTTGTAACGGAAACCTTAAAGCCATAGGCCGTCTTGTAGAAGGCATGACAGCAGATGAAATCAACGCAAAACTGGCTGGAAATATCTGCGGCTTCAAAAAAACAAGCTGTGCCGACCAGCTGGCAAAAGCAGTTATGCAGGCTAAAGAACAGGCATAATTTTTCTACAAAAGCTTTTCCAATCCAAGAAAAACTAAAGTCCAGCCTACTCCGTTTGGATCACCTTCCCACTGGTTTAGTGTTTGAAAACCTAATTTTTTATACATGGCCTGGGATTTTTGGTTCAAAATGATTGTATCAAGGCGAAGGACTTTACATCCTTTTTCAAATGCCATTTTCTCGTAATAAGACATAAATGTCTTTCCGTAACCAAGGCGCTGAAATTTTGGATCAACAGCAAATGTGTGTAAAACAAGAACTTCCTTATCTGACACCTCAACCTGCCATGAAAAGCACTTGTAGTAATAAGGCTGATCATGATTTATTCTTCCGCATGCAACAATTACGGATTCGCCGTCAATGTCATCTTCCAAAACATATAAATCATCACAATCTAAAGCTGACTGAACGGTTTCTATAGTTGGATAATATCCTCGTTCCCAGCAGCTCTGTTTTCCATTTATTGCTTCCCAGTTACTCACCGAATCATAAATTTCAAGACAGCGTTCTGCATCTAATTGATTAGCTTTTCTAAAAATCATATGTCTTACTACTCTGTCTATATGATATTAGAAAATATAATTATGTCAAACACTTCACCAAGGCAAGTAAAACAAAAAAGAGACTGTCCCAATAAGTAATGAGCGCAACACTAAATGTGGTGGTTTCGACCCTTCGACATAGCTCAGGGACCGTAAACTCAACCACCGTAATGCAAACTTATTGGACAGCCTCAAGTAAAAAAAAACGCCGGCAAAGCCCGGCGTTTTTCACTAAAAATTAGTGTTTATATACTTAGCAGTTTTCTGCGAAGTTTTTGATTGTTCTTACCCGCCTACAATCGAAGAACCGTTAAGAACAAAGCCGATAGACAATATGTTGTGTCTCCTGATTTTTTTGCAAAAACGTGGATTTAGCTTAAA